>JAZLFF010000001.1:0-15767 GCA_045615645.1 Treponema sp.
TTGTTTAAATCGTAATGACCATCTTCCTGTTTGGCAAGCATAAAATAACCGACAAGTTCTTTATCCTCATAAAAACCGTACATCAAAAGGCCCCAGTCAAAAAAGTTTTCAAGCTTTTCCATCGGCATAAACGAAGTGTGACCCGGGCAGTTTTCGCGAGTAAGCCCAAGATTTGCCGCAACAGTTGCAAAACTTTTGTGAATAAGTTCGAGCACTTGTGGCAGTTGTTCACGCTCAATCGGCAAAATCTCCGTCTCCGGTGGCAAAGTTCCAATTTGAAAATCATCCTCGTAAACTATGCGGCCAACGTAATCTGAATAAACAACATCGTATGGAATTTTGTATTTATCGAGCAAATCAATAATTTCCTGAGTTTTTGCTTTCATTTCGCCCGGGCAGTCAGTTTTAAACCATGTGATTGGAAGCACCTCACCCTTAAAATTTTCATCATAAAAAGGCGGCACCGGTAGATTTTCACGAAACCATTTGTCCAGCGCGCGAAATTTTTCTTCATCCTGCGCAGAAAAAATACCGTCACGAATCCGACGCCAGCAAAGAGCAAACAATCCAGCCGGTTTTTGAGTTTTAAAAGATATTTCTCTACCCTGAACGCGCATGTACTTTTGCATTTTACAACCTCGTTTTTATTGTAACATGGGATGCGTGACCGGTCATTAAAGTTGTGATTTATTATGGCGTATGCCGGCTCGCTCCGCTACTTACGAAGATCTTTATTTGTAAAAATAGTCATAGATTTTTCACTACTCTGACGGCGACGACGGGCATCACCTTCCAAAAATTTTGTTGCCCCACCTTTTTTAATTAACAAATCATTTGCCGAATTAAGATGCAGTTCATAAAAAATTCCTTCCTCTTCAAATTCAGCCAAAACCTTTTCCAAGTCATTCATAGCAATTCCAGCTTTTTTCTTTCCGTCAATTTTTGCATTTTCTCTTATTTTTTTTGCAAGAATTGCCTCCGAATAAACTTCCTTTTGATTAAGCTCCTGCATAGCTTTTTTTATTTCTTTTTGAATCTGAATATTGTCTACCATAGTTTGAACTCCATTTTCTTACTTAATTATAAAATAATATAAATCCATGTAAAAAAAAACTACACTTTTTAATAATATTTTCATGCAAATAAAATTAGCTAAATATAATAACTTTTTACTTGCGTTTTAAGTAAATACAAAGTAATAATATAGCGAAGGTAAAATTCAATACCTTCACCATTACCTTTAAACCCAATGTTTAAATAGGAATATTTATGAAAGTAAAAAAAATTTGTATACTTCTTACAGGTATTATTATGACCTTTGTTTCCTGTGCCTCTTCAAACACAAAAACAGCAATTGTAAAAAATAAAATTCAAATTTCTATTGATTTTAATTCTCCCAAAAAACCAATTTCTCCGTATATTTTTGGCATTAACGACGGCGCAAATCTAAATTTCGTTCATCCAAAATCAATTCGACTTGGCGGAAACAGACTTACTGCTTACAACTGGGAAAATAACCTTTCAAACGCAGGCTCAGACTGGTACAATTCTTCAGATGATTATTTAGTCCAAAATGTCCGCACAGATTTTAAACAAGTTCCAGGCGGTCCAGCACTAAATGTTTCTCGCAACGCAAAATTATGGTCAATTCCATACACTTTGCTTACACTTCAAATGGCCGGTTACGTTGCAAACAGTAACGGAAAAATGACAAAGGAAAATCTTCTTGATGGAAAAGACTGGTGCAAAATTGAAAACCGCAAAAATGGAGATTTCCTTATTGAGCCAGATAAATCAGACAATGTTATTTATACTGATGAATATTTGAACTATCTTGGCACAAAAATTGGTAAATCTGATTCTGCATCCGGTTTTAAAGCCTACGCACTAGATAACGAACCTGCACTCTGGCAGTACACTCATTCACTTATTCAACGAGAACCTCTTTACGCCAACGACCTTATCCAAAAATCAATAAGTCTTGCCGCAACTGTAAAGAACTTCGACCCAAATGCAGACGTTTTTGGACCTTCACTTTTTGGATATTCTTCTTACGTTGCTTTAGGAGCCGACTGGAAATTACTGCAGGCAAAATCCTTCTATAAATATAATTGGTTTATTGAATATTACCTCGATAAAATGAAGGAAGCCGAAACTGAATACGGTAAAAGACTTTTAGATGTTCTTGATTTGCATTATTACACAGAAGCACGTGGAAGCTGTGGAATCCGAAAATGTGAACACTTCGATAATGATGACTGTATCAAGGCAAGAATTAACGCCGTTCGTTCACTGTACGACCCAGATTACAAAGAAAACAGTTGGATTGCAGACGGTGGCTCTCAATTTTTCCCTCTTCTTCCAAACTTACAATCTTCCATCCAAAAGTTTTATCCGGGTACAAAAATTGCATTTACCGAATACGACTTTGGCGGCGGTACAGACATTTCCGGCGCAATTGCACAAGCGGATTTTCTTGGCGTACTTGCCGAATACGAAGTTTACTTTGCATCAATTTGGGCATTCGACAAAGCTGATTATCAATTTGCTGCAATAAATATGTTCACAAATTATGATGACAACGACGGTTATTTTGGCGACAACCTTGTTCACTCAACCTCAAGTAACGATTACATTGTTTCTTCTTTTGTGGCAGAAAATAACACAGACGGAAAACTTCACATCATCCTTACAAATAAAGAAATTCACGATTGTACCGAAGTTTCCATAGACCTTTCAGAATACGACTGTTTCCAAGTTGAACAATACGTTCTTGATAATTCAGGAACAGAAATTCGTAAGGTAGAAAAAACTGTTTCTCCAAAAAACGGCCAGCTCAAATTGATTTTAAATCCATTAACCGTAAATCATCTTGTAATTTCTTCTCTACGATAAGTAGCTTTCATAATCATGGCTTCTATGTTATTCTCAAAAAACAGGAGGCATGATTATGAATATTTTAGTTTTAAACGGAAGTCCTAAAAAGAAAAGTGACACAATGGTACTCACAAACGCATTTTTACGCGGATTGAACGCTGACGGACAGCACAAGGTTGATGTGATTAATGTTATTGAAGAAAAAATTGCTCCATGTCGCGGATGCTTTGGCTGCTGGAAAATTGGAAATGGAGAATGCGTAATAAAAGATAAACAGAACGATATTCTTAAACTTTATGTTAATGCAGATATAATCATCTGGAGTTTTCCACTTTATTGTTACGGAATGCCTTCTCATCTTAAAGCTGTTCTCGACAGAACAATTCCTTTAGTTCAAAAGCAAGCAGAAATTAAGGAAGATGGTTCAACACGTCACGTTTCATCAGTTGATTTTACAAAAATGCACACAGTTATAATTTGCGGCTGCGGATTCCCTAATTACGAGCATAATTTTGAAGGATTAGACCTTCAGGTAAAAAACGCATTTGGTAACCTTACAACAGTTTACGTTCCAGAAACACCACTTTTGAACGAACCTATTGCAGCCGCCTTTGCCGCTCCAAAAATTGAACAGTTTGAAAAAGCCGGCCGCGAATACGAAGGTTCTCTTTCTCTTTCAGAATCAACTATCCAAACGCTTCAGTCACTTATGATTCCAAAAGAAGAATACATGAAAGCAGCATTGAGTTAATCCTATCCTACAAATCAACCTTTTCAAACTTTTTAGCGGAAACTTTGTAGGTTAAAATCCAGCCGAGAACAAAAATTACAATTCCGACTCCGAGAACTGGCAGCTGGTAAAGTAAATCTTCTGGTTTTGTTGAATCCATTCTTAGGAAAAACTCAATATTAAGCATATTTTTTATCCAGATTGGAGCTTCTAAAAAAAGATAAACGACCCAATAAACAATTGCTGCAATAAAGAAAGGCATTCCTGGTTTTTCACCTTTTTTGTAGAATCGTTTGAACATAACAAAATTGAAAACTGTCATTTCTATTAAGAGCAGGCCGTAAAAAGCAACATTCGCATCAATTCCGGCAAGATTTCCCTGTGGAAAAATTTTGTGCATTAAAAAAGCAAGCGGAATAGAAACAATAATTGAAGCAATTTCGTAAACCGCAACAATCCAGCAGCGCGATTTTACAATATCAGCTTTTGTAATTGGAAGAATAAGCGAATACTGAATATCGCGGTTAATTTCGCCATTATTAAAGATGAAGAAAATTCCAAGACAAATGTAAAAAAATGGAACGTAGCATGGATAGTTTGGAATCAAAAACATCAAAACAAGACCAAAAAACAAATAATTAACAGGATTCAAACAAAGTTTTATTTCTTTTAGTAAATATTTTCCCATATCAGCACCCCATCCTATCTTTCCAAATGAACCATTATCTCTTCAAGACTAGGCTTCCGAACTTCAAGCTTTCTACCTTCAAAACAAGCCTTATCTTCAACCTTAATCATGCCCTCAGCTTCACCCTTATGAGCATAATATCCGCACAACTTAGCCTTATCTTCCTCCGAAAAATCGCCTTCACTGCCCTCAACCAAAAGCCATCCGTTTTCAAAAGCTTTAATCTCGGAGCTGGCAATAATTTTTCCATTTTTAATATAAGTTACATAATCTGCACATTTTTCCAAATCAGAAGTAATATGAGTTGAAAAAAGAATACTGTGCTTTCCGTCGGCAACATAATCATTAAAAAGCATAACAAGCTCGTCGCGACTAACAGGATCAAGCCCACTAGTCGGCTCATCAAGAATCAAAAGCTTAGCATCATGACTCATAGCAATTGCAACCTGATACTTAATCTTCATACCAGCCGAAAGCGATTTAATTTTCTTATTTTCATCAAGATTAAATTTCTGCAAAAGTTCGCGGTAAAGCTTTTCATTCCAGTTCTTAAAAAACTTACAAGTTACCGAAGAAACCTTTTTAATTGTAACGCCGTTGTAAAAACAATCCGCGCCACTAACAAACCCAATAATTTCTTTTACCTTCAATTCATCCTTAGAAATATCGTAGCCGTTAATAAAAACATTTCCACAATCCGGATGAACAAATTTCAGCATAGATTTCATTGTCGTAGTTTTTCCAGCTCCATTGCGACCAATAAATCCCATAATAGAACCTTCTTCCATACTAAACGAAACGCCGTCGAGCTTAAACTCAGGATAAGTCTTTGTCAGATTTTCAATTTTAAGAACTTCCATTCTTGCCTCCTAAAACTATTATACCATTCTTGCCAGTTCTGTGCCTTTTAAAAGTTGAAACATAAACTCGCAGTAAGGCGTTGGAATATTGTGCTCTTTTCCAAGGCGCATTACAGTTCCGCAGAAAAAATCATTTTCTGTCTGGCGGGCAGCTTCCATGTCCTGAAGCATTGAACACTTTCCGGTTGGTGTGTAACTGCAGGTAAGTTTGATGTCATCTTCCAAAAGTTCACGTGTTAACGGAATTTTTTCGGCATTAGCAACAGCAATCACTTCTGCACCAATTTTTCGAACAAGCTCCTGAAGCTCCACATTTTTAAAACCACCGTACGGCGAACGGCACATTGCGCCAACAGAATTAAATGTCGTATTTATTAAAAACTTTTTCCACATTTCAAGCTGAATATTCTCCGGATTTTTATAACTGATTCCGGCCGCCTCAAACAGCGATTCAACCGCCTGCACACGCTCGGTATGCGAATTATCTTTTTCGCCAAAAACGATTGTTCCGTTGCTTGAGCATTCAATTTTTCCGCTAAGATTTACAGAAGTTATATTGATTATAAAACCGTAAAGTGTTCGCGCGGCGCCATAAACTTTTTCAATTTCCTTTTCCGACTGAATACCGTTCAAAAGCGAAAGAAGCATTGTTTCCTTTCCTACGGCGCGCGAAAGTTCGGAAAGTGCCTGTTCAATCTGAAGATTTTTTGTCGCAATAATGGCTAAATCAACTTCCGGCACTTTATCTGGCGTTACAAGATTAAAATCCTGCCTTTTTCCATTAATAAAAATTCCGTTCGCACCGTAACGCGCCTTCCTTTCACCGTCAACAACGCAAAAAAGCTCAAGCCCCGGAACAGTCTGTAACTCAGACGCAACAACCGCACCAACAGCGCCCAATCCAACAAGCGCAACTTTCGAAATCTTTCCGTTATTCATTTTTCCTACTCCAATCTTCCGTAATTAAAACCACGGTCACTCACAATTGGAGCTTTTTTCACTTCAAAATAGCAAACCGCATTTTCCTTCAGCTGCAACTGAATTTTATTTTCAATGCGCGCAGTTTTTACAAGAGGATTAGCACTCTGGCGCAAAAGCTCAATTTCTTCTTTTCCAGGATTTGCATGTTCACCAAGCTCGTGCCAAACCTTTGCCGGATTACAAACTTCTTCATCAACAAGTTCAGTTAAAAGACAAAAATCATCTTTAATCGGTAACTCAATTTCCAGCTCAAGCTCTGAACCTGTCATTTCTGTATCAACATTCCAGGCAACACCTCGGAAACTTCCATCTTCGCACTTAACAACAACACATTCCGGCGTACGTAAAACACACTTTTCATAACCTTTTGTAAGCTTTTTATAAAATGCAAAAGTCCAGAAAGTTGGCTTTGGAATAAGTCCGTTTGCAACAAGACCAAATCCGCCATGGAACGGAGTATACGGAACACCCCATTCTTCAAAAATATCACCAAAAGTCCAGTATGAATAAGATTTATGATTGTCGCCGAAAGTAGAAAGCATGTTTGCAATGTACGCGGCATTCAAGTTTGTATCGTGAACTGGTGCGTTTGGAATGTAAGAAGTATTGTATTCCGTAACGTTTATGTCCATTCCCTTAAATTCTGTAAACGAATCTACAATTCCGCGAGTTGAATCCAACTGTTCAAAACAAAGAGCTTTATCGTGCAATTTTGGGTAGCCGTAATGGCCGTTTGGAGTTGGATTTGCAGTTGTATAATGATGACGACTTACAAAATCGAGCGGACACTTTTTATCGCGAACAAATTCCAAAAAAGCGGTAATCCATTCTTTATCAGTTCCACCACAAACTGCCGGTCCTCCAACCTTAAACCGTTCGTCTACTTCTTTTACAGCTCGCGAAGTTAAATCATAAAGTTTGAAATATTCTTTCATATCAGAATCTTTCCAAAATCCCGGAAGATTAGGCTCATTCCAAACTTCCACCGGCCATGTAACAACTTCATCTCGTCCATAACGTTCAATTAAATGTTCCAAAGTAGCTTGAACAAGAGCTATCCATCGAGAATAATCCTTTGGCGGAGTTACATTTCCCTTCCAGTAAAAAATTGTCTGCTCCCCGCTGGCCATGGCCTTAGGCATAAAACCAAGCTCCAAAAAAGGACGAATCTTTAATTCCTTGTAGGAATCCATCACCATATCAAGATAAGTCCAGCAATATTCAACACGGATATTTTCAGGTTTAGTTTTATCAGTTACAAAAAAATTAGTTTCCGCATCATATTCATGATAAATAGACATATCATCACAAAAAAGTCCGTGCCCGCGAATATGTTCAAATCCAAGTTTTTCCTGCACAAACTTCAACTGTTCGTAATATTGCTTCTGCAAAGCAAGCCCCATTCGTCCAGTTCCAACGCAATAAAATGCATTATTATTAAAAGTAATGTTTTCTTTTCCAGTAATTGAGTATTTCATAATATCCTCTATACAAATTATAAACCTATCAAATGATATTATAAATAGATTTTAAAAATGGATTTCCCCCCAAATTATATACTTTTCATTTCAGAAATAATTTTATACCACGAACGTTCATCTTTTTTTTCTGGTAATAATCCCAGTTTTAAAACAAACATTTCCAAAGCTTTTTTTACTGATTCTTCCTGTAAATTATCTCCTGTTACTTCAATTTCTACATATTTAAGACCATTAACCACAACAAGCTCAACGTGAAAAACTGTATCGTTAAAATCAACTAAACTACAATGCGCCGAAACTGCCTTTTTTTCTTTATAAAACCAGTTCCAATAGCCAGCTTCTTTAAAAAGTTCGCGCAAAACTTCAGCATTTTCTATAAATGTTTCATCTTCTTTGTTTATTTCAAGACCATTTTCTATTTTCTTAACTTTTATCGTAAAAAATGATTTTTTTTCATCAGCTACAATTTCCGTACGAATTCGAATTACTGGAGGTTCTCCATTTTTTTTACGCTCTTCCAATGTTTTATATTTAGAATAATATTCATCCGTTTTTAATACTTCTCTATTATCTGCATCAAGAATTGTAATCTCTGTAACATTTTTATTTATCCATATTGAATTATAAAGTGATTCGTATTCTACTGCCGACAACGGAATTTTCAATTCAATTTCACTAGCCATAAAAACCTCGCGAATAATGGAAATATTAGTTGATATCTGTTAGTATTTTATCACAATATTACAAGTATAAAAATTATATTTAATTCAGATTTTGGAGACGAAAATGAAAAAAATTCTAATTTCATCCCTTTTGTGTGCAGGAATACTTTTATTAGCAAGTTGTGCTACATCCATTTCTATGAAAGTTCAACGGCCTGCAGAGTTAGATTTACGTGGAGCAAATTCTATTTCCGTAATTCCATTTCAAATTTCAAAACCGTCATCAGCTGATAATAATGAATTTGTAAAAATTTTGAAGTTTATTTTTACCGATAGAAAAGATCCACGAATTGATATTGCCGAGCATCTTACTTCAACTTTAACAGACAAACTTATTGATTCAAATTATATGGACGTAATTAGTTCTAGTGCAGTTTTACGTGCTTTGGAAAATGGTACTGCAGTTCCAGCTGATTGTTACCTTACAGGCTACATCTCTAAGTTTAAAACTGATGAAGAAGTTTTTGAAAAAGAGGATGATGAAGGAAATGTAGAATACTCGCATCGTCGAAATGTAAATTTAACAATCGTTTATCAGGTAATTGATTCAAACTCATATCAAATTATCTGCTCAAAAACAAAAGAAATAAGTGAACACTCTTCAAGAATTAGTGCTGATGAACCTCTTCCAGACGCATACAGTATTGTAAGATATGAACTTGATTACCTTATTAATCAAATTATGAAAGAATTGCAGCCATACGAAGAAACAAAATATTTAACTCTTTTAGACGACAAAGAATATAAAGATTTAATGAAGCCTGCTAAAGAATTAGCTTCAAAAAATAAACTCGATGAAGCTTTAGACAAATATCTTTCTCTTTATAAACAATACAATATTTTTGCTGCCGGATATAATGCTGCGTTAATTATTCAAGCAAAGGGAAATCTTTCTGAAGCAGAAAAATTGATGATTGAATTGGCAGATAAGTTTAAAGACAAAAAAGCTGTTTACGCTTTGGATGACATTCACAAAGAAATGGAACTTAATAATAAATTGAACAATCAAATTTCATCAAAAGAAAACAAATAAAAAAAATTTCTTGACACAATTCTTTATCCGCATTATATTTTACCACGACAGCCGTAGTACGTCAGTCATAGTACGACAGTCGGAGGATAAATGATTTCTATCAGTAGCGACATTATTCGTGGTTACAATGATACGATGATTCTTTTTCTTTTGCAAAAAGGTCCTTCCTATGGATATGAAATTTCAAAGGAAATTAAGGCTCTTACAAACGAAAAATATATCATTAAAGAAACAACACTTTATTCTGCATTTACACGAATGGAAGCAAACGGTTTTATTGAATCTTATTCACAGGCCGCTGAAAACGGAAAACGCAGAACGTATTATAAAATCACTTCCAAAGGTTTAACTTATTACAAAGAAAAATGTGATGAATGGAACCTTACAAAAGAAGTTGTAGAACACTTTATAGCAAAATAAACGGAGAAAATTATGGAAACTATTAGAAATTATCTGGAATCAATGTTCAAAAATCTGCCACAAACAGAAGCTATACTTAAAGCAAAGTACGAGCTTGGTCAAATGATGGAAGACAAATACACCGAACTTATTCGCGAAGGCAAATCTGAAAACGAAGCCGTTGGTACAGTTATTGCGGAATTTGGAAATTTGGAAGAGCTTGCAGCAGATTTGGGAATTGATGACATTTTCAAAACTAACCAGAAAATCAATATCAACCGCAGAAAACTCACAATGGACGAAATTACTGGATATTTGAAGGCTTGTAAAAACCGCGGATTATTTCTTGCCAGTGGAATTGCCTGCTGTATTTCTTGCGTAACCGGTCCTATTATTTCCAACGCATTTAATTTCTCTGAAAAAATCGGTGTTGGACTTATGTTCTTCCTGATTGCAGTTGGAGTTTCTCTTTTTATTCTGGCAAAAAATGCAACAGAGGATTATAAATTCATCAACAACGAAGCGTGTGCCATCGATCCTGTAAATCTTGATTTTATCAAATCCAAAAAAAGAGATTTTACTTCTACATACAGTATAAAAACTTCGGTTGGCATTCTACTTTGCGTTACTTGTGTTATGCCGGCAATTATTTTTGGCGACAGTAGTTATTCAATTTTGGAGATTCTTTCTGGTGCATTTCTTTTTTACTTCGTTTCAGCTGGAGTTTTCCTTCTTGTTACTGCAAAAAAAGAAAAACATGCTTACGAAAAATTGATTGGATTAAACACAGAATCCTTTTTCTGGGAAGGAGTTTCGGAATCATCCACTTATACAACACAAGAAGAACCTGTAACTTATGCAACTCCAACACAAAAAGCAATCATAGAATGCTTCTGGCCAACAATAACTTGCATTTATCTTTGTGTAAGCTTTATTACCTTCAAATGGTACATCACCTGGATTATCTGGCCAATTGCCGGAGTTTTGTTCCCATTACTCAAGATAATCTTAACTTCTAAAAAAGGAAAGGACAACGACTAACTATGAAAAAATCAATTTATCTTATTATTATTTCGGTTCTTACAATCGCTTGCATTTGTTTTGGTTCTTTCTATCATATTGGAAATTTTAAAACCAAAGTGAAAGATTTTATTTCGGATAACAATTTTGAATTTCAGTGGGACAACAATGAAGAAGATTTAGAAGACGAAGATGGTTGGGAAATTTCCGTTGATGGAAAAGATGGAAAACCTGGAAAAGATGGAAGCGTATCTAGAACAAGAACATCCGGTTCAATAAACGCTACTTTCTCTTCTTTCAAAAATATCGATTTGAATACACACGTTTCTAATATTACTGTAAAAACAGGAAGTGAATATTCGCTTGAATGTCACTACAACCGTTCATATCTTGAACCAATTTACGAAGTAAACGGGGACTGCCTTCGAATTAAACAGAAAGGTCCAAAGAATTTGAATAACACTGGCAATTCTCGCTGTACAATTGTCATCACAATTCCTCGTTTTGCTAATCTGGATGAAGTTGAAATTGTAAACAATGTAGGAGACATCACAATTTCTGATTTTGACTGCAATGATTTTGACGTAAAAAATAACGTTGGCGATATTTTGGTGAAAGCGGTAAATACGCCTTCTATAAAAATTGAAAATAATGTTGGAGATGTGGAAGTTTCTGGTATTACGGACTTGGATAGTTATAATATTGATGCATCTACTAATGTGGGAAACGTGGAAGTTGGAGGGAGATTCTGTAAACGCCAATACTTGAGCAATACTTCTTCAAGAACAAAAATCTTTGTAAAGACAAACGTTGGTGATGTTGAATTAAATTAATAGATAGTTTCAACAGCAGTCTATTTTTTTACAAACTCCACAAATTTTTGTGCTGCATTAGAAACATAATCATTATCCACTGCCAGAGAAATTGCTCGCGTATCCAGTTTTTCTGGCAGCTGGATAATTTTTAATTCCTTATTTTCCAGTTCTTTCTGAATGTATTGCTTGCTTACACAAATAATTCCCATGTTTTTTTTGGCAAATTCGATTAAAAGATCAAGCGAGGCAAGTTCAAACTTTGGTTTTAACGTAACTCCATACCGTAAAAGATTTGCATCTAAAAATTGGCGGCTATGGCTGGAATCTTCCAAAAGTAGCGTTCGGTAGCGCGTAAGGTCGGCAAGGGATTTTATTCCACTATCGTCAAAATCGTATGCACATACAAAAAAATCTTCCAACTGTAAGCATTCTTGAAAAGTAAAATCTTTAGATTGAACCGGCGCGTGAACAAATGCAATATCAACATCTTTATTTTTAAGAAGTTGCAGTGATTCACTTGTTGTACAATTTGTAACACGGTAGCGAATTCCAGGATAAAGCTTTTCAAATCCTTTAAGCTTATCAATAAGATAATATTTGCAGATTGTGTCGGAAGCACCAATGTTCAAAATGCCCGAATCAAGCGTGCTCATGTCGGCAAGTGTTTGATTAAGTGAATCCACCTGTTTAAAAATTGTTTTACAGTAATTAAAAATTTCCAGCGCTTCGTTTGTAAGTTTAACACCTTTTTTATTACGGATAAAAACGGAAAAGCCAGTTTGTTCTTCAAGGTTTTTAATATGTTGACTTATTGCCGGCTGACTTACGTGCAGGTTTTCTGCGGCGGCGGAAATGCTTCCACATGTGGCAACAGTATAAAAAACGTGTAAAAGATTAAGGTCTGAAATCATAAAAACTCCGAATGGATTGCTTCGCTCCGCTCGTAATGACGACGAAGCAATCCATAAATAATGCTTATACTAATTATAATAAATATATCTTTTACTTATAGCAAGTTTTTTTGAAATCAATGGGAAGAAGGAAATCAGATCTCCTTGCAAAAAACATAACTTACACATTATTATATTTAAATGAACATAAAAATTGTCCTTGTCGATTTAGATTTAACATTGCTTCATTCAGATGGAAGCCTTTCCCAAAAAAATATTGATGCACTCAAAAAATGTCAGGCCCAGGGGATTTTAGTTGGTTTTTGTACAAGCCGCGGAACAACTAGAATAAAACAATTTACCGATGCAGTTAATCCTGAACTATGGATTTGCAATGCCGGTGCAACAATTTATTACAAAGGCGAATTGATTCACGCCGAATCGTTTAGTTTGGAGGAAACCCGAGGACTTTTTGCAAAAGTTTACGAAGTTTGTGGTCCAGATGCCGAAATGACGGTAGATACACTCGATGATTTTTTCTGGAACCGTACAGAAAATAAAACTACTCAATACATGCCGGAAGCCACTTTCAACGATTTTACAGATTTCAAAGAACCCGCTATGAAATTTTGTGTTCAAACATCGGACTCAGCTAAAGCTCAAAAAATAATTGCCGATTTTCCAAACTGCAGTGCAATTCTTTTCAGCGACATTCCGTGGTACAAGTTTAGTCCAAAATCAGCAACAAAAGAAAATGCCGTTGCTTTTTTAGAAAAACATTTTAGCATTCCTACCGCCCAGATGATTTCCTTCGGTGACGATTTTGCCGACATTGGAATGCTAAAAGCAACTGGAGTTGGCGTTGCCATGGCGAACGCAATTCCAGAAGTAAAAGCCATTGCCACCGCACACACACTTTCCTGCGATGAAGATGGCGTGGCTCAGTATTTACTAGATAATGTGTTGAACAGCAATAAATAACTTCTACATTGTCTCGTACATTGCGTTAAACTCTTCTGCCGTAAGCACCTGCACTTTCGAGTTCCTAAAGTCATCAACATTTTCTGTAACAATGTAATCAAGTACAGCATCTTTTGCGCATTGCATCTGAAGTCCGTCTTCCAAATCAAAAAAATCTGCTTCATTCAATACAGATAAAAACGCGCTGTTCGGTTCTGTAAGAATTGTAAAATTGTTTGCAATCATCAGTAAAAACTGGTGACGGTCTTCTTTGGAAATTTCTTTTCTAGTAATATAAAAAAAGTCAGTTAGAGAATGGCCTGTTACATAGCCTTTAAATTTTTTCTCTATAACATCATTAAATAATTTACATAAAATATCATGTGATGAATTTCTTTCAAGTGCCAGACTAATCACTTCATTTGTATCAAAAAATACTTTTAAACTCATTTAGTTTCCCTCCCATTTTTTATCTTTTTGAGTAGAAAGTCCTTCTCCATAACGTTCATCAAGATAATCATATAATTCCTGTTTATAATCAAAAGACTCTCTTTTTATACAACCGTTTATTTTTTTCAAAATGGCCAGACTTTCTTCCTTAGTCATTTTCTTAATTTGCGGTTTTTCCCGTTTTTCTTCCATAAATTTTACAACAGCACCCAAAAGCTTAAATAATTCATCATACATAAGCTTACTCGCATATTCATACGCCTTGGAATAATTATTAGAAGCAAGAAACGCCGGACTTGGAGAAGCAATTTTCAATTCAGGTTCCGGTTCATGTTTAGTTTTGTACTTAAAATTCTTATGCCTATCATCAATAATCACATCATACGAGGTTCCATACTTATCACTGAGCTTTTTTACAACAGAAACAGGCGGCTCCACTTCACCATTTTCATACTTAATATACATCTGCCGCGAAATCCCCAAAAAATCCGCCACATCCGTCTGTGTAAAATGATTCAATTCCCGAAGATATTTCAAAGTTTCGTTCATAGTCACCTCGCTACATGTATAGTATAATTGGAAAAAATAAATGTCAATATTATTAAACAGTTATTTTAGTGTATTTTATTATACTTTTATACGGGGCGCTTAACGGGTGTTCCGCACTTCGCTAACGCTCAAAGTCCTCGCTCACTTCGTTCGCTGCGGTCTTCTCAGGCTAAAGCCTTCGGTGCTCCATACCCTGCGCTGAAATACTTTTTCTACCATATATTAATTCTTCCCTTTAATGACTTTACTCAAACAATATAATAGAATGATTATATGAAAAGCGTTTTTACTGTAAGGAGATACAATAAAATGGATTCCAAAATTACAATACGTAGCGCCACAGTTAGCGACGCAGCTTCACTTTTAGATATTTATTCTTACTACATAAAAAACACCGCCATCACTTTTGAATGGGAAGTTCCAACCGTAGAAGAATTTTCGCTCAGAATTGAAAATACAGTCAAAATTTATCCATATCTCGTTGCAGAAGTTGATGGAAAACCAGTTGGATATGCTTATGCCAGCAGATTCCGAACGCGGGCAGCTTACGCTTGGGGTGTTGAAACTTCTATTTATGTTCACAAGGATTTTCGCGGGCAGGGAATTGGTCGTACACTTTTAGAAAAGCTTGAAAATCTTCTTAAAGCACAAGGCGTACTGAACATTTATGCAGGAATTACTTATATCAAAAAAGAAGATGAATATTTAACACATGCAAGTCCAAAATTCCACAAAAAAATGGGCTACAAAAAAGTTGCCGAATATCATCAGTGCGGATTTAAGTTTAACCGATGGTACAGTGTAATTTTTATGGAAAAAATAATTGGCGAACATACAGAAAATCCAAAAGAAGTCGAGCCTTTAGTTTAATTTTCCAACTCACAGTTGAATTTTCTTCAAAAATAAGTCGTTATACATTATAATTTTTCCCTGATATAGTTGAATCATAAAGATGAGGCTCTGTCGACAACGCGGAGTTTTTTAGGAGGCAAAAATGGATTTGCACGATTATGATGATGTTGCAGAAAATTATGATTTGTATTTGAACGAAATGTACAAAGAACACGATGCACACGAGGGATTTCAGGAATTTTATCTGGATTTTGCGCGTGAATATGGCAGCGGTGGCGTAATTGATATTGCGTGTGGAACTGGTGCGGTTCTTCTTTACCTTGCAGAACATGGAATTATGGCAGATGGAACAGATTTATCGGAAGCAATGTGCCGCGTTTGTAAGGAAAAGGCAGCAGCTGGCGGTTTTGATTTGAACATTTTTCCTGCCAACATGACCGAATTTAAAAGCAACCATAAA
>JAZLFF010000002.1:0-2242 GCA_045615645.1 Treponema sp.
GTAGGAATTGGAACCAGCTTTATGGTAAATTTATAAACTGCAAGATTGCGGAGGAAACAAGATGAATTATTCAGTTTTAATTGTTGATGATGATCCAATGGTTGCAATGATAAACGAACAGTACGTTTTGAAAAGCGGAGGATTCACTATTGCTGGTTCCTGCAGAAATGGAAACGAAGCTATAGAATTCCTGCAAAATCAGAAAGCCGATTTAATTCTTCTTGATGTTTTTATGCCAATTATGGATGGTGTTGAAACCCTAAAAAGAATCCGCCAGCTCAAAATTGATTCTGAGGTAATTATGATTACCGCCGCCAACGACACTTCTACAATCGAAGAAACTATGCACCTTGGAGTTTTAGATTATCTTATAAAGCCTTTTGCCTTTGAACGATTCAATATTTCCCTTGAAAAATTTAAATCTAAAATCTCCGTTGTAAAAGGTGCCCAGAGTCTGGACCAAAACAGCATAGACAGTTTTATGGCAAATCCAGCGCCAAATACAAAATCTTCAGCTGATATAACTGCAAACCTTCCTAAAGGAATTCAAAAAACTACATTAAACCGTGTACAGGAATATTTTTCAAAAACAGATTCCTGGCAAACAGTAGATATGATAGCAACCGCACTTGGCGTTTCCATTGTTACAGTCCGCAACTATTTAAACTATCTTGTAAAAGAAAAGCAGATTGTGGAAGACATAAATTACAGCACTGGCGGACGACCTTGTATGCTTTATAAAGCAAACTTCAGTCATTAAAATAATTTACAACCAATAAATAGTCCGCCAATAACCGCAGAGCAAATTTGACCTGCAACATTTGCGCCAGCCGCTTCCATCAAAATAATATTAGAAGATTCTTCTTCACTGGCAACTCTTTGACATATATGGGAAGCAATTGGAAAAGCAGAAACTCCAGCCATACCTATTAATGGATTTATCTTCTTTTTTCTGAACAAAATCCTGAGCCTTAAGGGTAAAGGAAATTGTAATTCCAAGAAGAATTGTAATTAGATTTGTAAGAGTTGTTCTTGCAGTTTCTGCCATAAGATTTAAAACTCCACATTCTCGAATCAAATTTCCAAACATAATAAAGCCTACAAGTTGAGCAGATTGAGGTGAAATGAATCCTGTAATAAATGTTACGGCTATTGGAAATGCAATACGCACAAAAACTGATATTTGCTTTTGGTTGATTGCCTGAGCAGGTATTTTTCTTTCCTTACTGGTCGTAATTAGCTTTGCTGCAAAAGGCTGAATAAGTGGAATTAGGGCGATGTAGGAATAGGCGGCAAGAGTAATCTGTCCTGAATATTGAGAATTAAGGGATTTTGAAACAAGAATGGCAGTAGGTCCATCGGCAGCTCCAATTATTCCTATGGAAATTGCATCATTTAATGCAAAACCAAGCTTATGAGCAAGAAAGATTGCTATAAAAATACCAGTCTGTGCAAAAAGTCCGCATAGAAATAGAATTGGATTTTTTATAAGAGGTGTAAAATCTAACATTGCACCAATTCCAATAAACAACAGAATTGGCATAGCTTCAGAAGCCTTAATTCCTTTTTCAAAAAGCCACTGAATTATTCCATTCCCACAAGAAGATCCGGGAAGATTCACAAGAATTGCTCCAAATCCCAATGGAATTAAAAGCGCAGGCTCCAGTTTCTTTTTAATTCCCAGATAAATCAGACCAATTCCAACCAGATACATAATTAATTGTTGCCATGTCATAAACTCTCTCCAAACATGATTTCTAGTATGAAAAGTAATAATAATTTTTGTATAAGGCAATGTAAAATTATGCAAAAATCCAACCAACCGTTGAGTTTTTGTCAAAAATAAATTGTTAGGAATTTATTTTCGAGTAAGATATAGTAACAGTGTCAGCCTTATGTTACAGCACAGGCTGTAAGTAAATGGGAAAGTGATGCAACCCCTATGAATTACGAAGTTTACATGCGTTATGTTCAGGCTGCGGCAAACTTAAGCCGTTGGGTAAATCTTGAAGTATGCTGCACATTGTGAAGAACTCCGTCAGAGAGATGATCTTGCAGAAAGCTATGATGAAAAAGGTATTTTGAATATCAACCGCTACACAACTGTACCCATTAAAATTAACAAAACTGATACTTTTAATAAATACAGATTAAATTTATTATCGGTCTCATGAAAAAGATAACTAAGGCAGTTGCCGCAACACTTACATTTACATTTTTATTGGCTGGTTGTTCTAAAAAA
>JAZLFF010000003.1:0-8886 GCA_045615645.1 Treponema sp.
GCTCTTCTGGGAGTCACCTATATTTCTCAGCTGTACGGAAGAGACAGTATTCTGACAGCGCTGATGATCATCAGCAGTGTGCCGTTATATAACATCATGGCAGTGATCATTTTAAGCAGCGGAAATGAAAATGCGACAGAAGAGCAGATAATTCAGGCTTGTCAGGCTGCTGATGCCGATTCTTTTGTTCAGTCATTTCCTGAAAAATACGAAACTAATCTGGGGCAGGGCGGTGTAAATGTTTCTGGCGGACAGAAGCAGAGACTTTGTATTGCCCGTGCGCTTTTGAAAAATCCTAAAATTCTTATTCTTGATGATTCAACTTCTGCAGTTGATACAGCAACAGAAACAAGAATCAGAAAGTCACTTAAAGAACTTGCACCAGAAACAACAAAAATCATTATTGCGCAGAGAATTTCTTCTGTAAAAGAAGCTGATGTTATTTTTGTTCTTGATGACGGGCAGATTAGCGGCTTTGGAACTCACGATGAACTTCTGGAAAACAATAAGATTTACCGCGAGGTATTTGAATCTCAGCAACAGGGTAGCGGAGATGCCGATTTAGCAGGAGGTGAAGAGTAATGCCAGGTCCAGGAAGAACAAAAGGTTTTGCAAAACCAAAGAATGCTAAAAAAACGATTGGTCGTATTTTGGAATATATGGGAAAATTTAAGGCTTTGTGGCTTGTAGTTTTCCTTTGTGTAATTATAAATTCCGGGGCTTCTGTAGTTGGAAGTTATTTGATTAAACCGGCAATTAATAATTTTATTCTTCCACTTGCCAAAATGTTTGCGGAAGGTGGAACAGCAGCAGTTTCTTCTCCAGAGTTTATTGCTCTTATGGGCGGATTTGCTAAATTGCTTGGCGGAGTTATGTGTTTATTCTTACTCGGAGTTATGGCTTCTTACTGCAACTCCCGTCTTATGATTTACATCTCTACAAATCTTCTTTTTAATGTAAGAAACGATTTGTTCAGTAAACTCGAAAAGCTTCCAATCCGCTTTTACGACTCGCATACACACGGCGAACTTATGTCACGTTTTACAAACGATACAGATACAATGCGTGAAATGATGAGTAATACAATTCCTCAGCTTTTATCGTCTGTAATTTCTGTAGTTTCAGTTTTTGTAATGATGATTGTTTTAAGTCCTATGCTTACTGCCGTAATGGTAATAACAATGTTCTTTATTTCACTTTTGATTGCCGCTGTTGGTAAACGGTCTGCAAAAGCTTTCCGCGAAAATCAAAAATGTATTGGTCAGCTTAACGGCTTCATTGAAGAAATGATTGAAGGACAGAAGGTTATTAAAGTTTTCAACCATGAGCCAAAAGCAACTGCCGAATTTGAAGTTTTGAATAATAATCTCCGTAAAGCAGGTACAGACGCTATGACTTTTGGAGGCGTTATGGGACCTCTTACAAATAACCTTTCACATATGCAGTACGCCGTTGTTGCAATTATTGGGGCTCTTTTTATGATTGGTGGACAAAATCACCCAGGTCTTTTGAACTGGTTTACCGGAGCTTTGAATCTTGGTACAATTGCAGCCTTTTTGCAGTACACTCGTTCGTTCAGTCAGCCAATTTCGATGATGAGTCAACAAGCTAACAGCGTTTTGAATGCACTTGCCGGTGCTGAACGTATTTTTGCAATTATTGATGAAGAGCCGGAAGTGGACGAAGGTAAATATGGTCTTGTAAATGCGTATGAAGCAAAAGAGAAAGATGGCAATTTACGCCTTGTTCAATCTTATGCTGCAACTGGGGAATGGGCATGGAAGAGTCCTGCGGATAATTCCCTTAAACAGCTTAAAGGTGAAGTTGTGTTTGATCATGTAACTTTTGCCTATAATCCGGAAAAAACAGTTTTGTTTGATATTAACATTCATGCAAAACCTGGTCAGAAAATTGCGCTTGTAGGTTCTACCGGTTCTGGTAAAACAACTACAATTAATTTACTTTCTCGTTTTTATGATGTTGCCGAAGGAAACGGAAGAATTACTTATGACGGCATTCCATTAAACGAAATTTCAAAAGATGCTTTACGCCGTTCTCTTGGAATGGTTCAACAGAATACACATTTATTTACTGGAACTATTCGCGATAATATTCGCTACGGAAATCTTGAAGCTTCAGATGCTCAGGTTTACGAAGCAGCAAAACTTGCAAATGCAGATTATTTTATCCGCCATCTTGAAAATGGTTACGATACAGTAATTACAGGGGATGGTGCAAGTCTCAGTCAGGGACAGCGTCAGTTACTTGCCATTGCTCGTGCAGCAGTTGCTGATCCTCCTGTTCTTGTTTTGGACGAAGCTACTTCATCAATTGATACTCGAACTGAAAAATTGATTGAAAAAGGTATGGACGGTTTGATGAGTGGTCGTACAACTTTTGTAATTGCACACCGTCTTTCTACTGTTCGTAATGCTGATGAAATTATTGTCCTTGAACACGGAAAAATTATTGAGCGCGGAACTCACGATGAATTGATTGCAGCTAAAGGTAGATATTATTTCTTGTATACAGGAAATAAAATTACATTAGACGAGTAAGTGCTGATATTTTTCTACTAGGAATTGACGCAAAGTTCGCAGATTATTGTTTTGTAGCGTAGATAAGTTATACAACAATAATCTGCGTTCAGTTTTAAACCTTCTCTTTAAAACTTCTCTTGTTTACAAAATGAAAAAACATTATACTTTTGTGTAATTATTTTCAAAAAGCAAGTGAGGAATGAAAATGAAAGCTATTGAATTAGAAAAAGCTTACGATCCAAAATCATTTGAGGATCGTATTTACAACGACTGGGATTCTAAAGGTTATTTTAAACCTGCATCAGATGAAGCATCGCCTGTACATTGTCAGTGCGAAAAATGTCAGGGCAATTTTACAGTCGTCATTCCTCCTCCAAACGTAACTGGTGTCCTCCACATGGGACACGGACTCAACAACACATTACAGGATATCGTAGTTCGCTACCATCGTATGAAGGGCGACAATACTCTTTGGGTAACTGGTACAGACCATGCCGGTATTGCAACACAGAACGTTGTTGAACGTCAGCTTAAAAAAGAAGGTAAAACTCGTTTTGACCTTGGACGCGAAAAATTAGTTGAACGTACATGGGAAGTAACACATCAGCACCACGATATTATTGTAAAACAGCAGAAAAAACTTGGTAACTCAACTGACTGGGAACGTGAACGTTTTACATACGACGAAGGTCTTTCTGCTGCAGTTCGTGATGTATTTGTTACACTTTACGAACGCGGACTTATGTACAAAGGTAAACGCCTTGTTAACTGGTGTCCACGTTGTGGTACAGCTTTGGCAGATGATGAAGTTGACCACGAAGATACACCAGGTGCAATGTATCACCTTTACTATGAATATGCAGACGGAAGCGGAAAGATTGAAGTTGCAACAACTCGTCCAGAAACTTTCTTTGGTGATACAGCCGTTGCCGTAAATCCTACAGATGAAAGATATACAAAACTTGTTGGAAAAATGCTCAAACTTCCTATTACAGGAAAAGAAATTCCAATTATCGCAGATGAATATGTTGATAAGGAATTTGGAACTGGTATGGTAAAAATCACACCAGCTCATGACCCTAACGACTGGGAAGTTGGTTTACGCCATAATCTGGAAGTTATTAATCTTCTTACTCCAGACGGAAGAATGAACGAAAATGTTCCAGAAAAATACCGCGGATTAAAACCGGAAGAAGCACGTAAACTTGTAATTGAAGATTTAACAGAAGCAGGCCTTTTCAAAGAAGAAGAAAAAATGGTTCACGCAGTTGGTAAATGTTACCGCTGTAAAACAGTTGTAGAACCATATTTGTCTGATCAGTGGTTCGTAAAAATGAAGCCATTAGCAGAAAAGTCTTTGGATGCATGGCGTAAAGGCGAATTTGTATTCTATCCTCGAAAGTGGGAAAATACATATAAACACTGGATGGAAAATATCCGCGACTGGTGTGTAAGCCGCCAAATTTGGTGGGGACACAGAATTCCAGTTTGGTATTGTGAATGTGGAGAATTGATTTGTAGTCGCGAAGACCCAACTAGCTGTCCAGAATGTGGGTCAAAAAACCTTAAACAGGATGAAGACGTTTTGGATACATGGTTCAGTTCATGGCTTTGGCCGTTCAGTACACTTGGCTGGCCTGCAAAAACTGAAGATTTGGAAAGATTTTACCCAACACAGGCATTGCTTACAGCTTACGACATTATTCCATTCTGGGTTTGTCGTATGATTATGGCTGGTCTTGAATTTACAGGAAAAGCTCCATTCCACGATATTTACATTCACGGACTTGTTCGCGATAAGCAGGGTCGCAAAATGTCAAAATCTCTTGGAAACGGAATTGACCCTCTTGAAATTATTGATCAGTATGGTTCAGATGCGCTTAAGTTTACACTTGCATTTATGTGTGCTCAGGGACAGGATGTTCTTGTAGATAAAGAATCATTCAAGCTTGGTTCTCGTTTCTGTAATAAAGTTTGGAATGCTTCACGCTATCTTCTAGGTAACCTTGAAAGCCGTAATCTTGTAACTGTAAAGGATTCTGACCTTACAGAACTTGATAAATGGATTTACAGCCGCTTGGACAATGCTGTAAAAACTGCACGCGATGCATTGGAAACATACCGCTACAACGATGCTGCCTGTGCCCTTATGGAATTCTTCTGGAATGAATTCTGCGACTGGTACGTAGAAGCTACAAAAATCAACTTTAAGAATGGTGATGAAAAAGAAAAAGACCGCCAGGCTACAGTTTTGATGAACATTTTGGAAGAAAGCTTAAGACTTTTGCATCCATATCTTCCATTTGTTACAGAAGAAATTTATGCAAAACTTCCATTGGCAGAACTTGTAAAAACTCGTGCAACTGACAACAAAATTGTAACAACAAGCACATACAATGGAATGCTTATCAATGCTCCTTATCCAGAAGTTGCTGCTGAACGCGAAAATGCCCAAGTTGAAGCTCGCTTTAATGTGCTTAAAAATTTGATTGGTAAAGTTCGCGCACTCCGTGTTGAATGCGGAATTGACCCTGCAGAAAAAATCAACATTGCTATTTTGGTTGAAAAGGGAAGTGCAGCAGAAGTTTGCCGTGAAAAAGTTGAAATGATTATGCTTTTGGCTGGTGTTGCAAAAGTTGACTTTGTAGAAGCTAAACCTGCAAGCTCAATTGGTACTGTAGGTACTAATTACGAAGCTTTCATCCTTGTTGACGAAAATATCAATAAAGATCAGCTTATTGCTCGCTTCAAAAAAACTTTAGAAAAAGAGCAAGGTTATGCAAAAATGTCCGAAAATAAATTGAATGGTAATTTTGCACAGCATGCTCCGGCTAATCTTGTTGAAGAAGAACGTCAGCGTCTTGCAGAAAGTCAGCGTAAAATTGCTACATTGGAGTCTTATTTAAAAGAATTACAGTAGAAATATGATAAAACCGCATTATAAGATGAAAACAGACAGACCTCAAAATATGGATTTCAAGCATATGCAGGAATTGTCCGATATGAATTTTGCACCTTATATGCAGTTAGCCACAGGATTAATTGGTAAGGCAAGACATGCCGGCGGTAATATGTTTCGTCACCAAATGGATACGCTTGCCATTTTGCTAGATTATGGTTACATAGATCCAATTATCCTTAAGTCTTCTATTGTACACGATACAATAGAAGACATTCCTGGCTTTATTCATGATTTAATAATAAATGCTGATTCCGACGGTCCGGAAGTTTACAAACTGGTTATGGAAGTTACACGCCGCGAATCAGAAAATAAAAAACAATTTTTAATGCGAATCCTAAATGAAGGTAGTCAGAAGGCAAAAATCTTAAAATGTGCAGACCGCATTTCAAACATGATTTCCCTTGGATATGTAACAGACCCTGCGTTCATTGAGCGTTATTGCGATGAAACAGAATTTTTCCTTCTTCCTATGGCTTTGGAAGTTGATTATAACATGTATCAGGAATTAATTGGTTTAGTAATGACTCGCCGCCGTTATCTTGAAGATGGTGGATATTTTGATACACGTCATAAAGAAACTACAAGTTCTGATTCCACAAAATAGTAAAAACTACTATACAACATTCTAGTCTAAAAAAGTGTTGAAAAATTGACATTCTCTCTTGAATTACTGCCAAAAAATATTATAATGATGCTATATGGAAAAACGTAAATATACATTGGAAGAACTCGAACAAGTGTGTATTCAAATCAACAAGAGTACATACCTTTCCGATATTTGGGAATTGCGTGATTCTTTTTTAGCATTAAAACCGGAAGATTATTCAATTTCTTTTGCTGCATTTGGTGTTTTTAATGTTCACATTATGGCTGGACGTCTGGCAGAAGCTAAAAAGGTTGTTGATAATTTTAATATTCCTGGATTCGAGTTGTATATGCGTATTATTCTTCCTACAATTACTGATGAAGAATTTATTGATATTGTAAAATCTTTATACAGTCAGGGTAGAACAATGGAAGGTTCGCTTACGTTAACTGCAGGTCGTCCTTCCATATTAAACGGTTTCCGAGATTTTACAGGAATTGATTCGTACCTTGAAACAAATAAAGAAAAAACATTATCAGCATTATATACACTTTACAATAAATCTGCAGAATCAATTTATGAACTAGAACTCGCAGAACGTTGTTACCAGCAGAATAGAAGTTTGGAATCAATGGTAAAAATTACAGCACAAATTCCAATTCTTGAAAAAAATGGTGATGTACGTTGCCTTTTTGTTGCACTTGCGCATCAGTTGAAATTGCTTATTATGAGTGGACAGGCTAAATCCGCTGAAATTCTTGTAAAAGATTTGCGTGAAAGAGTTTCAAAGGAGAAAAACTCCGAACTTATTTACAATATTGATGCGCTTGAAGTTATTGTTGCAATTTATGAAGGTAATTACGATTTAGTTTCAGATTGGCTTGAACATCGAGCACCAGACGAGCATGCTGATTTTTGTATGCTGGATTTGTACCGTTATATGGCAAAAATCCGTTGTTATTTACTTACTGGTAAAAGTATGGCAGTTTTTGCACTTTCTGAAAAGCTTAGACCTTTACTTGAAGAAGCCCGCCGTTACATGGATTTGTGCGAAATGGATCTTCTTGTAGCAATGTGTACTTTTTTGTATGGAAATAAAAAAGATGCGTACGAGCCTCTTGAACGGGCGCTTGTTATTGCACAGAACAGACAATTTCTTAGAATGATTGGTGATGAAGGTGGAGTAATGCTCAAACTTCTTCATGAATATAAAAAAGAAAATCCTAACTCTAGATTTATTCCGTTCGTTGACGAAGTTATGGAAATTGCGCGTCAGGTTCTTGTTATATATCCAAATTATCTTGTTTTACCTTACAAGCAGACGGTAAGCTTTTCAGAAATGGAATCTTCTATTTTATCATTACTTGGGCAGGGAAAAACTTACGAACAAATTGCTGATGTATTTATGATTAGTGTTAACACCATTCGTTATCATGTAAAGAAAATTTACGGTAAACTTGGTGCAAATTGTGTTTCGGAAGCTATCTACAACGCAAAAAAGATGGGTGTAATTTAGTATTTACTATTTCTCGTAAATTCATTATTTTATAGTTACTAAATATTAATCTAATTTTTTTAGGAGATATACCATGGCAGATGTAAAAGTTGCTATTAATGGATTCGGCCGTATTGGTCGTTTGGCTTTCCGCCAGATGTTTGGCGCAAAGGGATACGAAGTTGTTGCTATCAACGATTTGACAAAACCTTCTATGTTGGCTCACCTTCTTAAATATGATACAGCACAGGGTGGCTATTGTGGAAAAATTGGTGAAAACCTCCACACAGTTTCAGCTGATGATGAAGCTGGTACAATCACTGTAGACGGAAAAGTTCTTAAGATCTACGCTGAAAAAGAAGCTAAAAACTGTCCATGGGGAGAACTCAAAGTTGACGTTGTTCTCGAATGTACAGGTTTCTACTGTAAGAAAGAATTGGCTCAGCAGCACATTGATGCTGGTGCTCGTAAAGTAGTAATTTCAGCTCCAGCTGGAAACGACCTTCCAACAATCGTTTACAATGTAAACCACAAAACTTTGACAAAGAACGACAACATCATTTCTGCAGCTTCTTGTACAACAAACTGTCTCGCTCCAATGGCTAAAGCTTTGAATGATTTCGCTCCAATCCAGTCAGGTATTATGTCTACAATCCACGCTTACACTGGTGACCAGATGATTCTTGATGGTCCACACCGCAAGGGTGACCTCCGCCGTGCACGTGCAGGTGCTGCTAACATCGTTCCTAACTCAACAGGTGCTGCAAAGGCTATCGGTCTTGTAATTCCTGAATTGAACGGAAAATTGATTGGTTCAGCTCAGCGTGTTCCAACACCAACAGGATCAACAACAATGTTGTTCGCTGTAATCAAAACAGACAAAGAAGTTACAAAAGATACTATCAACGCTGCAATGAAAGCAGCTGCTACAGAATCTTTCGGATACAATACAGACGAAATCGTTTCTTCAGACATTATCGGTATGAGATATGGTTCATTGTTCGATGCAACACAGACAATGGTTGCTAAGATTGATGATAACACATATGAAGTTGAAGTTGTATCTTGGTACGATAATGAAAACTCTTATACTTCACAGATGGTAAGAACAATTAAATACTTCAGCGAAAACTGCTAAGTAGAAAATTAGTTTTACTAAAAAAGGGGCTGTCCTAGAAGTTATAAAAACTTCAAAAAGGGACAGCCTTTTTTTGTATATTTTCTAGTTTTTGTTTTTTAAAGGTGAAGTTTTTTTTCTTTCAGGCTCCCAAAATCCTTGCAAGCTGCTTAAAATCATATCCAA
>JAZLFF010000004.1:0-20165 GCA_045615645.1 Treponema sp.
TATTACAACAGAAAACGAATTTCAACTGTAAATCCAGGAGGACTTCCTCCTTCAATTTTCAGGGAACAATCAACAGTTACAAAAGCTGTTGCTTAAAAAAATTAGGGTGTTTTCTGACTGTACTAAAGTTGACTTTTTCAGTTTGTGAATGCAACGCATGAACAAACTTTAGTGAAAAAAATGGATGTAATTTTTTTCACACCTCCCTTATAAACTCCGCGTTAGCGGCAGCGCAGGAGGCGCTGAACACCCCCATTTTTATTTATATTTTTATATTAAATTATATATTGGGATATTACAATAAAAAAAAAGGTATTATTTAAATTTAATAATTAAAATTGATGAAATTAAAAAAAAAAGACCGCTCAAATTGTTGAACGGCCTTTGTTTTAAGCAAAAATCTTAAACTTATTTATTTTCAGATTTAATACCATAACGTTTGTTGAAACGATCAATACGACCAGCAGTATCAACCAACTTCTGTTTTCCTGTATAGAATGGGTGACATGCTGAACAAATTTCAACGTGAATGTCTTTTACTGTAGAACGTGTTTCAATAACGTTTCCACATACACAAGTAATTTTTGTTAACTGGTAATCTGGGTGAATTCCCTTTTTCATTTGTATAACTCCTATATTCTTGCCCGATATTACGCCCGGCAACCTCTAGCTCTGATAAAAAAATCACACTATCATTTCGTCACCGTCAGCCAAAATAAAAAATAATATCACAAGATTTTAATAATGTATAATGTACAATGTATAATGTATAATTTCAAGTACCTTTAGTTCATTTTTATTTTACACCTGGGCTGTTTACTACTATAGCTGGGCAGATTCCACAAACTGAAAAATAATCATTAGTAACTGGATAAATATTATTCGTAACTATAGAGCTAATATCCTCAACTGTTCCATCATCGTAAAAAGAATTAACAATAAGGCCTTTAGTATCTAATTCTTCACCAACAAAATATTCTAGTTTTTCTGCCGAATTGATAATTTCAATACGCAAAAGTTCTTTTGTTGTATTATGTTTACAACTAAAAAAAGATAATAAGATTGAAAATAAAAATACTAATTTAACTATTTTATTTTTCATAAAACCCCTATTAAAAAAAAACATTGCTTAGAAGATTCTGCTCCAAGCAATGTTTGTTATATAGAATTATACTCTTTTTTTTACTTTTATTAACGAAATATTTTGTTTTTTTACTCCATTCCTGCAGTTCCAGCGTTCATGCTGGCAAGGAAAGCTTCATTAGTCTTACTCTTCTTCATGCGGTCAAGAATAAGTTCTGTAATTTCAACATCTTCCATTGGGTTCAAAACTTTACGTAAAATCCAGATTTTCTGAAGTTCACTTTCAGTAAGAAGTAATTCCTCTTTACGAGTTCCTGACTTTTTGATGTTAATTGCAGGGAATAAACGGCGTTCTGCAAGCTTACGATCCAAATCAATTTCGCTGTTACCAGTTCCTTTAAACTCTTCAAAAATAACTTCATCCATTCTTGAACCAGTTTCTATAAGAGCTGTAGAAATAATTGTTAACGAACCGCCTTCCTCAACGTTACGTGCAGCACCAAAGAAACGTTTTGGCTTAAACAAAGCATTAGAATCAACACCACCAGAAAGAACTTTTCCTGAAGTTTGAACAGTCTGGTTATAAGCGCGTGCTAAACGAGTAATTGAATCCAGTAAAATTACAACATCGCGTTTATGCTCAACAAGACGTTTTGCCTTTTCCAAAACCATTTCAGCAACTTGAACGTGACGTGTAGCCTGTTCATCAAATGTAGAAGAAATAACTTCTCCTTTAATTGCACGCTCCATTTCGGTAACTTCCTCAGGACGTTCATCAATTAAAAGGACAATAAGATAAACTTCAGGATTATTTGTGGTAATTGCATTTGCAACTTTTTGCATAAGAATTGTTTTTCCGGCTTTTGGAGGAGCAACAATTAACAAACGCTGACCTTTTCCAATTGGAGCAAACAAATCAACAATACGAGTTGAAACTTCAGTTGAAACTGTTTCCAAACGAAGTTTTTCATTTGGATAAAGCGGTGTAAGGTTTTCAAAAGGAACACGAGTTTGCGCAATACGAGGTTCATCAAAGTTTACAGATTCAATTCTAAGCAATGCAAAGAAACGCTCTCCTTCCTTTGGAGAACGAGTCTGTCCATAAACAGTATCACCAGTTTTTAAGTTGAACAAACGGATTTGACTTGGAGAAATGTAAATATCATCCGGTCCTGGCAAATAACTGTTCTGTGGTGAACGCAAAAATCCATAACCGTCTGGTAAAATTTCTAGAGCACCTGAAGCAAAAATAATTCCGCCGTGTTCAGTATGTGCTTTAAGAATTACAAAGATTAAATCCTGCTTTTTCATTGGAGCTAAGTCATCAGCTGTAAAACCGTACTGCATTGCAAGCTCACGTAACTCAGGCATAGATTTTATTGTTAAATCATTAATTAAAAGTCGAGGTTTGTTTGCATTATCTTCAGAAGCATTTGCAGATTCAGCAAGAATAGCTTCGGAAACTTCGCCAGTTGGAGAAGGATAAGAAGTTCGTGAAGCATAAGGCTTTTTTACACTGCTTTTAGCTTTATTAAAATGATTTTGATTTGTCTGGGCAGGTTTTGCATAATTTGTATGTTCTTCAGATGGACTTGAAGAACTTGCACTTTCCGATTTTTCTGTTTCTTCTGATTTTTTAATGATTCTTTTACGTCGAACAACAACTTTACCTGCATCTGAATGTTCAACTTCACTAGAATTAGCGGCAGAAGCTTCTTTTTGTTCCTGTAAATCTGCCGAAGGGGTTTCTGTTTCAGGATTTGGTCCAAAGTCTAATGTTGCTTGATTTTCCATAGGTTCCTGATTACCTGCTGCGTCTTCTGTGCGACGCTTTCGTAATGGTGCCATTAAAATTTACTCCATTTGTTTGAAAATAAAGATTTGTATTTATAATAAAAAAATTGACTATTTAATAACATCTGAATGATTTATCATTGCCTGTCTATATTCTGTTGAAGCTACAGAGAATAAATCAATATCAGGTTCTTTTTCCAGCATTGTAATTTGTCCGTTATAATCAACATTGTTTGCAATACGAATACGAGCTGTTGTAATGTTACTCTCCACTACACTTCCAGAACAAATTTCAACTCGTTCAGAAGCATTTAAATTTCCTTTTACATTTCCAGAAATTATCAATGAATTAACATTTATATCATTAACACTGCAAGATGCATTTCTTGCAACTTCAAGATCACCTGTTGGTGCATTAATTCTACCTGTAAATTTTCCAGTAATAACTAATTTATCTTTAAACTCTAAAACTCCGTCAAATTCTGTTTCTGTTCCTAAAACTGTAATGTTTCTTTTTTGAATTTCGTTTTTATCAGCCATAAATTACCTTAAAACACCTATTACTGTGGGGGATTTATTTACTAGATACATCCATTATAACGAATATTGTCCGTATTATCAACAAAATTAAGAAAACAATAAGCGGAATAATACCTAAAATATCACCGAATTTGGTATAAATGGTAGTGTTTTCATATTGTGGTATTACCGGAATAGTTCCTGCAACATAAGATTTTGAAAACGGTCCGCACATAGCAGTTATTTCTCCGTTTTGTGAAATTATACAGGTTTGTCCGGAGGTTGTACTTCTTACAGTTGGAACTCCATTTTCAACACTTCGAAAAACAGCCATAGCTAAATGCTGATTCTGGCAAACAATACTTTTTGACCAGGAATCGTTCGAAAGATTTACAAAACATCGGGAACCTTCCTTTGCCATTTTTCTGCAGATTTGTCCAAAAGTATCTTCAAAGCAAATTGGAGTTGAAAAGAATAAATCACCTTGTTTAAAAACTTTAATTTCTGAACCAGCCGTCCACATATGTTTATTTTTCTGTGTTAATTTTCTGTAAAAATTTGGAAAACTTTTTTGATACGGAAAAGTTTCTGTAAAAGGAACAAGTTTTATTTTTGAATAAATTTTTGGCTTTGGAGGCAAAACATTTTCACCAGAGGTAAAAAACAGCGCACTGTTGTATACGTCATGCTTTGGTTTTAAGGAATTTACTTCATGTCCGTTTCCAATTACAAACGAAGTTTCTTTATTGTTCATATATTGAAGTAATTGTATTACAAGCTTTAATCTTCTTTCATCTTTTTGAACTTCAAATTGATATACTATTGCAGGAACAACTGCCGTTTCTGGCCATACAATCAGTTGTGCATCCGGATTTAATTCCAGTGATTCATCAGTAAGCTTCATTAAAACGTTTATATCTTTTGTGTACTCTTCAATGCCATTTTTCCACGGAGATTCATTACTTTGAATAGCAATTACTTTTATTTGTTCATACGGATTTTCTTGCTTTATTGTAAAAAAACCGTACGTTAGGCAGGATAAAATCACAATAATAAAACAAATAAAACCCAAAGCTGTACTTTTTAGCGACCATTTACTAAGATTTTTTTCATTTTCCACATGTGCACCAATATTTGAGTTTATTTTTTTATTGATTTCATGCACATATTTTTCGTTTATATAGATTTTTTTATCTTTAATTTTTTGAATAAAACTATAAATTACGGCAGAAGAAAAAATAACAATTGCATTTAATCCAAAAACCCCAATGTATTTACAGATTTGAATTAAATAAACATTTTTCCATTGAGTGTATGCTGTAACTCCATAACTAAAACCTAAAAATCCTAGAGTTTTTACATATTCAAATGAACATAATGCAAGCCACATTAAAACCCAACCGTTTTTTTTGTCAAGTTTTTCAATTAGCTTAAGTAAAACAAAAATTGCAGAAAAAACTAAAAAATAAACTATACAAACTGCATAAATACAAACTGGATCAAAATTATAAAGCCAATAACAATATAATCCATAACTAATAGAGCCGTATAATCCGCCATAAAAAATACATTCTTTTATTGAACATAAGTTTACTAGAAGCAAAACTGGAACATATATAAAAAAAGCTAAAAAGCCAATACCGTTTTTTACAAAAAAATTCGGATTTGAAAGCACAAATAAGCAAATTGCTGCAAAGAGTAAAACAATTTTTAATAAATAATTTTTTTTCTTCATAAAAGGATTTTATCGGATTATTTTAAATCCCAAAGTTTATCTTTTAACTCTTTTCCTGGTTTAAATGCAGCAACATGATGCGGTTCAATTGATAAAACTTCTCCTGTCTTTGGATTTCTGGCATTATTTTTCGCCTGTCTTAATCTTGGTTCAAAAGTTCCAAAACCTCGTATTTCAATAGACTTTCCTGCAATTAACGACTTTTTTAATTCTTCTAAAAAAGCATCTACAATTATTGCTATATCTTGACGTTCATATTTTTCATTTTCGTAAATGTTATCAACAATATTTGTTTTGGTAATTTTTTCAAACATAAAAAACTCTCCAAGATAAAAAAAACCAGTTGAAGTTTGACTCCAACTGGATTCTGTAAAAAAGTTTAATTTCTTAAAACTTATTTTGCTGCGAATGTAGCATTGAAAAGATTCATCATTCTTGACTTCTTGCGTGAAACAGCATTTCTAGTCAAAACACCCTTGCTACGAGCACTGTCAAGTTCTTTCTGAAGCTGTTTATATTTTTCTTCAGCAAGTTTCTGATCTTTAGCCTGAACAGCTTCTACAAACTGTTTTGCATAAGTTTTACATGTGCTTTTAATAGCTTTATTATGAAGTCTGCGAACTTCGCTCTGAGCATATTTCTTTTCAGCTGATGTTTTTTTGCCTGCCAATTGGAGACCCCCAAAAAAATATTTAGTTAACTTTTGTAATACTATCAAAATGTAGTCTTTATGTCAATGAAACTATTACAAAACAGCTTTCATAAATATTGACAATAAATGCCTATCTCATTATTATATTTGTTACGAATATTCGATTGGAGGCACATAATGGCTGGAGCTAGTAAAAACTCTCGTACAACTGTTGCAACACAAAAATTCATTTGCCCTGACTGTGGTGGCGAAATTATAATGAAAACAATGATGGAAAATGGCAGACTTAAGAATCAGGCCGAATGCCAGAAATGTAAACGTGTTGAAAGACGCCCTAAGGATTTTAAATAATCTTTAGATGGTATAAAAAAAGCCCGTTTGGAATCATGAACCAAGCGGGCTTTTTTTTATCTCTGTGTTGAAGGAATTTCTCTCCATTCATCAACTTGTTTTTGAATTAATGTTCTTGATTCCTCCAGAACTACAGCACATTCATCCTTTGTTTTAGGACAATCATAAACTTTTAACACTTTTACCCGGTAACAACCTTCAGACATATTTGTAAAGATTTTTTTCAAATCGCGAAGTTTCCATCCGCCGTCCAAAGCGCAAACTACAACTGGTAATCCTGTACTTTCTACTAATTTACGAAAACCTGCAGAATAAAATTTTCCAACTTGCCCGTCTCGTGTACGAGTTCCTTCAGGAAATAAAATTGGAATTTGATTTTCTTTTACTACTCTTTTTCCGAACTGTTCCATATATTTCATAGCTTCCATAGGTTTTGCCTTACGAGGAATCATACAATGCTTTTGAACACGTAACATTTCTGAAACAAGTGGAATATGACGTGAAAGTGTATCTTTTGCTACAAAACGGATTTTATAATTTCTTAAAAACTTCATAAAAGTTGGAATATCAATCAAACTCTGATGATTTGTAATAACAATAAATTGTTTTGGTAAATCTTTTAAAGTTTCATCATAACCAAAAAAATTGAATTTCTTATAAGTATGCATAATTGCAAAAAGACGAGGAGCAAGAACTTGCATAATATAATCAGAAATTTTTAAACTAATTTTTTTACAAAAGGGATATGCTAAAATATTTCCTAAAGATGCAGGAATTACCATAGCAACAAGACAAGTTAACGTTATTAAATTTGACATATCAACCTCTGTTATTACTATATATTAAATTTAATCAAATATAAAGTGTGTAATTTTTTCAGTTATACTAGATAAAGGTTCGTACATTTTTTTACATTCTGGAATTGAAGCAATAAAAATTGAACCGTAACGTTTTTCTACAATTCTTCGGTCAAGTACAACTACAACGCCTTTATCGTCAGTTCGACGGATTAATCTTCCTATTCCTTGACGAAATTTAATTACGGCTTCTGGAACACTTAATTCCATAAACGAATTTCCGCCACGTTTTTCTATTGCTTCAGAACGAGCCACAAAAACCGGATCATTTGGTACTGTAAAAGGCAATTTTACAATTATAACCTGCGAAAGCGAATCTCCTGGAATATCAACCCCTTGCCAAAAGGAATCGGTTGCAAAAAGAACACTTTCTTTTTCTTTTCTAAAGGCATCTAAAAGTTTTGAACTGTCATCATCCCCTTGCTTCATTATACGGCCTTTAAAACCTCGTAAAAGTGCGCAAGTTGAGCGGTGAGCACTTTTTAACGATTCGTACGAAGTAAACAATACTAAAGTTCTTCCTTCCGCTGCGGTAATTAACCGTGGAATTGCCATTTCTATCCACTGTTGATATTCCATACTGTCAGGTGTTGGCGCATCTTTCGGAATTGCAAGAAGCATATTTTTTTCGTATGGAAACGGAGATGGAAAATCGCTGCAAAGAACTCTTTCACGCTCTGCAAAAGTAACTCCAGTACGTTTCATCCAGTAGGAAAAATCACGTCCGGTTCTAAGCGTTGCAGACGTACAAACTACGCTACACATAGGTTCGTAAACGCCAGTATTCATTAGTGAAGAAATATCAAGAGGAGTCTGATTAAATATAATATATTCAGGATTTCCTCCATCTTTTACCATATCAGGTGGCAGGCGCTTTTTTTGAAGCCAGAAAACATCTTCACGTTTTTCATCCCAAATACCAAAATTTTTTAATAAAATAACATAAGCTTCTAGTCTACGTAAAATAATTTTCGATTCCCAGAAACAAGGTGCATCTTTATCATCCTCATCAACACCTTCCATAACGACGCGAACAATTTCCGTAAATCGCCCCAAATCATTTGCAAGGTTTCCGACAGCAACCAAAACCGGACCAAAATCTCGGGCAGTTCCTTCATATAAACGTTTAGTGTACTCATTTTGGATTAAATCGCCGGCTGCAATTTCCAAATTAAGAATTGAGTTTTTAATTGCTGCCGTAACATCATATGCTTCAGAAGCTTTTTCTTCATTGGAAGATAAAATTGCAAGACTGCATAAATGTCCGGATTCAGAGTTTTTACGTTTTCGATACATTTGATTTATTAGCTTATTTATTTTGAATCTACTAACGCTTTCACTAAAAAACGAAGTTGCTGCATTTTCAATTCCGTGAGCTTCATCAAAAATTATTCGTCTGTATGGAGGGAGAACTGCAGGCTCATCATAACCAGTTCCATTCATTCTAGATTCTATATCCGCAAATAAAAGATGATGATTTACAACAATAAGATTTGCTCCTGCCGCTTCTTTACGCACCTTCATAACAAAACAATCATTATGATACGGACAACGAAGTCCCATGCAGGCATCACTTTCGGAATTTACTTTTGTCCATACATTTTCAGATGGCATAAAAGATAAATCACTTTTGCTTCCAGTTGGAGAATTTGCTGCCCATTGAGCAATTTGTTTCATTTCATCAGTTTCATCTTCGAACAAATCTAAAACAGAAGCAACATCATTTAATCGGCGTAAACAAATATAATTCTGTCTTCCTTTCATTAAAATATATTTGATTGGTTTACCTATAATTTTTTCAACTGCAGGAATATCTTTTTCGCATAATTGCTGCTGCAAATTTATTGTACCAGTAGAAATAATTACTCGCTCTTTATTTTCAATTGCCCATAAAAACGCAGGAATTAAATATGCATAAGATTTTCCAACCCCAGTCCCTGCTTCAAAAACACCAAGACTATTTGTATTAAAGGTATAGGCAATTTTTTTTAAAAGTTCTATTTGAACTGGACGCTCTTCAAAATATTCAGAGATTTTTTCCAAAGGCCCACCAGCACTAATATAACCGCCAGCTTCTTCTTCATTAATTTTTACAAGAGGTTTAAGTTTTACAGGTTCTACAACAACATAAATATCTGTAGCTTCATTGTTAATAATATAAAAACCTTGAGCGTTTTCAGAAGCTTCAGAAGCAACTCCTAAGTCTGCATTAGAAGGAGTTAAATTTCCACCCGGATGATTATGAATTAAAACTGAAGAAACACGCATATCTGAAAAATTAACAGGAACAGTATGTTCATTTCCTCTTGAGCCAATTTTTACAGAAACTACAATTCCATTTTCATCAAGCTGACCTGTAAAAAAAACTTCATTTCCACCAGCTTCAGAAATAGCTTCTATAATAAATTGAATGACTTCTTCAGATAAGTATTTTTCAATTTTCATTTTCCACACCCACAATAAAAATCAAAAAAAAAGCCTTGTAATTTCTTACAAGGCTTTGTAGCATCTCCTAGGCGAATTGAACGCCTGTTGTCGGGATGAAAACCCGATGTCCTAACCACTAGACGAAGGAGACATATAGTCAATTCGTAACTGACTTGAATAATATATCAATTTAGAAAACTTTCGTCAATACACAAACCCTTGTTTTTTTATTTTTTTTTACATTCCCATTCCAAATTTTTTTACAAGTTTATCTTGTAAAGGTTTACATTCTTCGGGTTTCATTCCAAGTTTTAATGCTGCATCCAAATCTTTCATTGATTTTTCATATTCACCAATTTCATAATAAGCCATGGCCCTTCTAAAATTAGTATGTGCCTGAAATTCATTTAATTCCAGAGATTTGGAATAACATTCAATTGCTTCTTGATATTGTTTTTGAATTGAAAGAACAATTCCTTTATAGTAATAAGAGCGGAATGCATTTGGATCAGCTTGAATACTCATTTCAAAATCTTCAACAGCAGCATCCAGATTATTCATTGCAAAGAAAGCCATTCCACGGTGTTTATGAATTACAGCTGGAATATTACCCGTTTTATCTGGAACAGCCTCAATAATTTTAGTATAGATTACAACGGCTTCTTCCAAACGTCCTTCATTATGAGCCTGAATTGCACGAAGAATCATATCATCAATTGTACCTTGTACAAATGGAGTTACACGCGAAATATCTTCTTTTTTTTCTTCAATTTTATCATTAAGATAACTGTCGGCTAAAGCATAAAAAGAATAACGTCTTTCATCCAATTCTCTATTCAGTTTATTTTGATAATCTCTAATTTCCTGGAAAGTAATGTCAGCAAGAGTTAATGAAGCATTTATTGAAGCAAGTTTTCGGCGTAACGGAATATCAAAAGGATTAAATTCCGTTTTATAAATAAGTTCATGTTCAACTTCAGCCCAAGCATCTTGTAAAATTGTTCTTATCTGAATTTCACAAACAAGTTCATTTGATAAAGGTTTTAATTTAGCAAATGGACCTTCAAATTTTGGCATGCAAGACTGTGGAATTTTTATTAATACATGGATTGATTCATAACCAAATTCACTGAATTTTTTTTCAGCACCTTTTACTTCTACTTCTTTTATTTCAAATATTTTTTTTATTTGTTCCAAGCCAATATTGATATCTTCCAAAAAGGCACAAATCATACGAATACCCATCATATCTGTAAGATAAATAAGAGTATTTTCTTCCATCATTTTATCAGCTTTTAAACGTAAGACTTTTTTATAATAACTTCCAAAACTTTTAACACGGCTTTTGTAAGTTGGTTGTGCGGATAATTTAACATTTTCTTGAAGAATGCTAACAATTCCTTTTAATATATAATTAAAATATTCTGTATATTCTTCATATATTTGTTGAATTTCTTTTTTAGAAACTACAATATTTTCGCTCATAATTTTATTCCAAATAGAGAAAAAAAAAGCGCCACGAGATTTACCATTTACTATAAATCCCGAAGGCGCCTTTTTAATAATTAAGATTTATTACTGAGCAGACTGTTCTTCTTTGTTCAAACTTGAAGTAAATTCGTCTTCAGTAGCCATCTTAGATTTTTCAAGATAACGATCAACCTGTTTGTTACCAAACTTCTGCATTTCAGCATTCTGACGTGCAGATTCTTTCTTTCCAATGATTCCCCAAAGGTCTTCATCAGCAATATCACGATCAGAAGAAAGAAGTGCTTTATCGAAGATGATCTTAACATCTTTGAAGTATCCAATGAAATCACCACCGTTATCAGCAGCATCACGTGTTACCTGGAATCCTGTGAACTTAACAAATGGAAGTCCGCGTGGATAAATTGGGTAAATACGGATTTCGCGATTACGGATTTCAGTAATATACTGTGGGTTATTCCAGCGGAGTTCTTTCCAACCGTCAAATCCAAGATATCCCATGAAATAACGTCTTTCAACATTATCTGTATCTTTAAGCATTACATACAAACCATGTGGATAGTTCATACCCATTGTTGTAACAGAAATTGCTTTAATAGTTCCAACGTTCTTTACGAGACCATAACCGTCTTCAAAAAGTGTTTTTCCACTAGCTTTCTGTTCATCTGTTGGCTGCTGACGAACACCATTTTCGTCTGCATCTGAGAGTGGTTCATAAGCAGGGATTTCAAATGGTGGAACAATTTTTGCATTAGCATTAGCATTCCATGTTGGGAATACTACGCGAACACCCATTACATTACTTCCAGCAAATGGTACATCAGCAGAATCTTTTACTGGTGCAGGAACAACCTGTGAATCAGCCAAGCTCTTTACTGATTTAGCAGAAGAGTTCAAAACTACTTCCCAGTCAGGAAGAACTAATGAAGTTCTCATAAGATTTTTCTGATCATCAGTGAATGTTGAACCAGCTGATACAGAATAATCCATTACTGTACGACTGTTCTGTGTTGCATTACCATTTTCATCAGCACAGCAATCAGCATTAAGAAGTGTAAAATCGATAAGCATAGCTTCTTCAGCAAAAGCAACGCCACCAACAAGCAGCATAGCTGCTGCAAATAATCCTAAAGTCTTCTTCATATTGAAGCTCCTTTTCTATAACTAATTCGATGTAGCCTTGTATATAGTTTAATTATCCAACAACAACATCTTTTTGTCAACGCTTTTTTTATATCAAATCAATTTGATTCGAAAGCATATTTTCCATCTACAAAGATTTCTATTCGCTTTACCTTATGAAAATTATTTTGAATATTCTCTTTTAGTAACTCGACTCCATCTTTTATATCTATTACTCCATTACCCATTTGAAGAAGTTCTCCAGAAAGGTTTAAGTAAAGAATTCCATCTCTTAAAAAACAAGATTCTACTTTTGTTCCTAATGAAAAAAGCATTTTTGTACGTTCAACACCAGAACCCAAAAGTATTTCATCTACATAAAGATTTATATCACCTTGTACAGGTTTTCTTGGTAAATAACGATATTCTACAATGTACTTTCCTGAATCAGCTGAAGGAAATACAAAAGTTCTTCGTTTTCCTGGAAAATTTACACCATAAACAATAAGTGAAAATATAATTGCTGCAAGAGAAATACAGGCAATTACATAATAAGGAATATATTCTTTTTTCTTAAAATCTATTGTCATTTTACAGCAGTAAATCCTTGTGAGCGCTCAAAATGTGTAACAAACGCTGCAATTCCATTATATATTCCCAGCGTCTCTTTTTTCAAGTATTTATCATCATTTAACAACATTGCTTCTTTTTCGTTAGAAACAAATCCAAGTTCAATGAGAACCGCAGGCATATTTGAATTTTTTACAACAAACCACTCTTCTGCACGTATTCCTCGAGCTACAGAATCTTTACCAATTTGTGCCTGTAATCCGTCCATAATAAACTTGGCAATCATTATACTTTCAGTTGTGTATTCTTCTTCCAGCATTGAATTCATTATTGTAAAAAGATTTTTATCACCTTCTGCAACTGATTTGTCAAGAACGGTACGTCTATATCCTGGAGAAAGATACCAGACTTCGTAACCATTTGAAGTTTTATTCAGTGAAGAATTTACGTGAATAGAAATGAACAAAATTGCTTCGTTTTCACCGACTTTTACGTTATTTGCAATGTCGGTGCGTTCGCTTAGTGCAAGGAATTTATCCGTACTGCGAGTAAGAATAATTTGTTTTTGCGGATAAGCTGATTTAAGCTTTTCTGCGAGCATTTTTGCAACTTTAAGATTGATATCCTTTTCTTTTATAGTAACATCTTTACCATTGATTTTGTAAGTTTTAAGCGCTCCTGGATCTTTTCCGCCATGACCTGCATCTACAAGGATTGCCCCTACTTTAAATGGCAATTCATTTTTTTGATTAAAAAACTGTTCAGAATCATCAATAAATTTTTTTGTAACGTAAATATTATTTTCTTTAATTTCTGGAGCATCAGTTATCATCATTGTATAACTATCGAGTAAAACTAAAGCTTCTCCGTTTCTAAAAGATATTTGATGTCCGTTTTTTTCTATCATTCCACTTTCTGAAAGTGAATCCCAATAAACGGTCATGCCGGAAGTTTTTGCCTGTTCCAAAAGAGAAAGTGTATTTGCAGGCAACATAATTAATGTTCCAAAAATAATGGATAATGCACTTATTAATTTTTTATTAAATTTCATATTTTATTTTCCCCTGATTGAATCACTTACATAAACTGCAGCTTGTAATCCACCACGCATAATTGCTTTCCAAAAACGCTCTGCCGGAATGGACGGATGTTTTGGTCTAAGAACGTCAAATTTTTGGACAGTTTGAGCAATTGTATTGTAATTCCAATCTTTTTTTGAACTAAATTCCTCAGATGTAAGAAATGCTGGAATTGTTTTAGAAACACTTTCATTTTCGGCAATTTCATAATTTAACATTGCAAGCTGGTCTTTTGTAAGTTTTCCGTAAGCATCTGGTGGAAATGACTCTTCATCAACCTGATTTGAACCTGCAAGGAAAGTTTCGGTTTGTTCATTATTCGGCTTTAACGTAATAAAAATATTTGAAACGGCATCTTCTGCGGCTTGCATTGCAATTTCGTGATTATGACTTACTGCGATGATATTTCCACATTTTTCTACATTGTTTCTTGGAAAATCTACATTTGAACCTAAAGAAACAGTTGCTCTTGGTAAGGTATCGAATACTGCTTTGTCTGTATATTCTTTTATGTTTTCAATATATTCTACAGTTCCTGGAATGCTAATCCATGCACGTTCAGCAGCAGTTCGTTTACATGGTACTTCAAATAATTCGTATGGCTTTTGAGAAGCTTTGCATAATTGTGATGGAGTATAATCAACTGGAACTCTGTTTTGTACTGCCTGTTCAGGTTCTTTTCCACATGCAATCAAAAGGGCTTGTTTTGTAAGATTCAAATCTGAAGCATAAGGATATGTCCATCCAGACATGTAACCACCTGACAAACGTCCAGCTATTTCTCCAATCATCGGGCCTTTTTTTGTATATTTAATATCTGCTTTTGCAACACCACAACTTAATCCAAGTGCTTTTGCTCCAAGTGCAAAAACTGAAATTAATTCATCGTGCATTTTTTTGTCTAAAATTGCAGGCATTGTGTGGCCAACTTCAATAAAATATGGAGGATAATATATATGGCGGATTGCAAAGCCTGTTACAGTAAATGTTCCGTTATAAACAAGTGCATCAATTGAAAACTCCGGGCCGTCCATATATTCTTCAATAATTGCATAACCTGTTCTTGAACATTCTACGGCAATTTTTACGGCTGGCAAAAACTCTACTTCGCTGCGTACCATTCGACAACCTCTTGCGCCCATATTATCTACGGGTTTTACTACAAGCGGGAAAGTCATTTTTTTTAGAACTAAGGGAAGTAATGTTTCATTGATGTCGGATTTGGCGACGCGAAGGTATTGTGGGGATGGTACATTTGCATCTAAAAAACATTGTCGCATTTGGGTTTTTATGCTCGCGTTTGTGGCGGCTTGAAAACTGTGTGCTGGTAGTGAAAGTTTTTCGGCAACATAGCTTACACTTGCAGAAAAATCTGTACCTGCTGTAAAAACTGCTGCTAAGCCTTCATTTTCACCTTTTTTTTCTTTTAATTCTGTTGCGTATGCTAAAATACCATCTTTATCTTTTAAGTCAATTTTGCGAAATTCATCTGCTAGAGGAATTGCAACGGCTTTAGAGTCTGCATCAATTACACAAACATTGTAGCCAAGTTCTTTTGCACTTAAAATGGCCGGTTTTTGCATTAAGCCGGCGCCAAGTATTAATATGTTCTGTTTCATTTTAATTCCTCCACAATTAGAGCTAACGTTTTTTGCAATAAATTTCGACTGTATCGCCAAGATTTTTCATATGGCTGATTTTATCCGTAATTTTCCACTGAAAACTTCCTGGCTTTGAACCGCTTTTTTTAATTGCAGGAAAACGTTCTGGATGATGTCCTGTTGATACAATTTTTACAACTTCAAATCCATATTTTTTTAGAATTTTATTTGCTTTTGAAGGTTCCCATATTGTGTAATGATCGGTCGGACTATTCTGATAAAAATTTTCTTTATTTTTTGTTGCAGAAACCCCTTCCCCAGACGGAGTTGAAAAAGCAAATATTCCGCCTTTCTTCAAAATTGAACTAACTTTACGAAGCACTGCATCTAGATTTTTAAAATGTTCAATTACGTACCACATTGTTACAATATCAAACTGATGAATTCCGAACTCGGCAGATACATCAATTTCTGGAAAAGCTGAAACACTTGCAGGAATATGTAATTCGTTCAAAACAAAACTTACTGCATCTTCGGAAATATCCGTTCCATATGGTGTAAGTTTCATATCAGCTGCTGCTGAAAGAAATGGGCCGTATGCACAACCAATATCCAAAACATTTGACTGTTCAAATTTATTTTTTAGAAGTTTTATTACAGTAAGGCGTTTTAAACATTGCTTTTTAATTGATTCAAAATCTTCCTGATACGTTTTTCCGTATTGGTTTTGATAATCCTCAAAGAAATACGCTTTTTTGTACTCTTTATTATTTTCTGTAGTGTATGACATGTAAATTATGCCACAGTTTTGACAGCGTCTATAAGTTCTTGTTTTGTTTCTGGAAATAATGCTGTCTGGTGTTGAAGGATAATTTCCGCATACAGGACAAAGAATTTTTTCACCATTCGCTACGTTCTGTAAAAATTCTTCAAGTGAATTAAAATCGCGGCTAATAGATAATTGTGGAAAAATATTTTCTGATTCGGTAGCATTTTTTACAGATTCACCATTAATCTCATTGCTGATATATGCAAAATTATATTTTTCTGCCAGATTTTTATGCAGATTTGTAGTTGGCAAAAGAATTACACCACAACCGGCAAATACAGCTTCAAAAGCAGTTAATCCATAATGAGTAAAGACTAAATCATATTGGTAAAGATTTTCTTTTAAATCTGGAATTTGGTTTACAAATTCTACATTACCCTGCTCCACTGAAAAGTTTTCTTTATTGGAAACAATTGCAGTTACTTGAGCTTCTGGAAAAACTTTTGAAACAGCGTTTACAGTCGGAATTGTTAATCCAGCTGGATCTTCACCACCAAGGCAAACAAGAATTTTTGTAAAGTTTTTTACTGTTTCTACGTGAATATTTTTTGGTTTGATTATAAAGCTTGAATCGGTGCAGTTAGCACTTCGGATAATTTTGAAAGAAGGAATAATATCTAGTAAATAATCACAATAATCAGAATACTGAGAACCTTCATCTATTGAAATGAGCGCTTTATGATTTGAAAAATCTTTTATTTGCTTTTTTGTCATTTCGAAAGTATCTGTAATTATTACCGGTAAATAAGTTTCGTCTGGTAGACTTGTAATTATCTGATGTTTTTTTAAGCCTTTTTGAAGGTATTGTTCAATTATTGAATCAGTTTCTTCTAGAGATTTATCTTCTGGAATGTATACAAAAAAATTACTTTTTATGGCAACGTTCAAACAACGATGTAAATGGCCGGTTCCGTGACCTTTTACAACAGAAGGAACGAGAATTACCGGAAATTTAACTTTTTTTTCATTGCAAGCATTTACTATTTGATCGGTTGTGTAAGGTTGATCCGATTCTCCCAAAAATTGAACGATTGAAACGGCGTGGAGATAGTCGGAATAAGTGTCGATAGTTGTACGAAGTTCTGGAAAATTAAAACGATAAGGAGCTTTTTCGAACAAACAGTTATATTTATCCTTATGATTATATAATGCAGGGCCAACATGTTCATGGTCGTAAGGGTTATCAGTTTCTGCTGCAGCTTTTAAAAGGGATTGTGCACTAAAAACTTCTACTCCACTACCGTGCGGAAGTCCACTGTATGTAAAATAATCACAATGGCCGCTTTTATTCAATTCTTCAAACCGCTCAACCGATTCCTCTGCAGCTTCGTAAAACAAAAAAGGATTATCAGCTGTAGCACGTATAACTGTACGTACTTTTATTTGATTTAATAAAAGGCAGAAACGCTCTAAAACATCATCAAGGGGACCTTTAAAACACTCAAAACCGTATTCTTGGCAAACCGGCTGTAACTGCTCATATGAAGCTTCATCAGTTGCAACAAAATATTTATCAGCTTTTACTTTTTTCATGGAATTTAACACCCAGGCCAACACAGGTTTTGAGCCTAGAGTTTTTAAAGCTTTTCCGGGTAGTCTAGAGGAAGATAATCTACATTGAACAATGACGGCTCTATTTGTTTTCATTTTTGTCATTTCTCCCATTCTTGAATTAAAGTTTCGAGGCATTTTTTGAATTTGAAACGGTTTTTGTAAACCCAGAATTTTGCTTCTTTAAATTGTTTACGAGCTTCCATAAAACCACAGGAAGAATTTCTGTAAAATTTGAAAAAGGCGGAATTTTTGATAATTCCCTGATCCAATTTCATTTTTGGAAGTTCATTTTTTAGATAGTAACGGAGATAATCAAGATTTACAGTTTTATCCTCTATTGGAATTTCATCGAGATATGAAAATTGAAGCATAGTTGTAAGTTTCGTTTCTTCGCCCCAAAGCCATGCACGTAAACCTAAATCTAAAGATTGCCAGTAAGGAGTTTGAATGGAATAATCATAACCACCAAGTTGAATAAATTTTTCACGATTATACAATGCAATATTATTAAATGGATACAAAGTAGGAACTCCGTCACCAACTGAGGTTGACGATTCTACAACAAATTTATTTTTTTCAATTTCGGGCAAAAACTGACAATAAATTGCATTTTTATGACTGTCCATAAGTCTTGGAACAACACAGAAAATACCATCTTTTGTAAGGCGACTTGCAAGATTTGTCAAAATTATGCCGGACGGAATGTAAAGAGAATCTCTAATTACAAGGGCATAATCAGATTTTATTTCGCTCATTGCAATATTTATAAGTTCTCCATCAGTTGATTTTTCCTGAGGAACTATAAATTTTATTTGCGGAAACTTTTTTGAAACATCGTCAATTGAAAAATTATTTGGATTATGTTCAACTGAAATTATTGACTGGAAATTACATTTCAGAAGGTTTTCAAACATAGGAATTTTAAAATGGCTTCCACTGTTATTCAACAAAATAACTGAAATATTTAAGGAGTCTTCTGCATAATTTTCAATTCCCCCAATTACAGTTCGGGAGATTTGATGTTCATCAAAAGTTGAAGGTATAGTATTCATCGCACTTTCCACATTTATCACAATATTTTTTATTTATATGATTTGCTAGTTCGGCGTCTAATTCGTGCCAGACTGTTTCAATTGATTTTTCTAAAATATTTCCAATTATTTGTTTCTGAACGCAGGAATGACAAAGAGGTACGTCACCATTGGCAAGTATTGTCATATCTCGGCGTAAATGCCAGCAAACATTTCGTTCTACTGGTGTAAGATCAGCTACTTTTCTTTGAGGTAAATCTCCGGCAAGGCTATTATATTTTTGTATAATTAAATTACCACCGCTAGCATTTGTTTTTTCATTCCAATAGCGGTAAAAACTTTCTAATTCTGATTCATTTTCGTTCATTCGTACAAACTGAGGATAAACACAACCCGGAATAACAGTTTGTAACTTTGCAACTGCGGAAACGGCTGTAGAAAAATCTGATTCGGCTGCATTTTTGTGAATAGATTTGTAGGTTTGTGCCGAAAAAGCATCCATAACAATTGCAATCATTACTTTGCTCCAACCGTTAGTTCGTGGCTGAGCTGAATTTACAATTTGTGAAAGTTTACTGCAAAAATCCTCAGTTACTTCAAGGCCGTTTGTTTCCATAAAAACTGAAAGTCCATCATAGCTTAAGACTTTTTGTATCATTTGAAGGCAGTTTTCATTGTAAAGAGGTTCACACCAGGCGGATAAACTTATAACTGCATTTTCACTATATGCGGCAATTTTATCTACAAGGTTTTCAAAATCTGCCAACTGCATGTCTGGAATTGATTCAAGAGCAGGATAATAAATACAGTTTGTATTTTTTGCATTTCCTGTAATCTGGATATTATAGAAACCTGGAACGGTTTTCAGACAATTTACGGATTTAGCTGCAAGATTTGAAAGTTTTTCTGCATCTAAAATAATTTTTTCATCACCATCTGCTGTTTCAAAAAGATTTCTACATTGCAAGAAGTTATCTTTCGTTCCACAGTGAAATGCAAAACGATAAAGGCGCCAATCCTCTGGAGCAATAATTGACTCTACATCAAAAGAATTAATATCAGTTTTTATAATATTGAATAGTGTGTCGCGATTTACTTCCTTTTCGCCTTCTGCAGTTTGTGTAGTTTTAGAAAGTTCCAAAAGAATTTTTGCAGTTCCGACATTCAAAATTTCAGGGCAAAATCCATATGGATAACCATCTGCAAAAGTATATTCTGATTTATATTCTTCATGAGAAGATAATAGTTTTTTAGTGAGTTCTACATTTAAAAAAGGACAATCTGAGTATGCATAAATAATAGTATCTGCTTTTTGTTCTTCTGCAATTGTGCAAAATTCTTCAAGGAGGTCCGTCCCTTTTTTCATATTTTTGTGAAAAGAGAGGTTCGTCCCCTTTTTCACAATTTCATGGAAAAAGGGGCGGACCTCCTTTTCATATTTTAAGTAAGTTTTTTTTTTCTTTTTTTAGTTTA
>JAZLFF010000005.1:0-2934 GCA_045615645.1 Treponema sp.
CCAGTTCCTGATTGTCAGAGTAGGGAGACAACCGCCTGTTTAGGCATTTCCAATAATAATATTATATACTATATTTTATTTTTCCCATTCACACATTTTTGTGATGATTGATTTAACAAGGTCTTTTTGATTTTCGGGAAGGGAGTCTAGCTGGGAGATCAAAGCGAAATATTCTCGATATCTATGTAAATCCAAATTTTCTTTTTTTAAAGATGAGTCCTGTCCTGTTACAAGATATTCTACGGAAACATTCAGAACTTTTGCGATTTTTACGGCGGTATCAGCGGAAGGAGAAGAGCCTAATTGTATTCCCTTTCCGATATTCCCAAGATTAAAACCGACTTCTGTTGCAAGAGACTTTCTGTTCATTCCTTTGTATTCTAATTCTTCATCAACTCGTTCCCAAAAATTACTCATATCTTGATTTTTTGGAAAATTACCAACTTTTTCATTTCAAAGTAGGTAATAGCCGTAATTTTCCCTAAAGTGCGGCAATAAACCACTCGAATTTATAAAGTAGGTAATTAACAACTAGGTACAATTAAAATGCAAGACATCAAACGATCATTAATCGAAGAAATAAACAAACGTGTTCAGGACAAAATCCTTGAACCAACAAATGCGGAACTTCTTATAAAACTTATAAACAATGCTGAATCCAGCGACGAAGCCATAAACATTGCGGCTTTAGGAACAACTTACAAGCGTACCGGCTTGCATTTTGACAAGCGTCTTGAAAAAATGACGGACAGCATTAAATATTTTAAGAAAAACGAAAAACTGTCATTCCACACTGACGATGCAAAGCCCGTGAACAAGTTGATTATTGGCGACAATTATCAGGCTTTGCAGAATCTTTTGATTCAATACAAAGGGCAAATCGACGTAATTTATATTGATCCACCTTACGGAAAAGACAGCATGGGCGAATTTGCAAAAACAAATTACACAAACGCAATTACCCGGGACAATCTGCTTTCTATGCTCTATCCAAGACTGATTCTTGCAAAACAGCTTTTGTCTGATGAAGGTGTTATTTTCTGTAGCATTGATGATAAAAATCAGGCATATGTGAAGTGTCTGTTTGATGAGGTGTTTGGGGAAGAGTGTCATGTTGCTAGTTTACCGACAATTATGAATTTAAAAGGAAACCAAGATGAATACGGTTTTGCAGGAACTCACGAATATACATTTGTATATACTAAAATTCGAAATGGTTGCACTTTTGGTGGATTTGATATTGAACCAGAAGAATTAGAAAATTGGACTGAAGATGAAATTGGTGCTTATAAAGAAGGGGCGACTTTAAAAAGAACTGGTAATGATGCATCTAGGAAAAAACGCCCATATGGATTCTTTCCTATTCTTATCGATTGTGAAAATAAATGTATAAAAATGATTTCGAATGAAGAATATAGTAAAATATACAATTCAGATAAAAAAACATTTAACGATGAATTTGTTGAAAAATTAAGAAAAAAATATACAAATTGTCACTTTATGCTTCCAATTACAGATAATGAGAAAATGTCTTGGCGATGGAGTTATGAAAAAATTTGTAATGAAAAGAATGAAATAATTATAAAAGAAACATCCGAAGGTTTTTCATTATATAAAAAACAAAGACCGGAATTATCAGATTTACCAAGTAAAAAGCCCAAAACAATTTTTTACAAACCAGAATATAGCAGCGGTAATGGAACATCTCAGTTAAAAAAGATTTTTGCTAATAAAAACTTTGATAATCCCAAACCAATTGATTTAATAAAAGATTTCTTACAGATTTCTTCCAAAAAATCTTCCCTCATCCTCGACTTTTTCGCAGGCAGCGGCACAACTGCTCACGCAGTTCTGGACTTGAACAAATCCGATGGCGGAAATCGCACTTTCATTCTCTGTCAGATAAACGAAAAGACCGATGAAAATCCCAACGGTATTGCCTACGATGTAACTTCCAAACGCCTTAAGCGTATTATGACCGGCGAATGTTACGATGGAACAAAAGATTTTCCGTGGCTTAAAGATAACGAACCTTATGGCGGAAATCTTGACGTTTACGAAATTGAATCCGTTGCCAATTTTGAAAATACTCCTGAAAAATCGCCTTTTGATGTGATTGACGAAACCCTTTATGGCAAAGATAAGTTCAAAACTGTAAAAGAAAAAATCGATTGGGTTTGCAGCAACTTTGAAAAAACTCAAAAGGAACTGGGTGAATAAAATGTTACAGGAAGCAAAAGATTTACAGAAAAGTGCCGTAAGTAAACTTGAACAGGTTTTATCATCAGGCAAAAAAGAAATTACTTTTAAAGCTCCAACTGGAAGTGGCAAAACTTACATGATGGCAGACTTTATGAACAGAGTGCTTGCCATAAAGCAGAATGCAGTGTTCATAGTTTCAACACTTTCAAAAAGTAACCTTGCCGAGCAAAATTATAATTCATTTATTAATCTTGCAGAAAATGGAACTTTTCCAAACATAAATCCATTTCTCATAAACTCAGATTCCAGTGGAGAAGGAAGCCTTTTTATTCCAGATGACTATAATGTTTATGTTCTTCCTCGAGATTTATACAAAGACACAAGTAAATTAAAAAAAGAAGGAACTTTTTTAAATTTTCTGAACAATCTTACAGGCGACACTTTTATGAAGCAGGTCGATAAAACTGTTTACCTCATAAAAGATGAATGTCACATTGCAACCAGCAATCTTGATGAACTAAGAGAATATTTTCAGCAGATTATAAACTTTTCTGCCACACCAAAACTTTCCCGTAAACAAGAGCCTGATGTAGAAATTTCCAACACTGATGCAGAAAATGCAAAGCTTATAAAATCCGTGGAACAGTGCAATGATAACGATAGCCTGAATGACGCTTTAGATAAATTTGAAGAAATTAGGAAGAACTACATTAATCTTCTTGAAGTAAATCC
>JAZLFF010000006.1:0-4908 GCA_045615645.1 Treponema sp.
GGCTCCGGACATAAAGTTTTTACAGCCGGCAAAAATTAAACTGAATGAAAAAATACAAATTAAAATAAACAAATGTTTACAAATTTTTTCTGAAATAGTTTTAATCATAATAACCCCAAATAACTTAATATAAACATATTAAAGTAATATTATAACAAAAGAAACTACCTTTTTGGGTAGTTTTTCTAAAAGTGGTCTAAAAATTTTTCTTTTATGGATGCTTTCATACGTTACTAGAATCTATGAAGGTATCGTACCGTCTAATAAACGTTACTATAAAAAACTCCAGAAAATTCCAACACCGGAGTTTTATGTTCTTTACAACGGAAAAGAAGAATATCCCGACGAAATAACCCTTAATCTTTCCGATGCATATTATGTCCAAAACGAGAATCCGCCACTTGAACTTTCGACAAAAGTGATTAATATAAATGTTAACAAAAACATTCCAATATTAACAACAAGCCCAACTTTGAATGAATATTGCAAATTTATGGAACTCATCCGCGAAGTTGCCTTTAATGGAACTGAGGAAGCGTATAAAAAAGCCATAGAAATTGCAATTGAACAAAATATTCTTAAAGAATACCTTGAACGAAAAGCCACGGAGGTAATCAACATGTTTTTAGCAGAATACAGTTATGAAGAAGATGTAAAAGCTCAGCGTGAAGAAGCCTACGAAGACGGATTTGAAAAAGGCGAAATCTCCGGCATGAATAAAGGATTACAGAAGGGTATGCAACAAGGCAAACAGGAAAATCAGATTGAAACCGTAAAGAAAATGCTTCAAAAAAAAATGCCACTGGAAATAATTTCCCAAATAACCAACTTTTCTATTGAACAAATAAAGAAACTTGGTGATACACAATAAAGTATGAACGTAAGTAAATAAAATTCAATAAATACAGGAATGCGTTACAAATATTAAAAACTGCTGCTTGGTTTTAAGAAAATTCCAGGCAGCAGTTTTTATTTTGAATTAGTAAAAGGTTTCTTTGTTTTATACAGTTTTTTGCTAATTAATGTTCTTTACATTAAAGCGGAAGGCAAATGGAGAATAATCAGCAGTATAAGCAGACGAAGTTAGTAACATACAGTCTGATTCCACGAATATCGTAACCAGCTTTTATTGACTTTTGAATCTATGGATATTCGATATCTTTTATCTTTATTCCTAAAAGCCGGGCGCACAATAATCTTCAGAACTCCAATACAGATTTCCTTGTTTTTTAATACTTCACCGAACATATAATCGTCGGTGAAAGCTGTATGTTGAGAATTAGTTTTCTTGGGTTTAACACAGATTACGCAAATAATTTAAGATTCACGCAGATTACTTTGTAAGTTTTTAATAAAAAATTGAAAGTAATCTGCGTGGAGTTAGAATGCGCGGATGGCGAGAACACCATATTTAGAATTTTCTTGACCGCCATTAGTCATATATTCAACATTTATAAAGGGGCTAGTAATATTTGTATTATAATAAAGTATTCTGTATTGCCCCTGATCTGAAAAAAATGATGAAGAACTCCAATATTTTTTTTGGGTGTTGCTGTTGATATCAATTTTGTTTCCAATTTTTTCTAAAACAGAATCAACCGTGCTACTACAACTTATAAGGGTCTCAAGTTCATATATACTTGGCAAATACCATCCTTCTTGATATTTGTAAGGATAATTGTGGTTTTTACCAAAATTAATAGCATAATCAAAGGCTGGTAATGAATTTTCGCTACATCCCAAAAGTTCACTTACTTTCGCAAAGTTATCACTACCATCTACATCTCCACCTTCATTTAAATCATACCCTGGCTTACCTGTCTTTTTTGTAGCTTTCGCTTCAATTCCATCTAGGATTATATTATTATTGACTAATCCATTAAACCATTTCATTGATGGCTTACCCTCGTCTATAGAATTTTTTATACCAACACCTAATTTCTTTCCTGTTATAGAGGATTCCCCAAAAATAACTGCTATAGGTTCAACAGGAAAATCATTTATTTTTGTTGGTAAAGTATAACCTTCTTTTAATATTTCTTCGGAAGAAATACAACTACCATCGCTCATAATTACATCGCCACATTTCCACATAATTGTATTTTCTATATTAAAAAGACCTACTATCTTATTGATACCATTGTATTTAAGTGTAACTTGGTTTCTTCCAGGATTGAAAATTATAGGAATTGTAATAGTAATTTTTTTATCATTTTGTATAGTTATTTGTGTTTCATACGTATCTATCAAATCGTCAATTTTTTCACGATTATATTCAAAAGTATCAGTATCACATTGTAATTTTAGTTTATCTGGGTCAATATTCACTATATTATTAACTTGGAAGAACCTTCCTTCAATTTCTGCGGTTACATAACGACTGCCATTAGCTTCACTGTTTGTTGCACTTGGAATTGTAAATTTTGTGAACTCTGGTTCACCATAAATAAGTAATACTTGTTTATCTTCACATGTGAAATTATCTACTACAACTTGGAACAAATAATCATCTGCTGTTGATGGAAAGTCTATTTCGTTTTTTATTGTGTAGTTACCATCTTCTGTTTGATTCTCGACTTTAATAGTGTACTCATCCGTTTTTTTATTTTCAGTTTCGGGTTTTGCATAAACAGTTATTTTATCTGCAAGATTTAAATTAATTCCAGAAATTGTGCATTGTAATTTTTTAGTTTTAATATCTTCAATAGAGATGATATTTTCACTAATATGAAAGGAAGTTATATCAGGTGATTTATATACTTTATATGTAATAGAATTTTCCGAACTTGTAATTTCTTTGTCTTTTGAGTATAGAGAAACAGTTTTTTCACCAAAATTTTTATCTATATCAGTAAATTTCTCTGGTGTAAAACTTACAGTTGCTTTAAGAGTTCCTAAATCAAAATTTTTTCTCTCAAGTTTTATATAAACATTCTCATCAATTTTTACCTGAAGATTATTAATATCATTTCCAATACTTTTAAAAGTAATTGTAGCTTTTATTTCCCTGTTATCAGCATTATTTTTTATATCAGTTCTATCCAATTTTATTGATTCGACAACAGTATTTGTATTTATTTCCACTTCGATAGAAGCTGCACCATGTTCATTGCTGTTTCCAAATATATCGCATGTTTGCATTTTTAGAATGTAAATACTTCCGTTTGTTGGCTCATCTGTATATGTTATAGTTCCATCTTCTAAAAAAACAGAAAGATTTTTTGTTTCATCTAAGTCTCCCTTAAAAATACTGATAGTTGGAGTTTCTAAATCTGCAATATCTGGTGTTTTATAAGAAAAATATATAGTTTTATCATAGCCAACATAATTAGCATTTTCAATTTCAACCTTATCCGGTGCAGTATTATCCAGCAATACATAGTAAGTTTTTACAACGCCTTTGTTTCCGTTTTTGTCTTTGCCACAAAAATCAAGCTGGTAAACTCCATCTGGAAGTTCTTTTTGGGTTTCTGTAAATCCGTTTTCATTTGTTTGTTTAAAATTAACTGTTGCTTTGCAGCCTCCGCCTGTACCGGAAACTTCAAGGGTAAAATCTTTTTGATATACTTCTTGAGTTTTAATTTTCTTGTACTTTTCGTCATAAAGTCTTACTGCATTTAAATAAAGGCCGCCTTTTTCTGCAAGGCCGCTACCAGAATCAAATAAATAGGCATCTACAGTGATTGAATTATCAGGTAAATAAATAGATTTTAAATTTTCCTGATTTTTGAGCCATTCTGGAGTTATTTCTTTATCAATTTCAGGTCGTTTTTTTGTAGTGTTATCGTCAAATGATTTAGCGTATATATCAACTTTATATCCTTCCGGAATGCTTGGTGGATAAATATCTGTGTTACTGTTTACTGTGTAAATCCATTTACAGTTTGTATTAAGAGAAATTTGTTTTTTCTGTTCACCGGTTCCTTCCATATGACAGAAGCCAGAACCTTCAAGTTCTACTTTAATAACTTTTCCGGCTGTTGGTGCATTATCGCTTCTAGCTGGAATTATAAGTGTACTTGGAGTATCAAAAAAAGGTGCATCATAATACTGCAGACAGTTTTCTCCGTTGTTGTTGTCTGTAATTGTAATATTCTTAAAAACTATTGTATCTGTTTTGCCTTTTTTCCAGTAACCATAAACGTTTTTGCTTTCTTTTGTGGAACCTTCTGGTAAAAGTGTAAAACTGTTTGAAATTGAAGCTAATTCTGAAGCTGTATAATAAATTGAATTTTCATTCATTGGCTGATCAAAAACAACTTCTATTTTTGCATCGCGGAAAGCTCCTTCAGCTGTTTTTTCAGGTGAACGTGACATTACTGTTGGACGAGGTGTACATTCTGGTGTAAAAGTAATGCTGCCTGAATCTTTAAGAATTGTTACAGTTGTTACAGAATTTTCGTAATTTAAATTTACGTAATCTGTTACGTCTTCTTTAGTTTGTGTGTCTGTTACTTTCCAGTATAAAAAGGCATAGCCTGAAGTTCCTTCTGTATATGTAAGTGTAAATTCATCACCTTTGTAATATTGTTTTGGTTCTGATGGAGTAATTGAACCGTTTGTTGTAGTAAAATTGGCAGATAATTTTCCTTTTGGATTGCACACTGGGGCAATTTTAATTTCCTTTTCTGAACCACTCAAAACCTTAACTGTAAGCGTTTGTTTTGATGTATCAGAAATCTGCAGGATGCCGTCTTCATTTGTAATTTCAGTTCCATCTGAGTTTGTAATGCTCCAGCCTGAAAAATTGTAAGTTGTAAGAGGAGAGTAGGAAACTGTAAGCTCATCATCAAGGTTGTAGGTGTCTTTACCGGTGTAACTTATGTCACCGCCAGTTACAGTTGAAACGTTGATTGTTAACTTATCTAAAGTCTGGTCGTTTACACGGTAGGAATAGGTGAAATCTTC
>JAZLFF010000007.1:0-4333 GCA_045615645.1 Treponema sp.
TGGTTTTGTCGGATGTAATAAAGATCCTGTAACTCTTACCGGCATTACATTAAATACAGAAACTGTAAAAACAGAATATACAGTTGGCGACGAATTTACTACTGAAGGATTAGTTGTAACTGCAAACTATTCAAATGGAACAAGTAAAGAAGTAGAGAATTGGTCGACAGACGGATTTGATTCAACTGTTGCAACAGAAAGTCAGACAATTACAATCAGTTATACTGAAGATGGCGAAACTCTAACAGCAACATACACAATTGTAATAAAGGAAAATGATGCTGACACACCTGTAGATGACGACCCAGCCGGTGACGATCCAGCAGATGAAGGCGACAAACCGGAAGGCGAAGGCGATAAACCGGAAGGTGAAGGCGACAAACCGGAAGGTGAAGGTGATAAACCTGCAGGCGAAGGCGATAAACCTGCAGGCGATGGTGATAAACCGGAAGGCGAAGGCGATAAACCTGCAGGCGAAGGCGACGCCCCTGCAGGCGAAGGCGACGCCCCTGCAGAAGATAATCCTCCTGTAAAAGCAACTTTTCAAATTACGTACGAAACAATTTACGGCAGCGTAGAACCAAAAACTGTAGAAGAAGATTATTTACTTACAGCAGAAGATTTACCTGCCCTTACACAAATTGGTTATGTTTTTGGCGGATGGAACCTAAAAGTTGGCGACAAAATTACAGCCACAACAAAAATTACCGCAACTTGGACACCAGCAACAAACACCGCTTATAAAGTTGAACATTACCAGCAGAATCTTGCAGATGAAAAATACACAATTGTAACAGCAGACACAGAAAATAAAACTGGTACAACTCAAGCAGATACATCAGCAGAAGCAAAAAAATATCCAGGCTTTACAGCAAAAACTTTCAAGCAGGAAAAAATTGCCGCAGACGGCTCAACAGTTGTACAAATTTATTACGACCGCAACAGTTACACAATCAAGTTTGACACAGACGGCGGTACAAAAATTAATGACATTACCTTGAAGTTTGGTGAAACTGTAATAGCACCTGCAAATCCAACAAAAAAAGGAAGTGTTTTTGACAAATGGAATATTACAATTCCTACAACAATGCCAGCTGAAAATATTACGATAAAAGCAACTTGGCAAAAAGTTGAACCTTCTTTCGACATTTCAGTAGATTCAAAAAATGAAATAGAATTGACTTTCTCTGTAATTGATATAAATACAATTTGTTTTGAAGTTCCTCAAGAATACGAATCTTATGCATGGTACGTAAACGGAGAACTTTTTTCAGAGGAAACTTCTAAAAAATTTAATGCTGTAATGAATTCCCAAAAATCAGGTGAATGGATTTATAAAAATGGAATTAACGAAATATTAGTTGTAGTAAAAGACTCTAACGGTCTTTTAAACAGTGCAAAAGCACTTTTTATTGTAGATAACGAATAGAATAGGTGGAAAAAATGAAAAAGAACATTAAAACATTTACAACTTTATTATTTGCTGCTTTATCACTTGTTTCTTGTAAAAATAATTTTTCTGAATTAGAAAACGAAATTGAATATACAAACGAAAAGGCATACCTTACATTTGGAATTAACGAAAGTGAAGAAAGAATGGCCACTCCATCAGCTTTAACTTGGGATGAAGTAAACTCTATTGAACTTAATAATGATGGTTCCGAATTAAAAACTTGGACAACTTCAGCAGAAGCAACAGCTTATGAGCAAATGAAAACTGATACTTCCGTTGAAATTGATGTTGGAACTTACAACTTTGAAGTTCTATTAAAAGATTCTGACGGAAACATTTTGCAGACAGGTAAACTCCAAAATGTTGAAATTAAAGTAGGTGAAAATCCTCTTTATTTTACAACAAAGGCAATTCTTGAAGGAAATGGAAATATAACTGTAGGTATTAAATGGCTTTCTGATACAGCTGCAAAATATATAAAAAAGGCTTCAATTAAATTTTATGATATGGAAAACAACCCAGTAGGAGAAATTAAATATCTTGATAATCCATATTATGAAGCTCCTAATACTTCTAAACAAGGTCTCTATGGAGATCTGGGGAATTATAATAGCATAAATTATGAAAACATTACTTGTGGAGATTATTTTGCTGAAATTTCATTTATAGTCGAAGATGAAGCTTATGAAGATTATAAATATTTCGAGAAAAAAACTCGCGAACTTGTTGAAGTTCAAAATAAACGAAATACAACATATGTTTATGAACATAAGTTAAACTTAAAAATTTTCCCAGTAGAATTTATTGATCAATACGATTATACAATTACTTTTATTGAAGGTTATAAACCACCTGTTTACTCAAATGAAAAAAAATTACCTTCAAAAGAAGAAATTAATCTTTCTGATGATAATATTATTTTTGAAGGTTGGTATGTTAATGACAAAAAAATAACAGACTTAGATTTTGAATATTCTGGAAAATGTAAAATTATTGGTAAATTTAGAACTTTTACGGATGATTTGGATAACATTCCTTCTAATGATGCTTATATAAAAATAAGCAATTTTAATAATATTGATGATATAAATGATGATGGTCATTTTGATATTAATGATATTGCCCAGATACTTAGGGATTGTAGTGGATCGGTATATAATGTATTCCTTGACCTTTCAGAATTACAGATTGAAGCAATTGATCAATATGCATTTCAGGATTGTACTTGTTTAAGCAAAATTGCACTTCCTCTTACTCTTGCACAAATTAAAGAATATGCCTTTAGTGGATGTACTGAATTGACAGAAATTACAATTCCACAGAATGTATATTCAATTAAACAATATGTATTTGATAACTGTCCAAAACTTTCAATTGTAGAAATTGAATCAGACTCATCTTTAGGTGAATTACCAGATCATATTTTTGGAGACAATGAAGAGGTAAAATTGATAGTTCCTTATGATGTAAAACTTGGTAAAATGCCTGAATGTAAGTATATTTGTACAATTCCATCTGATATAACAGAAATTGAAGATAGTAAATTTGAATCAAATACAAATCTTTACGAAATAATAATTTCTTCAAATGTTGAAAAAATTGGAAAATATGCATTTATGGGCTGTGAGAATCTTGTAAAAGTAAAATTTGAATCCAATTCTAGATTAACTGAAATTGAAGAATCTGCATTTAAAGGTTGTTTTCGTTTACAAAATATTGCTATTCCACAATCAGTAACAACTATAGGTGATAATGCTTTCGAGCATTGTGAAAGTTTTACAAATGTTGAAATGCCAGAAAGTATTACAAATGTTGGTGATAACCTCTTTACTAACTGTTCAGAATTAAATACATTCACAATTTATTATCATCAACGTTCAGGTTTTTTAACTGAATTAAAAAATGCCGTAAATAACATTACAGTTATTGTTTCAAATGGAACAAAAACAATTACGGAGAATGCTTTTGCTCATTGTGATGGGTTAAAATCTATAATAATTCCTGCAAGTGTAGAGGTTATTGAAAATGCTGCTTTCCAAAATTGTACAAACCTTGAAACTGTTACAATTGCAGAAAACTCTAAACTTGAAACAATTGGAACCTCATGTTTTACTAATTGTACTGCTTTGGAAAACATTAATTTACCAGAAAGTTTAAAAACTATTTCTGATAATGCATTTGATCAGAATAATTTTAAAAATATTTCACTTCCATCAAAGTTAACAAAAATTGGTGCAAAGGCTTTTGCTTGCAACTGTTGTTTGGAACAAATAATTATTCCTTCCAGTGTAACATCAATTGGAGATGGCGCATTTTACGGTTGTTTATATTTGTCAAAAATAGAAATGCCAGAATCTGTTGTAGAAGTTGGAGAGGATTTATTCGAAAATTGTGACAATTTAAATGACTTTACAATTTATTATCATCAGATAAAAGGTTTTAAATTTGCATTAGCAGAAAGTGACAATAATATTACAGTAATTGTCAAAGATGGTACAGAAAAAATAGAAAGTTTCGATTTTTCCGAATGTTATAGTTTAAAAGAAATAAAGCTTTCTGATTCTGTACAAACTATTGAAAATAATGCTTTTAATTTTTGTACAGGTTTAACTTCCATTACAATTCCGGCAAATGTAAAAACTTTAGACGTTTCCGCATTCCGATTTTGTGAAAACCTTGAAACTGTTACCTTTGCAGAAAACTCTAAACTTGAAACAATTGGAAAATCTTGTTTTGCAGATTGTACTGCTTTAACAAATATTAATTTACCAGAAAGTTTAAAAACTATTTCTGATAATGCATTTGAAAACTGTTTATCATTAGAAACTCTTACATTGCCAGCAAACCTTGAATCTATTGGTAAAAATGCTTTATGTAGCT
>JAZLFF010000008.1:0-3514 GCA_045615645.1 Treponema sp.
TTTCCTGTTTTGCATCAGTTTCATCATCTTTTACAGGCTTAATAAGTGCAATAACAGCGGAAATCAAAACTGTTAAGATAATTGTTTTTGTACCGCCAGAAATATCTTTTAAAACTGGAACCAAAGTAAAACCATAACTCAAAATAAAGCTTACAATTACAGATGCCATAACAGCAAAATCTTTTTTGGCAGCAGGAATAATAATTGCAATAAACATTCCGTACAAAGCTACAGAAAGGGCACTTACAACGCGCAATGGTAAAATGTTGCCGGCCATAATTCCCAATGAAGTACCGATTGCCCACATTGGAACAGCCAGAACCATTGCTCCGTAGTTATAAACCGGACTGATATAACCTGGACGACCAATTGTAATTCCAAAAATTTCATCTGTAACTGCAAATCCTACAAAAAAACGGTGAATGAATTTTGTATCTGGTGAAAATTTCTGGCTTAAAGAACAGCTCATCAAAAGATAGCGGGCATTAATTACAAAAGTGATAAGAGCAACTTCAACATAAGTTGCCATTGCCTGAATAGATGAAAATAAAGCATATTCTCCAGCACTGGCCAGATTAAAAAAACTTGCAATAAATCCCTGAAATGCATTTAATCCAGCAGCCTGAGCCATAATTCCCAATGAAAATGAAACGGCAAAATATCCTAATCCAATTGGAAGACCGTCTCGCATTCCTTCAAAAAAATCTTTTTTAGACATAGGACTAATTTTATTATTTTTTTAAGGAAAATAAAAGACTAATAAAGATTTTTACTATTTTTTAAATTTCTTTCTATATATAATGTATTTATGGCAGAATCAAACAATTCAAATAATTCAAAAAATCAATCTAATTTTGCAGAAGAGCAATACAACAAAATGATTAATACGCCGGTTTCAAAACTTATTTCCAAACTGGCAGTTCCTACTATTATTTCCATGCTTGTAACAGCAATTTACAACATGGCAGATACATTTTTTGTTTCCCAGATTAACACCCAAAGTAGTGCGGCAGTTGGAATTGTTTTTCCAGTAATGGCGATTATTCAAGCCTGTGGATTTACATTTGGTATGGGTTCAGGAAGTTTGGTTTCAAGGCGACTTGGTGAAAAACGCAATGAAGAAGCCAGCATTATTGCATCAGAAGCATTTTTTTCAACATTAATAATCGGTTTGTTGATTACAGTTTTTGGAAATCTGTTTGCGGGGACAATCCTTTCATCAATCGGTGCATCAGATACAGTTTTGCCTTATGCCAAAGCCTATGCCCGATACATTTTCTGGGGTGCTCCATTTATGTGTGCCTCATTTGTTTTGAATAATGTTTTGCGTTCGGAAGGAAAGGCGTTCTTTTCAATGATTGCCCTTGGTTCTGGCGGAATTATCAATATTTTCTTAGATCCACTTTTTATTTTTGGCTTGAAAATGGGAATCAGCGGAGCTGCAGTTGCAACATTAATCAGCCAGTTAATCAGTTTTTCTTTACTTTTAAGCTGGTATTTGCGAAAAAAAGTAATTTGCCGAATCCATTTAAAATATTTCATACAAGGTCTGTCCCTCTTTACACTTATTGTGGCAACCGGTATGCCATCTTTAGCTCGTCAGGGATTGGCAAGTATTGCAACAATTTTATTAAACAGAAATGCCGGAGTTTACGGAGATTCAGCTGTTGCAGCTATGTCAATTGTTACAAAAATCGTTATGTTTGTAGCTTCAATTATGATTGGAATTGGACAGGGATTTACACCAGTTTCCGGTTACAATTACGGGGCAAAACGTTACGATCGCGTAAAAAAAGCCTATTGGTTTACAGTAACAGTGGGAATTTCAGTGCTTGGAGTTTTTGCAATTTTCGGATGTATTTTCGCACCACAAATTTTAGCAGCATTTATTAATGATGAAACTTCAGTAAAAATTGGAACCGTGGCTCTTCGCTGTCAAATTTGTGTATTGCCATTGCATCCGTTTATAGTTGGTACAAATATGCTTTTGCAATCAACAGGAAATATAAAATCAGCAACATTCCTTTCATGTAATCGCCAGGGAGTATATTTTATTCCAGCAATAATAATTTTACCAATGATAATAGGATTAACCGGCGTAGAAATCAGTCAGGCGGTAGCAGATTTTCTAAGTGTATTAACAGCAATTCCATATTTAATCTGGTTCATGAAAAAATTGGATAAACAGAAAATCTCAAATTGATTTAATAAAAAGATGCCAAGTTTCTGGAGGTTCCCGCTAAAGCGGTCGGGCTTTCCAGGGCTCCGGCTTTCGCCTCCGACCAAACACTTCGTGTTTGTTTGCCTTCGGCACCCTTCCAATCCCTAACCCAAAACTGTCTACAAAAGTATATATGAGTAAAACTCTATATACAGCAAAAATTGAATCATTTATGATTTAACGTAATCTGGAAAAATGAATTGATATTTATAGAACGGAAGTTAGAATGAACTCAGAACTCAGAACGATAGATAATATTATAAACACTGGCCCTTTATTTTTAAATATTTCTCATAACTAAAAACAGGAGGAAAGAAATGAGAAAAAATTTATTTTTGGTAAGTATAATTGCAGCATTTGCATTTATATTTATGGGATGTCCACAGTAGTTAAAAGAGGAATCTTATACAACACCATCTTTACAGTCATTGCTAGATAATGCAGAAGACGGAAGTACAGTAGATTTAAGTGCTAAAGAGTTTACACTTGATAGTGAAATCGCTATTAATAAAACTCTTCCAAAAAATGTTGGAATTGATGAAGTTGCAGGTGTAACTTTTGGTAACGAGACCATAAAATATATCTTCAATACAGATGGTACTGTAACTCAATTGGGAAATTATGGATATAATCCTGATCCTTCTTTTGAACGTGCTGTTTACAACTATTCTTATGATAGTTCAAAAAAACAGGTTGTTCTTCAGGCTGTAAAACTGAACGGTGGAGGTGGACTAATCACTTGTGAAGAAATGGATGCTTTATTCTCTGAAATGTTTTTAGAAGGCAAAGAGGATCAGCTTGCAAGTTTAGGGTTACCATCAAATACCTCAGATGAAGATTTTCTGAATGCTATGGCTAAAGCAGATGGTTGGGATTCTTGGGAAGCTATGCAACAATTGATGTATCGAGCTATGTTTACTAATCTTTATGTATTCTCATATAGTGATAATGAATTAAAACCTGTTTTCAATTATTCAACAATTAAAGAATTTTTAGGTAGCGTTGATAAAAATATTATTTTCAAGAATAGTGATGAATCTGTAGTTTTGCGAATAGATGGTGGTATAAAAATTCAAGATGAAGTGTTGTACCCAAGATCATTTACTGATACAAAAATTAAATTCGCACATGATAAAGAAATCACATATACAGCAGACCTTACAAAACCAGAAGGTCAGAAGACTGTAACTATTACATGGAAAGGAACAGAATATACATTAACACAGTCTGTAATTTCTTATCCAAAAATGAATTAAGTCAAAGGGGCAGCCCACTAACTGAATTTGGCATAAT
>JAZLFF010000009.1:0-69304 GCA_045615645.1 Treponema sp.
TTTTTTATTTCCATCCATATGATAGATTATTGAACTCACTTCCTGCCTGCTGAATACAACAGGAATTCTCAACTTTGTTTTTGCCCTGATTACTCCTTCCAGTTCTGTTGGATCATCGCCCCTTATAAATCTAAAATAAAATAATAATGCAGCTAACGCTTGACTTTGTGTGGAAGGACTTACATTTTTCTTTGTAGCTAATTCAGAAAGATACTGATTAATTTGCTTTTGGCCTAAAACTTCTTCTTTCAAAAATTTAAATCTCTTTTCAAAAGATTTCATCCATCCTAGATATGCTTCTACCGTTCTTTCGCTGTAATGACGTGCACGCAAAATGTTTTCATATTTTTCCAGATTTAATTTTAATGTGTCAGTTTGAGGATTATCAGAAAGTGTTTTTTCTTTTTCGCAATAATTAAAAAATCCTGTCTGATACAAACTGTTAATAAAAACATTAAAAGCTTTTTTTGTTGCAGGTATAATCCATTTTTTTATTTCTGGATTCCAACTTCTGCCAGGAACTGTTCTTAAAATATTTACAAGTTCCTGGTTATACTCAAATTCAACTGATGCATTTTCATCATCATAATTTTTTATAACAATATTCATATATATAATATTGTTCAAAATGTAACAAAAATGACAAAATTTCAGTAATTTTTTTTACTTTTCTTCTTTCACCAGCGGCGCCTTAAAACTCATCTTCCTTGGTGTCGGAATATCATCAAACTTTACGGTGTATACGTGTTTTGTTGTGTCCACTTCCACTACTTCGCCTTTGCCTAAAATTCCGTGACTTACCCGGTCTCCAGGTTTTAATCCTGAAAGTGACGACAATTTTGCAAGTGCTGTGTTTGAATCTTCAATATAGCGTTTTGTGTTTTTTACAAGTGATTCTGGAAGTTCAACTTTATAATCCAACAGCTTTTTTTCTACATCAAAAATAAAGCGTGATGGGAAACGGAAACCAAAGCCATGGGAATTTCCTTCGGCTTCTGTCAGATAGAGTTTGTTTTCGGCGCGGGTGTATGCTACAAAGGCAAGGCGGCGTTCTTCTTCCATGCTAGCTTCGGAATCTACTTTTTTGCTTGGGAACATGTTTTCGTTCATGCCGACTATAAATACTACCGGGAATTCCAGGCCTTTTGCGGTGTGAATTGTCATCAGGCGGATGCAGTCTTTATTTACGCCTAGGTCTGCATTTGAATAAAGTGCTACGTGCGAAAGGTAATTTTCCAGATTGCATTCTTCGCCGCAACTGGTTTCGTATTCGTAGATTGATTGTTTTAGTTCTGCAAGATTATCAAGACGTTCCTGACAACCTTCTGTTCTAAGTGCAAGTTCATAGCCAGATTCGTTCATCACATGGCTGAAAAGTTCGGAAATCTGCATGTTATGATAGCAGGCAGAATATTTGTCGATTAAGCGGATAAAATCTTTTACTTTTGTGTTAGAAAAAATCTCATCATCCTGGCAGAATTTAAGCGCTTCCCACAAACTTCCACCTTTTGCTTCAACGTAATCTTTAAGATACTTCATGCGGCGTTCACCAATATTTCGTTTTGGTGTATTTACAACGCGCACAAACGACAAATCATCTTTATACGCAATCATTCTTAAATACGAAAGCGAATCTTTAATTTCCATGCGTTCAAAAAATGGTAATCCTGAAAAAAGTGTGTAATTTATATTACATCTTTGGAAAACTTCTTCGATTGTACGGCTGATATAATGCGCACGGTAAAGCAAAACTATGTCGGCTGGCTGTATTCCACTTTCCACCAGCGATTTTATTTCATCAGCAATGTATTTTGCTTCGTCTTCGGCTGTTTTTGCATGATAGTAGACAGGAAGATTTGATGAGCTTCTTGTTGGAATTAAATCTTTTTCTATTCGGTGCTTGTTTTTATTGATGAGGGAATTTGCTGCATGGATGATTTGCGGCGTTGAGCGGTAATTTTTTAGCATCATGATTGTTTTTGTTGTTGGATACTGCTTGTCAAAATCTAAAAGATATTTTACGTTTGCACCGCGCCAGGTGTAAATTGTCTGGTCCGGGTCGCCTACTATAAAAAGATTTTTATGATAATCGCAAAGCACTTCCATCAGCTGATACTGAATCAAATCTATATCCTGAAACTCATCTATCATTATGTATTCAAGGCGTTCCTGCCATTTTAAGCGGATTTCGGGATTTTCCTGGAAAATATAAAGCGAAAATTTAAGCAAATCATTGTAATCAAGACCAAAGCATTTCTTTTCCTGATACAAATATCCGTAAAAAATTATTTCATCAACTTTTTTTGCCGCAAGATACTTCTTGTGAACTTCTTCCAGCGACATACAAATCATATCTTTGTAATAATCCGGATGTTCAAAAAGCTTTTTCATTTCAATCATGTCGCGCGCATGAGAAAAAGTCATCTGGCGTAAAGTAAGTCCCCTCTCCTCGTAAATAATCTGGAGCATTGCGTCTATATCAGAATTGTCTAAAACTAAAAAAGATTTTGGATAATTTACCGCGTTTGAATCTTCCTGCAGAATGCTGACACAAAATCCGTGGAAGGTTGAAATGTAACCTGTATCGTTGTCACCGGTAAGCTTACGGATACGGGTGCGCATTTCGTTTGCAGCTTTGTTTGTAAAAGTAACGCAAAGAATATTGGAAGGAAGAACGCCAATTTCGTTTACAAGATAAGCGAATCGATATGTGAGTGCACGAGTTTTTCCAGAACCAGCACCGGCAATTACGCGGACAAAACCTTCTGTTGTTGTTACCGCCTGACGCTGTTCTTCGTTTAATTCGTCTAAAAGCATTTAATCCTCCCATAAATTATTCTATGAGAAGAAAGATTTTGGGTCAAGATTTGAAAACTCTTTGTTTATTTTTTAATTATTACTATTTCAGAAAATAATTATCGATTTTTTTCTAAATTATCGATTTTTTTCTAAATTTTACTTGACTTAACTGTTTTACTGTTATATATACAGTAGTGTACAGTATTTAAATAATTAGAAAATGGAGGTCAGATGAAAATACTTCAAAACTCAACTGAACCAATTTATAAACAGATTTCTAATCAATACAGAGATCAAATTTTGACAGGGAAAATACAACCAGGAGATTACCTTCCATCTATTCGAGAACTTGCACAAGAATTAAAAATTAGCGTGATTACAACTATGAAAGCTTACGAGATTCTTGCAGCTGAAGGACTTGTAACTGCTGTTCAAGGTAAAGGCTATTTGGTGAATGCACAGAATTTGGAATTGGTACGTGAACAACATTTACGAATAATTGAAACTCAACTACAAACGGCATTAAATTCTGCAAAAATTGCGGACGTATCGGTAGATGAGCTAAAAGGTATGTTGGATGCTCTATCCGATTTTGAAAATAAAATTTAGGAGGTATGATAAAAATGGAAAGAAATGGAATGAAAATAGAAGCTGCAATTGAACTTTGTGGGTATACAAAAAAATACGAAAATTTTGAACTTGGACCGTTAGCTTTAGAAATTCCTCAGGGATTTGTAACTGCCCTTATAGGAGAAAACGGTGCCGGAAAATCAACTTTGCTCAATGCTATTGGTGGAATTACTTCTTCCGGTGGCAAAATTAAATGGCTAGGAAAATACAATGATATTGATGAAGAAAATTTACGTGAGGAGTTAGCTTGGTGTGCGCCAAACAGATTTTTTCCAGGAACTTGGACTATACAAAATGTTCGTAAATCGTTAAATCTTGCATTTGAAAGCTTTAATTTGGAAGATTTTGACCGTATTTGTGCAGAATTTAATCTTGAAAATGAAATTTCTTCTAAAACTGCAAAAAAGATAATGAATTATTCAGATGGAAATCGTGCGCGTCTTGCTCTTGCTGCAACATTAGCTCGCAAAACAAAACTTTTAGTTTTAGATGAACCAGATTCTCCACTTGATCCGGCCGCTCGTGACCAGCTTGCATCAAAACTTCGTACATATTTAAATGATTCAGATGGTTCTTCCAGTGTACTATTTTCAACTCACAACATTGCCGATATGGACCGCGTTGTAGATTACGCAGTTTTTCTTTGTAACGGTAAAATTGTACTTAAAGGTTTTGTTGAAGATTTACGCGAAGAATACCGTTATGTTCACGGTTCTGCACAACTTTGCGATCAGATAAAAGACGTATTACAATTCTATTTCAAAAATGATGAACGTTTTGAAGGACTTATTTCTGTCGCTGACGTTTCCAAAATTGAAGGCCTTTTAGCTGACGAAGTTGCCGTTGAAGTTCCAACTTTACAGCAGATTTCAATTGTTATTCTTAGAAGCAATGAATAGTTCGGTGGAGGAAATTATGAAAGATTTAAGTATTTCTAAAGCCTACACAATTTACACAGGAACAAGCATTAAAAAATTGATTTTGCGCTACGTGCTACTTGAAGTTTTGTTAGGAAGTTGGTCATTTTTCCTTGCTTTTAATTCTCCTTTTTTGGTAACTAAAAATGCGCTTATGGTTTCTGTAATTTTTATTTCTGCACTTGGTTTTTCGGTAATGCAAGCAGGCGTATTGATAAATGCTACAAAAGCTGATTGTTACCTTCAAACTTTCAAACAAAGAAGAAAAACTTACTTGACTGTATATTTTACAACTTATTTTGCAATGATTTTTGCCATGTTGATTTTTCTTTCAATAATTTATTTGGCTTCAGCAATTGGTAAAAACTTAATTGAAAATGCAGTTTTGTGTTTTTTACTTGATATTGAAAGTGTTCTTCTTTATTTTGCAATTGCGCCATTTATTTTTACTAGTAAAAGTATGAAATCAGTTTCACCCAAAAACTTAATACTTTTATTTGTTTACATTTTGGTAACTACTATTGAAATTCTTAAACCATCATGGATAGTAGCGATTGTTCTTTTGGTGATTGTTCCGGGCGTTGGAGTTTGGAGCAATAAACACTGGATTAAATCAATTTCGGAGGTTTTATAATGAGTAAAAAAAGTCGGGCTGAATGGAATATATTAATTAATTCTACAAATACTAAATCAATGAACATTTTTGGAGTTATTATTTTTTCCATAAATGCTTTTTTGTACACTTTACTTGGTGTAAGAAATTCTTTTACAGACAATAAAATTGATTGGTACATTATTTTTTCTTTTTGCTGGATAAGTTGTAGCTATGTTTATTTTTTTAGACTTTTCTACAATCGTGAAACAAATTGTTTGGCGAAAACTCTTCCAAATACTAAAAAAATCTATACAAAAAAATTACCGACAATTTTTTGCCTGATAACTTCTTCCGTTGAGATTTTACTTGGAATAGCTTATTTGATCAGTTATTTACAGGAAAAAACTAATCCTATTTTCTATCTGATTTTTCTTCTTTATTGTTGCTTTCATTTGCTTGTAGCATTTGAAATAAAACTTTTAATTACTTCAATAAGTCATGAACAACCAATTACAATGTGGGGAACTGGATTTACAAAGAGTGCAATGAAATTGCTTGGTGTAGTTTTTGGAACAGCTGGAATCTTAGCTGTAATTACATTACCTTTATCACATTTTCACAAAATTATTACTACATTTTTTACTGAATATTTTCTAATTTTTGTGATTTTTTGTATAGGATTAATTATTACTTCGTGGATATTTACTTTCCGTATTTTTTATAAACTTTATAACAAAAGGTAAGGAATTGTTATATATAAACTTCTGTTAAACCTTAAGATTATCATAAAAAAAAGACAAAGCAATTTTATCTATGAATAAAGATTAAATTACTTCGTCTTTTTTTTAATATCAGTAATGATTATTAACCAATTTCGCTGTTCAAAGCTTTTGCAGTTTTAATTTCTTTTCCGTCGGCAAGAAGTTTTTTACCAGCAATCTGAACAAAGCCGTCTTTTGCTTCAATTACAACGCTAAAGAAATCGTCACCTGTAATCTGTGCAGTTTTTGTTGCATTTACATCTGCGCCTTCAAGAACAACTTTAGTTCCGGGTCGTGCCCAACCAGCATCCAAAACTTCTACACAATCTTTATCGCCATCTTTATAATCACCAGCAAGCAACATACCGCGGCTTTCAACACCACGCATTGTACGAGGAGCAAGGTTTTCTGCAATGATAACGTGTTTACCAAGCAATTCTTCTTCTTTCAAATACATGCGAAGTCCAGACTGAATTGTACGAGGAGTTCCGCTTCCATCATCTAAAGTTTCAATATAAAGCTTTTCACCTTCTGGATTTGGCTTAATGTCAACAATTTTTGCAACTGTAAGGTTGATGTTTTTATTAAAGAATTCAATCTGCTGTTCTGGAGTAAGTGCAGGTTTTGGTTCAGCCTTTTTAGCTTTTTCTGCTTTTTTAGCTTCTTTTTCAGCTGCCTTCTGCTGTTTTCCGCTGTAACGTTCGCGAAGTTCAAGCATAGTTTTCTGATCAAGAGGCTTAAAGTAAACTTCTGTTGGACCAACTTTATCAAGACCGTCCGTACAGCCTAAATCTGCCCAAGTGTAACCAGGTTTTGTTTCCATACCTACTTTCTTTTCTTCAATAGATTTTCCAAAGTAAGACATTATTACCTGAGTATACTGTGGCATGTAAGGATTCATCATAATCATTAAATCTTTGATTACATAACACAAGTTGTGAATAAGTTTTGCACAAGAATCTGGATCTGTTGTACGAGTCTTCCAAGGTTCACTAGCCTGGAACTTTTTATTACAGATATCAGAGATTTCGAACATTGTGTGGAATGCATCCTTCAAATCTGCCCATTCAAGATAATCTGTAGCTTTCTTTTCAAGTTCTTTTACCTGAGCCCAAAGTTCTTCATCAACTGGAGCATCTGGAATGTTTCCTTCAAAATATTTATTTACAAACAAAAGTGTACGGTTTACCAAGTTTCCAAGGTTACCAATAAGTTCACCGTTCAACTTCTCCATAAAATCTTTCCAAGTAAACTGATAATCCTGTTTTTCTGGACGATTGTAGAAAATGTAGAAACGCCATGCATCAGCTGGTATTCCTGTTTCCATAGCATCTGAACCAAATACACCAACCCCACGAGATTTAGAGAATTTTCCATCTTCGTAGTTCAAATATTCAGTAGAAGACATGTGATGAAGCTTTGTCCAGTTGTGATTTGAACCAAGCAAAGTACATGGGAATACAACAGTGTGGAAAGGAATATTATCTTTACCAATAAACTGGAACAAATCAACTTTTTCCTTACCCTTAGCCTCTTCACTTTCTTCCGGACACCACCAAGATTTCCAATCAAAAGTACCACGACCAGATTTTGCCAATTCATCAGCCAGCTGTTTTGTAATAGAAAGATAACCGATTGGAGCATTGAACCAAACGTAGAAAACTTTATCTTCATAACCAGCTTTTGGAACTGGAATACCCCATTTTAAGTCGCGGGTAATAGAACGTTCCTGAAGACCATCGCGAATCCAAGCTTTTGTCATGTTGATAGCATTATCAGACCAGCGGCCTTCTTTTGAAGCAATACTCATCCATTCATCAAGTTTACCAGAAAGAGATGGAAGGTCGATATACAAATGTTTTGTTTCGCGAATTTCTGGAGTTGCACCACAAGTATGACATTTTGGGTCTTTAAGTTCGATTGGATCAAGCAAAGCACCACAATCATCACACTGATCTCCACGAGCTTTAGTAGAACCACATTTTGGACAAGTTCCGTCAACATAGCGGTCAGCAAGGAACATATTACAATGAGGACAGAAAAGCTGCTTATTTGTTTTTTCTTTGATTAAACCGGCAGCATCCAAATCGTTGAACAAGCCCTGTGTAATTTCTGTACACTGAGGATTTGAAGTACGTCCAAATTTATCAAAATTGATGTTGAACCATTTATAGATTTTTGTGTGTTCCTGATAATAGTGATTACACAAAGAACGAGGATCTTTACCTTCTTCCAATGCTTTAGTTTCTGTGGCAGTTCCGTATTCATCTGTACCACAAACATAAAGTGTTTCATAACCACGAGCACGGCAGAAACGAGCAAAAACATCGCCTGAAAGTGACTGAATAATATTTCCTAAATGTGGAATGTTATTTACGTAAGGTAAAGCAGCTGTAATAAGTCTTCTGTTCATTTTTTCTTCCTTTTTTAAGCCACAAATAAACACATATGAGCACAAATAAATTATGTGATTTTTATTTATTTAAGGCAAAAATTTATACTAATTTTAGCGTTTTTTTACATTTCTTACAATAAAGAGAGAATTTAATTTTAATGAACGGTTTCTTAATAACTGATAAAAACTAGAAAAGTATCTTGTTAAAACAAAAAGGACGATTCTAAAAGACTATTTTGTGTCGAATAGAACCGTCCCTTAATGTTACTTGTTATGAAAGCACTTATTTATCTACCATTTCAGATTTTGCAGATTTCAAATTAAAATGCTGCCCTACAAAATCGTCATATTTAATCTGCCAAGAAAAATCAATTGTAAATTTAGCATTTATACCGTTGTATACATTATTCCAATCTTGAATAGAACTCAATTCACAACCATCTTTAATTATGTTTGTCGAAATACTTTCATAATTGTCAGCATTTGTAAAAATGAATAAATTAGAATTATTGCACCAACCTGAATTCTGATCAAAATTAGTTACATACAGATTAATACCACACATTTCAGTTGAATTTTGTTCTTTCAATCTATCAGTATTTAAATTAAAAAGCTGAACAAGTTTCTGTGATGTAAGTGTAGAATTTACTGCCAATCTGTGTTTTCCATCTTGCTTGTTTACTTTTACTTTTAAATTTTTATTGTATTCATCTATTGCTGTATAAAAACTGTCGTAATCCCCATTTTCAACATACTTTGTAATTGTATTACCTGTATATGTTACAGAAAAAACATTTTTAGCAGCTTCATCAAACCAGTCTTGTCCCTTATTTCCTACTAAACAAAACTCATAGGTTTTACCTTTTTCAACAAATGGGAAAACTATGTTATAACTTTGACCATTCCAAGAATTATCGTTTCCGAAGTTTATACCAGTTTTTGTTTCTATTAACGCAGTATTATACCATCCAGTTTCTTTGTTCTGCTCTACAAAAAATTCAATACCTTTGTCAGTAAATTTCCAAGAAACATTGTTCCATTTGTTGTTATCTTTATTGCCTTCTGGTATTGGCTCCTTATTTGGATCTTTAGTTGGATCGTTTGATGGATCTGTAGCTGGATCATTAGATTTCTCTTTTAATTTACAATCAAATTTCAAATTAAGAATTTTAATCTGTTTATAGCTATCTGTTTCATCGTAATAACGTATTTCAAGTAATGGATAATAACCTTTAGGGAATGCTCTTGTTAATTTTATAAGCAAAGGAATTGTAGTATATGTACCTGCTGTTATATTAGTAAAATCGTAACCAGTTACTAATTCACCATAATCCAATTCCTTATATTCAACCATATTGTTTTCTTTTGGTGTACAAGCAAATAAAGAAACCTTCATATCTTTTACTAAAGATTTTGTAAACGCAGCAGAAATATTAAATTCCATAAGAGTTCCAGCAGGAAGAACAGAAGCTGCAACAGGACCAACTAACAATATATGTTCATAATTCATATAGTTGTTGTTATTCATTACTGCATTGAAGTTTGTAGCTTTTGGAGTTGCAACTACATTTGTATTAGCATTTCCTAATTGGAAATACTGGTTTTCAAAACCGTTATACTTTGGCCAAATATTAACTAATGCACGTGTATAAGGTAAACCGAATGCTTTTTCAAAATTCCATGAAAATTCAAAATCTTTAATAAATGAATAAGCTTTATTATTAGCATTAACATCCAAATCTTTAATAATTGAACCAGAACCCCATGTATTTAAATTTTCCGGATTTTCACCTTGATATAATTCAAGATATTCGTGATGTTCACAAATACTTAAACCTTTAAATACATTATCAAAGGATTTCAAATCTAAATTAGAAAGTTTAATTTCAGGCATAGAATTTTCATCTAATAAAAGTTCAGCTTCAACCTGTCTAATTTTTTCTAATTCGTTTAAATCTATAGAATAACTTGAGTTTTCACCAGTATATTTATAAGTAGCTAATATATCAGTTTTCCAATTATTACCAGTATCTTTTTCTGAAATATTTCCTACCAAACCAAATAAATAGTTTTTATTTTTTTCAACAAATGGCCAATATACAACCAGTTCATTTTCAGAATCCTTTACAGGAATCATCAGTATGTTTGTATTTTTTTCTTCTACACGAATTGAATTCCATACTTCTTCATTAGCCTGACGTTTTAAAGTAATTTTAATACCTTTATCGCAAGGTTCAAATGTAAAATGAGGATCTTCATAAACAACATCTTCTACATCAACTGTAAGATTATAATCTTTAATTTTAAGACATTCAGGATGTTCAGAAATATCGTAAACAGCTTTATCATAATCAAAATCTACCAATAAACCATGTTCCCAAGTTTCATCACCTTGGTAGTTTTCAGAAATAGGAATTAATAAATCAACATCAAAAGGTTCATCTTTTGCAAATTTTTGATCATTAATAGAAAATCCTAGACTATGCCAAATCCATTCAGTTCCGGAATATTCGTAAAAATGTATTTCAATTTTATCAACATCAATGCTTGGAATACCCGAAATTTTTACATGAATTTTATTTAACATATTTGGAAGTGTTTGAATTCCCAAATCTTGTGTTAAAACTGTAAATTGATGCTGATTATATTGTACATCAACTGTATCAACTAATTTAAAATCTACTTCTGCTGCAGGAATATATTTTGATTCTACTTTTAAATCCTTAAAAATTGCATTTTCATCAAGATCTTTAGTCTCATACATCAAACTAAAGTAGTTTTTTGTTTTGTAACTAGATAATTCTGCATCATCTGTTACAAGGAATTCATAAGTAATATTAAATGGTTCGTCTTTTACAATTTTTTCTTTATGAATATTTATATTATTAAGACGACTCCATCCTTCTAATTTTAACTCACTATAAGAAAAAGCTAATTCATTTATAGTATGATCTGAAACACCACTTAAAGTAACTGATATATAGTCACCTTTTTTTGGCTGATATAGATTTGTAGTTCCTGGAAGATCAAGACAATAATTGTAGTAATTATCCGGATTCAATTCTTTTGTACTCCATACATTCTTAAAGAATCTAAAATCTTTTAATGGTAAAACAGGAATTTCCTCTTCAACTTTTGTAATTTCGTAACGAACATTGCTTAATGTAAGTATAGAATCAAATTCTTCCGGAGTATAATACAAATTAAGCATAAGTTCTTTTCCGGCTAAATCTTCCTCAACTTTTACTGTAGCTTCAATACTAAACTCTTTATCTTTTTCAAAACAAAATGCACCGTTCTTTTCTGAAATATTATATTGAACATAATCATTATCCACAATATTTAAGATTGCATTATAAAGATTAGAATCCGAAATACCAGTAATTGATAATTTGAAGATATCACCTTTTTTTACATCATTTTCATCTTCAATAGGAAAATCAAAAGAATAAGTGTAAGCACCAAAATCGTTATAAATAGCTTTTCTACTTTGAAGTGTAATAGGAATACGTCCGCCTGCAAGTCGCAATACAGCAGCAGTTGTTTGATTTTCCTTTACGGTAACAGCAGTAGAGCCTTCAAATTCATAATAATTAGATTCATATTTACAGAAAATTGTATAATCACCAGGTTCAAGTTCTTCAAAAATAATTTTTTCACCAGGCTTTCCAGATTTTGTCTTATTATCTTCAGAAATTTCCTTATTGCTATTACTTTCCAAAGTTAAAGTATAAACAACAGTATTCGGATCTTCTTTTTCAGGAATTGAATCAGCATTATCATTATTTTCTGAATTATCACCGACTACATCACGTGCAGAATATGTACCTGGCAAAATTACGGAAATGTCACCAGTATTCTGATTTGTTTCGTTCAATGTACCCATAAGGTTACAAGATGCAAAAACAAATAAAGTTAATAAAAACAAAGAAACAATTTTAGTTTTCATAAAATCCTCAAATAAATAATTTTTTTACCTTTTGTCTTTATAACAAAAAGTAATAAACCATCTCCAAAACTTTTTAGGATAATTATGAACTTTTTTTATTATAAAACTGTTTATTATAATAATATTATTTTATCTCATTTCTTTTAATTTTACCAGAGATAGTTTTAGGCAAACTATCTCTAAATTCTACAATTCTCGGATATTTGTAAGGTGCTGTTGTCTTTTTTACAAAAGTCTGAATATCTTTTACAAGTTCCTCTCCAGGTGTATACCCTTTTGCAAGAACAATTGTAGCTTTTACAACCTGTCCACGAACAGGATCAGGTGCTGCAGTAACTGCACATTCAACAACAGCCGGATGCTGCATTAAAACTGATTCAACTTCAAATGTACCAATTCTGTAACCAGAACATTTAATTACATCATCATTGCGTCCAGTAAACCAGAAATATCCGTCTTCATCACGCCATGCATTATCGCTCGTATGATACAAACCGTCATGCATAACAGATTTAGTTTTAGCTTCATCACCATAATAAGACATAAAAAGTCCAGGGAAATAACCGTTTTTCATATCAACGACAATTTCACCAACTTCACCATCTTCTACTTCATTTCCGTCTTCATCAACTAAAGTAACGTTATAATAAGGAGCTGGTTTTCCAAGACTTCCCGGTTTAATTGGTTCATTACCATAATTTAACAAACTTAATGTAGTTTCAGTCTGACCAAAACCTTCGCGAATCTCTTTTCCGGTAATTTGTTTCCATTTATTAAAAACTTCTTCACTTAAAGGTTCTCCAGCTGTAGACCAATGTAGACAACTTGAGAAATTATATGAAGATAAATCTTCTTGAATTAAGAATCGATAAATTGTTGGTGGCGCACAGAAAGATGTAATCTGATGTTTTTCAATCTGTTTTATTAAATCTACTGGCTTAAATTTAGCATGATAATCATAAACAAATACAGCACATTCAGCTATCCACTGTCCATAAAGTTTTCCCCAAACAGCTTTACCCCAACCTGTATCTGCTACAGTAAGATGTAATCCGCTTTTTTTTACCTGTTGCCAATAACTTGCAGTTGCAATATGTCCAAGCGGATAAAGGTAGTTATGTGAAACCAATTTTGGATGACTTGTTGTACCTGAAGTAAAATACGCAAGCATAATATCCATATTTGAACTGATTTCACTACGTTTAAGAGCGTAAAAAGCTTTCAATTCTTTTTCTGAAACAGCTTCAACACCTTTTGTAAAATCCAACCACTGAGGATGAGCTTCTTTTTCTTCAGTTGATAATCCCTTATCAATTCCAAAAGGAGCACATGCAATTAATGTTTTTAAAGATTCACATTCAGTTTTTGCTTCTTCAATATATTTAAACAAGTCTCTGTCATTTACTGCAACAATTGCTTTTATGTAAGCATTTTGGCAACGGAAAACAATATCTTCTTTTGTGAGCATATGAGTTGCAGGAATAACAGTTGCACCAATTTTATGAAGAGCTATAATACTAATCCAGAATTCATAACGACGTTGTAAAATAAGCATTACAAAATCGCCTTTTTTAATACCTTGTGACATAAAAAAGGCTGCTGCTTTGTCAGTTCGTTCTTTTACATCTTTGAATGTAAGCGTAAGTTCTTCGTCATTATCATTACACCAGACAAGCGCTTTTCCATCCGGATTATTTTTGGCAAGATAATCTACAACATCGTAACCAAAGTTAAAATTCTCTGGAATGTTTATTTTATAGTTATTGAAAAAATCGTTGTAATCCGTAAATTCTGTCTTCTCTAAAAACTTTTCTATCATTCTAAAATCCTAATCCTTTTTATCCCCTTTCATCCCTGTTTTTTAAATAATTAAATCCAAAAATTTTGCTTCTGCATCAATTGCAACCATGGCATGTTTTTTTGTAGCATCAAAATAAACACTGTCACCCTCTTCCACAACCATCGATTTTCCATCAACAATTAATTCCATTTTTCCGTTTATCATGTAAACAAACTCATGTCCCGGATGAGCATTAAAATGTGCTTCTGTATTTTTACTGTATGGAACTGTTACAATAAATGGATCTGATTTACGGTTTATAAAACCACTTGCAAGAGCTTCATATTTATAATCACTTCGTCTTTCTACAGAAAGGCCTTTACCTTTTTTAGTTAAACAATATGAATGCATGTGAGGTTCTTTTCCGGAAATTAAAACTGACAAATCAATATCATATTTCTTTGCCATTGATTGAAGTACACCAACGGGAATATCTACTTCACCAGATTCGTAAGCTTTGTATTGTTCAATTGAAACACCGCAAACGCCGGCAGCTTCTTCTACAGAAACGTCCATAATATCGCGTAAACCGACTAAACGTTCTGCAACGGCTTTAATCTCTTCGTTCAAAATAATCCTCCAGAAAACAAATTTAATTTATTCTATACTATTAAACTTGTTTATTCAATGAGAATACTTTAAATATAGTAAAGTTTTTTAGAATTATTAAAGAATTGTATGTAAAACCTTAAACAATTCTTCCAAATTTAACGGTTTTGTAACATGTTCATTCATCCCACAGGCGAACGCTTCTTTTCGATCTTCATCAAAAGCATTTGCTGTCATTGCTACAATTGGTATATTTGCCAGACTTTGATTATGCAACTTTCGGATTTTCTTTGTGGCTGTATATCCGTCCATAATTGGCATTTGTATATCCATTAAAATTGCATCGTAATAACCTGGAATTGATTTCGCAACCATTTCAACAGCGTATTTTCCATCTTCTGCAATATCAATTTCAAAACCAGATTCCTGTAATACTTCCTGAATAATTTCGCGATTCATTTCGTTATCTTCAACAACAAGAATTCTTTTACCTTTGAATTCTTCCTCATTTATTTCAAAAAGTTCTTCTTCCGGCGCAGGTGCTTGCTTTGAAGTCTTAAACGGTAAAACTAAAGTAAATTCAGTACCTTCTCCTAGTTCACTCTGCACATTGATTGTTCCGCCAATCATATCTACAATACTTTTTGTAATTGCCATTCCTAATCCAGTACCTTGTGTTTTTGAAATTGTAGAAGTTTTTTCACGTTCAAAAGGCACAAAGATTTTGTTTATAAATTCAGGAGACATACCAACGCCATTATCACTGATTATTACTTTATATTCACCATAATCTTCTTTTGATTGAATTTGAATAATTTTTGTGTGAATTTCACCACCTTCCGGCGTAAACTTAATTGCATTTCCGATTATATTGATTATAACCTGATTAATTCTTAACTTATCACAAACAATGTATTCATCTGTTAGCGTTAATTCATCCATTATCATTTTTTGATTTTTTGCATCTGCCATGCCTTTTACAATTGTAATTACGTTATCAATTAAGCTTTTAATATTAACAACTTCTTCATTAAGGATAAATTTTCCGCTTTCTATTCTGTTCATATCGAGAATGTCGTTTATTAATGAAAGAAGATGCTGGCTTGAAACATTTGATTTTACCAGATAATCTTTTACTTTATCTTTGTCATTTAAATTTTGGAGTGCAAGTTCCGTAAATCCAATAATAGCGTTCATTGGAGTTCGAATATCGTGCGACATATTTGTAAGGAAAGTTGTTTTTGCTTTATTTGCAATTTGAGCTTGTTCAAGAGCATCTTCCAAAAGGACTTGTTGGCGTTCCAATGTTTTTTTCTGCTCTGCAAGTTTTGAATCAAGCTCCATTTTTTCGGCTGTATTTCGGTCTACTCCCATAAACGAAGCAATTACAGTTGCAGGAACACCATCCTTTCGCTCTACTACAGTCCAAATTGCACGGCGTTTAGGTCTATCCAACAATGGAACTTCATATATAATTTCACGAGAATTTTCATCGGAAATAAAATTTTGTGTAAAAACAGGGTCCGCAAAATTTAACCAAACATCACGATCTGCAGGCGAAACACTTTGTGCAAAAGTACGTACAACCTGATCATATGGCATAACATCTGAAAAGCGACCTACCGACAAAGTTGTAGATTCCTTATATGGTCTGATTGTATTATTCATTAAATCAATAAAATAAATTGAAGCATAAGATTCACAAAGCTGCTTCATTACAAATTTTCCGATTACTTCGTCTGTTTTATCAGAAATACCTATAGAAATTGCGGTTGGTTCTTCAAGTTCATTATCAATTTTTACAAATTTAATCTGAGAATAAACAATTGTTCCATTAATATATTTTCGATAAACAGTTTCAAAACTCTTATGGTTTGCAAGTTCTTTACGCAAAAAAGATATTCTTGTAATATTTCGAAGCATTTCCTTATCAAGATCGTAAACTTGTCGTTCAATATAAATTTTGAAAGCTCTTTCTAATTCAATACCTCTTCCAATTATTGTACCAATTGTTTCTTCGGCATTTTTTCCCATTGAGTATGGTATTAAGATTCCATCATCCAATTTTACATAATAAACTGAAGAATATTCACTTGCCAAAATTTGAATAATTTCATTATTTCGTTCACTTAATTTTCTTCGCAAAATTTCACTGTAAATAACTGAAGAAATTGAATGTAATAATGTTATATCTTTTGAATATTGTTCAGGATTATAAACACCAACAAATCCAATAATATTTCCATTATCACGCAAAGGTACTGCTAAAATTTTTTCAACATAATTTATTGTTAAATACTTATATAAAACAGAATCCTTTGGTAATTCTTCAAATACTGAATTTACAATAATTGAATCTGAGTGATCAAATTCTTCCATCCAGTTTGAAATATAAGAAACATCAATATTTTTTAAAAAATCAGCTTGCGATTCAAGGCCTTTTTTACACCATTCATAAGTGTTAGTCATTAAAGTTTTATTTTTATTAAATTCAAAAATGAAAGATTTTTCTGCATTGTAATATTCAGAAACATGTCCAAGAATTTTATCAATTGCTACTTCTGTTGTATTATATTCATACAAAACCTGCATACATTTGGAAGTTGCTTCCTGCATTAACGTTTTTTGCACAACAAGATCATCTTCAGATTGTTTTGAAATATTAAAAATGTAAACAATTAAACAGCCAAAGGTAAAACCAATAGTTTCAAGTGGAATATTTGAAAAGAAAATTTGTAAAATTGCATATAAAAGAGGAAAACCAGCAAATAAAATAATTGGAACATGGCGTTTTCTTATAATAAGATTTTTTTCTTTTAAAGTTTTTATAATTGTAAAAATAAAACAGCCTATATATATTAAAAACTGAAAAGCAAAAACATAATATCTGTATTTAGTTCCAATATAATTATTGTTTGAATCTACATAAAAAAGACAGTTATCGTAACAATTTATACCGAGGAATAACAATTCAAAACAAATTGAAACAATTGATAAAAGGATTATTGATTGAAATTTTTTAATATCGTTAGAAAAATAAAATAAAATATATAGTAATAAGGTTAATCCTAATATAGATGCGACTATGTCAAATAATGTAGTTAAGACAAAAATATATTTTGAACAATCGACTGTTTGAATAATTAATAAACCCCAAATTCCATCGATTATACATAAAAGAAAAGATTCAATTAAAAGCCAGTGATAAATTAAAGATAAAGAGTCTTTTCTATTTTCTCGTATAGAAAAACGAAGATAAATTATTACATCGAATAAAGCACATGAAAGACAAATTAAAAAATTGCTATAATTCATGCTTAGATTATAAGTCTAAAAAAAATAAAGCGCAAATTAAAACTTATTCAATACCCAATACTTCTTTTCTATACTTTGTTCCAATTTCTGTAAGTTTAAATTTCTGGATTTTTCCCGAACCTGTCATTGGAAATTCATCCATAAACATAATTAATTGAGGCCACTTAAATTTTGCAAGTTTTCCGCGACAATATTCAATTACATCCTGATCAGTAAGCTTTTCCCCTTCGTGCAAAATAATAAAAGCACCTGTAATTTCTCCTAAGCGCTTATCCTTTACAGCAGCAACCTGAATATCTTTAATTTGTGGAATTTGAATAAGGAATTCTTCTATTTCGCGTGGATAAATATTTTCACCACCACGAATAATCATATCTTTAATTCTGCCTGTAATACGGTAATTTCCATCAGGATCTTTTACTCCAAGGTCACCAGAATGTAAAAATCCGTTAGCGTCAATAATTTCTGCAGTTGCTTCCGGCATTTTGTAATAACCTTTCATAATGTTATAACCTCGGCAGCACATTTCACCTTGCTCACCAATGGCACACTCTTCATTTGTTTCCGGATTTAATACTTTAACTTCTATATCAGGTAATTCATGTCCAACTGTTGTTGCTCGAGTTTCAAAACTATCATTCCAACGACTTTGTGTCATTCCAGGACTTGTTTCAGTAAGACCGTAAACTGAAGTAATTTCCTTCATATTCATTTTATCCATTACGGTTTTCATCAATTCTACAGGACAGCCAGCTCCAGCCATAATACCAGTTCTAAGACTAGACATATCAAACATTGTAAACATTGGATGATTAAGTTCTGCAATATACATTGTAGGAACACCGTAAAGAGAAGTACATTTTTCTTTTTGAACACTTGCAAGAACTACAAGCGGATCAAAGCTTTCAAGCAGAATATGTGTTGCTCCGTGTGACAAAACTGCCATAACTCCAAGAACAATTCCAAAACAATGAAACAAAGGCACTGGTAGGCAAACCCGTTCTTTATCTGTATAACGCATACATTCACCAATACTAAATCCATTGTTAATAATATTTCTACTAGTAAGCATTACACCTTTTGGAAAACCTGTAGTTCCTGAAGTATACTGCATATTAACAACATCATCTGGAGTTACAGCTTTTTCTATTTCGTGAATAATTTCTATATCAACATGTTGTCCTAAAAGAAGAAGTTCAGGAGTTGAATAAAGACCTCTAAATTTTTCAGGTCCCATAAAAACAACATTTCGTAAACATGGGAAAAGTTTTGATTTTAAACAACCTCGTTCATATTCATCAAGTTCTGGAACAAGTTCTTTTATCATCTGAACATAATTTGAATCTTTTATACCATCTGTTAAACAAAGTGTTGTTAAATCTGATTGTTTAATAAGATATTCAAGTTCATGTAATTTGTACGATGTATTAACAGTAACAGCTACGGCACCAAGTCTTGCACAGGCAAACATATATGTAAGCCAGTCTGGAACATTTGTTGCCCAAATACCAACATTATCACCTTTTCGAACTCCAATTGCATAAAGTCCGCAGGCCATATCATCTACTCGTTTATCAAACTGAGCATAAGTAAAACGTAAATCTCGGTCTGAATAAACCATAAATTCTTGTTGCGGATTTTCCTGAGTTTTTTGATGTAAAAGTTGAGATAATGTTAAGTCTATCATAAAAATTCCTTGTTTAACGCATTTGCTTTCCGCTTGATAAAGCTCGAGAACCTTTTTTTAAAGTAAATGCTAAATCAGGTAGGCGTGTATACAACTGCCAAAATTTTGGCGTTTTCGTTACCGTGACTGTGAACGTGGTGGGCTACAATTGATTCATAATAAATTGAGTCACCTGGATTTAATAAGTAAGTATCTTTACCATAACGAATTTCTACTTCACCTTCCAGAACGTAAATAAATTCTTCACCTTCATGAGTAGAAAGTTTAATTTCTTCTTCGGATGATGGAAAAATATCAATTATAAAAGGATCCATATGACGGCCAGCTTTATTTTGAGCTAGTGTATAAAAATCCAAATCTGAATTAATTGCATTTCCACGATCACTAAAACGTGTTACTTCTTTTTTCTCTTGTGCTCGAGCAACTACAGGACCAAGATTTTCATCATCATCCATAAAGGTTCCGAGTCTTACTCCGAGAACACGTGCAATTTTAATAAGAGGTGTTAAGTTTGGTACAAGACTTCCATCTTCAATTGAAGCAATTTGTTCTACACTAAGATTTGAACGTTCTGAAACATCTTCAATAGTGAGTTTTCTATTTTCTCGAACAAGCTTTACTTTCGCACCAATTTTATTTTTTTCACTCATATTTCACCTATTTAATTTCATAATCATTTTTAAATGCAGTTTCGATTGTAGCAATGTTAATTGGATTGAACTTTTTGTTACGCGCAGAAATTGCTTCATCCAATGCATACTCAAAAGGTTTTGGACCACTTATCATACCTGGAATTACCTTTGCAAGACATCCAAGAACTACCATATTTGCACCACGAGCATTATTACATTCAGCTGCAATTTCATTACAAGGTAAAGCTAATTTTCGGATATCATTTCTTGAAGGTTCTACATCAATAAGGCTTGAATTATAAATTAACAAACCTCCTTTTTTTAGTTGTCCTTCAAATTTTGTCATAGAAGGTTTATTCAATGCAACTACAACATCAGGCTGTTCGATAACTGGAGAAGCAATTTCTTCATCACTTACAATAACAGAACAGTTTGCAGTTCCTCCTCGCATTTCAGCACCATATGAAGGAATATGTGAAACAAATTTATCTTCACTCATACCAGCTAAAGCAAGAATTTTTCCAGCAAGTATAACACCTTGTCCGCCAAATCCAGCAAAAATGATTTCAGTTGTCATTATTTATTTCCTCCTACTACACCAGCAGATGGTTTTGCAGCATCTGGAATATTATTTGCAGGAATATCACGGAATACTCCAAGCGGATAATATGGTTCCATTGCATCTTTAACCCAGTCTGCAGCTACTGTTGGAGCAACACCCCAGTTTGTAGGACACATAGAAAGAATTTCTACAAAACTGTATCCTTTTCCTTCCTTCTGATATGTCAAAGCTTTTTTTATTGCAGCTTTTGTCTGATTAATATGTTTAACATCGTAAACAGCACATCGTTCAATATATTTTGGTTCAACTAAAGTATTTAAAAGTTCGCAAGCACGAATTGGGTATCCTACTTCGTCGGCGTTTCTACCATATGGAGTTGTTTTTGTAATTTGTCCGACAAGCGAAGTTGGAGCCATTTGTCCACCAGTCATTCCATAAATTGCATTATTTATAAAGATTACGGTAATGTTTTCGCCACGGTTTGCAGCATGAACAGTTTCGCCAGTACCAATTGCAAGTAAATCTCCATCACCCTGGTAGGAAATTACAAGTTTGTCAGGATGAACTCTCTTTAATCCAGTTGCAACAGCCGGTGCACGACCATGAGCAGCTTCACAAGAATCAACATTTAAATAGTTATATGCATAAACTGCACAACCTACCGGAGCTACGAGCAATACATCATTTTGAATGCCCATCTCATCCATTACCTGACCAATTAATTTATGTACAATTCCATGTCCACAACCACCACAATAATGTGTTGGAACATCATTCATTGATTTTGGAAATTCATATTTTTTAGACATAATTTTTTACCTTCCCGATAATAGCGTCTACAGATGGAATAATTCCACCAGGTTCACCGTAAAAATCAACATCACTAACTTTATGTCCAGAATAAAGTTTTACATCCTGAACCATTTGTCCCATAGACATTTCTACTGTAAGAATTTTCTTTGCTTTTTCACAAGCAGCTTCTATTTCCTTCTGAGGGAAAGGCCATAAAGTAATAGGTCTGAATAATCCAGCTTTAATTCCTTGCTCCCTTAAAAGTTTTACAGCTTTTTTACAAACTCGAGCCGCAGTTCCATATGCACAAAGCACAAAATCAGCATCATCGCACAAATAATTTTCTGCTGCAGTTTCGTTATTCTGAATATTCTGATAATTTTCAAAAAGTTTTTTTGTATGTTCGTTTAATTCACCATCAATGCCACTCAACTTTAACGACATTACTTTATTCTGTTTTCTATCATCAGTCTTTCCAGTTAAAGCCCAAGGTTTTGCCGGAAAATCTTTTACAAATTCTGGCATAATACAAGGTTCAGACATTTGTCCAAGATACCCATCCCCTAAAATCATGCACATAACTCTATATTTATCAGCAATTTCAAAAGCTTTAACAGTCCAATCAGCTAATTCCTGTACAGTACCTGGAGCAATTACCACAACATGATAATCTCCATTTCCACCACCACGAGTTGCCTGAAAATAATCTCCTTGAGCACCAGAAATATTGCCAAGTCCTGGTCCACCACGCATCATATTTACAACAACTGCAGGTAACTGAGCTCCAGATATATAAGAAATACCTTCCTGTTTTAACGAAATTCCAGGAGAAGATGAAGAAGTCATTGTTCTTGCACCAGCTGCACTTGCACCCATTACCATATTGATTGCAGCTAATTCTGATTCGGCCTGCAAGAAAGTTCCTCCAACTTCTGGAAGTCTTTTTGCCATATATGCAGGAATTTCATTTTGTGGAGTAATAGGATATGCAAAGTAAAAACGACAGCCTGCACGAATTGCAGCTTCACCTATTGCTTCATTACCTTTCATAAGAATTTTATTTGACATATTTTTTCCTTTTCGTTCTTTACTTAAAGTGATTCTATTTCAATTACACAATCAGGACACATAGTTGCACAAAAAGTACAAGCTATACACTGTGATTCATCAATACAAACTGGATAATTAACCCCTTGTCCGTTTGTATCTTTTGACATATCCAAAATCTTTTTTGGACAGACACGCAGACAAAGTCCACAACCTTTACATCGTTCTTTGTTAATAATAGGTTTACCTTTTGCCATTTTATCACCCTTTTTTTATTGTTAAGATTATTCGGAAACTCCGAAACAAATATAATGACATCTGATTATATAATATTGGAAAATAATTATTATTACAATACAGTTAGATTAAATTTCTTTAATATTATTAAAGTTTTTTAATATAAATAAAAAGACATTATTTATTATTTTTTAAGAATTGAATCATATTATCATTTTGAGCTTTTGAAAATTCTAATATTTCAGCTCTACGCTCATAAATACAATTAACGACATCCTGATTAAATAAATCGTAACCTTTTGTAATTAATTCCATGTAGATGTTATTAAAATTGCGTTTCTTTTTTTCATTCAAAGAAGTAATCAGTAAACTTGAATCCAGATATTCTGCAACTGCAACAATTTGAGCTTCAAGTGAAATTTGACGGCGTGAAATATTTCTTGGATAACCAGTATTATTCATTCGTTCATGACATTGCATTATTATATTTAATACAACTTCCTTTTCTTCAATATTAAATAATTCTTCTGGTAATGAATCGATTATTTCAACACCTATTTCTGGAACTTTTTTTACAATTTTTAATTCATTTTCAGTAAAATCGTCGAGCTTATTTATAATTTCAGAATTATCTACATTAAATATACCAATATTATGCAAAAAGGCACCATTTTCAATGTATTGTTTATATTTATCAGTTAAAAGCCCAACATATTCTTCCTTTTTTGAAAGTTCATCAACAATTACATTTGTATAAAGTAAAACATTTTCTGCATGTATCTGCTGTATTTTATTTTTTGAATAGTAAATTGATTTAAAAATATCAATTGTTAAGTTTGAATTTTTAAAAGCTTTTGAATTGTAAATTTCGTTTTGCCTTTTTATCTGGTCTGCATCAATAATAAACCTTTTGGAAAGCCAGATTACACTAAACATTTCTAAAGTATACGGCATTGTTGAAATAATAGGGATAATAAATAATTTTGGCATTGTAAGGGCATTTAATATACCATGACCTAACATTGCTATAAAATAACAAAGAATATTAAATCCAAGAACAACTTTGTTCAATCTTTTAGAACCGTAATACATTGCTAAAATTATTGGCACTAATAAAAAAGCATGAAGTTTTATTATATCTTTTCCTGCAATCTGTAACGTAGTGAGCAATATATTTAAACAAAACGGAAGTATAGGGAAAAATCTTGGCTGAAAATAGCTTAAAATACTAAAAATTAAGTATGGTAATGTAATAAATAATGCAATATTGAAAAGTTTAACACTCCATAATGTAGATAACAAAAAAATTAAGTAGATAAGAGTAAAAAAAACTGTAGCGACTATATTTATTATTATTATCTGATTTAATTTTCTAGATACCATTAAAGAAAAAGTCCTTAAAATTGCACACCGCAGGTTGTTTCAACAACCGTTTTTAATAAATTTAAATTAAACTGAACGATGCAATTTTTGGCGTTCAGTTTAAACCTCTTAAAATTAGAATACCATACTTTTTAATGTAATTAAACTACAATTTATGCATTAAACCAGTTTGCTGCAGTCTGATCTGCAAGTTGAAGTAAAAGCACAAGTGGATTCTGAAGAAAATTTGAATAATTATAGCCTTCACTTTCAGACAAATCACTGAATCCCATATGACGACTTATAGCTTCTATTACCATTCTGTTTGATATCATTGAAGGGAAAATTTCTAGCATCATAAGAACAGATTCATTACCATGTCCTAAATTTCTATTTTCACTTCTAGTTTTATAAAATGGCTGCTTAATCCAGTTGCCATTTATATCTTTAGTATTACGATATTCAACACCGTAGAAGTTTGTCTTACAAAAATCATGACATAATGCAGCAATAAAAAGGTCTTTTGCCGTAAACGCATATTTTTCAGCATTAGGGCTCATTAAGAAATTTTCCAATAAAGGTTTTGCAAAAACAAAAGTTTGTTTAATCACAATTAATGTATGCAAGCTTAAACCACATTTAAAATTTCCATGAAACTTAGTGGAAGCTGGAGCCGTCCAAAAATCAGTTTTATCTAGCCAATCAATTAAACTTGCCGATTCTGTACTGTCTTTTATTACATAATTTATCATTTCTAAAATACAAGGTTTTACAGATTCAGCATTTACAGCACCATTTTCCTGCAAAGGGGAAAATTCCTTATAAATATCAAGCATTTCGTAAACATCATTAAAAAAAATTGTTCTTTCTTCATCATTCATTTTTTTTACCTCATTCTATTCAAGTATTGTAATTTCTACACGCCTGTTTTTTGCTTTCCCTTCCGCCGTTGAATTATCTGCAATAGGTTTTGTACCTCCGCTACCTTTACAAATAATTCTTTCAGATTTTATGCCACGATTGATTAAAGCCTGTGCAATAGCATGCGCTCTTTCCAATGAAAGCTGCATTTCACCCTGCACTTTTCCAACACTTGCAGTATGTCCTTCAATAAGAAATTTACAATCCGGAACTTCTTTTAAAACATCTGCCAGTTTTGACAAACGGTCATTTTCACCATCGAGCAATTGGGCACTATCGGGTTTAAATTGCAAGTTTGGAATTGTAAGACGGATTCCTGCAGGTGTATTATCTACAGTTACTAATGCATTTGAAGCTTTACCGTCCGTTTGTTTAGAATTTTCTGTTTTTTCTTTTTTTTCAGAATTAACAGAATTTACTGATTGTTTAAGAGCTTCAAGTCTGTTTGATTTATCTTTTGTTATACCAGAAGTTTCGTCCTTATTGTTCAATTCCCCTTTTGCCAAACCGGAATTTTCACTTCCATCGGCCAAATCACCTTTTGCCAAACCGGATTTCTCACTTCCACCGGCCAAATCACCTTTAGTAATTTCATAAGTGTCAGAATTTTCACTAAAATTTGCAATTCCGGATTTTTCATCACTATTATTAAAATCCTTCATTGCAAGTTCTTTTCCATCAGTAGCCGTTAAATCGTTTTTACCATGCAGAAGCTCATCTTCCATTTCTTTAGAAATATCTGCAATACGTTTTAAAGCTGGAATTAATTTGCTTCGATCTACAGCTGGAGGATATTCCGTAAACTGAGATATTTGTCCTTTGAATTGAATTTGATTTCCATCAGTGTAAATAAAAGTTTCATCAACAGTATCTTTTATTAAAAGAGCATTCCCCGAATATTTACTTACATAAATCAATGCTTTATGAGAACCAGTTGCTTTTTGTAAATCCTGATCTCCTCCCCAGTCAATATAATAAGTTCCGCTGCCCATTCCATAACGAGTTGCCCATTGTGCAGAAATAACATAACAATCTTCTAGGCCGTACGTTGCATCATTTATATATTGATATTCAACATAAATTGGCATTTTTGTTATAACGCCTTTTCCAAGTGGATCAACAGCTCGTTCAGCTTTTGCCTGCCATTTATCACCTTTCTTAATTTTATTTGTTGAATAGGAAGGAAAACTTCTAAAAGATGGATAACCATAATCCAAAAGCATAGTAAGATTTCCATCTTTATTGATTTTAAATTTTGAAAGAATAACATCATTTACACTGCCAGTTAATGAAACAGAACTACGCATTGTATCCTGCCAAACGTAAAAGTTCCCTTCATAAAGATAACCATCACTACATTCAACAGGTATAATATATGAAGAAATTTCTCTACTAACTAATCCCGTATAACGTCCATTATCATAACGTCGTAAATCTGTTTTTTCTATAAGGATATAGTTTCCGCTTCCATTATAAGTAATGGTAGTTTGTGCAAATAATCTACTGAAAATAATTAGTGATAATATAATGGCAAATTTCTTTTTCAATCCCATCCAAATCCCTCGTTGAAAAATTATTTGTTTTTATGTTAATTAAATACCTAAATCTTCGCCAACAAGAATAACTTTAATTCTTCCTTCAGGTTTACAATTTCTTGTTGTTACAAATTGATTACAAATACACTGTGTGCTTATACAATCTCCACATTCACCAGTTATTTTACATGGTGTATTTATATCAAAACGCTGTGCATTAGCAGGAGCGGAAAAACCTCTTACTCTTTTATAAGCAGCATCCATATCCTGAACGACTTTATTCATACCCGCAATTATTACTACAGATTTTGGACCAAAACAAAGTGCTGCTACACGATTTGCAGCTCCATCAATATTAAATAGTTCTCCATTTTCTGTAATTGCATTTGAACTCATTAAAAAAGTATCACAACTTAAAATTTTAATCATAATTTCGTTGCGTTCTTCTGCAGATTTTGCTTTATCTCTGTCTATTAAAACATTTCCACGTTTTTCGAGCTGCTGTTTTAAACCGATTTGATCAACTGACATTGAACCGCCCCACCCAATTGAATGATTTGACGGAATAATTTCCAACGCTTTTGTTAAAGCTTCTTCTTTATTAGAAACGTAATAAGCTTCAAAATGTCTCTTTTTTAAAGCTTCCACTACTTTTGGACCAGATTTTTCATATTTAGTTTTAATTGAATCTAACATTTTAGCACCTCCTTTATACTATATCACATTATCAGTTGTTTACCTACATGTTTTTATGGTATATTTATATATTATGAAAGATAATGGTATTGCTTTAATTACAGGCGCTTCTTCAGGCGTTGGTCGAGAAATTGCACTTATTCTTGCTCAAAAAGGCTGGAATTTAATTTTAGTTGCTCGTTCTCAAGATAAGTTGGAAAAACTTAAGAATGAATTAATTGAAACTTATAAAATTACTGCTGATTACTTTTGTGCAGATTTATCAAAAACAACTGCTGCACAGGAAATTAAGAACTTTTGTGATACTAAGAATTATGTAGTTGATTTACTCATAAACAATGCAGGAGCAGGTTTATTTGGCGAAAGCGTTGAACTTGGAGATGCTGTTGTTGGCATGTTAAATTTGAATGTTGTTTCTCTTACACAAATGTGTGCTGTATTTGGAAAACAAATGAAAGAACGAAAACAGGGGTCAATTTTAAATATAGGTTCTCTTGCAGGTAACCAACCAACTGCATATTTTGCCTCTTACGCTTCAAGTAAAAGTTATGTACTTTTCTATTCGGTTGCTTTACGTCATGAATTGGGACAATATGGTGTTAATGTTACTTGTTGTCAGCCAGGTTACATTCGTACAGATTTTGACAACAATTGTAAAATACAAAGTGAAAAATATAAGAAATTTTCTTATAAAAATGGAATGACTGCAAAAGCTGTTGCTAAATGTGCTGTAAAAGCAGTTTTGCACAAGCGGTCTTATGTGCGTGCAGGTTTAGCTAATAAATTTGCAGGATTTTTCAGTGGCCTTATTCCAAAAAATTTCCTGGCATGGATTTTATCAGGCACAATTAAGAATTTAACAAAATAACAAAAAAAAAAGAAGGTTTAAACTGAACGCCGAAAATAGCTTCGTTCAGTTTAATTTGAGTTTTTTACAAAACTCTAATATTTACGTGTTCGCTTATGCGAACGAATTGCACATCCTCGGTTTATGAAACAACCTGCGGTGTACAATTTTAAGGAAGGTTTATATGAAACATAATATTTCAGTAGTACCAGTTTTATTAAGAAAAGCTCCTAAGCTTTCGTTTAAAATGCTTCGTGGATTTATAAAAATGGGTCTTGCACGCTGTAAGCCAAGACACACATATGGTTATAATCATATGAAAAATTTCTGTCTTATTTATCTTAAGCTTACGCCACTTTGTAACCTTCATTGCAGAATGTGTGGACAGCGAGGTGATAAAGGAGTTCTAAAAGGTGAATTTGCCGCCAATGAAGCAAAGAATATTGTACCACTAGATACTTACAAAAAACTGGTAGATGAAATTGCTCCAAGTAAACCAATTTGGTATTTATGGGGTGGCGAACCATTCCTTTATCCTGATTTAATTCCACTTGTAAAATACATTATTGATAAAGGTTGCTTCTGTTCTGTAAACACAAACGGAACTTTACTTGAAAAATACGCACATGAAATTGTTCGTGATGAATGGTCTACACTTTTTGTTTCTTTGGATGCATTCAAAGATGTAAATGATGAAATTCGTGGAAAAGGTTCATATGACCGAGTTATTAAAGGATTTGAAGCTATCAATCGTGAAAAACAGTTACAACACAAAACCTTACCTTTAATGGGAATTGTAACAACTGTTACAAATAAAAATTTCAAAGACCTTGCCGACTTAGCAGAAGCCTGCAAAGACTATAATATTGACTGGCATATTTACAATCTTGGAACTTATACAAATGATGAAATCCTTGCAACTCATAAAGAATATATGAAAGAACACCTTGATATTGATATTAAGGATTTAGGAGCCTATAACACTGGTTATAATGATGGTGTTGATGGTCCAGAACTTCATAAAATTCTTTCAAAGATTCACTCAACAAATTACGGATATCTCAGTTTAACAGTACCAACTCTTAATCCAGAAAAAACACATGAATACTATCATGAATTAAAAACACACGTTCGCGACAACTGTATAGTTCCTTGGTGTCAGTGTAATATTAACTATAACGGTGACGTAAATTTCTGTGCCGATTACAATGAATACGTTATTGGAAATATTAAAACACAAACTCTAAAAGAATGTTATAATAGTGATAAAGCAAATAAATTCCGAGAAGAAATTCTTAAATGCGACGGACATATTTTCCCAGGTTGTGTACGCTGCTATCAGAATATGCTTTTCGGTAAAAAAGTAAAAGGATACTAAATCGTAAGTACATGAACATTTAATAAAGATTTTAAACATATAAAAAAGTTTATTTCAGAGGAGAATTGAATTATGAGTCAGATTCTAGATGAATTAAACGAAATTGTATATATTTCAGATCTTGAAACTTATGACATTAAATATTTAAATAAAGCTGGATGTAAAGCGGTAGGATTAAAAACCTTTACTCCCGGCTTAAAATGTTACAGTATAATTTTTAATCAGAATAAACCTTGTGAGTTTTGTCCATTAAAAAAATTAACTAAAAACAAAATTTATAAATGGGATTTCTATAATCCAATTTTAAAACGAACTTATCTTTTAAAAGATAAACTAATCGAATATGAAGGCAAACTTTCCCACATGGAAATTGCCGAAGATATTACAGAAGCCCGCGAACGTCACAAAGCTCTTGAAAACACCGAAAAAGCTGAAAACACAATTATTAGATGTATAAAGCTTCTTCACGAAAAAAATAACATTGAAGAAAATATAAAAACACTTTTATCAGAAATTTGTTCCTTTTTACACAGTAATAACGCTTATATTTTTGAATTAAACAAAAACTCAATGACTCTTAAAAATATTTACATAGCTAATTCAGACAGTAATCAAAACGATATTCCTAAATTTGATGATTATACAACTTCATCTATTCCAAACTGGATTAAAATATTAGAAAAAGGTGAATATATTTATATTAAAGACAGAAAAAACATTCCTATTTCAAAAACAGAATATGCTTTTATGCAATATATAAATGTAAACAGTATTTTTCTAGCACCAATTTTTGCAAATGAAAATGAACTTTTTGGTTTCATTGGAGTTGATAATCCACAAACTGATATAGAGCAGGAAAATGTAGATATGATTTTTAAATCAATTTCATTTTTCCTTACTTCAATCATTCAAAAAGAACAAATTGCTCGCCAGTTTAAGTATTTAAGCTATCACGACACATTAACTGACATGCAAAACCGTAACAAATACACAGAAGATATTAATAAATTAAAAAAAGTCAAATCAACTCAAATTGGAATTGCATTTGTTGACATGAATGGACTTAAGCGACTAAATGATACAAAAGGTCACCATGCAGGAGATAAGGCAATTATTGAAATTTCAAACAAAATAAATGCTTCTTTTCCTACAGAAAACATTTATAGAATTGGTGGTGATGAATTTGTAATTGTTGTTCCTAATATAACTAAGTTAAAATTTATGCAGGGAATCAGTCAGCTTCAAGCTTTTTCAGCAGATAAAACAAAACCTTACATTGCTATTGGATATAACTGGTTTGAGCAAATTACAGATATTTCAAAAGCGCTTAAACAAGTTGATACTTTAATGTACGAAGATAAAAACCGTTATTACAATCATTTCCGTGCAACTCAAGGTTTATAATTTATTTTTTTTGTTTTTTGATTGAAGAAATTGTAAAATTAATACTCTTTTCAGTTTCCATACCTGGTTCAATATCAATATCCCAGAAAAGTGTGGAAACATAAGTTAAACTTACAGGAACTAGATTATCACCTGTAAAACCTGGACGGCGGAACAAAAGCGGATTAAAACAGTAATTTGCGTTTTCATTTGGCTCAAAATCAAAAGCAACTCCGTTTTCATTATCACTAAGTCGAACCATGTAAACATTTTTTAGCTGCCCAATTCGGTTCATTTTTGCAGAAGATTGAGTTGTATCTACTGTTGTTTTTTTACCACCATCAATTACGTCAAGCGTATAATAATTAATATTTTCAGGGTCAAAATTTGTATGTGCAATGTTTGATTCAACAAGAAATTTTGCTTTAAATTTAGTGTTGCTATCATTTTTTAAAATATATTGAACAGTCATTCCATTGGAATTTATTATATAATTCTTTTTTAATGTAATATGTTGTTTTGTATGCGGAAAAACAGCATCAGCAAACAATTGTACTTCTCTATGACTACCCGTAAATTTATTTTCTGAGTATTGAATTCTTGAAAAAATTCCGTCTCCGGCTGACTCACCCTTTAAATAACTTTTAAATTGATCTGGAGTAAAAATATGATCTATAAAAAGTCCACGTTCATATTCATCAGAATAATTATCATATTCACGAACTTTTGACAAATTGTCCGCGTAATTTACACCACTTTTAAAAACATCAAGTTCCTGTAAAGCTCCACCTTTAAGTGTAATATAAGAAAAGTAATTTTTCATACGGCAAACATATTCGTTTAGTCCGTCACAGGTATAATCAAAACAAGAAATACCTTCAATAAATGTCTTTTCATCCCCTTCTCGTAAAATTTTTTCTGCTTCACTAAGATATTTATAACATTGCTGACGATATCTAGAATTAGAAAATGCACCTTTTGAAGTACACAATAAACCACTTCCGTTTTGTGCCTGCCAAAGTTTATCGCGTGCTGATTTTTTTCTGATTTTATCCTTTTTGTACTGATTAACGAGCATACTAACATAAAGGATTCTGTTATATAAAGAATGACTTTTCGGATAAGTTTCCATAAAATCATGAACAGTATACGGATTTTTTACTTTTGACGGATCAATTTCGTTATAAGCCCTTCCAATCCATTTTCCAATATTATCGTTAATTCCGGCAGGAATAAATGCAGGGATTGTAATTATCTGATCTTTTTTATAATTTGTTGGAGTTGTTGTTTTTATTCTGCAATCCGGATTATTTTTTAAATATTCACTTAACTGATCAAACCAATTTGATTCTGCTAATTCAACCATTTTTTCATGATTTATATTTATATTAACAATTCTGTCAGGTTGTAACTGAATATATGTATCTTTTCGTTCAATTTTTTCAACAGTTTTAATTATATTTTGTACAAATAATTCTGGTTTCGTATTTGTTTCTGGAACAAATGTATCATAATACGGAAAAATTTCGATTGATTTTCCAAGATCAGACATAATTAGCGGTAAAAACTTTCGTTTTTGCTGAGGAACGACACAACCGTCCAATAAAACATATTCAATTCCGCAAGTTTGCAAATTATTTACAAGGGAAGAATCCCAACAATCGCCGAAAAGCGAAATTCCTCGTGGTCGTTTCCCTGTATTCATTCGGATTTCAGTTGAAAGTAAATCAATTTGACCATTTCTATCTACAGAATAAAGTAAAGGTAAAACCGGGTCATAATAACCACCACCTAATATTTCTATTTGTCTACGATCGACTAATTCTCTTAATATAGAAATTAATTCACTTCGATGTTTTTTTAAAAATTGGAATTGTATTCCAGAGAATGAAAAGGAGAAACAAAAGTCTGGATGAGAATATAAAAATTTGGCAATTGGCTTGTAAACAGTTTGATAATCTTTTTCCAGTACTTCTTTCGATTCCATACTGGAAGTTAAAGATTTTAAACTGAAGCAAACGTATATAGAACTCATTTCTTAATATACGGCGCCCCACCCAAATTTGCCGAATCTTCTCCTTTTTTTATAAACTTTTTTTAGCCTTCCCCAAAGCTGTATAAATTCTAAAGCAAGTGTTTTATTATTTTATAACAAGATTGCCAGATTTTAAAGTCTTTTTTATCATTCCAAGTAATTTTTACTTCTTTATCTTTTTCTGTACATGAAGTTAAAACATTTTCATCAGTTTTGTTACAGAGTTTATATTTTTCTGTATTTTTGGGAACAAGTTTTATTATACTCTGAGGACAAATTGCTGCACAACGACCACATCCACAACATAATGATGAAATTACAGCAGTTCTATTTATAATTGATATTGCCTGCTGTGGACAAACCCGAACACAATCTCCCAATCCAATACAAGCATATTTACAATCAGTTCCAGAACCATGAACAGATTTCATCATAAAACAATTATGTTCAGTATTAAAAGTTATTGGATCTAGATTAAACTTTTTATTACATGAACATAAAACAATTGCTTTGTGATCTGAAACAGAATAATCTTGTTTTTGTGGAATTATATAATTTTTTTCCGATCTTGAAATAACTGGATCTTCAAAAACTTCATCTTCTGGTAAATTCCTTTTTATTGAAGGAAAAAGCATATAAAAAATAAACATTATTAAAAGAGCAACAACCAGTAATATTAAAATGAAGAAAATAATAGGAAGAATCATTTAATTACCCCCTGAGTAAGCCATAAAATATCCCAGCAGGACATAATCAATATAAGTAAACCTAAAAATATAAAAAACAAACTGTAATATTTTTCATCAATTGAATAACCGTCGTTTTTGATTCTGTTCTTAAAAGTAAGGCAAAATGGAACAATAATAATAAATGAAATAAAACATGAAGCACAAATAAGCATTGTATACAATAATGAAGTACTTTCCGAAATTGAAATTAAAAGAATTAAGTATGAAACTAAAAATTCTGAAGACGAAATACCTGTTGTAATTCTTATAATTGCTTCAAGAAATGTATTAATACAAATAAAAATTAAGAAGGCAATTAATGGATAAAGCTCCACCAATTTTATAGGTGCTAAAATTTTTGATGTTACAATCCAAGTAAGAACTGCAGAAGAAAATATACTAATTACAACTTTTATAAAATAAGTAACATTATTTATTTTATAAATACCAATTTCTGCAACAGAATTTATACCAATTCCGTAAATTAAAACTGCAGAAGCAAACAGAGTGTAATATAAAAATGTATCAATTATCAGCATTTTGAACCTCTGAATTTCTGATTATCATAAATTTTCTTCGAATACAAATATCAATAAACAGTATTATTCCAGCTAACATAAGCGCACCTGGAATTGAAGCAAAAAATGTAAATATACCAACACTTTCAGTATTTAAAAGCACTTTTTCATAAATCTGATGATTTTTTCCGAAGAACGTAAACGTACCGTAAGCAGCAATATCTCTAAACAAAAAGAATAATAAACCGGTAACAATAAAAACAAGAACTCGTAAAGTATTATGCTTTAAATGCTCACCAAGAGTTTTCTTTTCATTTGTAAATAAATATCCAACAAGAAACAACGAAACTGTAGGTAAATAAAATGTAAAACCTAAAATCAACGCAATTTCAGGATATAGTATTACAATAATTTGTCTGTAAAAAATTGTAAAACAAATAAGAATAAGCATTAAAATTACAGTTCTTACTTCTTCAAGTTTCATCTTAGTTATGAGGGAATTTATTAATGTTCCAACAATTGTAAGAAGAAAAAGTTCAAGCATTATTACAACACCAAAAACAAATCTTCCAGGAGATGGTATAAGAATTGCAAGATATGCAGCAATGAATATAAATAAAGATTTATCGTTTTTCATTTTACTCTTTTACTCCCAAAATATCTGGAATTTTCTTTTCCCAATAATCTAAACGTTTATCAGCAGTTGTATTTTGTAAAAGTTTGGCAATTCTTCCATGCAATGAAGAATAACCTACGAACTTTACATCATTATTTTTATCCAATGTAAAAACTGCAGAAACAGGACCATAAAATGTTTGTATTCTTAAAATAATTACACTGTAAACTTCACCAGTTTTTCTATATCTGGCCTCAAAACAAGCTGCATTTAAACTAAAAGGATTATCAATTTGAATATAATTTCCAACGGCCCAACCATTTGGTTCATTTTCATCTAAAACCTGTTCAACTTTTGTTTTTAAATATTTCTGCCAAGGTTTTCGCGAAATATAAATTGAATAAAACAGGATTAAAAATAAAACTGCAATAATTGCCAGAAATAATCCATAATTTTTGAAAAAATTCTTATATGAAAAAGGTTTTTCTGTTTCCATTATTTATTTTTATCTCCTGTAAGATATTTTTCAACATTTTTATATACAATGGCTCTATTGCTCATTTCTTCAAGTACGCGAATCATTAAACTTAATATATTACAAATTAATACCGTATATACCATACCAATAGGAGAAGTTCCACATCCACTTGTAATAAACGCAACTGCTCCGGTAAGTATACCAAAGAAAATTTTTCCAGTAATTGTTAAAGGTGTTGTTCCATACCATTGAATCATATAAACAATACAAAAAAGAGTTCCACTTGTAAGAAAAGCAAGAATAATATCACCTTGATTAAGCATTCCTCCAAAAATATATGGGACGAATAAGCGGACAAGCACTCCATATACAATCAGGAAACAAATTGGAATTATACTTGAAAAGGAATTATCAGAAAATAAAACAATTGATGAAAGAATAATTAAAAGATTAAAACGGAAAGCAGGAATTATTGACTGAGTATCAACCAATAACGAAACATACCCTTCCGGAAGTGTAACTTTAAAATACTTAAAAATATTATTATTCAAAAATGCCGTTACAGGTGCATCAAAATCAAAAACATGAAATTGACCATTTTGAATTAAGTACATTGATGAATTTTTTAATGTGATTATATCGTTTGTAATAATAAAATCTGGAAAAAAATTTCTGCCAATAAACCATGCAATAACAACAGCAACTGCTGCAACATTAATCCAGGCATTTATATTTTTGAAAATAAAAAATCTAGATAAAAACAAACAAAATAACGAAATGAAAAAAACTGTAACTACAGGATAATCTTCTGGAAGTAACATTCCAATTATCAACCCCTGTATGATTGTAGTCATAAAATGATAACTTTCTTCTTTATTGATTAAATAAAGAATTGAAATTGATGCAAAAGCGCCCAAAGTAGAAGCTGTAATAACATAAATTGATTTGTAACTTTTAGTTATAAAAAGAGCTACAACTTGAAGTAATAAAAGTATTAGAATTCTTATACATACACTTGAAACAGACGGACGTTCATAAATAAAAGGTCTTACTGAGGTACTGCTAGTTTTTATTTTGTATTCAATCGAATTATCTTTCATTATATATTCCTATTAGTTTTCATCATTTTTTTCCAGAATATTACGCTGACTGTTCTTTAAAATTGATATTGTTTGGCTTAAAGGAAGCCTTGAAGGACAAACTGTGTTACATATTCCACATTCAATACAAGTTACAGCAGAAACAGCATGCTCTGTTGGTATTTTTAAGAAATTTGTAGCATTATTATACAAAATGTCTGGTGAAATATTTACTGGACACGCAACTCGGCAATATCCACAGTTTATACAAGAATAAATCTGTTTATCTGTAATTTTTGCATTTGAAAGGAACGTTACCGATTTTACATATTTAGTAATTGGAACATCCAAAGTATTAACGGAAACTCCACATAACATACCGTTAATTACAACCTGACTTGGAGTTTTTGAAAAACCACCTATCTGAGTAACAAGGTCTTTTAATAAAGTTCCAGTTTTGATATTTAATAAACAAGAAGAATTAATACAATTACCGCTAATCTGTACATGATGACTAATTGATGGTATTCCGCAAATAACAGCATTATAAACTTCAAGCATTGCACCTGAATCAACAAAAATATCATTTCGGTTGATTGAAAAACTACAAGTTTTTTTCATTGTTTTATTAAAATTAACAATAATTCCGCGTTTAAAAGCTGTTGAATACTTTTTTATTGTCATTTTTAAAACATACGAATGAGGAATATCTGCTTTTTTTATTTGATCAGAAATATCATTTTTTGAATCAATTACAAATAGAACAGCTTCAGGTTCGATTGCTTTTGCAACTGCTTTTGTACCTTTTATGATTTTATCAAAATAAAATTTTGTAATAAGAGAATCGGTTATTCTGAATACATCTTCATCTATAAGTCTTACAATAAGTTTCCGTTTACCGGTTTTTAATTTTGAATTTATTTCAATTCCTAAATTTTCAGGGCGTGATACATCAAAACAGTTATCAACCCCTTTATCTATAAGTTCTTTTATAATATTAGCCGGAGAAATTCCTTCTAAACTTTTTTCTTTAATTATTTTTCCCAAGTAAGAAAGAGTTCCTCCAAATTGAATCTTTACCGCATATTCCTGTTTACCATTTGGACAAACACAAGGAAGAATTTCCAATACTTTACCAGGTATAGAAGCGTGAATATTCGTACCTTGCTCAGATACAGCAATTACCTGCCCTTCCTCAACTAAATCTCCTGGTTGAACAATAACTTTACAATTACGGTCAATTTCCTGACTTAAAGGGATTGTTACATACTTTGGTAAAAAAGCATTTTCTGAGTATTTATAATCTTTTATATTTACATTGACTGTTTGGGATAAATTCATTTTCTCGCACCCTTCTTTATAATAATGGAAATATAAATAAATAGTAATACTCCAAGACTAAATAACATCATAATTATACCAAAAATACCTATATGATACGAATTTGTAGAAGCATATCCGGGATGTAAATCGCCTTTTTGCATTTTTAAAACTTTTTCAATCGATTCAAACGGAAGTTCATCAATATTGTTATAAACCTCAGTAATAAACTCTTCATTATAATTCATAAAATTTACATGCTGTTCAATTGAACCATTATTATCAGTAAAACGTCTAAACTCAATTGAATCCGGATTATCTTCATTTACATTTAGTGATTTGTAAGGATAAGCTTTAATATTCCATACCCAGGCATAATAATCGTTTAAATCCGGAAGATTTTCTGATGTTACACCATTTGCTGCAGGTAATTGAACTTTCGAAAAATGAGCATTTATTGTATCTGAGGAAGTCAGTGCAAAAACAAGTAGAATTAAAAAAGCGCAAACAGTAACTGAAGGCATTACAACTTTTTGCTTATTTGCAAAAATCGAAACCATTCGTGCCGAACGAATATAAACCATTTTAAAATTCTGCTTTCTTTCAAAAAAAATTCGTATATTTTCATAACAAATAATAAAGGAAAGTGCTCCAACAATACAGAAAATAAACAAAAAGCCAGATAAAACAGTACAAGCAAACGGAGTTATTAAAGCAATTGTTATCATTCCTAAAACAATATAATTTGATGTAAGCGTTTTTAAAGCATTTTTTCTATTCCAGATATTTGTAGCAAAAAATAAAACAAGTTGAACTAAAATATTAGAAAGTCCAATTGGATAAAACGGATTACAATAAACAAAAATTACAGGCAAAAACACTCCGCACGCAAAAATCATTTTATTTTTAGAAAAATAAATAAGAACTACAGCAAGAATTGTACAAATTAAAGGTAAAATCCAAGGATAAGCAGAGGAAGAATCAACTCCAGAAGAAATCTTTATACTTTCAAGTTCAGAAATACATTTATTTAAATTCGATTTATACTGAACAGGAATATAAAAAAGTTTAAACTGATTTGATTTATCAAAAAAATAGGCATTTCTGTTTACAGCATAAGAATAAGCAGCTTCATCCCTATTCAATTTATACATAGACATTTCAGGTGAATTTGCAGAAAACAACACAGGAAGATACTGTCCTCCAAGCATTACAACCTCTTTTATTTGAGCATGTTCCATAGCAGCAAGAACATCAGAATCTGAAGTTTCTACAGGAACATAAAGAACTGTATAGTTTTTCCACAATTGTCCAGAAGGAATAGATTTAAAAGTTAGAAGGATTATTACTGCAAGTAATGATAGAATTGCGCAAATAATTTTTTGATAACTTTTCATATTTTTTACTTTAACAGAGAAAATGCAAGCCCTACAAAAAAGCCGAAAATACAACCACAAATAACTTCCATTGGCGTATGTCCGTTAACTTCTTTAATGGACTTATATTCTTCAATCATTTTTTTATCTTTTAATTCTTTACCAATCTGATTAATTTTTCTTGCATGAATACCGCTTGCCCTTCGAACTCCAAAAGCATCTCGAATAGTTACAAAGAAAAACGCAAGTGAAAAAACAAATATGTCAGAATGAATTCCATTTCGAAAACCAAGTGTTGTGCATAAGGTTGCAACCAAAGCCGAATGACTTGAAGGCATTCCGCCAGTACGCCAGAACATAAATTCTAAAAGTTCCCCAAAGGAATGAACTCGGCCATATACTAAATTAATTGCAGTTTTTAAAAATTGAGCTCCAAGCCAGCTAAAAAAACAAGAAAGTAAAACTGGATTAGAAAGAAAATATTTTAATTGTACACTAATTGCTGGTAATGAATTTTTCATAATTTTAATTAATTTTACCATGAGAAAGCATTTTTTACTAGTAGAATAACAATTTTTTAATATATACTGAAATTATGGATTTTAAAACTTTTTGCGCAGGACCAGACGATAACGACCGCCGACTGGATAAAATAATCAGAAAATTTATACCAGATATTCCACTTTCGCAAATATACAAACTAATTCGCAAAGGCCTAATAAAAGTAAATCAAAAAAAAACTAAAGAAGATTATCACGTACAAAAAGGTGATGAAATTTCCATAGCTGATTTTATCCTTACAAACGCAAGCTCAACTCAAACACAAGTACAAGAGCCAGAATTTATCCAATTGCCGCCAATAGTTTTCCGCAATAATCACCTCTTAATTTTAAATAAACCCTACGACACACTTGTTCAAGGAACCTTAAATTCCCTAGATAAGCTCATACAAAAAGAATATAAAAGCTTAAAAAAAGAAGACAATTCCCTTTCTTTTACACCAGGACCTCTTCACCGTTTAGACAGAAAAACTTCAGGTCTTTTAGTATTTTCACAAAGTCTTGAAGGTGCTCGCTGGTTTTCAAAAAACATACAAACTCATGTAATTCAAAAAAGATACATAGCAGTTTTGGAAGGACACTTAAAAGAGTCTCAAATCTGGACTGATTATATTTCCAAAAATGAAGATTCTGAGAAAAATTTTCATACAGTTCTTATAAATCAGGAAAAATCAGAAAATGCAAAAAAAGCCGTTACAATTGCAAAGCCTTTATTGTACGGTAATTACAAAAACGTTGATATTTCCCTTGTAGAATTAGAAATTCAAACTGGAAAAATGCATCAGATTCGTTCACAAAGTGCAATTCATGGCCATCCGCTTTTTGGAGATACTGCTTACGGTGGACAAAAATTTGACAGCAAATATCCTGATTTTTTCCTTCAGGCATATTCATTAACATTTCCAAAAGATAATCCGCTTGATTTACCACAGCAAATCTGTATTGAATATTCAAATGAATTAAAATCTTTCTTAAAACATTGTGATGTAACAAAAATTGGAGTATAATTTTTATATGTCCTTTTCTTTTGAAAATTTCTTTAATAACTTTAAAAAAATTCAAGTTTACGCATTAGTTGGTGAAAGTGGAACTGGTAAAAGTTTCCGTTCAAAGCTTCTTGCCGAAGAATATGGAATACAAGCTATTATTGATGATGGTCTTTTAATTCAGGACGAAAAAATTATTGCAGGACATTCTGCTAAACGAGAAAAAACATACATGGGCGCCGTACGGGTTGCACTTTTTGATGACAAGGAACATAGAGATTCAGTTGCAAAAGTTCTTAGAAAAACTCATATTAAAAAAATTCTGATTATTGGTACATCAGAAAAAATGGTCACAAAAATTGCAATGCGACTTCAGCTTCCACAACCACAAAAAATTATTCATATTCAAGATATTGCAACAAAAGATGAAATTGAAAAAGCGCAAAAATCTCGTCATGTTGAAGGTAAACACGTAATTCCAGTTCCCTCAATTGAAGTAAAACGTAATTATCCGCAAATTTTTACAGCTTCAATGCGAGATTTTTTTAACAAACAGAATATTTTTCGTCGCAAAAAAGCAGGCGGTAAAATGATTGAAAAATCAATTGTACAACCAGAATTTTCTAAAAAAGGTAGAATTGAAATTTCAGAAGCCGCTCTTACACAAATGGTTATGCATTGCGTTAATGAATGTGATCCAGATGTAAAAATAAAAAAAATAACAATAAAAACGGATTCGCGCGGTTACAGACTTTTAGTTACTATTGATGTACCATTTGGAACACAACTTACAGGAAAAATCCACAAATTACAACAATACATAATCGATAAAATTGAATCATTTACTGGAATACTTATTGAAGAAGTAAGCATTATAATCGACAAAATTACAAAGTAATTACTCGTTATTATTTGACTTTTTTCTCTGCCCTCGTACGCCCAAATCCTGCAATACAGCTTTTACAGCAAACTCTAATTCTTTACGAACAGGATTCATTGGTAGAACAAAATTTCGGCATTCAATCCAGGTTTTAGCGTACAATTCGGAAGGTGAAGTTTTATTTTCAATTTCTTTTTTCCAATCTGTAAGACTTTTAATAAAATCATAGATTATGAAAACCATTTTTTTACCCAAGCGAGTATCTGGTTCATTTTTATTTATTTCATCCAGTTTTTGAATATTTGCCATGTAATTTTTTTCAAAATCTTTATTTTCGTAAATCATACCAGTTGCAGCCGGTTGCAGATACATATACAAATCTGTATCTAAGGCTTCGCGGATAATTTCAGATGCGTACTGGCTGTTTAAAATTTTTAACATTTCTTCGGTAAGGCGCGAAGGTGAAACTTTGGAAAGTAAGCCTGCAGATTTTCGGATTTTCTGGCGCAGGGTATGCGACATTTTTGCGTGTGTTGTCGCAGAATATTTTATGGCACGTAACATGCGGACGGGGTCTTCAACAAAAATACGGTCAATATCAATTACAGGGTTTAAAAGATGTTTTTTAATATCCTTCATTCCACCAACGTAATCAATTATCTGCTGTTGAATCGGATCATAATACAAAGCATTCATTGTAAAATCACGACGCATTACATCTTCTTCAATTGTGCCAAAATCGTTACCTACAGAACCTTCTGCATTGGAACGAAATGTACTGACTTCAAATATTTTACTTCCAAATACAACATGAACTAAACGAAAGCGTCGTCCAATTATTCGAGAATTTCTAAAAATACGTTTAATACGGGAAGGAGTTGCATCTGTTACAATATCAAAATCCTTTGGTTTATTTCCAACAATCAAATCTCTTACGGCACCACCAACAACATAGGCTGTAAATCCGGCATCTCTTAATCTGTGAATAATCTGTAATGCATCTGGATCTATGTTGTTTAGTGAAATTAAATGTTCTGATTGTGTATAAACCACAGCTTTTTTTACAAGCTTACCGTTTTTATCAGTACCATATCTAATTAACACAATGACAAATAATAATCTTAATCAACAATTCAAGTCAAGATTATACAAGTTTATTGAGCCAGGAAATTACATCATTTTCAACAACATCCTGATCAACTTCATTAAAAATTTCATGACGGTCATTTTCATATGCTTTTATCTGAAGATTTTTAATTCCATTTTTCTTATAAACTTCATATAATTTTTTTACGGTTTTTCCCCAGTCACCTACCGGATCTTCACTTCCATAAATAAGATTTATTGGTAAATCTTTTGAAATCTTTTTCATATTGGAAGGTTTATGAATTGTTTTTAATAAAGACATCATATCATCATAAAAAGATGAAGTAAGATCGATATTACACCATTCATCCATGCTGTTCATTTGAACATTTAATTCGTTTCTTGAAAGCCAGTCTTTTACAGTTTTAGGATTTTCTATATGTGAATTGTATGCTCCAAAAGCAATTTTTGGCAAAAGTGAAACAACTGCATTATTTCCGCAAAAAACTCTTATAACACTTGTTAAAATTTTAGCAAAACCAATAAGAAGAGGACGCGGACCTGCCGTTCCACACAAAATACATCCGTCAATTTGCTCGGAATATTTTTCTATGTATCCTTGCGAAACAAATGAACCAAACGAATGACCAAGTAAAAAAACTTTTTTTCCAGGATATTCACTTTTTAAACCTGTAATCAATTCGTTCAAATCTTCAACTACTTTTTTACTTCCTTTTTTATCTGCAAGTTTTCCAAAAATACCATTACCATTATTTATTGAAATTTCAGCTGTTTTTCCATGACCACGCATATCATGTGCATTAAAAACAAATCCATTTTCCGCAAAAACAGAACCTAATCTGTCATAACGCATAGAATGTTCGGATAAACCGTGATTTAATTGTATTACACCTTTTATATTTTCTTCATCGTCAGGAATCCATCTGTTTACTTGAAGTTGTGCTCCATCAGACATTTGCTGAACATAACTTTTTATTTTCACCTTTCATAGCCCCATATAAGTGTATTAAGTTTTTTTATTTTGTGTTAAATTCACATCATGACTATTATAACAGAGAAAACCGTTTTTGGGGGCAATTCATTAGCAAAAAATAATGGAAAAACCATTTTTGTTCCATATTCAATGCCCGGAGAAACCCTTGAAATTAAAATTATTGAATCTAAACGCGATTACGATGTTGCAGAAATTGTAAATATTCTAGAACCTTCTCCATACAGAATTACTCCAAAATGTAAATATTATCAAAAATGTGGTGGCTGTAATATGATGCACATAGATTATGAGTATCAAAAGCAGCTCAGAATTCATATGCTGGAAGACATTTTTCTACAAAACGGTATAGATGTAAAAAATAAAGTTCAGGTTATTGCGGGACCGGAATTTAATTACAGAGCTAGATTTCAATTAAACAACGGAGGACTTTGCGAAAAAGCAAGTAATAACATTGTTCGAATCGACAGTTGCAGTTGTGCAGAAGAGGTTATTAACAATTATTTACAAGAAATTGCCTCAGGTAAAGCACCGGCACAAAAAGGTCGTATTCATGTGTTCGGAAGTAAATATGTTGAAAAAACTGGTAACACAAATAATAAAATAATCATAAATGAAACACAAAATACTAAAAAAGTGCATAAAAGTATACAATCTAATAAAAACTCTAAGAAAAAAATTAAAGAAAATCATTATTTTGCAGGAACAATTGCTTCTCCAGAAAATATAGTTACGGTAAAAATTGGAAACAAACAGCTTTCTTTTGACGTAAGAGGATTTTTTCAATCAAACCTATACGTATTCGAAAAAGTAACAAAATTTATTGTAGACACCCTCGCACCTGGAGAAAATGTTTTAGACATGTACGCTGGCTGCGGTTCAATTTCAGCTTTTCTTTCTGATAAATTTTCAAATGTAGTTTTAGTTGAACACAATCGAGATGCACTTGTATTTGCAGAACAAAATATGAGCGGCACAAAGCATACAAGTTTCGGATTAAGCGGTGCCAACTGGGTAAAAAACTGTGCACAAAGCTGCGGACATTTCGACGCCTGCGTAATTGATCCTCCACGCTCCGGAATGGAACGCGAAGTCTGCGAATACTTATGCAAATCCGACATTCCTCAAATTCGTTCAGTTTCCTGCGACCCTGCCACACATGCCCGAGACTTGTCTAAATTACTGAAAGCTGGTTACAAACTTAACGAAATTTACCTACTAGACTTTTATCCACACACAAGCCATATAGAAAGCCTCGCCATACTTTCCAAAGATTAAGGGTTTTTGACATAAATGAAAAAAAGCATTTTATTGTTTTTATTTCAGTTTCAATTTTTTCTCACTCCCCTTTTTTCTAATGAAAATCTTTCCAATGTAAATACTTCGTGGACAACAGTAATTCCAGGTCTTGTAATTTCAGAACCAACTCTTACATCTTATGGTTTTTGTTTAATAACTGATGCCCGCGAAATTACAGCCTTTTCTAATCAAGGAAAAGTTCTGTGGGAAAAACACTTAGATAAATCAAAAAATGCATTTGTAAGTACAATATTGAACGATTTTTTCTCTGTTGTTACAAATAACGGAAAACACATAAGTTTATTAAATCAAAGCGGTTCAGAAATTTGGGCAGCAGATGTGGACTTTCCAATTTGCGACAAACCGTTTTGTGGACGCGACGGAAGATTTTTTGTCCGTGGAAAAAACAACATTCAATGTTTTGGAATAAACGGAATATGTAAATGGAAACTCGAAACGAAAAATCAAAACTTAAACTTACCGGTTTGCGAATTTAACGACGGCTCTCTAGCATTTTTTTTAGAACAAAACTCCACTGTTTTTTCGTTGATTCGAATCTCCCCTTTTGGAGAACTCCTAGAAGAATATTCACTTTCTGATGAAGTTAAAAACGCCACCTCATGTTTTCAAGGCGTACTGCTAACATTAAAAAACGGAAACTCACAGCTTCTTTCAATTCAAGATAAAACTGTAAAAATAAACTGGGAATTACCTTTAGAACAAAAATCAACCTTACAGTCTGCAAAGTCTTCTTTTCTTGTTTCACCACAAAGTAATAAATTATATTTATTAAATCCTTCACAAACTTCAGTTTCAATTGCCAGAATAAATCCCGAAAATGGTGATGAACTTTCTACATTTACAATAAACAATATAAACGGATTTAATCTTACAAAAGTTCACTTAGCCAACAACGGATTTTTTATTACCGATGATACAAACGCTTTTTTTTACAGCCTTGAAGGAACTGAACTTTGGAACGCAATTATGCCGCCAAAAGATAATAACTATGACTGGAATTACCTTTTTTACAGTAACGCGGACTATCTCATTTTCTGCGGAAAAAACTGGAGTATAAATGCTTACAAAATTATTCAGACACCACAGGAGTATAATCAAAGAGATTCAAAAAGCCAAAATTATCACGATTTTATAAATCCAAAAGATTACTTTTATTCAATCAATTATTCACAAACTTTAGACCGCTCAATCTGCAACAACGAAAGAATAGCCAAACTTTCAGAAGGTTTTTACGGACCTGAAGAAATTGGCTGGACTTTAGACATGATTGATATTTCCCGCGCTTTCTCAACACACCTGCAAACGACCACCTCAAACACCCGCGAAGAAATGTCGCCTTTTCTTACCGACACACAAGGACTTTCACTTTTTCTACATCAACTTCCACTTTTTTCAACAATCGAATCAGTTAACTATTTATCACTTTTTTTAAACAAACTTCAGAACAAATCTCTTATCAGTATGATTTTTTCCTGCATTGCACAAAACGGCTTTGACCCTGATGGAGAACTTTTGGAAAGTATTGAAAAACTTTCAAAAACACTTTCTCCTCGCGAAGATTCTGTAATCATTTCTTCCTGCGATGCAATATATTCAATCTGCAGATTTATGGGACGCCCAGCTTTCAACTCTAAAGGAAAATACATTTTATCACGCTACCTTTCACCAGATTACAGCACAAATGTTCAAAAATATGTTCGAAAAACATTAAAAAAAATTGCTGATTTGAACCTTTAATTTTGTAGTAAAAACTGAATTTTCATGTTAAAATTGCTGTAAATACCAATATAGGTGATTATATGAAAAAAACAGTTCTTATCCCATTTTTAATTTTATTGTCCACAGGACTTTTTGCCTTAGAAGTTAATAAATCAGAACTTCAAAAAGAAAGCGAAGGAACAACTATTGAATTTATTAATTATACAGGACCACATAAAGTAATTGATTCTATTAATGCTATTAAAGGAATTGGTAGTTCTATGGGAAATATCATTTCTTCTAGTATTGATCAGTCGAACACTACTGGAAACACCGATAAATATTATGTAATTCATGCTGTAGACACTTCAGCAAAAGATAAACTTGATGCAGATATAATTTTTCTTGGAAAAGCTGCAGGCGTTGACCATATTGTAAACTTACGTCGTATTATTTCAGCTTACCTTTCATCCGCTTACGGATATTCCGAACAGGATGCTGACACACTTGCAGTTTTTATTACAGTTTATAATGCCGTTTACCGCAGTAAATTAGATTCTTTTAATGGAAAATACAAAGAAGTTGTTACAAAAAATCTTTCAACAGAAAATTGTGGTCTTTCAGTAAATTATGAAGATTGGGCTGGAAAATCTGAAATTGTAATTCCTTTATACGATGTTACTGACGGTGGACTTTCTACAGTTGATACTTCTGTAATCAGCGATTCTAAAGTTGTTGAATCTATGCAGGAAGATGATGATAAAAATATTACAAGTCGTAAAGACATGGTTGATTTAAAAGAACGTGAAGCAGACGAATCATCTGAAAAAGCAAAAGCTTCTCAAAAACAGGCAGCAGTTGAACAGAAAAAATTAGAAACAGAAAAAGCAAAAACTGCAGAAGCTAAAAAAGAAGCCGCAGAAGCTCAGAAAACTGCTGACGAAGCAAAAAAAGTAGCTCTTGAAAATCCTGAAAATGAAGAAGCACAAGAAGCAGCTCAAACTGCACAACAAAACGCAGATGAAAAAAAAGCAGCTGCAGAAAATCAGGCAATAAAAGAAGCTGAACAAAAAGAAAAAACAGAAAATGCACGGGCCGAAGCTAAAGAAAAGCAGGAAAGAGCTGATAAAAAAATTACAGAAACTCAGTCTGAACGTAAAGAAATTGCAAAAGACCAAAAAGAAGTTCAAGATAAAGAAGCTGAAAATGCCGCCGCTCCTTACGAATACGGTATTATCCTTTCAGATGAAACAAAACTTCTTTCAAAACTTGTAAAATTCAACAGTAATAATGGTGAAATTATAAAAAGTTCCCCAGTTACAGTTATTAGAAATAGAACAGTATTTAATACAGGCGACAGTTACATTGCAATAGCTGGTGAAAACAAAGGAAAAGGTGCCGTAAAGCTCATACTGATAAATCCTGAAACTCTTGAAATTTCTTCAGAAAGCGACAACCTTATTGCACAAGATTCTGTCCTCGTTCAAGACGAAACTGATTTTTATTGTGTAATTGATGAAAAAGAAACTTATTATATTGGTAAGTTTGATTCTACCCTTTCATTAAAACTGAAATCTACAATTACTGTAAAAAGTTCTACACCAATTACAGTTACTCCTACTGGAATTGTAGTTACAGATACAAACGGAAATTTAAAATTATTGGATAAGAAATCCTTAAACGATATTTCGTCTAAATAATTTTTTATTCATCATCAGATTTGTTTTCGAATTTACTGTACGAAGGTACAAACATAATATCAATATCGCCAGTTGCACCGTTTCGCTGCTTAGAAAGAATAATCTTTGCTTCCTGAATCGGTGTTTCTTCTTTTAAACGATTACGATGAAGGAACATTACAACATCGGCATCTTGTTCAATAGAACCAGAACCGCGTAACTGTGCAAGGTTAGGCTCCTGACCTTCAGCATCACGAGCAACCTGACATAAGGCTACAATTGGAATTTCAAGTTCACGGGCTAAAGCTTTTAACGACTTAGAAACTAATGACATTTGTTCATATACTGGTGCCGTAGAATCTTCTGTTGTAATAAGACCAATATAGTCTATGAAAATAATTTTTACTCCGTGATTTTTTACTAAACGGCGAGCCATTGCTCTAAGCTCAATAAGACGCATATTAGGAGTATCAACTACAAATAAAGGCGCTTCAAACCAACGTCCGGCAGCTTCCTGTATTTTTTTTACATCTTCAATTTTCATCATACCACTACGAATTTTATGTAATGGCACTCTTGCTTCTTGAGAAAGTAAACGCATACCAATAGATTCGTAAGGCATTTCCAAAGAGAAAAAGCCGCAAGGAATATTACGTTCAACAGTAATGTGCTGCATCATTGAAAGTGCTAAAGCAGTTTTACCAATTGAAGGTCTGGCACCAATAATAATCAATTCGGAATTCTGAAAACCGGAAGTGTATGTATCAAGTTTACTAAAACCGGTTGGAATACCTGTAAATGGATTTTTACTTTTAAGGCGGCTCTCAATTATTTCAATTTCGCGAACCATAATATTTTTTGCTGCATGAACTTCTGTAGTTTCGTTTCGTTCAGATAAAGCAAAAATTTTCTGTTCCGCATTATCTAAAATTGCATCGCTGTCTGTATTTAAGTCAAAAGCTGTAGAACGTACTTCTGTTGAAATTTTTATTAAATCACGGCGAGCAGCTCTATCGTCTACAATTTTTGCATAATAATCTATATTTGCAGCTGATGGAACAGTATCAGTTAACGAAGCTATGTAAGCGTTGCCGCCAGCCTGCTCTAATTTTCCTTCTTTTGTAAGTTCATTAATTAATGCTAAGGTGTCACCAGTAACATTTTGTGAGTAAAGTTTTAATAAAGTTTCGTAAATAAGTTGATTTTGTATGGAATAAAATCTGTCAGCTCTTAATGTAGGAGCAATATCTGCCATTGCTTTCCAATCTAATAAAACAGCTCCTAAAACAGCCTGTTCTGCTTCAATACTCTGTGGTGGTACTTTTTCATTAATTATATTATCCATACTTTCTCTTCCTTATCTGTTTATTATAACATCATTTTAGGTTTAAAGGGAAAAAAAAGTCGGCAAGTTTAATTTGCCGACTTTTTATTAAAAAATCTGAATAACTAAATTACTCAGCTTTTTCTTCAGCAGGAGCTTCTGCAGCTGGTGTTTCTTCAGCAGCTGGAGCTTCAGCTTTTTCTGCTTTTTCAGCTTTCTTAGATTTTGGTGCTTCTTTTGTATTTTCTTCAACAACCTGAGCAATTACTGAAACGTGAATTTCAGCTGTCTGTGCTTCATAAAGTTTAATAATAGCTTTATATGTACCAACAGATTTAATTGTTGAACCAGGAAGATCAATACGTTTTCTTTCAATATCGAATCCCTGTTTAGCAAGAACATCAGCAATAATATGAGTTGTAACAGCACCATAAAGTTTTCCATTTGCAGAAGCTGGCATAGCAATTTCGAGAGATGCTGCTTCAAGTTTTTCCTTGAGGCTTGCAGAATCCTTTCTCTTCTGTTCCTTGCGTGCTTCAATTTCTGCTTTCTTTGATTCAAAGTAAGCAACAGTAACTTCGTTGTAAGGTACAGCTAAGTTACGTGGAAGAAGGAAGTTACGTGCATAACCATTAGCTACGTTTTTTACATCGCCTTCTTCACCAAGTGATTTAACGTCTACGTTAAGAATTACTTTCATTTTCAAGCTCCTATAATATTTTCAGGTACTTCTCGGAGTATGAGAAGTCCTTTTAATTTAATAAATTAGTCAGCTACGTATGGCAACAAACTGATTGAACGTGCACGTTTGATTGCTTTTGCAACTTCGCGCTGATGTTTAGCACATGTACCTGTAATGCGACGTGGTAAAATCTTACCGCGTTCTGTCATATAACGGCGGAGTGCATCTGCATCTTTATAATCAATTTTTGCTTTGTTAGCACAGAAACGGCAAACCTTCTTGCGGAAATATGTTTTTCCTTTAGCGCGTCCGTCTCTTTCGTCTTCACGACCATCAGATTCAGGAGCTACAGCATTCATAGCTGCTTCCTGACTTACTTTTTCTTCCATTTCCTGTGTATTTTCTTCAGACATATTTTTCCTCACTTAATATTAGAATGGTATATCTTCAGGGAAATCACTACCAGTATCACCATATGGTTCACTCTGATAATTAGAATATCCTGCATTTGAATTACTATTGTTTATTGGCTGAAATTTTGGAGCACCCCCTGCTGGCGCATTACTTCCTGTATTTCCGCCCAACAATTGAACATTGTTTGCAACAATAGAAACTTTACTCTGCTTTTGACCGTCTTTTTCCCAGCGATCCTGTTTTAGATATCCGTCAACAGCAATCATCTTTCCTTTTGTAAGATAAGGTTTAAGATTTTCTGCTTGTTTTCCCCAGATAGTAATATCGAAGTAATTTGCTTCTTCAACCCACTGATCACCAGATTTTTTGCTACGGTTTACAGCAATACTTACAGTAGCTCTTGCCTGTCCGTTGCCAACATAACCAAAGCTTCTTTCATCGGTACCAAGGTCTCTCGTAAGACGACCAATAAGAACTACATGATTTAAATCTGTCATAACCTGCTCCTTAAATTTCGTGATTTATGGATTTGGCAGAAACTACTCTTCTACCTTTACAAACTGAGCTTTCAAAAGATTCATATTGATTTTGAATTCTTTCTCAATTTCAATTACTTTAGATGGATTAAGTTTCATTGTATAAAGAACGAAACGTCCACGATTCTGTTTTTTGATTGTGTAAGTAAGATCGCGGTCACCAAATGGTTTTTCTTCTTCGATTTCCGCACCGAATTTTGTGAGAGTGCTTTTTAAATCTTCAGCACCTTTTTTTGACTTTTCATCATCAAGTGGATAAATAGTCATAAGTTCATACTTTTTCATAAGTATCTCCTGATTTTCACCGTCAATTGACAGTGTTTCGGAGGACAAGTAATACAATCCTCTAATCGACGATTTTAGACTGTACAATGAAAACTACAACTAGTAATCTTCATTCCTCCTTATGGATAAAGAGAATCATTACAGATTCCCAAGGGGTGTTCATTTAGTTTAATGATTTACAACATACTAGTCAATTATTCTTTTCACTTTTCTAATTTAACTATATAATAAAAATATGAGAAAAGAGTTTAAATTTTCATTCGTTTTAGTAATTATTTTAAGTTTATTTGTATCCACAGTTTTTGCTCAGGAAGAGTCGGATGATGGTCTTGAAGCACAATGGGCAATTAATGTTGTAAGCGGCAGTAACAATAAAGTTGGCAAGTTATTTAAAGGCCCATTTGAAAATCAAGAAACAGCAATTGCAAACTGGTATTATTATAATCTTGAACCTAACAAAAAATACGGCTTAACCAAAAATAAAACCTATGTAACTAAAAATCCGGAAGCTTTTTTCAGAAGCATTTATGAAAGCGTAGAACATGATTTTTCATTTGACAGAGAAGCTGCAATTGCTAAATACAATATAACAAAAGACGCAAAAATAGAAAAAAAATATCAGAAAAATATAGATAAAGGCGGTGCCAATATTGCAAATAGAGGAATTGCAAAAGAAATACGCTCCCCAGATATTATGCCAAACGCCATTAACTATGATGAATCTTCTGAAGCATTGGAACAATCCCCTGCACCAGTTTTAGATTCAACTCCAGAACAAATTCTTGAAGAGCAGCCAGCTCCAGTTCCTCCAGTTGAACAAACTACTGTTCCAGAACCAGAACCAGAACCTGAACCACAGCCGCTTCCTCCGCCAGAACCACAACCTTTACCGGAGACAGAACCACAACCAGTTCCCGAAATTGACTTTTCCGCTATGATGGAAGAATTAGCTAAAAAACCTGTACAACGTTACTCAAAAGAATATCTACAAGATTATATGACACCAGATACAATTCCAGTTCCAGAAGATGTACCTTTACAGATGGGAAATATTGAAAATCCAAATGAAACTGACAATTTTGGACAAACATTATTAATGAAAGCTTCAAAAAATGGAAATGACTGGCAGATTAAAACTTTACTTGATTCGGGTGCAGATGTTAACTTGCAGGACAAAGACGGTTGGACAGCTTTAATGTATGCAGTTCGTTACCAGGAAAGCTTAAGTACAGTACAACTTTTATTAAATGCAAATGCAGACGTTAAAATGAAAAATAAATACGATTTATCTGCAATTGTACTGGCAGCCTGCTACAACAATAATCCTCAGTTATTAAAAAGCTTATTAAATTATTACTCTATTTCGGATAAAGAAGTTTTAAAATCTTTCATTCTTTTACTAACTACAAAACAATCTTCCGAATATATTCAAACTGCAAAATTAAATGTTTATCTTGATAAATCAATTCCATTAAATAATTTTTATGATGGAAAAACTCCATTAATGTATGCAGCACAATTTGGTAATTCAACATCTGTAATTCAATTACTTCTTGATAATGGAGCCGCAACAAACCTTCGTTCAACAGACGGAAAATCCGCCTTCGATTTTGCAACTGGTAACAATGCCTTAAAGCAAGATGAAACATATTGGTCATTAAACAGAAAATAGGAAAAGTAAATGAGAATAACGGGTGGTAAATTAAAAGGCAGAATTATTAAATGTCCAGACGGAGTAATCAGACCTGCAATGGACAGAATGCGTGAATCTGTTTTTTCAATTATTGGGGATTTATCTGGAAAATCTTGGCTAGACCTTTTTTCAGGTTCGGGCACAATTGCAATTGAAGCAGTTTCCCGAGGTTCTTCAGATGTTGAATTATGTGAAAAAGATAAAATTAAAGTAAATACAGTTCTTGAAAATGTTTTGGTTACAGAACAGGAATGCGGCGTCAAAATAAAATGTCACTTTATGCCTGTTGAATATTTTATTAAGCGCTGTAAACGTTCTTTTGATTTTATTTTCTTTGATCCACCATTTCCATATAAATTTCATGAACAGCTTATTGAACAAGCGGATAAAAACGGACTTTTAAACAAAACTGGTACAATTCTTGTTCATAGACCGGAAGAACATTTTATGCCTGACAAAATTGGTAATCTTACAAGAACTGATCAGCGAATTTATGGTCGCTCTATTGTAGATTTTTATACATATATTTAGTTTACAAGTTGACATCTTTTTGTTTTGTGGTAAAATTATTGTGAATATAAACTATTTTTTATTAAAGTAGTTGTAATTAAAAATATATGGTCTTATGAGTAGAAAAAAACTGGAAGAGAATTTAAAAAATTCAATTTCCGAAAAAAACATTCCTGATGGTTTCATTAAAGTAACAGATAATCCTGTTGAAGGTTTGTCATCTGAACAGAAAGTTATCCTAAACCGAAAAGCCAATATAATGTTTAATTCAGGTAATATTGAAGACGCCAGAAGAATCTACATAACTACTGGTTATTCAGATGGTTTAACCCGAGTTGGTGATTACTATATGAATAAACATGAAAGTTTAAAAGCCCTAAAAGCATATTATTTAGCACACAATAAACGTGATGCTGAACCAATATATGAATCGTTAGCAAAAGTTATATCAACTGTGTTAGCGGAGAGTTAAAGAAGTATTTAAAAATAAGAAAAAGTATTTAAAAACAAAATCGTATTTAAAATTAAACTATTTAAAATGATCCAATGGAGATTTAAAAATTATGAATTCACCATTCTCTACAACACAAGAACCTGTTCAGGAAAGTTTATTTCCTGAAATCTTCGAAACTCCCGCTGAATTTTCATCACAAGATGAGTCGATGAATAAAATTTCTGAATTATCGAAAAAAGGGTATCAACTTATTAAAGAAAATGATTCAGAAGGCGCTAGAAAAGCATTCGAAGAAATTCTGGAAATCGAGGAAAATAATAACTATGCACTTGTTGGACTCGGTGATACAGAAAGAAAACAAGGACATTTCAAGGAAGCTACTGAGTATTATAACAAATGTTTGACATACTACCCTTCCAACAATTATGCCCTTTTTGGTCTTGCAGACTGCTATAAATCAATGAACCAGTTTTCTAAAGCAATTGATATCTGGCAACAGTATCTCGTTCATGATGACAAAAACATTACAGTTATTACTCGTGTAGCAGATGCATATAGAAAAACTCACGACTTTAAGAAATCTAAAGATTTGTACTTAAAAGTTTTGGAAATGGAGCATGATAATCCGTATGCTTTAATTGGTCTTGGTCATTTGAACTATGACTTTAAAGAATATAAAGATGCTCTTTACTATTGGACTTTAATTTACGAAATCAATCAGGATTCTGTTGATATCCGTGTACTTACATCAATTGGAAACTGCCACCGAAAGCTTAAGACTTTTGAAAAAGGTACAAAGTTCTTCGAAATGGCACTTGAACGCGAACCTAACAACTTTTACGCATTGTTTGGCCTTGCAGATTGTTACCGCGGAATGAACCAACAGTTTAAATCAATTGAATACTGGAATAAAATTCTTGATTTGGATCCGAAAAACAAGGTAATTCTTACACGTGCAGGTGATGCTTACCGTACAACTGGAAATTACGAAAAAGCAAAATCCTATTACACTAAAGCTTTGGAAATTGACTTTGATATTTATGCTGCAATTGGTTTAGCTCTAATTTGCAAAGGCGAAGGAAATTTTGAAGAAGCTGCAAAACGTTTTTCAACTCTTATCAAGAGCGATACAAGAAATTCCCGTTTATATATTGATTTAGCTGAATGCTATACTTCAATGGGTAGAAAAACAGAAGCCGTTCAATTACTTGAAGATTATCTTAAAACTGATAACAGAAATATGTCTGTTAAAAACGCTTTAGATAAACTTACAAGATAATAAAATGGAAAAATTAGTTTTAACAGGACTTCTTCCTTCTGAAATTACAGAAAAACTAGAACTTTCGCAAAAATTTCGCGGCACTCAAATCTTTAAGTGGATTGGTAGTGGCGCGAAATCTTTTAATTCTATGACAAATTTAAGTTCGGAGTTAAGAAATCAGCTTGAAGAAAAAGCAATTGTTCGGTCTTCTGTAATTGACAACGTTCTTAAAGACCCTGATGGAACTATAAAACTTCAAATCAAACTGAACGATGGAAATATTGTAGAAACAGTTTTACTTACTGATAAAGAAAGAAGAAAAACCGCCTGCGTTTCCTGCCAGGCCGGCTGTGCCATGAAATGTGCTTTTTGCATGACAGGAACTTTAGGACTTTCCAGAAATCTTTTACCTAACGAAATAATTGAACAATTTTTTTATTTGGAAGAAATTGCAGGAAAACTCGACAACATTGTTTTTATGGGCATGGGAGAACCAATGCAAAATCTTGAGGCAATTCGACGCTCAATTGAAATTCTTTGCCATAAAGACGGTCGTAATCTTTCTTCTAAAAGAATTACTCTTTCTACCTGTGGAATTGTAAAAGGCATATATGATTTAGCTGATAATGGACCTCATATCCGCCTGGCAGTTTCGTTAACAACTGCAAATGAAAATCTCCGCAAAGAACTTATGCCTGTTGCAAAATCTGAAAACAATAATCTTGAAGAATTAAAAAAAGCTATTGTTTATTACGCTGAAAAATCTGGAAAAAGAGTTACGCTTGAAGCTGCCCTGCTACATAATCAAAATACTGATAAAGTAAGTGCTGAAAACCTTATAAATTTTGCAAAAAATGCTGATGTAAATATAAATTTAATTCCATGGAATCCGGTTGCAAATCTTCCATTTACGGAACCTACAGCCTCGGAAATTAAAACTTTTGTAAGTCAACTTGAAAAGGCCGGATTAAATGTTACACTGCGAACTAGACGCGGTCGAAAAATTGGTGGAGCTTGTGGTCAGCTTGGTAAAGTGCAAAAAAATAATAATTCTTGTGAAGAATGATAAGGTTTTATTGCTTGAAATAAGGTGTCATCTGATTTATAATTAAATATCTAAAAATATGGAGCGTATTTAATATGCAGAAAAAAATCTACGTTGTTGGTATGTTTGATGATGGAACAGCCGGTAAGGTTCAAGATGCTGTAAAAGCAGTTGCAGGCGTTACAAATGTTGTAGCAAATTGTGAAAAATCACAGGTTTTAGTTGATTATGATGATGCAAGCCAGGAAGATGCTATCAATTCTGCAATTTCTTCATGTGGCGTTGATGTAATCGGTTAAAGTTTACAATGAAATTAACAATACTTGACGGTCATGCAGTTAATCCTGGAGATTTAAGCTGGGATATTTTTAATGATTTAGCCGATGTGACTGTTTACGAAAGAACTTCAAATGAACAATTAATTAATCGCATTGGTAATTCCGATGCGATTTTTTTAAATAAAATACAAATAAATGAAAAGGTTTTATCAGCCTGCCCTAATTTAAAATACATTGGTGTTTTAGCTACAGGTTATAACGTTATTGATTTGGAAGCAGCAAAGCGACACAACATTACAGTTACAAACATTCCTTCCTACAGTACAGATTCCGTTGCTCAACACGTTTTTTCTTTTATTTTACATTTTACAAACAAAGTTAGCGAACATAATATTTCCGTTCATAATGGCGACTGGATTAAATGTCCGGATTTTTGCTATTGGAATGCCCCACTTATGGAATTATCTGGAAAAACCCTTGGAATTTTTGGCTATGGCAATATAGGAAAAAAAGTTTCCCTACTTGGAAAAGCCTTCGGAATGAATGTTATTTGCTGTACAAGAACTCCTAAAGAAGGAATGCCAGCTTCAGTTACTTTTGACGAACTTCTTAAACAATCCGATTTTCTTACCTTACATGCGCCATTAACCGAAGCTACAAAAAATATAATTAATAAAACTTCTTTGGCCAAAATGAAAAAAAGTTCCTATATTATTAATACTGCTAGAGGCGGATTTATAGTTGAACAAGATCTTGTAGATTTTTTAAACGCAGATAAAATTGCAGGATATGCTGCTGACGTTGTGCTTGAAGAACCTATGAGTAAAAACTGTCCGCTTTTAAAAGCAAAAAATTGTATAATTACACCTCACATTGCCTGGGCACCGCTTGAAACTCGTTCAAGACTTCAAAAAATTGCTTACAACAACTTAAAGTCTTGGCTTGATGGCAATCCTGTCAATGTGGTAAATCTTCGTTAGTTTTTAAACTTTGGGAGGAATGAATTGAAAACTATTTCTCTTTATCCACAAAATATTTCTAAAATTTTAAAAGAAAATATTTCAGATTCAAATAAAATTTTTGTTTTTGCTACAGATACTGTCATGAACAGCTGGATAGATTGGATTATTACACATCCACAAGAATCTGGTACAGATGCAGTTCCATTTGAACGCTTTATTGCATGGGATACTTTAAAACGTGATTATATTAATGTAAAACAGGAAAATCTCACTACCATTCCGACCCTTTTACGCCAATTTTTTGTAAATGACTTAATAGAAAAAAATGCTGCAAAACCTAAAGAAAACCGTTTACAAGTGTTAATAAATCCGGATGATCAAATGGCAAAAAGTGCAACTTCCTTTGTTGACTGGATTTGCAATAACATTCCCGCGTTGCACTTTTGGAAAAAACGCTTAGACAAACACCTTGAAGAATATGGTGAACTTGATAAAGAAGATTTAGATTATTTATATATTTACAACGAATATTCAAAATTCTTAAAAGAAAACAATTTATTTGAACCTTCCTGGGTTGATGAAATTTCATTCAAAAATAATTCCTTTGAGTTTTTAATTTTTTATCCGGAACAGTTTCAAGATTTTTCAGACTACCAAGAACCATTTTCTCAAAATGATAAAATAACAATTTTTACGTTACCAAAAGACATTCCTTCGCCAAAAGCTTATCTTTATTCAGATTCAAGAAAAGAATTGCGAACCGTAATGCTTCAAATTATTGATATTGTTAATAATAAAAAAGCAGATTGGTCGGAAATTGCGTTGAGTATACCAGATATTGAAACTTATCGTCCTTACATTGAACGAGAATTTTCACTTTATCAAATACCGTATGTAATAAAAGCTGGACAATCGCTTACTAAAAACTGTGCCGGCCGTATTTTTAAAGAAATTTACAATTGTTACAGCACGGATTTTTCGTTTGACAGCGTTCGCGCACTTTTACTAGATGAATGCGTTCCGTGGAAGGAAGAAATCAAGGAAATAAAAGAAGAATTAATTCGTGAAGGTAACCGAATGCGCTGTATTTGTTCACCTTACGATAAAAATATTTGGTTTAGTGCATTAAACTCAAAACTTACACGCGTAGAAAAACAAAATTCAACAAAAGAAGAAATTGATTATTATTCACAGCTAAAAGATTTTTACTCAAAACTTTATCATTGTATAAATCAGTTTTTTTCTGAAAATTATAAAACTTTTGAACAGATTCGCAGAAGCTGGATGGAATTTAAACAAACTTTCCTAAAAAGTGACAGCGATTTTTCAGAAGAAGCAAATAACATTCTTTCGCGTTGTATTAAAGAACTTGAAGAAATTATCCAAATTGAAAAAGATTATAAAAATTGCAACTTGCAGATAAGTAATCCTTACAACTTCTACTTGCAGATTTTGGACGGAAAAACTTATTCTCCACAGACCAACAAAACCGGAGTTCAAATTTTTAAATACAGACTTTCTGCAAGCGCCTACTTTAAATATCAGTTTGTAATTGACTCATCGCAGAATAATCTTGATATTTCTTTCAAAAAGCTAACATTTTTAAATTCTACAAAACGGGCAAAACTTCATCTTTTGGAAGATGATAAACTTTTAAACTCAACGGAAGTTTATATTAAACTTTACGCTAAGCCTACGGATTGTGCAGATGCGGATTTTGTACATTTTTCTTCGGCTGAGCAGACGTTCGCAGGGTATTCAATTCCCCACACTCTTTTATCTTCTACAAAAGAATGTCCAAATTTAGACGATAAAGATTATATTCTTGCTGAAAGTAAAGTTATTACTACGCACACAAACAAAACTCTTAATCAAATTACTGAGTCGCAAAAACAAGCCTTTTTAGAATGGAAAACTACAAATTATCCGGCTGAACAAAAAGTGCAAATATCAGAACGTATAAATGAATTATTACAGAAAAAAATTGATTCTCAAAATAACAATTTAAATATTTCTGCACGTCAGGATATGGAAAATTATTTTCCGTGTCCAAGAAAATGGTTGTTTAAATCGGTTTTAAAATTCCATGATGATACATTAGACACAAACTTAATGCAAAGTTTTGATATGGGTAACTTAAATCACAAAATTCTTGAAGAGTTTATGAAGTCTTTTAAAAATAAAGAACTGCCGTGTTACATTGAAGAAACTGAAACCTTTATGATTAAAACGGAAGATGTTACCGAACAAGTAAACGCATTATTAACTTCTATTATTGATTCTGCAATTTTTGAAATTAAAGATTTTAGAGATAGTCCACTTGTAATTCAAACTTTACTTGACCAAAAGCAGCAAATTTTTGCTACAATTCATGCTTTTTTATGTTCATTTTTGTTACCTTTTTATGGCAAGGGGTTTGGAAGTTGTAAGGTTTTGGACACTGAAGCTTCTTATTCACTTGCAAAAGAAAAATTTAATTATATTGGGCGAATTGATTGTCTTCTCCAAACTCCAGAATTTGATTTAATTGTTATTGATTATAAAAATACAAAATCAGCCATACCTAGTAAAAAGGATTTTCGAGTTGACGACAACGGTATTTTAAAAGATTTTCAAATGCCGTTATATTATAAACTTGTTTCTGAAATTACCGGTAATGATATTCATGCAATGTATTATGTGGCAATTTCCGGAACAGATAAATCAGCTGTATTCGACTTAAATGACACAAAAGCTCCTTTTGAAGGATATGAAAATACTTTATTAAGGCTTGATGAATATGCACAAAGCCTTACCGATTCTTTTTATAATAAAAACTTTGAACCGCATAAATCAAATAACGAAAAAGATATTTTTAATGTAAAAAATTACGAGCACTGTAAAGACTGTATTTTTAAAACCATCTGTAGAACAACTTATACAATTGCTGGCAGGGAGATTAGTAATAATGAATAATTACAATGATAATTTCTTAAATTTATTAAAACATCCGCTCGACAAATATCAAAGTAATGCGCTTAGAGCCTCTTCAAATTCAGTAATTGCTGCAGGGGCTGGTTCTGGAAAAACGCAGGTTCTTGCAACCCGTTTTGCATGGCTTATAATGACAGAACAGGCAAAAGCTGATGAAATTCTTACATTAACCTTTACAAATAAAGCAGCTTCCGAAATGTATCAGCGAATTTACGAAACACTTTTAATGTTTTCTACAGCTGAACTTTCTGAAAACCTTTCACAAACGCAGCAAAATCTTGCAAAACAAGCACTAGAAGATTTTTCTTCGACACACATCCAAACTCTCGATTCCTACTGTTCTTCCATTGTCCGCCAATGTGCAAATCGCTACGGAATTAAACCAGATTTTTCAGTTGGTTCCGCAGATTGTGAACGAAACGTAAAAGACAAAGCCTTTATTTATATTCTTCAAAACGCAGGAAATCTTGCAATTCAAACTTTTGTAAAACCCGGAAAACTCCAAACTTTTGCCGAAAACATCTTTTCAAACATTATTTTAAAATTTACAAGCCTTGCAACCGCGGATAATTTTTTTACCAGCAAACTCGACATTCAAAAACGTACAATTATTCAAGCATGGAATGATTTGTTCTTGAGCAAAAAGGAAGGCTCTTTTACCTATTATTTAGACATAGTTAGTAAAGGTGTTACAGAGTATAAAAAGAAAGCTCCTTCAAAGCCAAACCCTGCACACGAATTATATTTACAAAAAATTGCACAACTTACAACTGCTTCTCAAACAATTGAAAATTATGCCCCACTAACAATTAACGATATTGAAAATCCGTCTGAGGAATTGAAAAAAAATATTAAGTTTATTGAAAATTTCTTAAAACTCATACAATCAATTCCGGCAAAATCAGGATTTATTCAAAGTATTCGCCCGCTTGTAAAACCTCTAAAAGAAAATGTTGATTTTTACAATTCGGTTCTCGTTTATATAAAACAATATAAGGCAATACAAGCATTTAATTATTTACTTGAAGATTTCCTAAAACAAGTAAATACCTCCAAGCGCGAATCAGGAAACCTTTCGTTTGTAGATATTTCTGAACTCGCTTTAAAAATTCTTTTAGAAAATGAAGATATCCGAAATCAGGAAAAATCAGCTTATAAAAAAATAATGATTGATGAATTTCAGGATAACAATAGTAAAAACCGCGATTTACTTTATTTACTTTCATTAAAAAAAGGTGAATTTGAACAAAACGGAGAATGTGTTATTACAATTCCAGAAAAATCTTCAATTCATGACTTAATTATTATTAAAAATGAAAATAATCAAATTATTGAAGATAAACGTGAACCAAATAAACTTTTCTTTGTTGGTGATGAAAAACAATCAATTTATAAATTCCGCGGTGCCGACGTTTCCGTTTTTAACGAGCTTACAAAAGATAATGAAAATACACTCATTCCAATGACTTACAATTATCGTTCTGCAAATGTATTATTGAAAGCTTTTAACGTTTTATTCAAAAATGGTAACGGAATTTTTGCTGATTTTGAAACTCCAGAAGATAAAAAAGATTACGAAGCTTATTATACCAAAGAAGCTGAAAAAAACGGCGAGGAATTACGTGAATTAACAAAAGACAACATTCCAATTCACGCGCTTTGCTTAAAAACTAACGAATTATCAAAAAATACACAAAACTTTATTCCAGAAAAAGATTTACTTGCATATTCAATTGCAAAAAAAATTTACGAAATGGGTTACGCCCAAGGTAATTGGAACGATTTTGCAATTTTGGACAGAAGTCGTACAGACCGTTCCGTAATTACAAAATATTTAAACTTTTTTGGCATTCCGTATAATGTTGATCAGCAGAAAAATATTTTTTCAGATGGAATTATAAACGATTTTTACAATTTTTTACGGATTTGTGTTTATCCATCGGATGCAAATGCTTTTGCTGCGTATTTATGTTCGCCGTTTGCAGGGCTTTGTGAACAGTCAGTTCAAAACATTATTGCCTATTTAAATCACAAAATAGATAATCCTCAAGATTTATCTTTTAATCCTTTTGAACAAATTGATGAAAAGCTCAAAAAAGATATTCCTTTAAGCGAATATGAAAAGTATATAAAAGCTGTAAACTTTTTTAAAGAAACAAAACCGCTTGTACTTAAGCAAAAAATAACTACTACACTTTCTTACTTGTGGAATACAAAAGGTTATAAATACGAAACAATGGTAAATGCTCAGACTCTTTTAAATTCTGAACATTTTGATATGCTTTTTGAACTTGCACGACAATCTGAGGAAAATGGAAAAACTGTTGCATGGTTTATAGACCAGCTTGATATGTTAAAATCTTCATTTTCTTTGGAAACTGCGGATATTGATGCAAATGATATTACTTATCCGCTTGAAAGAAGCCAATCAGTTAATATTATGACAATTCATAAAAGTAAAGGCCTTGAGTTTAAACATGTTTTTCTTTACGGCTGTACTGCTTATAAGTCAAAACATGATTCTTCACTTTATTTTTATGATGATACTTACGGAGTTTCAATTAAGCCGGAAAATGGTGCTGAAAATTATTTTGCTTATTGCCAGAAAGAAGATGCTAAAGTTAGAGAACTTGCAGAATTCCGCCGTCTTATTTATGTTGGAATTACACGTGCAGTTTCAGATGTTTATATTATTTGTTCTTATTCAAATTCGGATAGCAGTAAGAAAAATCAAGAAAAAAAATCCATTTTTAGACTATTTGAAGAAATAATTCTTTCAAAATACGATTCTGATTTTGAAACCACCCCATTCATAGAAAATGTTGGTTTTGATTATATTCCAATTCTTCCAATAACTTTCGAACAGCTTTACAGTGAAAAACAAAAAGTTACTTCCGCTGAAAAACTTCGTAAAAATTTAATGGATAATAATTCTATAATTTATGAAGCCTCTAAAATTATTTCATACACTACAAATCCAATTTCACGTAGCACTCCAAGTTCTTTGGAAAAATCATATATACCTGAACAAGCTTTGGATTCAGACAGTGGTCAAAAATATGAAATTTCCGAAGATACGCTGCGTTCATCTAATTTTACTCCAGCCGATTTTGGAACACTTGTACATTCTTACTTAGAAATGCAGGCAAAAGGATTAATGCCACAAGAATATGAACCATCCCCAAAGTTATTTCATAATCTTTCGGAAAAAGAAATTTGCGAAAATAAAAAAATATGCGAACAAATGTGCAGTTTATTTAGAAATTCTACACTTGGAAAACAATTTGAAGATTCAAAAGCCCAGAATCTTTTCTATCGTGCGGAATGGGGCTTTAGAATGTTTTACGAAGGCACAATTTTTACAGGTTCAATTGACTTAATTTTTGAAAAAACTGATGGTTCAATAATTATTGTTGATTATAAATCGGATAATCAAATTGACGAAGAAAAGTACATTGAACAGCAACGTTGTTATAAAATTGCCGCTCAAAAATTACTTAATTCTGTTGGAAAGAAAATCTCTTCTGAACAAATTTTCTGTTATTTATACTTTTTAAAACATGATAAAACTATTGAATTAAAAGTATAAATTAAAAATTGTAAAAAAAAATCACCTTTGAATGAAAGGCTTCAAACAAAGGTGATTTTTTAGATTATAGTTTTTTATTAGTTGTTAAAACACCCCTTAAAAGCATCTGTTCCCACAGTAAGACTTGAAATATCATCAAATGTGCACTCTGGGTCAAAGCGCTCACAATCCTTGAAAGCATAATCACCAATAGATTTAAATGTTTTAGGAATATTGTAGATACAGTCCAAGTTTTTACAATTTTCAAAAGCTTTATTACCAATACTTGTAAGTATTGAGTTTGCTTCCATAGTTACGGCTTCAAGTTCTGTACAGTAGTAGAAAGTTTCTTCTTTAATTTCGCTAACACCCTTTGGAATTTCTATTGAACTCAAAGACTCACAAAACCTAAAAGCTGACTCACCTATACTTTCAAGCTGAGATTCAGCTTCAAATTTTACAGTTGCAAGTTTACCACAGTCTCGGAAAGCTTCTTTTTCAATTTCGGTAATACATTTAGGAATTGTAATTTTGCTCAAAGCATCACAATCATAAAAAACAGCCTCTCTAATTACTGTAAGTTTTGGATTTTCGCTAAAAGTTACTGTTGCAAGACTTTTACAACCATTGAAAGCTTTTATTCCAATGTAGTCTACATTTGCAGGAATATTAATTCCTTGTAATTTTGTACAACCCGAAAAAGCAGCTTGGCTTATTGTGTTAAGTTTTGAATCTTTGCTAAAAGTTACTGTTGTAAGACTAGTACAACCATTAAAAGCATTTGTGTTTATATCCTCAACACTTGCAGGAATTGTAATTGTTTCCAAGCCTGACGATTCGAAAGCACTTGTTCCAATTGACGTAACACTTGAAGGAATTATAACTTCTTTTAATTTTTTATAGTAAATGAATTCCATATTACCAATAGAAGTTGTTCCTTCTTCCATAATTATTATAAATGAATAATTACTTTCCTTAAGTTCCTTATAAAAAGTATTCTTAAAACTGTATGGAATGGTAATTTCCTTTAATGTTGGAAATGTATTTATAATATCATAAACATCAGAACTTGATAATTTCGAACCAGTTTCAAATGCAATTTTTTCAAGGTTTGTACACTCAAAAAAAGCAAGGCTATCGATTTGTGTTACACTAGCCGGAATTGTAATTTCTTTCAATTCACAGTATGCAAAAGCAAAGTCTCCAATTATAGCAACATCATTTGGTATTACTGTTGTATTACAACCTAGAATTAATGTATTTGTTTCTTTTTCAATAATTGCATTACAGTCATTTCTACTGTCGTATTTTGTATTTTTTTCTGCAACAGTAATTTTCTCTAGAGCTGAACAATTGAAAAATACTGTTTCTCCAATTGTTGTAACATTTTCTGGAATTGTTAATTCCTTCAAAGCTGTACAATCCCAAAATACGTAATCATTAATTGTTGTAACGCTTTCTGGAATTGCAATTTTTTTCAAAGCTGAACAATTCTTAAATGCGTTACTTCCAATACTTTTAAGTGTTGAAGTTCCTTTAAATGTTACTTTTTCAAGTTTATTACACTCCTCGAAAGCACAAGATCCAATTGAAGTAACACTTTCAGGAATTACAATCTCTTTTATTGCCTTACAATACTCAAAACAATAATCATCTATAGTTGTTATTCCATCATCTAAAATTAGTTTAAATAAATATTCATCACGAGAAAGAAAATTTTTAAAAATACTATCGTTATTATAATGAATAGTAAGTAATAAATCTGAATATTCGTCAAAAGTATAGTCTCCAATTTCCACTACATTTGCTGGAATTGTAATTTCTTTTAATGCTGTACAAGAAGAGAAAGCATAATTACCAATACTTGTAAGTTCTGACTCATCTTCAAAAATTACTTTTTCTAGATTTTCACAGGAATTGAAAGCACTCTCACCAATTTTTGTAACATTTTTTGAAATTATAATTTCTTTTAAATTAGGACACTCGGTAAATGCATTTTCTTCAATTTCCGTAATATTTTCTGGAATAGTAAAGCTTAATAAACTTTGTATACCACTAAAAGCAAAGACTCCAATTACAGTAACAGAATCTGGAATTACTGTAGTTTTACACGCTTGAATCAATTTATTTGTTTGTTTTTCAATAATTGCATTACTATCATTTCTACTGTCATATACTGTATTATTTGGATCTACAGTAATTTTTGTAATTTCATTACTATAACTAATTATAGAATAACCAATGCTTTTTACACTTGCAGGAATTGTAATTTCTTTTAATTGTGTACAATCTATGAAAGCGTAGTTTTTTATTGTTTCAAGTTTTGAACCTTCTGCAATATTTACAGATGGTAACGTATTACAGAAAGCAAAAGCTGAATTTCCAATTGAAATAACACTTGCAGGAATAGTAATTTCTTTTAATTCTATACAATAAGAGAAAGCATAATCTCCAATTGTTTCAAGAATTGAATCTTTTGCAAAATTAACTTTTGTAAGCCATTCACAGTTGCAAAAGGCATTTTCTCCAATTGTTGTAAGCTGAGAACCTTCTGGAATTGTTACAGTTTTAAGATTTCCGTTATTAGAGAAAGGTTTATTACTTAAAGTTTTTAAGTTTTTTGGAAGTATTACTTCATTTAGTATTACTTGGCTAAAATCATAATCGGAAATATCAATTGTAAGGTCTGAAAGGTCTAAAAGGAAACAATAATAATCATTTTCAATAATTGAATTATAAATAGCATCAAAAGTATCATCTGTTGGAATTACTTTATAAACAATTTCATCATCAGTAAAATCTTCTGCTTTTCTGGCAGTTTTTCCAAACAATGCATAAACTACAACTGTTTCTGCACTTTTTTCAGGAAGAGTTGTTATATTATTTTGATAATCATCGAACCAGCCTAAAAATTCCAAATTTTTAGGTCTATTCAAAATTTTATCTTCTGAAGGTAATTCTCCACCAAGTACGTATGAAGACAAATTAACATCATCAGCAAATACAATTCTTTCTCCATTATTTAATAAATAATCAATTGGGACATTACTAAGTTGTTTTGAAACAACAAAGTTAAAAACAGTTTCGCGTTTATTCTGGATTTCTACTAATTCTGTTTTTATAATGTTATATCTGGTTTCGCCAAGTAATCTAATTGATATTTTTACAATGTATTCGCCGCAAGTAACATTATCAAAACTGTGTTTTGCAAGTTTAGTACCATTGTCATAATCCATACGATCATTATCTATAGAGCCAGTTGTTAAAGGTGTAATATTATATTTTACACTATCAATTAAATAACTATTATCTTCGTAAGAACATTGTATTGTAAACTTACCTGTTCCGTTAAGGTAGGCTTTTGTTTCAAAATTAAGAAGATTTTTTCCACCTTTAATTTCAAAATCATTAATTTTGCCTGTCTGTAAAATATCACCATTAATATCTTTTAATGTAACAGCAAAATTATATTTACCTAAATCCACAACAATGGAATTGTCTGCTTTCATCTGGTCGTAAGCTGAAAGTTCTGTTGAAGTTTTCCAGGTTTTTAAATCTGCTTCATTTTTTGTAAGCTCAATTGAATCAACTTCATCCCAAAGTAATGTATCAGGTGCTACTTTTCTTTCTTCTCCTTCGTTTATTGCAAAAGAAAGATAAGCTTTTTCATTTTCTTCGAGTTCTAAATCAAAAGAAAAATTATTTTTACAAGAAACAAATGATAAACCAGCAATTAAAACTGCTGCAAATATTTTCATAATCTTTTTCATATTTTTTACCTCCCTTTTAGTTAAGAATAGGAATATTATCAATAATAAAAGTTGCTGTTGCACTGTAATATTCACCGTTTGAATCTTCTACTACAGCCAAAACATCATACATTCCGTTTTCATACTTGTTTAAAGGTTTAGGACTTCGGTAACTTCCAGAATATGGATCAGGATCAATATCAAGAGCATCCGTAATAATTGTATATTTATTTGATTTTTCCTCTACCAAACTACCATTTAAATACCAGGCATAAGAAACGTATCCTTCAGGTACTTCAAAATAAATTGTTTTTTCTTCAGAATAAACGTCCATTTTAATACTATTGTTTTTATCTAAAGTTATATTAAATAATGATTCATTTTTTTCCCAGATTGCTTTTAATGTCATATCTTTAGCTGGCATTGTTGAAGGAAGAGCTGGATCCCATTTTTTAAACTCATAATCAGCTTTTGTTGGAGCTGCTGGTACAGTAATTTTTGCACCATACTTTAAAGTAATGTCGTTAATTTTTGTACCGCCGTCTGTGTCAAACTTAATTGTGTAACTGTTGCGGTCGTAATAAATTTTTACAACTGTTGTGCCGTCTGCGGCAATTTTTTCCTGCTTGAAAGTTTTTGCAGTAAAGCCTGGATATTCTTTTGTTGCGGCTTCGGTATCTTCCAACTTTTTTCCACTTTTCTTTTCTGTATCGGACGTTACAATTGTGTAATTTTCATCTTCAAGATTCTGCTGATAATGTTCTACAGTATATTCTACGTTATTAGATGGAATCCAAGTTGCGGTAATTTTTGTTGCAGCTGTAATCTTGTCGCCAACTTTTAAGTTCCATCCGACAAAATCATAATCTTCTTGTGTAAGTACAGGTAAGTCTGCTTCTGTAAGAACGTAACCTTCTTCTACAGTTTTTGGTTCTACGCTGCCGTAAGCTGTTTCGTACGTAATTTGAAAAGTTGCTTTTACAGGAGGATTATCTTCTGCAGGGGCGTCGCCTTCGCCTGCAGGGGCGTCGCCTTCGCCTTCCGGTTTGTCGCCTTCATCTGCTGGGTCGTCATCCACAGGTGTGTCAGCATCATTTTCCTTTATTACAATTGTGTATGTTGCTGTTACAGTTTCGCCATCTTCAGTATAACTGATTGTAATTGTCTGACTTTCTGTTGCAACTGTTGAATCAAATCCGTCTGGTGTCCAATTCACAACTTCTTTACTAGTTCCATTTGAATAGTTTGCAGTTACAACTAATCCTTCAGTAGTAAATTCGTCGCCAACTGTATATTCTGTTTTTACAGTTTCTGTATTTAATGTAATGCCGGTAAGAGTTACAGGATCTTTATTACATCCGACAAAACCA
>JAZLFF010000010.1:0-4292 GCA_045615645.1 Treponema sp.
TAAATTAACCGATGAGGGAGTAGCAGGCGTTCTGCGCGACAAGTCAACATACTGATTTTTAATCTGGCTTGTATTAAATTGCGAGACTCATGTATAACTAGTGCTATACATGAATCTTTTAACATGAAACTTTCATAACCAAGTATAGCTAAAAGTTGTACTTGGTTATTTTTTTGCCCTTTGGAGGTTTTATGATTTTTAATGCAACTTTTTTTGTGAACAGCATTTTGCTTGGTGTGGGGCTTGCAATGGATGCGTTTTCTGTTTCGCTTGCTAACGGTTTGAATGAGCCAAAAATGAAGGCCGGTCGAATGTCTTTGATTGCCGGTGTGTTTGGAGTTTTTCAAGCTACAATGCCTATGATTGGTTGGATTTGTGTTCATGCAATTGTTCAATATTTTTCTTCATTTGAAAAACTGATTCCGTGGATTGCGCTAATTTTGCTTTTGTACATTGGCGGAAAAATGCTGATTGAAGGAATTAAAGGCGGTGACGAAGCGGAAGAGGGTGTAAAAAATCTTTCGTTTGGTGCGCTTATGATTCAGGGAGTTGCCACTTCGATTGATGCGCTTTCGGTTGGTTTTACAATTGCCGATTATAATTTTTTGATGGCGCTCATTTGCGCTTTGATTATTGCAATTGTGACTTTTGCAATTAGTATTTTCGGTCTTATCATTGGAAAAAAAGTTGGAACAAAGCTCGCCGGCAAAGCAAATATTCTTGGCGGTGTAATTTTGATTGGTATTGGAATTGAAATTTTTGTTACGGGGCTCGTGGGATAAAACGGAAATCTTACACTAAAATCCGTCGTGTAATTACAAAAATATATTTGAATACATAAAAGCAAAATATCTACTTAATTTGTTTTTGTAAATGCAAAATATTGACTTTTATTACAACAACGCTGATAATATAACTATGTTTAAGATTCAAAGAAGTATCGCTGAGACTATAAAAAATAAACTTTGGAAAGGTAAAGTAATTGTAATTTACGGACCAAGACAAAGTGGAAAAACAACTCTTATAAAATCTCTTATTTCGGAGCTCAAGCTGGATCCTGTTTTATTAAATGGTGATGATGATATGGATGCTTCCCTTTTTGAAACAGTTACAATAGCCCGCTGGAATCAGATTCTGGGAAATAAGAAATCAGTTTTCATTGATGAAGGCCAGAAAATCAATAATCTTGGAAAAGCCGTAAAACTCCTTGTTGATTCACGAGACGACATTCAGGTTTTTGTAACAGGTTCAAGTTCATTTAAACTTGCCAATGAAACAGAAGAAGCATTAACCGGTCGAAAATATGAATACAGACTTTTTCCTCTATCTTACAAAGAACTTTCTAATCATTATGGATTTCTTGATGAAATGAAGAATCTTGAAATGCGATTAATTTACGGTTCTTATCCGGAAGTTGTTACAACACAGGAAGATTCAAAAGAAATACTAAAACTTATAAGTGACAGTTATCTTTACAGAGACATCTTGCAATACGAAGGAATTAGAAAACCGCAGCTTTTGGAAAAACTATTAAAAGCATTGGCATTACAGTGTGGAAGTCAGGTTTCAGAAAACGAACTTTCATCCTTGCTTGGAGTTTCAAGAACACTTATTTCCTCATATTTAAAAATTCTGGAACAGGCTTTTATCATTTTTCCACTTACATCATATTCAACAAATCAAAGAAATGAACTTAAAAAATCCTGCAAATATTATTTTTGGGACAATGGAATCAGAAATGCAATTTTAAAGGATTTTACTCCTATTCCAGCAAGAAATGATATTGGAATCCTTTGGGAAAACTATCTTATTTCTGAACGATTAAAAAGGAATATTTATGATTCAGCAGACATTTTTTCATATTTCTGGCGGACAACAGATCAGATGGAAGTAGATTATATAGAAACTCACGCGAACACGATTACTGCCTATGAGTTCAAATGGAATAAAGACAAAAAATCTCGGATAACAAAGGCTTTTACAAACCGTTACCCGAATGCACAAATACAAACAATTACGCAGGAAAATTATACAGAGTTTTTGGGAATGGTGATTTTAACTTGAGAGTGGGTAGATGAAATGAATGAAGTAAATAAAACACTTTATATACCGTTATATGGTAAATCAGAAGTCAGCAAAAAGAAAATAATTATCAATGATCCTTCTGCTGAGAAGATATGGGAGAAGGAAAATTTTAAAGTTAACGGAAAAGCAAAATCAAAATGGCTTACCTATAATATGGCAATGAGAGCGCGCATCTTTGATGATTGGGTTTGCGAAATGCTTAAGAAGAATCCAAATGCAATTGTATTACATATTGGCTGTGGATTGGACAGCAGGTTCTTAAGGGTAACTGAAAAATATCAGACATGGATAGATGCAGATTTTTCGGATGTTATAGATATCAGAAAAAAATACTATTCTGAAAATGAAAATTATAAGATGTGTTCATTTAACGCAGCAGAGCCGGAGAAAATTAAAGATTTTCCAGATAACGAGTGTGCAATTGTTGTTTTCGAAGGCATCAGTATGTATCTTAAAAATAATGAACTGAATAAGTTTTTTATAGCGCTTAGCAGTAAATATAAAAAAGTTCATGTGTTGATGGATGTATATACTGTTTTTGGTGCAAAAGCATCTAAGTTTAAGAACCCAATAAATGATGTTGGCGTAACCACAGTTTGGGGAATAGATAATGTTGAAGATGTTTTAAAAGATACCAATTTGAAGTGTATAAAAGAACATTCCATGACACCAAAGCATCTTGTTGATGAATTATCAGGCTTTGAAAAAAGATTTTTTAAATTTATGTTTACGGGTTCATTATACAAAAAAATATATAGGCTGTATGAATTAGAAAACTAATGTAAAACTGTCGGTATGTTAAAGGGGTTATTTTTAATAATTTACACAATATTACCCCTTTAACATGCAAATTGAAATGCTCTGATGTTTCTAACACGGATTTTTAATAACGCTAAATTTTATACGGAGAAAAATATGTTTCACTTTGGATTTTCTTACATCGGATTAATCTGGCTTTTGCTGCTGACAATTCCAAATCTTATCTGGTTAAAAAACAAGCCTGCAGGTTACGAAGAATCAGCAAAGAATGAAAACAAAGTTCTTTTGATATTTGAGAAAATCGGTCAGGCTCTCGTAACTGTTATTGCCCTTGTTTTCAGTGATTTCAATATTGATTTACACAGTCGCTCGGCATCAACGCTTGTAATTCTTGGCGTGTCTTTTATTTTGATGGTTTGCTATGAACTGTATTGGATTCGTTACTTTAAAAGCGAAAAGACTTTGAAGGATTTCTATTCTTCGTTTTTGGGAATTCCAGTAGCAGGTGCGACATATCCGATTATTGCTTTTTTTGTTCTGGGACTTTACGGTTCAAACGCTTTTTTGTTGCTTGCGGTAACGATTTTGGGAATTGGTCATATCGGGATTCATATTCAGCATAGAAATGAAGCGATCGGAAAGAAAAAAAGTGTACTTCCGGTACGTATTCTCAAGGTTGCGGGGGCTGTGATTGGAAGTATTGTCGTGCTTTTTCTTATTGTTTATTTTGGAATCAAGAATGTAAGATTTGCAAAAGCATTTGCCGGCGCATCAAATCCTGTTTGTGAGGATGCATACATTGAACTTAACGGGCAGGAGCAGTTTATCAGAGTGATGGGAAGAAACGTGGACAATCCGGTAATTATTCTTCTTCATGGCGGCCCCGGCGGTCCTGACGGAATGATTGATTATTCTTATATGGATTATCTCCTTGATGATTATACATATATTACGTGGGATCAGCGCGGATGCGGAAGAACATATTACAAGAATAAGAGCATTGATGCTAACGGTAAAACGGCTACGGTCGAACAGCTCCTCGAAGATATTGATGCGCTGACAGATTACGCATGTGACCGATTCGGGAAGGAAAAAATTACTATTCTCGGACATTCCTGGGGAACGGTATTGGCGGTAAGGTATTCACTTCTTCATCCTGAAAAAATAGAAAAGGCAATCTGTATTGGACAGGTTGCGAATTTCGTTCCGGCAGAAGAAGAGGGGTATAAACACGCAAGGAGCGAGGCTTTAAAGTGCGGGGACAATGTGATGGCTTTGGATGCCGCATTTGAAGCCTTTCAGAAAGCCCCGGGATTCACAATAACAGAATTGCGTTCGCTTACAGCACCTTATAATACCCCCGATGTACCGGAAAGGGCATTTATTCACGGAGCATTTTCTCCATATCTTGGCATTGATGATATGAGATGGATGTTTATTGACAATTC
>JAZLFF010000011.1:0-9177 GCA_045615645.1 Treponema sp.
ATTGAAGTAAATAAATCTGCATTCATTATTTTTCCTGTAACAACTTTAAAAATTTCATTCCAGATAACTATCTGACCTTCCCTAATATTACAATAATCGATTACAGATTTATCAAATTTTAAAACTCGTTCCTGACTGTCACAAATACCGTTTTTTAAATGAGGACAAACTGAGCATAATGAATCTGGTCCAAAGGTTATTTCTACGGGCAGTCCATTTTTAACTTGAGGGAGAATTTTATTTACAAAGTCTGTATATTTCTCAGAGTATCCGTTTCCAACCCAGTATCGCATACAGAGAAAATGGTGTGGACGAAATTTTATTTTAGATTCTTTTTCTGACATAATTCTATTTATCCAAATAATATTGTTTAATACCAAAAAGATCTGAAAAGGTCCATTGGTTCCAAATATCTCTGGCCATCAGTTCTTCCATAATTCTGATACTTAATCTATCTGCCACAAATGTATCAATAAGTTCTCCGTAAACTCCATCCTGCCAATTAGTTTCAGGAAACTCTTTCTCTAATTGATACGTTACCAGAATCTTACTGTCCGGTTTACGGTCAAATGCGGAAAGTATCTGCAAGTCAATTACTTTTCCTTTATAGCCAGTACGTTTACTTTCTTTATAGTATGGTTCAGAGTCAAACTTTCCAATTATTAGAATACCGTCATTGTTGGAATGTGTTTGAAGAAAAATAAACATGTCGCCTTTATGAGCATTTTTCCATTGTGCAATTTCCCATGTAAAGCTGATATCATTATCATCTTTATTCTGTTCATAGTTATTATAAAAATTCTGATAATCCTCTTTTTTTTAAAGGAGAAGATTTTGGATTCCATCTAAATACATAACATTTCATAAGTTACCTCGCTTTGCATAATGATTCAATAAAATATGCACTAAGAGTTATTCCTTTTTCTTTTGTTTTCTTACGTGCTTTTTGGGCAATTTCTTAAAAATAATACTGAAATTTTGGAAAGTCAAATCTTTTTACAATTTCTTTACAAGCTATTCTCAAAGACTTTACAAAGCTTTTGTAGATTAAAAGCAACAAAAAACAAATCGAAAACAGAAGTTTTCTTATTTAGTTTTTGCAGGAGTTATTATGAAAAAAAAAATCAAGAAAATTATTGCTGCAGTTGTTTTTGTAGGAACTGCAATGTCGGTTTTTGCTGCACCAAAGTTTAACAGAAAAAAATCAATTTCAGTTTTAAGCCGCGAAGACGGATCTGGAACTCGTGGTGCATTTATTGAACTTTTTGGTATTGAAAAAAAAGATGCCAATGGAAAAAAAGTTGATTACACAACAGATGAAGCCGCAATTACAAATTCTACAGCCGTAATGCTTACAAGTGTTGCTGGAGACAATTATGCAATTGGATATGTTTCTTTAGGTTCTTTGAATGATTCTGTAAAATCAGTAAAAATTGATGGAGCATATGCTACAGTTGAAAATATAAATAACGGTTCTTATAAAATCAGTCGTCCGTTCAACATTGCGGTAAAAGAAGGTTTGTCCCCAGTAGCCCAGGATTTTGTAAACTTTATTATAAGTGATGATGGACAGAAGGTTATTGCTGCCAACAAGTACATAAAAATCCAGAACACAAAAGCTTATACTTCAAACAAGGCAAGCGGAAAAGTTGTAGTTGCCGGTTCATCATCAGTTTCACCAGTTATGGAAAAATTGATTGAAGTATACAAATCTGTAAATCCAAATGCAAAAATTGAACTTCAGACTTCTGACAGTACAACTGGCGTTACAAATGCAATCAACGGAACTTGTGACATTGGTATGGCCAGTCGCGGTCTTAAAGATTCTGAAAAAGCAAAAGGTGTTCAGGAAGTTACAATTGCAATTGACGGAATTGCAGTTGTAGTAAATAAAGCAAATCCAGTTGAAAATATGACTAAAGCCCAGGTAGAACAGATTTTTACAGGAAATGTTTCTAAATGGAGTGATGTGAAATAAACTTAAAGAGAGGAAAGACTTCCCCTGGTTAACGGCCCTCCAAAATTGGCGGGTCGTTATACTTGTTATAGTTCTACACCGCAATACTTTACCCAATTTTTACAAACTCCACCTAAAAACTTAACAATTTGCCACTACACTTTAGTCATGAAAATAAAAGAAAAATTGTGGGAAGTTATTTTCCTTTTGGCGGCGGGATTTAGTATTCTGGCTGTTTTTTTAATCTGTTTGTTTTTGTTTGTAAATGGTATTCCGGCTATGCATAAAATTGGGCTGAGGAATTTTTTGTTTGGAACTAAATGGAAACCGGGGACAGACCTCTATGGTATTTTTCCCATGATTGTAGGAAGTCTTTATGTAACTGCAGGTGCTATTATTGTTGGCGTTCCTATTGGCCTTATGACTGCAGTTTTTCTTTCTAAATTTTGTCCTAAGTGGCTGCATAAAATTTTGAAGCCAGCCATTGATCTTTTGGCAGGAATTCCAAGTGTCGTTTACGGATTTTTTGGACTTATGGTGATTGTGCCTGCGGTAAGAAATGTTTTTGGAGGAAATGGCTCATCAATTCTTACTGCAAGTCTTCTTCTGGGTATGATGATATTGCCGACTATTATTTCTGTTTCAGAAAGTTCATTGAATGCGGTTCCACAAAATTATTACGAAGGGAGCCGGGCTTTAGGTGCTACTCATGAACGCAGTGTTTTTATGACTATGTTACCTGCGGCAAAAAGTGGAATTATGGCAGGGATTATTCTTGGAATCGGCCGTGCTATTGGTGAAACGATGGCTGTAATTATGGTTGCAGGAAATCAAGCTCGAATTCCAGATTCAATTTTGAAAGGAATTCGAACTCTTACTGCAAATATTGTTATTGAAATGGGATACGCCACGGATCTTCACAGGGAAGCGCTGATTGCAACTGGATTTGTGCTTTTTGCGTTTATTTTGCTGATAAATCTTAGTTTTAATCTGGTGAAAAATAGAGGGAAATAATGAATGGTGTTTTAACAGAAAAAAAGCAGGCGTTGCGGGCGGCGATTGAGCCCGCTAGAGGGGGTAGCGGAAGACTGCAATGCAGGCTGAAGCGAGGGGCAGGCGCCCCACTTATAAGATTTGCTGTATATTCTTGTGCGGGGCTTACTTTGGCGGTTTTGCTTTTTATGATAGGCTACATTTTGGTGAATGGGCTGCCATTTTTGAGAGGCGAATTGTTTAGCTGGAAATACACTTCAGAAAACTGTTCGGTGATGCCGGCGTTGGTAAACACTTTGGTGATGACATTGCTAGCACTGGTGATTGCGTGTCCCTTGGGAATTGGAAGTGCCATTTATCTTGTAGAATATGCCAAAAAAGGAAACAAGTTTGTAAAGATTGTAAGAATGACAACAGAAACTTTAACAGGTATTCCTTCCATTATATATGGCCTTTTTGGAATGTTGCTGTTTGTGGGATTTTTGCACTGGGGGTACTCGCTTATGGCGGGGGCGGCTACGGTTGCTATTATGATTTTGCCTACGATTATGAGAACTACGGAAGAAGCTTTGATTGCGGTACCAGATTCTTTTAGAGAAGGAAGTTTTGGCCTTGGGGCTGGAAAATTGCGTACTGTTTTTACTGTTGTGTTGCCTAGCGCGGTGCCTGGAATTTTAAGTGGAATTATTTTGGCGACGGGGCGTGTGGTTGGGGAGACTGCAGCGTTGATTTACACTTCTGGAACAGTTGCTCAAGTTCCGACTAATTTGATGGAATCGGGACGAACTCTTGCAATTCATATGTATGTTTTGAGTTCGGAAGGGCTGCATACTGGACAAGCTTTTGCTACGGCGGTTGTGCTTTTGGGCATGGTTATTGGAATTAATGCTATTGCAGGTTTGGTGGCAAAGAAAATTAAGAGGTAGCAAATGAACAAAATTGAAATCAAAAATCTGGATTTATACTACGGCGATTTTCATGCTCTTAAAAATATAAATCTTGATATTCCTAAAAATCAAATAACGGCATTTATTGGTCCGTCTGGCTGTGGAAAATCCACTTTGCTTAAATCTATTAATCGTATGAATGATATGGTGGAAGGCTGCAAAATTACAGGAGAGATTATCTTGAATACTTCTTTGAACATCCTCTCCAAATCCACAGACGTTAATCTTTTGAGAAAGAATGTTGGTATGGTTTTTCAAAAGCCTAATCCCTTCCCAATGAGTATTTACGACAATATTGCTTATGGGCCTCGTACACACGGAATAAAAAAGCGTTCTGAATTAGATGAGATTGTAGAAACTTCTTTGCGTAATGCGGCCATTTGGGATGAGTTTAAAGACAATCTTAAAAAGTCAGCGCTGGAATTAAGTGGTGGTCAACAGCAGCGTCTTTGTATTGCCCGTGCTCTTGCAGTTCAGCCTGATGTTCTTTTAATGGATGAACCTACTTCAGCCTTGGATCCAATTTCAACTTCCAAAATTGAAGACTGTGTTATGCGACTTAAGAAAAAATACACAATTATTATTGTTACTCACAATATGCAGCAAGCTGTCCGCATAAGTGATAAAACTGTGTTCTTCTTGCTGGGAGAAATTATTGAATCTGGCGACACAGAACAGATTTTTAGTAAGCCAAAAATGAAAAAGACAGAAGACTATATTACTGGAAGATTTGGCTGATATCGGAGAAAATTATGCGTGAAAGATATGAAGAAGAATTAAGAAAGTTGAACATTTCCATTATTAACATGGGAAAAATGATTGAAATTGCCATTGAAAGTTCCATGCTGGCTTTGATGGGGCGGGATGTGGAAGCAGCAAAACAAGTTGCAAAAAATGACGAGGCCATAAACGATATGGAGAGGGATATTGAAGCTCAATGTATGAAGCTTCTTTTGCAGCAGCAACCAATGGCCACGGATCTGCGACTAATTACGGCGGCTCTAAAACTGATTACGGACATGGAGAGAATTGGAGACCACGCTGTTGATGTTGCAGATTTGGTTCTGAATGTTCCTGACTGCAAATACGGCAAAATGAACGAAATTATTGAACTTTCTACCGAAATTATTAACATGCTTCACGAGGCAGTGCAGTCTTATATTGAAAAAGATTACAACAAAGCAAAAAACGTAATTGCTCATGATGATGTAATTGATAATTTGTACCATGCAATCAAGGCAGATTTGGTACAGAAAATTCGGGAAACCAGCGAGGGCGAGACGATTTTGGATTATCTTTTGATTGCAAAATACATTGAAAGAATTGGTGACCATGCAACAAATATTGCTGAATGGGTAATTTTTGCACTGACTGGAGAAAGGGAATGAAGCATCTTAGGAAGGGGAAGTCTCCCCTTGCGGCCGCACTTCGTTGCGTCCTATCCCCTCTGCGGGGAGCTCCCCGCAACGCCCCCAAAATTCTTATAGGTCTGTCCCTCTTGTTCATAGTTGCACTTCTGGTAATTCCTACAGGTTTTGAAGGTGCATACCAATTTAGGGACGCAGTTAAATGCAAAGTACTGGTTGAAGAAGTGGACAATTCTAGTTTGATAGACACAGGTCTTATTCGCACCGGCCAGCAGGTTTGCAAAATACGATTTTTGAATGGAAGATTTAGTGGACAGACCTCTGTTGGCTGGAATATGCTGAGTGGTGCTCTTTCCCAGGATAAACTTTTTCGTTCTGGTGATAAAGCTCAGGCGGTGGTTCACCATGATGATGGGGAAATTATTTCTGTAAATTTAATTGATTATTACCGCCTGGATGGTGAACTGATTCTGGCATTAGCTTTTGCACTTTTTCTTGTGGCGTTTGCCAGCGGAGTGGGGATTCGGTCAGTGTTGTCATTTATAGTCACAATTCTTGTTTTGTGGAAGATTCTTGTGCCACTTTTTTTAAAAGGATTTAATCCAATTTTGATAGGGGTGGTTGCTGTAGCAATTATGACTTTTGTTATTCTAGTTCTTGTTTACGGATTTGATAAAAAACTTCTGGCTTCTTTCTGTGGTGCTATGAGTGGAATTGTCTTTGCTATGATAATTTCAATAATTTGCACTAAGGCGTTTCATATTCATGGTGCTGTGATGCATAATTCGGAAGCGTTGCTTTATTCAGGTTTTCAGGATTTGAATCTAACTCAGATTTTTATGGTTTCAGTTTGTATTGGAGCCAGCGGCTCGGTGATGGATTTAAGTGTAGATATTACCTCTGCAGTTTCGGAAGTTGTGCGGAATTGTCCAAGCATTTCAAAAAAACAAGCTATTAAATCTGGTCTTACAGTTGCCCGTGCCGCTATGGGAACAATGACTACAACTTTAGTGCTAGCATATTCTGGAACTTGCATCGCCATGCTTATGACTTTTATGGCTCAGGGAACACCAATTTACAATATTCTGAACAACAACATTGTAGCCGCAGAAATTATAAACACCATTGCCGGAAGTTTTGGACTTGCCATGACTGCTCCACTTACGGCGATTATTGCAGGAAATATTATTACCAAAAAAAACATTTTACAAATCCTTAACACATCCTTTATTAAAACTTAATTTTGCATCATTAAAGTTGCCATTGTCGGCTGGAAAAGCATTTTTGCGAATGTAAAACAAGTTCCAGCGGCAAGGAAAAAATATGAAAAAAATTGTTTCTGCTTTGTTGGCAGGTATGTTGGTTTGCGGTGTATTAAGTGCACAGTCAATTAAAATTGTAAACACTTTTGGTGGCGATGCGGACAGTACAGGTGGTTCTGATTTATTTACATTTGAAAATCAGAAAGATGATGAAGGTGCCTACAAAAATGAGTTTGCAAATAAAACTCGCGTAAGTGACAGACTTCAGCTTGATGCAAGTGGTGAAAAGTTTGATGGTCGTGTTCGTTTTGAATTTGCCACAACAAAACTTAATGGAAAAGAAAGCACAATCCGCCTTCGTGGTTATGGCCGTTTTAAGCCTGTGGATCAGTTTCAGCTTATTGCAGGAAATGATTTTTCTACAAAAGTTGTAGTTGATGCAGGTTATTTAGCAGCCAGTGATGATAATCCAAAATATGCACGCATTTTGCAGAGTGGATTTGGCGTAATCAGTAAATGGACATTTGGAGAAGAGAAAAATATAAATTTAAAGGTTGCGTCTGGCATAAAAGGTGCTGATGATTCTTTTCTTGATGTAAAAAATCTTGGTTTGGATGCTGGTTTAAGCTTTGGTGTGAAAAATCTTTTTTCTGTAGGAGCAACTTTCCAGAATGTAACAGGGGACACTCCTACAATTGCAGCTTTTGCTGGAGTAAATGCAGTAAAAAATCTTACTTTGAATGCAGGATATATCTACAACGACACAGACACAGATTACATTCCAGTTGTATCAAAAAATGTTGTGAGTTTTTCAACAGGTTATAACTTTAAAGAAATTGGTCTTTCTGCTGCAGCTGATGTTATTTCTGCAGTTGGAGAAGAAAAAACTCCTTTTCTAACAAAAGTAAATGTTACATACAAAGCAACTGATGATATTACAGTTGGTGCAAAAGCAAAAGTTTCACTTGTATTTGGAGACAATAATTCTGCCAAAACAGAAATCTACCAAAATGTAACTTACAATTTGCCAAACAAAATGGGATGCCTTACAACAGGTCTTCGTATGAATCTTGATAGCATAGGTCTTACTAAATTTGCAGTTCCGTTCAACTGGAAAATTACATTAGCTGATATCAAAAAATAGGAGAAATAAAAATGAAACATTTAATCGGATTTAAGGCAATTACAAGCCTTTCGCTAATGGCAATGCTTGGACTTTCTGCACTTCACGCAGAAACAAAAATTGATGCAACACCAACAGGAAAAGGAACTCCAAAATATGTATTCGTATTTGTTGGAGATGGTATGAGCTACCCTCAGATTCAAAGTGCTGCTTACTACACAGGTAAAGATGCTGCCGGCATTGTTGACGTAGTAAAAAAATCAGAAAATCCTGGCGATTCACCAGAAATGAAGGCTTTAAGTTTTTATCAGTTTCCTGTAGCTGGTTCTGCAAGCACTTATGATTCAACATCTTTTGCACCAGACTCAGCTTCAACTGCGACTTCAATTTTTACTGGTTACAAAACACATTCATCTTCAATCAATGTTGATATTACAAAGAAAATTAAATACCGCACAATTGCAGAACAGCTTCGTGATCAGAAAAAATATAAGATTGGTGTAATTTCTACTGTAAACTTGAATCACGCAACTCCTGCAGCCACTTACGCTCACCAGGCAAGCCGTAAATCAAACTACCCAATTGGACTTGAACTTGTAGAATCTAACTTTGATTATTTTGCCGGCGGTGCTTTAATGGAACCTCAGGATAAGAACAAGGATAAAACTTCTATTTATGAACTTGCCACAAATGCAGGTTACAAAGTTTGTTTTGATCAGAAATCTGCTTCAAATCTTGAAAACGGCGACAAGGCAATTGTTATTGCTCAGACTTTAGCAGATGCAGATTCTATGAGCTATGACAATGACCGTAAAGATGGCGAATGGGCTCTCCGCGATTACGTTCGCAAAGGTATTGAAGTTCTTGATAATAAAACAGGCTTTTTCATGATGGTAGAAGGTGGAAAAGTTGACTGGGCTTGCCACGCAAACGATGCCCGATCTTCAATTGCAGATACACTTGCCTTAAGTGAAGCCGTAGAAGAAGCAATTTCCTTCTATAATGAACATCCTAAAGAAACCCTTATCCTTGTAACTGCAGACCATGAAACTGGCGGACTTACAATTGGTTATGCAGGAACTGACTACAACTTGTTCTTCCGCACATTGGACGAACAGAAAATCTCTTATGCAAAGTTTGATTCAGACTATGTTTCTTATTACAAGAAAAATCAGACAAGTTTTGAAGATGTCATGAAAGATGTAGAATCTTTGTTTGGTCTTAAAATGCTAGGAAGTAATGGCAGCGACAAAAACGGTGGATTAATTCTTACAGGTTACGAACTTGGCCGCATCAAAACAGCTTATGAAAAAACAATCAGCGGAGACAAAACTCGTAACCAAATGGAATACGACCTCTACGGAACTTACGAGCCTTTGACAATTACAATTACACACGTATTGAATGCAAAATCTGGACTTGGCTGGACTTCAAACAGTCACACAGGTTTACCAGTTCCAGTATTTGCTCTTGGTGCAGGTCAGGAAGAATTTAAAGGCTTCTACGACAACACAGAAATCTACAACAA
>JAZLFF010000012.1:0-2026 GCA_045615645.1 Treponema sp.
TAAAAAGGACAAAAATGATAAAAAATCTGTTATTTTTATAAAAAAATGTTATAAATTTAAAAAATCAACCAAAATCAGTCATTTTTTATAAATTTTTTTTCAATTGTGAAACATCTTTATTTTCACTATAATTTTTTATTATGTCTGGATTTTACGATTTTTATGACGTTGCGGTTGTTGGTGCTGGTCACGCTGGTATTGAAGCAGGATTAGCTTGTGCCCGAATGGGATTGAAAACAGTTTTAATTACTCAGTCACCGGATGCTATTGGTCGAATGAGCTGTAATCCATCTATTGGTGGAATTGCAAAGGGGAACATTGTACGAGAAATTGATGCTCTTGGCGGTGAAATGGCAAAATTAATTGACCGTTCCATGATTCAATTCCGAATGTTGAATAAAAGTCGTGGTCCTGCAGTTCAAGCTCCACGTTCTCAGGCTGATAAAATTACTTATTCGCAGCTGGCTCGTCTTACTGTTGAACAGACACCTAATCTTTATACTTTAATGGATACAGTAATTGATATCCTTACCGTTGCATCAGACACTCCTTTACCACCAAACAGTGATTCTGCGGCAGAAGTTGGTTCGATTCCTGGGGAAAGTCGTGGAAATTCTTCCAGCAATATTTCAGAAGAAACTTATGCTTCCGTTGCAGCTAGAAGTGGAATGCGTCAGAAGGTAACTGGCGTTGTTACAGAAAGAGGCCGTGTAATTCCAGTTCGTTCTGTAGTTTTGACAACAGGAACCTTTTTAGGCGGACGAATTTTTATTGGCGAATATGATGCTCCTTGTGGTCGTATTGGTGAACCTGCTGCATACGGGCTGACTGCATCTTTACATAGATTGGGATTTACTACAGGCCGTTTAAAAACTGGTACTCCTCCACGAATTCTTAAACGCACAATTGATTTTTCAAAACTTGAAGAAGAACCTGGTGACGACGAAGTTGTTCCATTCAGTTTTGAAGATGAAACTGTTGAACGTCCAATGGTGCCTTGTCATATTGTTTATACTAACGAAGAAACTCATAAAATCATTCGGGAAAATATTGGTCGTTCTCCATTATATAGTGGAAAAATCAGTGGAATTGGTCCTCGTTACTGTCCAAGTATTGAAGATAAAGTTATGCGCTTTAAAGAACGGGAACGCCATCAGATTTTTGTTGAGCCAGAAGGAATTATGACTGATGAAATGTATTTAAACGGATTTTCATCATCGCTTCCAGAATGTGTTCAAGATGCATTTATGCGCACAATGCCTGGTTTTGAACATGCAGTTCAGAGTCGTCCAGGTTATGCTGTTGAATATGATTACGTTGAACCAACTCAATTGTATCCATCTTTGGAAACTAAAAGAGTTGCGGGGCTTTTTAATGCTGGTCAGATAAACGGTACAAGTGGATATGAAGAAGCTGCAGGACAGGGATTGCTTGCAGGTATGAATGCCGGTTTGTATGCCCGTGAACATATTAAACTTTGCGGTCCTTTGGGAAAATTGCCTGGAACTTTAAACGGTGTTGCTGCCAGCATGGAAAAAGGTGCATTTGCTCCTAAAAATGAAATGTCTGCAGAAGAATTACGTCAGTTTGCAGAAATTTCTGAAAGAGAAACAAAGGAACTTAGCGAGTATATCTGTTCTGTTCAGAAAGAAGCCGGATACGAAGCTTTTGAAAAAATTCCTGCTTTTGAGCCAATCATTCTTGGTCGCGATGAAGCTTACATTGGCGTTTTGATTGATGATCTTGTAACCTTGGGAACTAAAGAACCTTACCGTATGTTTACTGCTCGTGCAGAATATCGTCTTAAACTTCGCCATGATACAGCGGACCGTCGTCTTTCTAAATATGCATTTGATTGTGGTCTTAAATCTCAGGCTCAATATGATAAAGTTTGTGAAAAATATGCCCGTCTTGCCGAAATTGAAGCCTTGCTTTTGAAAAATCCTAAGGCTGAAAATCCTGGATATGACGAAAAAGATTGGGAAGAAGCTAAACTTGATGCAAAATATAAATATTATATTGAACG
>JAZLFF010000013.1:0-35064 GCA_045615645.1 Treponema sp.
TGAATAGTTTGCAGTTACAACTAATCCTTCAGTAGTAAATTCGTCGCCAACTGTATATTCTGTTTTTACAGTTTCTGTATTTAATGTAATGCCGGTAAGAGTTACAGGATCTTTATTACATCCGACAAAACCAACTAATAACCCTATTGAAAGGATTAATCCAAGTAAAGTTTGATTCTTTTTCATTTTACTTCCTTTGTTTATAAATATTTTCAAAAATTTTTTAGACAAAATAAAATGGGCTGTACAAGTTTAGATAATTTTATTTTGAGAAAAGCAAAGTAATAATAAATCGAAACCTAAGGGGACAGCCCATGACAGTCATGTAATCACAAAGACATAGTTATCTTTATGAAAGTACATTCTCTACAACTATCAGAAAAATATTTTAATTTTTTTATTTGATTTGTAAACTACATATTTATGTAGGGGGTGAATGTAGTCTTTTTTTAATTGCTAAAACTTATGCAAAAACACGTATATATATAAAACAAATACTTTGATTTTTGTAAATTTATACATTTATCATACAATTTTTTAGTTTTTATGAATTCATCTTTTTAAAAATATTTAAAAAAATTTGAGTATTTCCAAAAAAAATGCAAAAAATTTGTTAAATTCATCTAAGAAAACTTATTCTTACTAAATTATTCATCCAAAAACTTTTTAATTGTAGTATATAACAGATTAATATTTACAGGTTTAGCAAGGTGACTGTCCATACCTGATTCAATTGATTTTCGAATATCATCTTCAAAAGCATTGGCAGAAAGTGCAACTATAGGAATATGATGATTTGGGAACATATTTCTGATTTTTTTTGCAGTTTCATAACCGTTCATTTCTGGCATTTGAATATCCATAAGAATAAAATCATAATAATATTCACCGTTTAATTCCAATTTTTCTAGACAATCATTTCCATCTATTGCTTCATCAACTAAAAGTCCAACGTCACTTAAAATGTCATTTGTAATTTCGCGATTATATTCATTATCATCAACAATTAAAACTCTGCGAGCTTCAAAATGAAGTTGAATTTCATCCGGAATTTTTATAGCTGACGGTTCTACATTTTCAACAATTTTTAACGGAAGAGTAATTGTAAATTTCGAACCTAAATCCTTTTCACTAACAGCTTTGATTGTTCCACCCATTGCACTTACAATTTTTTTACATAAAGGCAAACCAAGTCCATTTCCCTGATACTCTTTTATTACAGAAGAATCACGCATATTATTATCTTCAAAAATATGTTTCAGATAATCATTATCAATTCCAATTCCGTTATCTTCAACTTCAATTTTATAGATTGCATAATTTCCATGTTTTTCCGCCATTTGTGAAATTGAAGCAATTACTGAACCACCCTCTTCTGTATATTGAATTGCATTCGTTACAAGGTCAATTAAAACCTGATTAAAATGAACTACATCAAGTAATACAAAACAATCCTTTATATTTCGAATTTCAAACGTAAAATTAATTTTTTTTGTTGAAGCAAGCTCTTCAAGCATAGGATTTACGTATTCAGCACACTTAGAAATATCTACAGTATCTTCAGTAAGCTTTATTGTTCCCATTTCAATTTGGCTCATATCAAGAATTTTATTCAAAATAGCCATAAGATGATTACTAGAAATTTTTACTTTTCTCAAATAATTTTCGACCTTTTTTTTATTGTCCAAGTTTTTTACAGCCATGTGAGTAAAGCCAATAATTGCGTTCATTGGAGTACGAATATCGTGCGACATATTAAATAGAAAATTATTTTTTGCATTATTTGCAAGCTTTATTTTTCTTGTATAAAAGGATTGAACTATTAAAATGATTAATATTGAACACAAAACCAAAATAATCACAATTGTAAATAGTAGATTTGTTTTGAGGAATGTAAAAATTGTAATTTCTTTTTCATAGTTTTCGGAGTTTTTATTTTTAAACTCTCTCATTTCATTAGTTGAAACGGTTTTTAAACCTCTGTTTAATAAAAGGATTAACGGTTTATTATTATTTTTTGTTTCAAAGCAGATTTCCACTGGAATACTTAAATCTTCAATATGATATGGTTCTTGTAAATTACCAGCAGCCTTTCGAAGTTCACCAAGGTTTGCAATTGCGCAACAAGCCTTTCCTTCTTTAATTTTCTTTATACAATCATGAACATCAGTACATAAAATTAATTTTGAATCCGGATAATTTTCCTTACAATAATACAAGTCTAAATTAGTGCCATTAACTGCAATTGTTTTAATTGTTTCATCAAAATAATTACCTTTATAAAGAATTGACATATCTAGAGCAACAATTTTATCAGAAATATAAGCATTTTTTTCTTCTGCCAAAGCATGATTATTTATTTCAGGGAAAATTACATCTACCTCATTATTTTTTAAAGCATTTTGTAAATCGCCAATCTTATCATACATTATCCATTCAATATCAATTTCTTCTGTAAGGTTTAAATTTTTTAATATTGTTTCAATAAAATCAACAATTACTCCATGTAATTTATTTGAACTGTCTAAATAGGAATATGGAGGTAAAGTATTTAAAACACCAAGTTTTATTTTTCTATGAACACCAACATATTCTTTTTCAATTTCGGATAAAGCATAGAAAGATAAACTGTTCGAAAAATATTTATTAATCAAATGATGTTTTTTAAACGGTTTAATTTTTTCGAGAGTTTGTACGCTCTCATCAAATTGTTTTTTAATATTTTCTTTAGAGTTTGAAAAACCTATATATACATCCTGATTATCAATTAAACAAATAGTACAAGGTTTTATTTGAGCAAAAGAATCCGTGGAAACAATGTAATCAATTTGATTATTATTGAATGCATTCCAGTTATCCTCAAAAGTGTTATAATAATTTATCCGCATTGAAATATGATTTTTATCAAACCACTTTTGCAGAATTTTTTCCATTAAACAATTTTTTACAACCCCAACGGTTTTATTATTATATGAAGAAAAATCATCATTATATTCAACATAACGTTCATTGTGTCCAATTATGCAATAAGCTTCCTCTTTAATACTTTGTTCAGAAATTAAATAATGATTAGAAGGGTTTAGATTTAACATGCAAGGAAGAATATCTATAGCCCCCTCTTCCAGCATTTTGCATAAATCGGGAAAAGAACCGTAAATGTATTCATAATTCCAGTCGTTTAAAATTGCAATTTCCTGCAAATATTCATAAACATACCCAGAACGATTTTTTTCTTCACTTATTCCTTCCATATATTTTGAATATTCGTAATATCCAATTTTTACAGTTTGATTATTTTGAGGAAATAAATTAAAAATAAAAAATCCAAAAATAAATACAATTGAAAAAAGTTTTTTCATTACATTTTCTTCCTTAATTTATGTTTATATAAATTTTTATTCAATTTGACTAACTAATTTGTGTATTTTATCGTATTCGGCCGCTACAGCTTCGTACAAATATTGAATTTTATCAGGTTCATTTATATGACGACTTCTTAGAGGTTCTACTAATTGGTCTGTAATTCTTGCAAGTTTATTAAATCCAATATTCAGAGCATTTCCTTTTAATCTATGCGAAAATTCAAAAGCATCTATACCGTTACGTTGTTTTATTGCAGTATTTATTTTGATTAAATCTTCCGTTTCGAAAAATCGATTTATAAACAGATTCACTCTGTCTTCAGTCATAAGCCTTGCTAAAACCTCTTCGTAATCGCCTTCCATTTCTTTGTAAAAATTTTGAATAGTCATTTTTTTCTCTCCATTAATAACTAAGACTTTATAAACTCATTTAATACTTTATATAAATCATTCAGTACGATAGGTTTTACCAAATGAGCATTCATTCCAACCTCTAAAGCAGCAATTTTATCTTCCGTAAATGCATTTGCGGTCATAGCAATAATTGGTAAATCGTTAATTCCAAGCCCTTTCATTTTTCGAATTTCTTTAGTTGCTTCATAACCATCCATAACCGGCATTTGTATATCCATTAAAACAGCAGAATATTTTTTTGGAAGTAATTTTTGTATTTTATCAACTGCAATTTGTCCATTTTCCGCAATATCAACAATAAATCCTTTTGACTTTAATAATTCGGTAGCAATTTCTCTGTTAAAATCATTATCATCAACAATTAAAATATTTTTTCCATATAAATTATTGCGAAGAACAATGTCAGGTAAATCTTCAGCTTTCCTTTTTTTATCTAGTTTTAACGTAAGATAAATTATTACTTCTGTTCCACTTCCTTGTTTTGAAGTAATTTGCATGGAACCGCCCATCATATCAATAATATTTTTTGTAATGGCCATTCCTAAACCAAAACCAGAAATTCCAGACATTGTAGAATTTGCTTCACGTTCAAACGGCTGATATATTTTTTCAATAAAATCCTGAGACATTCCAATGCCGTTATCTTTTATGTGAATTTCAAAAGAAGCCGTCTGTTCATTTTGAGAAATTTGCCTTGTAATTAAATAAATATTTCCACCAACGGGAGTATATTTAACAGCATTACTTGCCAGGTTAATTAAAACTTGATTCAATCGGAGTTTATCGCAAATTATATTAGGATTTATAATAGAATTTATATCTAAGATAAATTTTTGCTGTTTAGCTTCCGCTTGTCCGTTCATTATTGTATAAACATCTTTAAAAATTTCACACAAGTTACAAGCCGATTCTTCAAGTTGTAAATGTCCGCTTTCAATTCTGCTCATATCAAGAACATCATTTATTAAACTTAAAAGATGCTTTCCAGAAATTACAGCTTTATCCAAAAATTCCTGAACCTTTTGTGTGTCCGTTATGTTTTCAAGTGCCAGACTTGTAAAGCCCATAATTGCATTCATTGGAGTGCGAATATCATGACTAAGATTTGTTAAAAATGAAGTTTTTGCCTTATTCGCTTTTTCAGCACGTTGCAAAGCCTGTTCTAATAAAATTGATTGACTTTCGAGCACCTTTTTTTGCTGTGAAATTTTATTGTTTAATTCATATTGTTTAGCCGTGGCAATATCTATGTAATTAAACGACATAACAAAGCATTTTACATCACTATTTTCGCGGGCAATTACTCTAAAAATACATCTGCGCCATACATTTCCAGATTCGTACCATTTGTTTGATAATGGATCAATACTGTAAACATATTCACGGTGATCATCATCTTTTAAAAATTGCTTTATGTAGTCAATATAAGAAAGATTATCCCACGCTTCTCTGTATTCAAGTGCAACACAATTAGCATATTTTTTCATTTCTTCAGTAAAAATACCATTTTCAGGGATTATACTCTTATATGCATCAGAAGTTTTTATAGTCTTTATAAGATTTTTTGAAAGATTTACATAATATATAGAAGAATAATCATTAAAAAGACTTTCATAAGCAATTTTCTGATAATCTTCTGAATCGTCAACTAAAACGTCTATATTGTTACTATTGTTTTTAATTTCAAATCCAGTATCGGATTCTTTTTTACGCTCATTTACAATTACAATTTTAAGATATTCAGATTCATTTGGAATTGCCAAATCAGCTTTTATATAACTTAAAGTAATTCCAACAACAGCTTTATAAAAAGTTTGGATAAGTTCAAAAGGTGGTTTATTTATTAAAACCCCATCGGAAGTTTCCTGTTTAATAATTTCATAAAGGCTAGATTTTTCGAATCTTTTTTTTACAACGTCAAAAAGTTTTGGTGGAAAATCCTCATCGCGAATAATACGTATAATAAGCCGATTTTCCGCAGTTGGATTAGTTATCATATTTTTAATAATTAATACGATATTTATAAGAATAGATTTTATGTCTGAATATTCTTCAATTTGAGTTACATATTTATCAAAAAGATTTTCAACAATTTGAATAAACAGTTCATCTTTTGTGCCAAAACGACTGTTAATTAAACCTTTTGCAACCCCTGCCCTTATTGCAATGTTATTAACTCTAGTTTGAGAAAAACCGTTGTTAGCAAACTCCTCTATAGCCGCTTCCAACATATTTAATGTAGTTTTTTCTTTCTGTAACTCTCTCTGCGTTGACATGAACATCCTGCTAATAATTGTAAATTAATGCAACAAATTATTCAGTGAACACTCTTTCATTGAAATATAATACAATCGTTTGCAGGATATTGCAAGTTTTTTTATTGCAAGTTTTTTTGTTTTACTTTCGAACAAATACAGGGATTTGGTCTATTGGAGTTGGAACAGTAACTGTCTGATTTCCTTTCAAAATTTCTTTTGTATGGAAATTTTCCCATTCTCCTTCAGGCAAATAAACACTGCGTTCTTTACAACCTGGAGTTAAAACTGGAGCAACAAGATATTCCGAGCCAAACATATACTGATCTTTCAACTCCCAACATTTTTCATCATTTGGGAATTCGTAGAACATTGTTCGCATTACCGGGCTACCATTTTCAGAAGCTTCCTTCATAACTTTTGAAATATAAGGTTTAAGAGATTCACGAAGCTTAATCTGATTTTCCATTATTGTTTGAGCTTCTTTTCCATACGACCAGATTTCATTTGGACGGCCCGTATACAAATAACCGCCACCGTAACCACGCTGAGGATCTTTATCTAATGGAGGAGTATCATGAGGATCTCGGTCACCATGCAAACGCAAAATTGGACTAAATACAGCCCATTCGAACCAACGTTCAAGCAACTCAACAAAGGCAGGATCTTCAGGATTACCATACATAAATCCACCAATATCAGTAGTCCACCAAGGAATACCTGCAATACCAATATTCAAACCTTCACATATTGAAGTTCTAAGACATTCCCAAGTAGATTGAACATCACCATTCCAAAGAACATTATTATATTTCTGACTACCTACCCAGCAGCAACGTTCAAGATTTACAAAGTTTTTACGGCCGTCAGCTTTCATTCCATCGTAAAAAGTTTTGCTGTAATACAACGGATAAATATTTGAACAAGATAAAGCAGTTCCCAACTGATAACGATAATTTCCGTAATCGTAAACATTATAATCAGGCTCCGCATTATCCATCCAGAACATATCAATTCCATAATCAGCATAGTTCTTTTTTACAATATTCCATAAGTATTCACGAGCTTCCGGATTTGTTGCATCAAAAGTAAGACAATCTCCCATAAAATCGTAAGTTTGATTAGTTCCTCGGTCTGTTCTAACTAAATAACCTTTATCCTGCATTTCATAAAAATGAGAACATTTTTTATCTACACTTGGCCAAATGGAAATCATAACTTTTGTACCCATTGCATGAAGTTCGTCTACCATTGCTTTTGGATCAGGCCAGTATTCAGGATCGAAACACCAGTCACCTTGTCTAGGCCAGTGGAAGAAATCAATTACTATTACATCAAGATGAATTCCCATTTCTTTATATTTGCGGGCTACAGTTAAAACTTCCTCTTGAGTTCTGTAACGAAGTTTACATTGCCAGAAACCAAGATAATCTTCTGAAAGAACAGGAGCTCTTCCAACTGCTGCTGTAAAATTTTCTATAATTTGTGCAGGAGTATCTTCGGCTGTAATCCAATAATCCATTTGTTTAGTCTGTTCCGAAACCCATTCGGTAATATTTTTTGCAAAATTTACATGTCCTACAGCCGGATTATTCCATAAAAAACCGTAACCTAAATTAGATAAAGCAAACGGAATTGAAATTTGCGAGTTTTTTTGAGCAAGTTCAAGCACACAACCTTTCATATCTAAATATGGATCAGGATATTGTCCCATACCGTAAAGTTTTTCGCCATCGTTAGGATTAAATCTTACAGTAAGTTTATAATCCCCACCAATTATTCCCTGCCAATGTCGATTTACAACTTTTGTACAACAGCTTTCCTTTGTAGCGGAAGGATCATAACAACGATGATATTCTTTAAGTATCTGATTTCCATCTTTATAGAAAGTGATTACACCACCATTATTTAATTTAGCTTCAATTTTTCCATTAACGATTGAAGAGCCTGATTCATCCACTGTAATTTTTGCAGTTCCATAATTGATTTTTTCAGTAAGTGCCCAGTTATTATCAATAAAATACGGCTCAAGAGTAGAACGTACACGTAATGAGTTTTTACCCCATGGCTCAATCATTAAAGTTTCGTTACCTTTTTTAAAAATAATTGCATTTTTTGATTTTAAAAACATAAAATATTACTCCAATATTATTATTATACTATAGGATTTTTGATTTAATACTATAAAAAATATAATAATTAACTCGAAAAATTGTAGTTGTAAGTAACTAAAAAAAATACCTATTTTTGTTTTAACGCAGATTGCGCAGATGTTTTTGATGCAGGCAGATTATTCTGCGTTTTTAAAAAGTAAAGTTAGTTTTTCTTATTGATAACCTTCTGGTAGGGGTTTATCATTTTTTCTACAAATTTATTGCCCATTTTTTTCTTTAATTTTTTATTTTTGAATAATAATCCCACAAGTCGCATTTTTAAACGTAAACCATGCTGATTTGTTGCGAAAGAATCAAAATAACCTTCTTTTTTGTAAAAATTATAATCAGCTTTCATTAATCCACCATTTACGTAGATTAAATCGCGGAAAATCTTCATTCCGGCAATTCCGTAAAAATCCTGCGGAGTTACAATCTTCTTTTCAAGACAGAAAGTTAATTTATAAATTAATTGTTCAATATCTTCATTTCCTTCCTGCGCAATATGAGTAAGAATATTATGACAAACGCTTGCTCGACCATGAATAATATTCATTAAATTATTTTCACGGGAAATATCACCTTCAATAATGTAACCTACAGGTTTATCTATAATTAAAGTTCTGTGTCCATTACAATACTGGCGGTCAAAATAATACTTAAATTTTGAGCCCATTCCGTGATTTTGTATTTTGAAAGCATATACAATTGCATCAGCAGAATTTACTTTTCTACGCAAAATATCTTGAAAACCGTCTTTGTAAATACACTCACCTTTTGTAGAACAATTTAAGCATTCAAAACAACCACCATCAATTTTCAATTCCTGCAGGTTGATTTCGTCCGTTTGGTATGTGAATTTTTCTTTAAATTCATCAATTCTTTTTCTAAGCTGAATATCCTGAGGAACAACATCACTTATAATTGCAACTCGATAAACGAGCATTTTTTTATCTTCTTTTTTGCGTCTGTCAAAGTAACGTTTTGTCTGATATTTTGCATAACGCCAGAAATCTAAAGCTTCGCGCTGGCCTCGTTTAGTTATAAGGTCATTCATATCAGCTGTTAAACCGTTAATCACTTTCATCTGCAAATCTAGACAATTTTCGCGAATAAATTCATGTGCCGTATTATCAAAAAAATGCTTTGAAGTAGTAACTTGAGTTACGAATTTTCCAGTTAATTCACCGTTTGTAAAATTCTGTTTCATCAATTCAATAAAACGATATAACTGAGCAGGAATAGAAAAAGTAAATACAGGATAAGCAAAGAGAATTATATCTGCAGCTTTTATTTTATCTGCACATTCTGAAAAATCTTTTTCGAGTAACGAAATCTGATTTGCAGCATTTAAAATTTCAAATTTATCTTCTGTGTTAAATCGTTCTATATATTTAACAGTTTGAAGAGTAATACTATAATCCCCTTTTGGACTTCCGTTAATTACTAAAACATTCATACTTTTATTATAAACCATTTTGTGTATTTCGGATAATAAATTTTTATATAATATTAAAGTTAACTACTTTTGGCTAACGCAAAGTGCGCAGTTTTTTAATGATGCACGCAGATTTTTTTGAATTTTATAAAAACAATCTGCGTGTGTCCAAAAGCATCTGCGTTATCTGTGTTATCTGCGTTAAAACTAAATGGGGATTTTTTTACCAAGAATATTTTTGTTTAAAATTTAACCTACACTTTATAGTTTATATGTGATATATTATTATTATATACAATTTATTACCGCTAAGGCGGAATTCTATGGGAGACAGAAAATGAAAACCTTTGATGGTTCAGTCTTATTTTTGGATCGTTCAGACATTAATACTGACGAAATTATTCCAGCTAAATACCTTGAAGAAAATGCTAAACAGGATTTAAAGCCTTACCTTTTAGCTGATTTGAAAATTGACGGATTTAATCCTCAAACTGACGTTGCTGGTAAAAAAGTAATTATTACTCGTGAAAATTTTGGTTGTGGTACAGAAAGAGAACATGCACCATGGGCACTTGAAGTAAATGGAATTAATACAGTTGTTGCAACAACTTTCGCAAAATCTTTTAAACAGAATATGTTCAGCAATAATCTTTTGGCAATTGAAATGGATAAAAAATCTATAGCTGATATGTTCCGTACCTTTGCAGACAAAGATTGCGAATGTAAGGTTGTTCTTAATGATGACGGAACAGCAAAAGTTAAACTTATTGCCGGTTCCTTATCAAAAAGTTATCCTTTTAAATTAGACGATTCACAAAAAAATCTTCTTACAAAATAATTTTATTTTGTAATTAATCCTTTATTTGCCAGAGCATCCATAATTAAATCAACAATTTGCTCTGGCAAATATTTTCCAGTATCAATAACCAAATCTACAAAATCATAATCATTATTATCAATACCGTAAAATTCTTTATATCTACCAGTGTCTTCTCTATCGCGCATTGCTGTAAAATCTTTTATCTGCTGTAAATCGCCACCTTCACGTTTAAACACTCTGTTTGCACGTTCTTCATCACTTGCATAAAGATAAACTTTAAAATCAGCTTCTTTTAACATCCAAATTGCAAGTCGGCTTCCTAAAACACATGATTCAGCCTTTGCAAGTTCAACCTGATGTTTATCTACATATTTATCATAAGAATCATCATTTTTTGCAGCTTCAATAACTTGTGCAAGAGTCATCCCTTTTTCTTCCGCCAGCTGACGAAATGTATAATTTATGAGTTTTACACCAAGCTTTTGAGCCAAAAGACCACTGACAGTTGTGTTTCCACAGCCAGATTTTCCACTAATTGCAATTCTTAATTCACGATTCATTGTATGACTACTCCTTAATTTTAACCACGGAACACACGGAAAAATATAAAATTATTTTACAATTCTTCTGATATCTACCTGTGGATAATGGTTAAAATTTACCAAAAAACCAACTTTCATATTTGTTGCTTTCAAATAATTATGTAATTGCGCTTCATGTTCTTTTAATAAAGTCTGTACAGCTTTTATTTCGATAATTATTTTATCATAACAAATAAAATCTGGTATATATGTTTGTTTTAATATAACACCTTTATAATTTATTTCAATTTTATTTTGAGATTTGAATGGTATATTCCTTTTAGTAAATTCAATTTCCAAAGCTTCTTGATAAACAGCTTCCAAAAAACCATTTCCCAATTCTTTATATACTTCAAAAATCGCACCCTGTATATTATAAGATTCTTCTTCAAATAATAATTTCCCCATTCCTACTCCCATTCTTTTCTAAAAAAAAACTTCCGTGTCTTTCCGTGTTTTCCGTGGTTAATCAAACCAACAACTTTTCCGTGTCTTTCCGTGTTTTCCGTGGTTAAATCACGTTTTTACTCTGTTCGCGGATGTTTTCCAGGGAATCTTTTGCGGTAATTACCATGGCGCCAACTTCGGCAAATTGATTTTTGCTTCCAATTGTGTTTATTTCGCGGTTCATTTCCTGGCAGATAAAGTCGAGTTTTTTACCTGGAGTTGGATTTTCTGCAAGTTCTTTTTTCATGGCCTGGATGTGACTTTGCAAACGAACAATTTCTTCGTTGATTGTGTATTTTACCATCATTGCGGCAACTTCGGTCATAATTCTGTTTTCATCAATTTTCAGATTATTGTCAGAAAGTATTTCATTAAAGCGATTCGTAATCTGCTCTTTGAACATAGCTTCCATTTTAGGCTGCCATTCTTTGAAAAAATCTGCACATTCGGCGAGTTTTGAAAGCTTTTCTTCAAGGTCTCGCTTCATATTTGCACCTTCGCGTTCTGTGTCGGCAATAAATTTTCCTAAAACGCGGTCAAAAACTGGCTCAATCAAAGCTTTGTATTTTTCTGCATCGTACTGTTTATTTGAAATTAAAACTCCAGGTTGATTCAAAACAAATTCAAGTGGAGAACCAAGGCCTGAAAATCCTGTTGCTTTCTGAACTTTTGTAACTGCCTGACCATAAACTTTTGCAAGCGCTTCATCAACTGTAATCTGCGCATCTGACTGCAATTCTTTTACTCTGATGTATACGTCTATTTTTCCGCGCAAAACTTTTTCGCTGATTTTTGTTCTAAAATATGATTCCACCGGATTCATGTATGGCGGAAGATTTATATTCAAATCTAAAAAACGAGAATTTACAGATTTAATTTCTACAGATACGATTGAACTTTCTGATGTAACTTCTTCGTATGCATAACCTGTCATTGAAAACATTTTATGTCTCCTATCAATTCCAATTATTTTAATGCTTTTCCAAGCTTCCAGTTATCTCCAGCACCCATTGTTACAACAAGGTAACCGTCCGGATATTCTGGTGAAAGAGGTTTTTCAATTTCTGATTTTACAAAAGCTGTGGCATCAAGTGCATCTTCATAATAAGCCAAAACATGTCCATCGCTAAATGTAATTTTTTCTTCTGATTTTGATTTTATTGCTCCAAGATGTTTTGCAGCTTCTTCAAAAAGTGTGCGGCCTGTAATATTAAAATCTGCAGCATTTTCGCGGGCAGAACTGTAAATTTTATTCAAAATGATTATATCTGCACTGTCCAAACTTACTGCAAATTCTTTTAATAAAGCCTGTGTTCGGCTGTAAGTATGGCTCATAAAATCTACAATGATTTTGCGGCCTTTGTAAAAATCGCGGAAACCGTCCAATGTTGTTTTTACGGCTGTAGGATGATGACCATAATCGTCAATAACAAGAACATCGTTTTTGGCAGCAGTAAAATGATCTACAATTTCACTTCTTCGTTTTCCACCTGCAAAATTTTCAAGTCCACGGGCAATTTGTTCTTTGTATTCAACAGGATGTTTTCCAAAATATCGCAAAATCTGACACACAAGAGCTACAGCTGCAGTTGCATCCATTACTTCGTGACGGCCTGGAACTTTTAGATAAACCTTTTCATCGCCAAAAATTCCAACGCTGAAGTTGTTTTTTTCATCGGCAACATTTCCAAAAATAAGTTTAAAATCACCGCTCGCATTCTGACCATAAGGAATCATGTTGATGTCTGGACGTTTGTTGTATGCAATTAAGGCAGTTTCAACAGCCCCTGGATCATCGGCACAGTAAATTAAATCGCCATTTTCTGGAAGCTTGCAAATGTAATCAACAAATGCGTCACGAATATCTTCATAAGTTGGATAATAATCCTGATGATCTGGTTCAACCGATGTTAAAATTATTTTCTGCGGGCAAAAACTCATAAAATGTCGCTGATATTCGCAAGTTTCTGCAACAAAAACGCGAATGTCCTGGCCGCAATGAGTTTTATATGGATTTTCTTCTGGAAGATTTGTCATTGTACAAGTATCTCCAAAAGATTTTATTACAGAACCTGCAAGAATCTGAGTTGGTAAATCAATTTCTTTTAAGATTGTTCCAACAAGACCTGTTGTACTTGTTTTTCCGTGAACACCACAAACACCGCAGGAATATGCAAGACTACTGTAACTTCCAAGTGCTTCTGTGTACAAAAGACATGGTAAACCGCGGCGTGTTGCTTCAATCAAATCTGGATTTTTGTCTAATTTATAAGCTGATGAATAAACTACGTATTGAACTTCAGGTGTAATATTTTTTTCTGAAAAAGGAAGTGCTTTAAGACCAAGTTTTTCAAGAACTTCATCTGTGTAAAAACGTTCTTCTACATCCGAACCAGTAATAATTGCGCCATTGTGAAAAAGAATTTCAACAAGAGCGGCCATTCCAGTTCCTTTAATTCCAACAAAATGAATATGAACGCCGGATAAATCTGCCGGTAATTTTTTAATGTCTGACATACATTCATTATACTGTGTCAGATATCAATTATCAATTATTTATGGGAAGTTGTATAAACAAGTTGATAGTTATTAGTATTGATTAAAAAACTAACAACTAATAACTATCAACTAAAAATGGAAATTACATTCCAAATGTAACTTTTACTTTACAAGAATAAAGTTCATTGTTTGCTTTATATTTTGTACAGATAAGCAATTCTTTTTGACCAGAAAAGTCTTTATACTGACTGTATTTTATTTCCAATGTATTATTTGATGTAGAGCCAATAGAAACACCATCTACTAATACATTACAACCTTCAAAATTTGTATCATCAATTGTGATTGAAAGTTTTTTATTACCACCACTAGTTGCAACACTAATAACATCAGTTGAAGTAACAGGATTTCCGTCATAAGTAATAGAAAGATCTGTTTCAACCAAAGTTTTTGAGTTTTTAGCATCTTCTGCTGTAATTTTGCTCAAGTCAACAACTACATAAGGTTTATCAGCATATTTTGCATAAACTGTAATATTTCCAACTCCATTTGTTGTTGTAACTACTGTGGCATCATCAGCAGTACTGTCGGCCCAACTTTGGAATGTAAATTCACCTTTTGTAAGAGTACCAATGGTTGTTGCTAAATCAACATCTGCTCCTGCATAATCAACAGCTTCAAGCCATGCAGTTCCGGCATAAACTTCTGTTTCGCCAGTTGGAACAAGTTTTCCACCATTTAAATTATATGTAATCAAAGTTCTAGCAATATGATCTGCAGTGTAATCTTCAGTACCTGTTCCTGCAACTCTCATTACAGGATTTTCATCAGAAAGTCCAATACAGTTTTCTGCCTGAATACCAAAATCATAAATTTCACCATACTGTAACTGAAGTCGTACACTTGTATTTCCTGCAAGAACAGAACCTGTATCTCTCATTGCATCACTTACAAAAGAATATTTATTTTCTGAAGGTTTATTTGTAACGCCTAAAGTTTTATAAACAGTTGGAGTTCCATCCCAAGCAGAATATTTATAAACTGTAATTACAAAGTTTTCTTCATTGTATGAATTATCTTCCCATTCAAGATTTACTGTATAGTATCCGGCACCGGCATCCATATAATCATCTTCGAAAGAAGCTACTAAATTTGAAGGAGAAGCAGGTTTTTTGTTGATTGTAGTAACATTTACATTTTTATCTTCTGAAGCTTTTCCAGAAATTACAGTTACTAAATCTCCGTAGTTACCAATCTTTTTGTATTCGTCATCTCCAACCTTTTTATAAAAACCTACATTAAACATATATGTTCCAGGTTTTACAGAAGCTACGTTATAAGAAAATTTGTTACCAGCAGGAATATTTGATTCATCATAAACTGTTTCTGAAGCAATTCCATCGGCTAAAGCGCCTGTACCGTAATTGTATAAGCCCATAACAATTTTATTTACAGAATTTGGGTCAGCTTCATATGTACCTTCAATAAGAACACTACCTGGTGTTGAAACATTTTTACTGCTTAAAGTAAATGGAACAGTTTTAACACCATTTGTTAAGTCTACAGTTGAATTGGCCTGCAAAACAATTTCACCACCTTGTTTTGCAGTTAATGTTAAATCCCAATAACTGTAAGACAATTCAACTTTTTCTTTACCGTCAGGATTTGTTTTAATTGCAGTAAGTTGTTTTTCAGTTAAAGTTTCGCCTCTGGCTGATGTTCCTGATATAAAAAGATCAAGTGCTCTAATACTTGTATTATCCCATGCTTCTGGGAAAACCTGACGAGATGATGATAACAAGTTTGTTACAGAAATTTCGACAATACATCTTTCTTCATCTGTAAAAACACTTAATTCATCGTTCAAATTATTTAAATCTGAACATCCAAATAAACTGATAGCTACAAAAGAAAGAGTAACTGCAGCCATCATTTTAATTTTTTTTAGCATTTTTTCCTCCTGCCGTTTAGCGGCTTATTAATACTATTTTTGCTTTATCTATTAATTCTTTATTGTCAGAAGTTGTAACAACAAAGATTAATTCATTTTCTAAAGTGGGCTCTAAAACCCCAGGTAATTCATAATTAAGTAAGGATGATTCACAAATTGTGTAAGTTTGTTCCGGATGTTTTTTTGTTTTTGGAACTTTAATTTGCCACTTATAGGTAGCAGCATCCTTTGGTCCTTGCATAATAAAAATTGAATCTTCATAAAAGGCATATACTTCTTTTGGAAGCATACTATCCGGATTAAAATTAACATCATTTACCGAAGAAATTGATTTTTCCGGTACTGTAAGCTGACATTTTTCGTTTAAATCATCGAAAATTGTCTGAAATGAGTCGTTACAAGAAATTAAAGAAAAGCTTGCAATTATAAAAACTGAAACAATTATCAGCTGGATTTTTCTACTCAATTTTTATATTCCCTCCAATCATTAAACCTGGACAAAATTTTTGGTATGTATCATATTCGTAAAGAAATTTCACAATTAATGCTTTATATAAAAGACCAAATTCTACATCAGAATAAAATGTCCACCTTGGTTGTGGATCATAAAAAACTCTATTCTGAAAAAGGAAATCATTTATCATTCTTATGCCGGCTTTTACTTCAAAGGTAATGAAATATTCTTTTTGCGGCGGATTTATAAAATATGCCACATGACCATAAGCTGTAGATTCAAGTAAACAAACGTCCGCATTTTTTTTACCTATTTTATACTGATAAGGAAGTGCGTTTGACGGAAAACAAAGGTTACAATTTATTCCACCACCAAAACAAAATGGTGTCCTTTTAATTACATGTGTATATTCTGTTCCAATATCAGTTGAAAACGAAAAATATTCAGAATTTATATAACTTGCTGATGAATAAAAAGAAATAAAATCCGGTAAATACTTTTCTACATGGTCGGAAAATATTTCTGGAGGTTCTGCATTTGGTGGTAAAAATACATCATCAACTGAAAATTTATATAAAGAACCGTCGGAATAATTTACTAAAATTTCTGAACAGGTGGAATTAAATTCAAAATCACAAATGCTGTTTATATTTACAGGAAAAATGTAACCACTTTCATAGTAATTATTCTTTTTTGAACTGATAATGTGAATTTTATTATTATCGGTCAAAACTGCATACTGTTGTTTATAAGGTAAATACTTTATTGCTGTAATTGATGAATCTAGGAAAACTAAATCGGTTAAATTTGCTTCAGTATCATATATGGAAATAGCATTACTATCGGAAGGGACGGCAAAATATTCTTCATTTGAAATAACACCGGATGCAGCAGTTCTTGTATAACTGTCATTAATAAAAGTTATAAGTTTATTTGAAGTACAATTCCATAAAAGAACTCTTCCATTTTTTAAGCCTGATAAGAGTAATTTATTGTCTTTGCTGAAGGAAAGATATTTTACAGCTGATTCTACTTTTCCAAGTTCGAAGGTTATTGTTTGATTTATAAGACGAAGCTTGTAGAAGATTTTAATTGTATTATCATCGTATGCTACGGCAAGATAATCGGAATTGGTACTGATTGCTGTGGCGGTAATTTCTTTATCATTTTTGCAGTCTACATTGTAATACGGCACAGATTCAATTTGAACTTTACTTTGTTTATTTAATCGCCATATAGAAAATTGTCCGTTTTTTAGGAAAGTAATTAATATGTCTTCTTTTCCTTCTTTTGCAAAACAAATATTTTCCACATCTTTTTGCTGTATTGTTGATACTACTTCGTAAGTTTTAGAATTTCGGATAATAATGTAAATATTTTCGCAATATGCAAATAAAGAGTCATCTTCATTCCAACATAAGTTATTCGCCGTTGTAGGATTTTTTATTACTGGTTCAAAATAAAAATTTACAGCATAAATAAGTGAAAATAAAAATTGTAATACTAAAAAAATACATTTTTTCTTGTTAGAAAACACTTTTAACATACCTTATTTTTAATTTTATTATAAAATGTTTTTATTGAATTTTATATGAATTTAGTTTTATTTTCAATTATATTTTTCCCGTTTTTCTCGGGATTTTTTCCCGAAAAAAAATCACCGGAGTACAACGTACCCCGGTGATTGGATGTAAACATATATAAATAGGAGGAGATCCTAGTTATACCAAACTTAAATAAATCTGATCTGCCAAGCCAAAGCCTGCATTTTTTGTCATTGCTGTTGCATATTCGTCGTAAAGCATATCTTCATATGTCTGCTGAGCAAAATCAGATTCCTGACTTTTCATTATTGTTTTTCGCATTTCTGAAAGCATTTGTTTTACAAAATAACTTTCTAATTCCATTGATTTTTCGTAAAGTTCTGAGGTTCTGTCTATTGTTTTTGGTTGAACATGTGGATTTGCCTGATTAGCAGCAGCTCCTGTAGGACGAGCAGCTTTATCTAGAGAAGATGTAAATGTACCGCTAAATCCAGTTGTATAGTCTCCATTCAAGCGACCGCTTTGTACAATCTGATCAGAAGCGACAGTTCCCCTTCCATCGTCCTGTTTCTGGAGTCTATCTAAAAGCTCCGAAAACTTAGCATTGTCAGCATTATTTCTAGCCGACTGTAATGCACCATTTCCGTTTGTAATTCCACTGTATGTATTTCCCACCAATCCAATATTCATATTAAAAATCCTTCCACCTTTTTTTTTAATTAAGAATTAAGAATTATTCATTACATCAACTTAATTCTTAATTCTTATTTCTTAATTATCTTTTAAGATTTACTGCAGTGCTAAGCATATTATCCGAAGTCTGAATAGCTTTCGAATTGAACTCGTATGCACGCTGAGCAACAATCATCTGAACCATTTCGTTTACAACAGAAACGTTACTCATTTCCAGGAACTTGTGGCGAGTATCACCAAAGCCTTCGTAACCTGGACGGCCGGCAATTGCTTCACCAGAAGCTGCAGTTACCTTAAACAAATTGTCGCCTTCTGCCTGCAAACCTACTGCATTTGGAAAACGATAAAGTTCAATCTGACCAACTTCAATAGGATCGTTTCCACCATTTACTTTTACACTAACCAAACCTGACTGTGTAACATTTAATGTAGAAACATCGTATCCTTCTGGAAGAATAATTTCCGGCATTACACGAAGACCGCCGCTTGTAACAAGCTGACCATTTGAATCGATTTTGAACGAACCGTCACGAGTATATGCATAACTTCCATCATATTTTTGAACGCGGAAGAAACCTTCACCTACAATTGCAACATCAGTATCTACACCAGTATTCTGCAAAGAACCCTGATTCATAATTCTCTGTGTTGCACCAATTTTTACACCAGTACCCTGCTGAATTCCAACAGGAGTAACTGTATCTTCTGTAGCAGGAGTTCCTGCCAATTTTACATTCTGGTAAACTAAATCTTCAAATTCTACACGCTGCTGTTTGTAACCAGTAGTATTTACGTTTGAAAGGTTGTTAGAAATTGCATCAATATTTGACTGCTGACCGTTCATTCCAGTTGCTGCTGTCCAAAGTGATCTAACCATTTATTATCTCCCTACACCTACTGTAAAACGGCAACTTTCTGCCAGAGTGTACTCATCATTGAATCTTCAGATGTGATAGTTTTCTGATTTGCTTCGTAAGCACGGTTTACTTCAATCATCTGAACCATTTCGTTTACTACGTTTACATTGCTAGTTTCTGAATAGCCCTGTAAAAATTTTGGTCTTTCTGAACCTTCTGCAATATGAGCAGGTCCAGATATATCGTTTGAAGAATACATGCTTTCGCCCATCTTCTTCAAATATCTTTCATTATCAAAACGAACAACTTTAAAACGGTCAATTTCTGTTCCATCTGCGGAAAGTGTAATAACACCGTCTTCATTTACTGTGAATTTATCATCTTCAACGTAAATATAGCCGTTTTCGCCAAGAACAGGATAACCATCTTTAGTTTCAAGAATCCCCTCTTTTCCAACTAAAAAGTTTCCGTTGCGAGTGTAGCGCTCTCCCTGTGGTGTTTCTACGCAGTAAAAACCTTTTCCACTGAGTGCAGCATCTGTATTTGTGTTTGTGATTTTAAATGAGCCCTGAGTAAAATCTGTGTAGTTTTCGTTTGTTTCTACACCAAGACCCAATTTTCCAATAACTGGAGCTGCATCTGCACTTCCAACTGATGTATGATAAACACCATCAGCATTTGTGCGGCGGATAAGCAGTTCCGGGAAAGACTTGCTTACTGTAATATCGCGTTTATAACCGGCAGTATCTACGTTTGCAAGGTTATTTGATATTGCATCAAGTCTGTTCTGCTGGGCATTCATTCCTGAAGCACCAGTATACCAGCCACGAATCATGTACTATTCTCCTCCAAAAATTTGTTTACATCTAATTTAATCTTCGGAGGGGAAAAAAAATACTTTAGAAGAATTTCTCACAGAGCTTAGGAGCTTTTGAGAGTTTTTTTTTTAGCCACAGATGGGGCACGGATATTTATGAGTTTTTTTTCATTTTTATCTCTGTGTACTCCAAAGCTCTGTGAGAGATAATTAAGTTTGCAAAATACAATGTTCGGACTTATAATAATTATATAAAAAATAAGGAGATATGACAAAAAATACATCCATGTATTTTTTGTCATGGCAGATTTTGCTGGTGGCAAAACTGCTATCTCGTGCATCCATGCACGACCGCTAACGCGGAGTTTAAGGAGTAACAAATGGCAAACGAAGAACCAAGAGTATTGGCATTAATTTTAGGTGGAGGAAAAGGAACACGTCTTTACCCTCTTACAAAGGAACGTGCAAAACCTGCAGTTTCATTTGGTGGTAAATACAGAATCGTTGATATTCCACTTTCAAATTGTATCAACTCTGGATATAAAAAAATTTATCTTTTAACACAGTTTAACTCAGCTTCACTTCACTTACACATCACAAATTCCTACAACTTTGACCGATTCTCTGGCGGATTCGTTGAAATTCTTGCAGCAGAACAGACATTGGAACATTCTGGATGGTATGAAGGAACTGCAGACTCTGTTCGAAAAAACTTCATTCACTTTAAGACACAAAAACCAACACATTACATCATTTTGTCTGGTGATCAACTTTACAAAATGGATTTACGTGCATTTATGGACGAACATATCCGTTCAGGTGCAGACGTTACAATCGCTACAACAGCCGTAAACCGCCACGATGCTTCAGGTTTTGGTATTATGAAAATTGATAACGAAAACCGTATTAAAGAATTTATGGAAAAACCAAAGCCAACAATGAATATTGATGACTGGAAAATTCCAGCAGAAGCTCGCGGATCTTTACCTCCAGAAAAAGAATATCTTGCTTCTATGGGTATTTATATTTTCAATGCAAACACAATGGAAGAAGTTCTTCTTGGTGAAAATGAAAAATACACAGACTTTGGTAAAGAAATTATTCCTTTAGCTATTGGTAAAAAGAAGATTAATTCTTACATTTTTGACGGTTACTGGGAAGATATTGGTACAATCAAGAGTTTCTACGATGCAAACATTGCACTAACAGAACCAAATCCAACATTTGATTTCTATGGTCAATCATCTCCAATTTACACACATATGCGTAATCTTCCACCTTCAAAAATTAACAAAGCTGATATAAATGCTTCTTTAACTTCAGAAGGATGTATTATTACAGATGCAAAAATTAATAAATCTGTAATTGGTGTGCGTTCAATTATTAAAGAAGGTACTGAGCTTAATGGTGTAATTATGATGGGTGCTGACTATTATGATTCAGAATCTGAAAAAGAAAATTACAAAGCTAAAAATACACCAGTAACAGGTATTGGTCAAAATTGTAAAATTGCAAACACAATTATTGATAAAAATGCCCGCATTGGTGATAACTGTAAAATCGGTATTTCAGGTAAAAAATACGAAGACGGTGACCACGGTTCATTCTATAGTGCTGATGGCATTATCGTTATTCGTAAAGGTGCAGTTATTGCTTCTGGAACTGAAATTTAGAAAATGGATAATTGATAATGGAGAATTGAGAATTAGTTTTTAGTTTTCCAGATGAAAATTAGGGGGGAAGCGTTGTTGTTAAAGATTATAAAGTCTTAATAACAACGCTTTTTTTATTCTCTCTTAAGCTCCAAAGCTCTGTGAGAGACTTTTTTTAGGGGAAAATATGGGTGATATGTATTCAAAACTTGGTGATTTACTCAATGATGCACTTGAAAAAGGAGAAATTCCACAGAAAAAAAGTGATGATAGTAATGAAAATCAAGATTTAAGCCGAAAAACTGAAACAGAAAATCAAAATTTACAAGAGGATAAAGAAAAAAAGTCTCAAATCACAAAGAAAAAAATAAACATTTTTACACAAAAGTCTCAAAAACCAACTGCTGAAGTAATAAAAATGCATAAATATACACAAAATATGTATATTTCCCCAGAAATTCAACAGGCATTAAACACACTACATATAGCGTACCCTACAACTTGGAATGTAATTAAAAAACAATATCACAAACTGGTAAAAGATTTACATCCGGACACAAAAACCACTACACAAGATTCTAACAGTGCACAAAATAATACAGCACAATCAATTCAGCAGCTTCAAAACGCCTACGAACTACTAAAATCCGTGTATAAAAAATAAGACAGCACGATACTTTATATCGACTGTCTACATTATATTACACTGTCTAATATTTTAGACATTAAAATTTTACTATTAATTAACAAGTTTATTATTATATAGATTGCTTCGTCATTTTATTCCTCGTAATGACGTTTCACAATCCTCAATTCTCAATTATCAACTCTCTTCCTCTTCTCCAAGTTTCCTATGCAAAGTTTTTCTTCCAATTCCTAAAACCTCTGCACATTTACTTTTGTTTCCATTACAAGCGGCAAGGTTTTCCTGAATTATAATCATTTCAGCTTCCTCAAGTGATATGCCTAATGGAATTGTAATAGATTTTTCTTCAGATTTTGCCCGAACAGATTGAGGCAAATCATCAACAGTGATTTCATTACCATTACACATTACAACTGCACTTTCAACACAGTTACGAAGTTCGCGAATATTACCAGGCCAATTATAACCGACCATGGCTGCTTTGGAACGCTTGTCAAAGCCTAAAATATTTTTTTGATTTTCAATATTAAATTCTCGGAGAAATGAATGCATTAATAACGGAATATCATCTTTTCGTTCTCGTAGACTCGGCATATTAATTCGTACTACATTAAGTCTGTAAAAAAGATCTTCACGAAATTTTCCAAGCTTAACTTCTTCTTCCAGATTTCTGTTGGTAGCAGCAACTATTCTTACATCAACATCAATATCTTCTGCACTACCAACACGCTGAATTTTTTTCTCCTGCAAAACCCGTAAAAGTTTTACCTGAGTTGCAAGACTTATTTCACCTATTTCGTCAAGAAAAATTGTACCACCGTTAGCAATTTCAAAACGTCCGGCTCTGTCATTTTCTGCTCCGGTAAAGGCGCCTTTTACATAACCAAATAATTCACTTTCAAGTAAAGAATCCGATAAAGCAGAACAGTTTACAGTAACAAGCTTTGCACCCGCTCTCGGAGATTTATTATGAATTGACTTTGCAACCAGTTCTTTTCCAACACCACTTTCGCCGGTAATTAAAACACTTGCCTTTGAACCTGCAACTTTATCAATTAATTTTTTTACATTCAAAAGTTCCTGACTTTTTCCTACCATTTCATCAGAAGCTTGTGACAGTTTTAATTTTTCCTGAAGCTCATTTATCTTCTGCTGTTGTTCACGACCTTTCAGTGCATTTTTTACAATGTGATTTAAATGATCCAAATCTAACGGTTTGGTTAAAAAATCAAAAGCTCCAGCTTTTATTGCAGATGCTGCTTCAGAAATACTTCCGTGCCCAGTTAAAACTATAATTGGAATTCCAGGATATTCAGTTGTTACATGACGAACAACTTCTTCACCACCCATTCCATCCATTCTTAAATCTGTAATTACAAGATCAATTCCGCCCTTAGCAATTAAAGCAAGACCGTCTTTACCGTTAGCAGCCTGTGCAACATTATACCCTTCAAGTTCAAAATTATCGGTTAATCCGTTTCGAATATTTACTTCGTCATCAATTGTTAAAATTGTAAACATCTATTCGCCTGCCTGAGTAATAAGTTTTTTATCTTTCTGAGGAATCGGGAATATCATTTTGAACATAGTTCCTTCCCCTTCTGCAGAATCTACAAGAATTTCACCAGAAAATTCTTTTACAATTTTATATACCATTGTCATTCCAAGACCAGTACCAGTTGCTTTAGTTGTAAAATAAGGTTCAAAAATTTTTGCTGCCGTTTCGTTAGTCATTCCACATCCGTTATCCTGAACCATTAAAACGTATTTATTTTCTTTTATTGCACAAACAATTTTTAAAAATCCATTGTAATTCTGCTGATTTGTTTCTTCCATTTCTTTACGAGTTTTTATAGCGGCAAGCGAATTTTGCGAAAGATTCATAATTATTTCACGCAAAAGTTTTTCATCAAGCATAATTCTTGCACTTTTTTCCGATTTTTCAAAAATAACATCAATTTTATTATCGTTGAATTCAGGTTTTATAAACTCTACAATGTTTTTTATAAGTTTGGCAGGATCTTTTAATTCCAGTGTTGCATTTACCGGCCTTACAGCAAGTAAAAAATCCATTATTAATTTATTTAGATGATCAACTTCTTCGTTTACAACATCTATATGGTCTTCAACAAACTTTTTAGGTGGTAAAATATTTTGATTTTCTCTAGCTTTGTTCAATGCCTTTTGAATAAGTTGAATATGAATTGAAATTGCACCAAGCGGATTTTTAATTTCATGTGCCATTCCCGCAGCAAGATTTGTAAGATTCGCCATATTTTCCATTCTGTGCTGCATTACATCCTGATTTTTTCTTTCAGTAATATCGCGAATTACAATAACACGTCCATTTTGCTGATTTTGGTATACCAGTGGTGTAATATTTATAGAAATAAAACGAACTGACCCCCCGCTTGTCATTGTTGTAAAATCTTCTGTAGAGTTAGTTATTTCTTTTTCATATGCATTCTTTAAATAATTTGCAATTTCTTCATCATCAATAATTTCCCATAAAGGCAGATTTCCGGCTTTTGGGTCATCAAAATAAATACTTAAAGGTAATAAACTTTCTGCAGATTTGTTATTTTGTTTAACAATAAATTCTTCATTTACAATTACTAATCCTGTAGATAATGATTCAAGAATTGAATATAAATTCTCGTTTTCATCAACCATATCATCTAGTAAAGTTAATAATTGTTCTTTTGAAAGTTTCGAAGCTTTTTGCGAAACCCTTTTAACATAACCGCGCAAAGGCTCCTCCATTTTGTACGTTTATTGAGGATAAATCTCTTAATAAGATTTCTAAAGCTGCGGTAGGAGTTTGATTGTACATTGTAACATTTTCCCAGCAGTCTCTGAATAAACTCATACATTTTGAACTAATTTCTGCACCTTCAGGAGAATAAAGCATTTTTCGTTGTTTATCTGCAAGAAAACGTAAAAATAATCGTAATTCAACTCGAGGATTAAAGTTATCGCATTTTTTTACAAGATTTGAAATGTCTGGAATGGATTTCTTACAAATTGCAGAATAGAATTCATCCGCTTGTGCTTTTATTTCTGTTGGAGGAACTGGCAAAAATGTAAGTAAAAAATCATTTATTGTTCCATTATAGTAATTATTGTGAAATACCCTTTTGATTACTTCTTGTTGTTGCTCTACTGTTCTTTCTTTAAAATTATAAGTTCTTACTCTAGAAAGGATTGTTTGCATTATTGCATTTCGTTTTGAAGTTAATAAAATAAATACGCAGTCAGCTGGTGGCTCTTCTAGAATTTTTAACAAAGCATTTCTTACACCAGGAAGCATTCTATCTGCATTTTCAATAATTACAGTTTTTTTACCTTCTTCACTTTTAATATGTGCCCATTGTTCCATATTTCTTATTTGACTTATTGGAATTGAATCATACAGATAATCACTTTCAAGTTTAGAACATTTTGAAACTAAATCATCACAGATTTTTTTAAGCTCAGTTTCACCTGGTAATTGTTTTGGAAAATCTATAAATTCCAAATTATCATTTATTTCTTCAAGTAAAGAACCAATTTTACTAAGATTTGTATCTCCATCCCATAAAATTTCATTAAAACGTAAGGTGAGTTTTCTAATACTTCTAATAAAAAAATAACGGGCTGCTTCTATGTAAGTTTCATTTTGTATATAAGCTTTTTCAAAAGCTGCACGAGCTGACTGTATTTCTAAAAAACAGTCTCGCGGTCCTAGTAACATTAAATTATTACAGATTAATGATTTATGCTGCAAACAAGACGGACATTTACATAACCAGTCCCCTTGTTTTTGAGAATGGCAAGATAAAACTCTGGCAGTTTCCAAAGCCATAGTTAATTTTCCAGAAGCTTCACTCCCAGAAAATAAAAGCGCACCAGGCAATAAATTATTTTTAATATCAGATTTAAGAGTTTTGCTTACATCCTGATTCACAAGATTTTCATACATTTGTCGTTACTTCCTTAAATTCTGGAGAAGAAATAATTTTATTAAAAATACCAAAAATACAACTATCATTAAGTATAACAGAAGCATCAAAAAATGGTTGAATTGTCAAAATAAAAATAACAAAGCCAACAATTGCACTTCCCTCAATAACTCCAAAAAAGAATCCCAAAATTCTATCAAGGCTTTTCAATATACTTACTTCAAAAAGTTTAGAAATGAGCATACCTATTAATTTCAAAATAAGAAAAATTACAATAAACAAAAGTATAAATGCAATTATATTTCGTAAAACAGAACTGGCAATTTTATTTTCAAATAATACAGAAATATCACTGTAAAAAAGAACTGCACCCAAAATGCCAAGAACAAAAGCAGCTTTTCCAAATAATTCGTTTACAAAGCCTTTAATTAATGCCGAAAGTGCAAAAATCAAAATAATAATTCCAAAAATGTAATCCAAAACTGTAAAACTCATACTACTTGTGCTCCCTACAACGTACTTTTTCATAAATAATTTGCGCTATTTTTTTAGCAGGCTTTTCTTCACCAACTAAAACTTTTAATGCATCCGAATACTTTTTTCGTTCATCTGCATTTAGCATAATCGTTAGTGCTTTTTGAAGATTATCATCAGTCGCTTCTTCACCAATTAACACTTGTGCAGCACCTTTTTCCTTAAAAAATTTTGCATTATCAACCTGATCTCCGCGAGTACCGTTTCCACATAAAGGAATAAGAACCATAGGTTTGTATAAAACGGCTGCTTCCCAAATTGAATTAGCTCCTGCCCTACTTAAAATAACATCCGCGGCCGAAAGAACATCGGGCATTTCTTTATAAATAAAATTAAACGGACGGTACGAATCGCCATATTTTTCTTTTAATGTTTGTTCACAATTTGAATCATTATTGATTAACCCCGTCTGGTGTACAACATTGTAGTGTTTACATAAAAACTCCAGATTATTCTGAACAAGCTGATTTATCTGTTTAGCACCGGAACTTCCGCCAAGAACAAGTAAAATTGGTTTTTCAGCTGATTTTATCTCTCCATTTGACCAAATAAATTCCATTCCTTTTTGAGTGTTTGTATTATAAAAAACTGGTCTTACTGGATTTCCTGTAACAATAACTCGTTCTTGATCTGCTTTAGACAATTTATCTTTGGTTTCCTTATATGAAACAAACATATTTGTAGCAGATTTAAAATTTAATCTATTTGCAAGTCCTAAAGTAAAATCACATTCGTGTGTGTATACAGGAATACCAAGATGTTTGGCTGCAAGACAAGGAGGTACGCTTACAAATCCACCTTTTGAAAATAAAACAGCGGGCTTTAATTTTCGTAGAATATGTTTAGCAGAAAAATAACCACCAATTATTCGAAATAAATCAGTAAAATTCTGCATAGAAAAATATCTTCTAAGTTTACCAGAAGGAATTCCAAAAAATTTATCAGCGGTTGGTTCACCATTTGTTCCTAAAGCTTTTTCTACAATATTTTTGTCCATTCCTTTTGAACAGCCAATCCAATAAATTTTTAGTTGATTATTGTCTGCCATTGCCAAAGTTTTTAATTCATCGGCTACGGCAAGACCAGGATATATATGACCGGCAGTGCCTCCACCGGTAAAAACAATTGTGTCATTATGTAATTTCATGATGGGTCATTTTAACACATTTTGAGAATAATATAAACTAAAAAGGCAAAAAAAAAAAGAACCTCCAAATGGAAGTTCTTTCGTGCCACAGGTTGGAATCGAACCAACGACATACGGATTTTCAGTCCGGCGCTCTACCAACTGAGCTACTGCGGCGTTGATGTTGTATATATTATAGAAAACGACATTTTTAGTCAATACAGTTAGTGTTTTATTTTGTATTTTTTTTAATTTATTTCTTGAAGTTATAAGAGTATAGATTTATAATTTATTTCATGAGATGGTTTTTAATTACAGACAATAACGAGTATTCTGCTATTTTGGAAAACACTCTAAAAACTGCAGAAAAAAGTAACAAGCTAATTTGTTGTTCTTTTAACAACGATGAACTAAAAAAACAGAAAAAAAATTTCCTCGATTTTGCTGCATGCATTATTTACAGTAATAAAGAAGACTGTTTAGATATTGGAAATATTTTACAAATTTCAGGTTTCTTTGCTGCATATAAAATTCCTGTTTTTACTAATTTTGGTAGTATTTCTAATAATACTATTTTTAATAAAGACGGAATAAAATACTTTGAAACTTTTGATTCAATTTATAATTATATTTCAAAAAAATACAAGGCAATTGCATTAGATTCAAAACAAAGACTTGCAAAGAAAAAACTTTTAGACCGAGGCATTCCTTTTACTTCCGACTGTTTTGCAACTTATATTGCAAAAAATAAAATTGAAATTTTTAATGAATTTCTTGAAGCCGGTATGAGTGTAAATTCCCGGGATGATATGGGCGTTCCAATGTTAAACATTGCCTGTAGAAACGATAACTTTGAGTTTGTAGAAATGCTTCTTGAGCTTGGTGCAGACTTGAACGCAAGTTCCAATGACCGTGGATACACTGCTGTAATGGATGCAGTTTGGCGTGGAAATGAAAAAATTACACAAATGCTTATTAAACGTGGTGCCGAACTCAACACTATAAATAAAGAAGGTCAAAACAATCTTATTCTGGCTGTTGGAGCCGACCGATTAAATCTTGTTAAACTTCTTGCTGAAAATGGAGCTGATCCGGATGTTAAAGATATGATGGGCATGAGTGCTTATCAATATGCAACTTTGTTCCGTAAAGAAAAAATTGCAGAAGTTCTAAAACCTTTCCATAAAGAATAATTGATAATGAATAATTAATAATAAAAAAAGCCCGCCAGAGTTGATGGATTACTCTAGCGGGCTTAAATATTTTCTAATATTTAATTATTAGCGTTTAAGACTTAAAACAGTTTCAAGTAATGTATCTGCTGTTGTAATAGTTTTTGAGTTTGCCTGGAAACCACGCTGTGTTACAATCATATCTGTCATCTGTTCTGACAAATCAACGTTTGACATTTCCAAAGCACCAGCCATCAAAGTACCTTTACCAGCAACTCCAGATTCTCCAATACGAGCCATACCAGAGTTGTTAGATTCTACATAAGTATTATCTCCGGCCTTTTCCAAACCACGATCATTTGCAAAAGTTGCCATTGCAATCATACCAATTGTACGGTTTGTACCATTTGAATAAACACCTGTAATTGTTCCACTTGAATCAATTTTGAAGTTGTCAAGATATCCAAGTGTATATCCATCCTGATAAAAAGCTTTTGTTGTTGATTTTGAAGCAGACTGAGTAATTGTATCTTTAAAAGAACCAATTGTTCCAAGATTGATATTCAATGTCTGACGGTAAGGATTTCCATCTGCATCAGGATTTGCGTCTGGTACAGTGAAAGATGTCTGAAGAAGGATTTCACCTTCAGGATTTGTTACATTTCCAGCAGAATCTGTAACTGACTGTAAAGCACCCATATTATCGAAAGTTACAATAAATGTATTTTCAACACCGTCTGTAGTACCAAGTCCAACACGAGTCTGTGTAAAATCAGCATTATCAGGATCAATATTTACGGTAGCTTCCCACTGGTTTGGATTCCCTACTACACGTCTAAATGAAACTGAAAGCATATGTTCATTACCGAAGCTATCGTAAATTTTCTGTTCAGTTCCCCAAGTTCCCTTCTGAACATCGTTTTCGTTAGCACCTTCAGCAATTTCTGGTGTATTTTTATTTAAGTTACATGCAAATTTAACGTTTGTAGTTTCTTTTGCAGGATCTTTTGAACCTACTGGAATTGTAAGATCTGTTGGTGTAGCGGCTGTTGAAACAATCATTTCACCATTAACATCCTGAGCCATCCATCCCTGAACACGCATACCGTTTGCAGGATTTACAAGTGTTCCGTCCATATCAAGACTGAAAGCACCATTACGTGTATAGAAGGATTCTTCTCCACTCTTCATTACAAAAAAACCATTTCCTTGAATTGCAAGGTCTGTAGAAATTCCTGTAGACTGTAAGTTACCCTGATTAAATACATTATCTATAGCAGCAACGGTCATACCAAGTCCAACTTCCTTAGGGTTTACACCACCAAGTTCATCTGTTGGTTTAGCTGCACCGCTCATCTGCTGGCTAATCATATCCTGAAAGTTAACACGAGCACGTTTAAAACCTACTGTATTAACGTTCGATACGTTGTTACCAATTACATCCATTCTTGTCTGATGATTCTGAAGTCCTGAAACTCCAGAGTAAAGTGATCTCATCATAAAGCATTAGTCTCCTTATAAATTTGTTTACATCTCTTAATTAGCATAAATTGCTGCTATTTTATCCATACTGTAGTACATACCATTTACAAGCACTTGAGGATTTGCACCTCTTGTAGCACCCTCTACAATTCCTGTAGTGGTAGTATCGCCAATATTAAGTTCAACAACCTTCCCCAAAGTCGATGTAGCTTCTGACGAATTAATAAAATTAGCCATTTTTTCGAATGACGAACTCATGTTTGTCATCTGTTCCAATGAAGAAAACTGTGCCATTTGAGCAATAAATTCAGTATTTTCCATTGGACTTGTAGGATCCTGGTTAGAAAGTTGAGCAATTAACAATTTAAGAAAATCATCCTTTCCAAGTTCCTGTGAAGTCTTTCGTCCGTTTTGAACGTTAGCCTTATTGAATGCATCAACTGCATTATCTACCACCGATTTATCGGCAGCACTCATTGCTGTGTTAAGTAGTTCCATCATTTCTCCTTTACACTTTTAATATATATGCAACCCGAATAGAGCGCATAACCTTTATATCGTCGATTTATGCAACGATGTTTATTGAAAAATTATTAAATTTTTCTTCATTCCCAATAAAATCATCCAGCATCGAATCTAAAGAATCAGCAACTTTTCCAGTATTACCGTAAACTTGCTGTCCTAAAACAAATGTACCATCCTGCTGTTGTCCAAAATTCATATTCTGACTACCAGAACCATTATTTCCGTAGGCAACATCAAAGTTGGCAGATTCAAATCCGCTCTTTATAAAAGCTTCTCTTAAAGTTTCTGAATTATCTTTGAAAACCTGTAATGCTTCTTTAGTTGCTACAGTAATGTGACCTGTTACAGTTTTTCCATCCAAACTCAAGTGAATTTTTACATTTCCAAGATCATCCGGATGAAGGACTAAATTAATAGTTCCCTGATCATTATCTTTAAGAACAAGTGTTCCTGCTTTTACAAATTCTGGTGCATTAGCCTGAATTTGATTATTGAGCATTTGTTGAAAGTTTGAACCCTGACTTGCGGCTGTCTGACTGTTTGTTGAAAGAACGTCTGCATTTGTCTGATTCAAATCCATTGTTATAGTCGCAGAGTTTTCACTTGTCTGTTTAACTTCTGTAACTTTTAATTCAGTTTTCTTTGTGGCAGGCTGTTCAAGGTTTTTATCGGTACGTAAATCTTCAACAGTAATTTTTCCATCTTTGTCGAGTTTTGTAACTGATTTTTCCTTAGCCTTTTGTGGATTAAAACTGAAATCAACTTCAGAATCTTCCTTCGGATTTTGTACTACAAGGTTTTGATTTTCTGTAGTAAATGTTTGTTTCTGTAAATCAATAACATTTTCGTTATTTTCGCTTTTTGATTTTTCTTTTTCAGAAACATTTTCTTTTGCTGCAGTTTTCAAAGCTTCAATGTTAGGAAGAGTTTCATTTGAAGAATTTTCAATTTCATTCAAACGGGCAAAATCCTTGTCGCTCAGCTTTTGTTCTTTTACATTTTTCGGATTTTCTTTTTTTGTGGTTTGATTTTTTTCGGTTTTCAAACCATTTTGTTTTTCTTCTTTAGCTTCTGTTGTATTTTCTGCAACTTTTTTTGGAGATTCTTCAGTTGTACCTGTCTTCTCTTCGCTTTTTACTTCTTTTGAATCTTCAATTTCTTTAGATTCATCGGGATTTTCATTTTTAATTTCTGACTTTTTTTCTTCTGGTTTTGTTTCTGGATTTGAAGTTTCAATCTTTTCAGATTTTTCCTCATTTCTATATGAAGAAATTAATTCAGAGAATGAAATTGAAGAAGTTTCAGTTTGAGATTCTTTTACTGCATTAGATACCTGTAATTCGGCAATTTGAGGACTTACAAGAATATCTGTTACTGCCTGAAATGACATCGGCACTCCTTCTCACAATTAAACTAGTTGAAGGATTGCCGACTGAAAGGATTAGTCTAAGTTCTCAGGTTTGCTTACCATCTTACGCTGTATTTCTGCAGCCCTATCCGATGGCATTAACGACAACCAATAAGATCCCATAGATGAAGAACCGGTAGCTTTTGCAATTTCTTCTACCTTGCGAAGGACATCAATAACTAATTGGTCATCCATTGCGATAAGAATATCCACTGCAGCTTGCGGTGTCATACCATTCAGATTATTAGCAATCTGTTCAACGTTTATATTCTTATCATCGTATTTTTTTACAGTCGAGTTAAATGTTTTTTCTCTTTCTTCCTGATTTTTTTCGCGTTCTGCAAGTTCAACAGCAATTTTTTCATTTTGCTTTTCTACAACTTCAATGTCTGCTTCACGTTTATCGAGTTCTTCTTTAAATATATCTAATGCTTCACGCTGTTTATTTAGTCTGTCTTCATCAAGATTTGCTACAAGAGGTTTTGACTGGGTTGCGGTAATTGAAGTTTGAGGTGCTTTTCCAAGCATTTTGTATGCTGGTGCAAAAAGTGATTTTACATGGACTACACCAAGATAATCAAACCAAAGTAATCCACCTACAATTAAAATAAGGATTACAATTAAGAGAACAAACGATTTTCCTAATGATTTTTTAAACGACATTTTTCCCCACCTAATTTCCCCATTAGATACTATAGTATATCATACTATTGTTAATCTATCAAACCAGAAATTGCAGCACCAAGAGTAATATCATTATCGCAGGAAACAATTCTCCAGTTTATTCCAAGCTGTTCTGTTAAAATCTGATTAAGATAACCATTTACTCGTTCTTTTGTCATAAAAGTTTTGTGGAAAGTAGTACCATCACATAAAATACAAATTGGTTGTGCAGCATTTTTACCTTCTCCAGTTTGAATAGCACAGGCAATTAAAATAGCAGCTGCATAACGTGCTGAACGTTCTACAATTGCATCAAGAATCTGGAAAATTTTATCGCAATCTTCTGTTGTTGCAGTATACGCTGCAATTTTTCCAAGTAAACAATCCGGATTATATGGTCCATGAAGGAATTTATCTATTTCAATTAAAGATAAAGTTTCTAATTTTTGAATTTCAGCCGAAGTTTTTTCAGTAAACAATCCGTCTTTTGCTGCTGCTTGAAGTGCAAACCAACTTACAGGACCAAGATAAGCACCTGAACAAAGTTTTTCAAGGAAGAAAGTTCCAGGTTTTACCGTAGTTTTGTCAAAATCAATATCAAAATCTGAGCGATTTACACTTAAAAACTTACCGCTTTCGCAAACAATAATTTGTTTATCAACATTACAACAATCACATTTTGGCTGTAAATAGGCAGCATTCATTCCAGTTCCAAGAATAAATCCAATATAAGAAGAATATTTATCTCCAGGACCAGCGCATGCCGCACCAGCAAGTAAAGCAGCAACTGTATCATTACACAAGGTAATTCGTTTAATTGTATTCCATCCGTGGGATGCAAGCGCATTTTTCAATTCTTCACCTACTTTGCAACCAACTACTTCAGGAGCTTTTACTTCTTTTGAAAAACCTAAAAGGATTCCATCACCATTTTTCTGAATTTCCATTGGATATGAAAAACAAAAACCAATTCTGTCCGCTTTATTTTTTAAATGTTCCAAATTAGAAGCAATCTGTTCAAAAAATTCATGACGATTTAATTCTTTTTCAACACCAGGCATTCGAGTTTTTTCCATTTCAGAAATAACAGGTTCACCATTCTGATCAAAAGTTACAAGACATGAGCGGAAATTAGTTCCACCAGCATCAATTACAATAACAGATTTTCCAGTAGCTGATTTTTCAGGTGGATTACAGAAAGTCTGAATCATATCTTGATTAGCTTTTTCTTTTTTTAAACCTTTAATCATATCATCACGAATAGCTTGCGCTGTGCTTAAAATATCAACATGATTTACAAAATTGTGACGAGCTAAGAAACTTGAAACTGAACTGTTCATAAAAAACTTCCTAAAAAAATAAGTAAATTTACCTACATTATATCGCTTTCATCTCAATTCGTCATTAGGAAAATTTAATAGTTAAAAAAATGCTAAATAGAAATGAAGGTCCGTCCCCAATTTCATAAAAATGTGAAAAAAGGGACGGACTGAACGGTTAACATAAAAGTACAGTCGAAAAATACCCGAAAATAAAATGAGGGTACGACAATGAAGTACAGTAAAGAATTTAAAGAACAGGCAATAAAATTGTCAGATGAAATTGGAGTAAAACAGGCATGTGCACAACT
>JAZLFF010000014.1:0-12252 GCA_045615645.1 Treponema sp.
TACTTTTGTTTTAAAATTAACTAAAACAATCATTTTAACTTTATGTATTTTTTGCATTTTAATGATTATTCTTTATACCGTAGGAAATTATCAGGATTTTCAGGATAAAAGTCAGCAGATTATTTTAAATACTTTATCTTATACTTCAATAATCACATTATTTTTGACAATTCCTGTAATTATTGAATCAACAATAAGATTATTCACTGTAAAGAAAAAATCCGAAAGTATAATAACAATTATTTTGATGCTTATAACAATTCTTATTATGATAGGTTGCATAAGTATTTCAAGTGTTATAAGTTTTTTGTCACAAGGATTTTAAATGATTTTTAAGACTAAAAGAAAAGTTCAAATTCCTCAGGAATTAAAAAAAATTAATGAAGTTTTTACAAATGCAGGATTTAAAGCTTACCTTGTTGGTGGAGCTGTAAGAGATATTTTCTTAAATAAAAATCCTTCAGATTGGGATCTTGCAACTAACGCAACCCCTCAAGATGTAATGCGAATATTCAAATTTGTAGTTCCAACTGGTATTGAACATGGTACAGTTACCGTTCATTTTGCAAAACAAGAAATTGAAGTAACCACTTTTAGAACTGAATCTGGTTATTCAGACGGTAGACATCCGGATAAAGTAAATTACGCAGCCACAATTGAAGAAGATTTAAGCCGCAGAGACTTTACAATGAATGCAATTGCTGTAAGTTTAGCTGATGGTAAAGTAATTGACCCATACGGCGGGCGTAAAGACATTATGAAAAAAATTATCCGTACGGTAGGTAATCCTCATGAACGCTTTATGGAAGATGGTTTACGACCTGTACGAGCCTTAAGATTTGCAGCCAAACTTCAATTTAGTATAGAAAAGTTAACATATTCAGAAATATTCAAACCTGATATTCAGCAAAAAATTAAAAGTATTTCAATTGAACGGTTCCGTGATGAATTTGAAAAAATAATGTTATCGCCTCGACCTTCAGTTGGTTTAAAATTGATGGAAGAAACAGGTTTGTTAAAAATTTTCATACCTGAAATGGAAGTTTGTAGAAATTGTGTTCAATCAGATTACCGCGCATTCCATAAATTTGACGTTATGGACCATTTATTTTATGCGTGCGATGGAGCTCCTCAAAATAAACTAAATGTTAGAATTGCTGCTTTACTTCACGACATTGGTAAACCAGATGCTAAAAGAATTATTGATGAAGAGGTACTCGATGGTAACAAAACTGATGGTTCAAAAATTAAAATTCAAACTATAACATTTTATAATCATGAAATTTATAGTGAAAAAATTTCACGAAAAATATTAACTCGATTAAAATTTTCAAACGAACAGATTAATAACATTTGCCATTTAGTAAAACAACATATGTTTCATTATGAAACTTCCTGGACAGATGCAGCCGTACGTCGTTTTATTGTAAGAATTTGTCCAGAAAACATAGAAGATTTATTTGATTTACGTTTAGCAGATATGTACGGAATGTGGAACGAAAAAATTGATGTTCGTTACAGCGAAAGCGTAAAACTTTTATGTGAATTAAAAGACAGAATCCAAAATGAACTTGAAAAAAAGTCTGCAATGACGTTAAAAGATTTAAAAATTAACGGAAAAGATTTAATTCAAATTGGTATTCCAGCTGGAAAAGAACTTGGAATAATTTTAAATAATCTTTTAGAAAGCGTACTTGAAGATCCTGAATTAAATGATAAAGATAAACTTTTAGAAATTGCTAAAGCTTTATTTAAAAAATAAAAAAGAACAGTGAATAATTCTTAAAAAAATTACTCACTGTTCTTATAAATTCTTAATCCAGAATTAAATTTCCATATTCATTCTTTCACGAACTTCTTCAAGGGTTTTAATACCAATTTCACGTGCTTTTTTTGCACCATCAAGTAAAACCTGTCGTATATATGCTGGATCAGCTTCAAGTTTTGCACGTTCAGCGCGTAAAGGTTTTAGTTTTTCGTTCATAGCTTCTGTTAAAGTCTTTTTAAGCATTCCTCCACCGCCATCGCCAATTCTTGCGGCAATAACATCCGGGGCTTCTCCAGTACAAAGGCTGATTAACATTAAAAGGTTTGCAACTTCAGGACGATTTACAGGATCGTAAGTAATATTTCTGTCCTGATCAGTTTTAGCTTTTTTTATCAACTGAGCAGTTTCATCTTCAGTTGCAGAAAGCATAATTGCATTTCCACGAGATTTTGACATTTTTTGACTTCCATCAAGTCCAAGAATTAAAGGAGTTTTTGAAAGTAAAGCTTGTGGTTCTGGAAATACAGGTTCTTTATTCATATCTGTACAGAATTTTTTATTAAAACGGCTTGCAATTGTACGTGCCATTTCAAGATGTGGAAGTTGGTCTTTACCAGCAGGAACAAGATTTCCTTTACAGAAAAGAATATCACATGCCTGATGTACAGGATAAGTATACATTCCTGCATTTACATTTTTTAGCCCTGCACTTTCAATTTCTTCTTTTACAGTTGGGTTACGACTTAATTCGGCATTTGAAACAAGTGTTAGGAAAGGTATCATCAACTGATTACATTCTGGAACGTAACTGTGTGGATAAATAATTACATCTTGTTTTTCCGGATTAATTCCTGCAGCAAGATAATCAATTACAAGTTGTTTAGTATTCTGACTAATTTTATCAAAAGCATCATGATCTGTTAAAACCTGATAGTCGGCAATCAAAATCATTGTAGGAACGCCCATATTTGCCAAACGAACACGGTTTTGAATTGAACCAAAGTAATGTCCAATATGAAGAAGACCTGTTGGACGATCTCCTGTTAAAACTCTATATTTTTTAGGATTTTTTACTAAATCTTCTTCAATTTTCTTACTGCGTTCTAATGCGGCTTCGTAACTCTTATTAATGTCTGTATACTGAATTTCTCCACTCATGATAATACCTCTTAAACATTTTTGTCATTTTACAAACTAAACATTTCTTTTTCAACATGTAAGAGAAAATCTTGTATTTAATTAAACTTTAACTTAAGCATGGAAAATTACGTTTTTAGCAAAGTAAACATAATAATTCTTTTTACATAAAATTATTATTTAGATGACAGAATTTTATAAAAGATTTATAATTAAATAATGAATGCAATTGAAGTTTTCCAGGATTGGTTAAACGATTATTTAAATTTTGAACACAATCCTAAAAAAGATATATTTTGGTTAGATACAATCGATTACTTGTGTAAACGCTTTGATAACCCACAGGATTGCGCACCTTGTATACATGTAGCCGGTTCAAAAGGAAAAGGTTCAGTTGCAAAAATGATTTCCTGCATTCTGGAAGAGGCAGGTTTTAATGTTGGATTATACTCATCACCACATATTATTGATTTTCGTGAACGAATTAGTAAAGCAAACACTTTTTTTGATGAAAAAATATATGAATCTGCAATAAAAGAATTAGTTCCAAATATTGAAGCTATTATTCCAGAATATTTACCTGCCGAACGACCAATTACCTGGTTTGAACTTGTAACCCTTTATGCCTTTTTATGTTTCCGAAGAGCACACGTTGACTGGTCGGTTTATGAAGTTGGCCTTGGTGGAAGATTAGATTCAACAAATGTTATTAGGCCAAAATTATGTTGTATTACTCCGATTGAACTTGAACATACAGAGTTTTTAGGTAACACAATAGAACAAATTGCTTCTGAAAAAGCTGGAATTATAAAAAATTGCACACCAGTAATTGTTTCTCCACAATTAGACGAAAGTGCAAAAATTGTAATTCGTGAAAAAGCTTTTACAAGACATGCACCATTTTATTATTTATCGGATTATATAACAAATGCATATTACAGTTTTAATTCCAAAACAAAAAAAATGAAAGTTCATCTGGAAGGAGAATTTTTTAATCGTCCAATTGATGTTGAAATGAATTTTCTTGGGTCTGCACAGGCTACAAATGCAGGAATGGCTGCATTATCAGCTAAAAAATTATTACCAAATATCAGTGAAGATATTATTGAACGTGGACTTGCAAAAGCAAAACTTCCGGGGCGTTTTGAAATTGTAAAAAATATACCTGGTTTTGAAGGTATTCCTTCGTTAATAATGGATGGTGCACACACCTTAAACAGTATAAATCTTACTTTAGATACTTTTAATAAACTGTTTGACAATAAAAAAGCAAATCTTGTTTTTGCATGTGCTGCTGATAAAGATATTAAAGATATGTCAAAACTTTTCAAATATAAATTTGAGAAAATTTATCTTACAAAACCTGGCGACATAAAAAAAGCAGATTTAAAAAGTGCGGAAGAAGCATTTAAAACAGCTGAATTAAATTTTACTTTGGATCCTGATTATAAAAAAACAATAAAAAAAGCACTTCAGGAAAGTTCTGAAACAGGTACTTTGCTTTTAATAACCGGATCATTTTATCTTGTTGCAGAAGTTAAAAAGATTTTGCTTTTACTTGGAAAAAATTAATGTATTTCCCGTTTTATTCTTTTTGATAAGGATGTTAATACTTCATAAGAAATTGTATTTCCAATTTTTGCAAGATCATCAGCTGTATTCAAAGCGCCACATTCTTTTGGTCCAAAAATCCAAACATCATCCCAAAGTTTTACATCAGAATTATTTTCACCAATTTCGACCATACATTGATCCATACAAATTCTTCCACGAATCGGATAGTTTTTTCCGTTAATTGTCACTTCAAGTCCAGGAGAAAATCTTCTTAAAAGTCCATCTGCATAACCAACTGGCAAAACTGCAATTTTAGTATTTTTATCACATTTATAAGTGCGTCCATATGAAATTGTCTTACCTTTTGGAAAATAGCGAATAGCTACAACTTTTGTTTTAAAAGCTAGTACAGGTTTTAACTCCAAATTTATACCTTTTTGTTTTAAATAATCTTCAGTTACTTCATCTGGATAATAACCATAAGTAATAATTCCTGGACGAACCATATCAAAATGCATATCAGTATTGATCATTAAAGCAGCACTTGCACCACAAGAACAAATTCCTGGATTTATTCCTGCATTTTTTACAGCATTTACTGCATTTTGAAAAATTTTACCCTGCTCTTTTGTAAATTTTTGATTTTCTTCTTCAATGCTGTCTGCAACACATAAATGTGTAATCATACCTGCCAAAGTTAAATGTTTTGAGTTTGAAATTAATTTTGCTTGGTCTACAGCTTCTTCTTCATAACAACCAATACGCCCCATTCCAGTATCAACTGCAAGATGAACATTAAATTTTTCATTATTCGTAAAATAAGAATCAGCAGCATTACTTAATAAAGTTATATATTCATTTGTAAAAACTAAAGGAGTGATTGAATATTCAAAAAGTGCATAAAAATCTTCCGGTGTACACAAACTTAAAAGAAGAATGTTCGCTTTAATTCCCGCATCTCTAAGTTCAATTCCCTCTTCAACCGTTGCAACAGCTAAAAAATTAACTCCATTTTCTTCTGCAATTTTAGATGTTAGTATTGCATTATGACCATAACTATCTGCCTTAACTGCAATACATAACTGTGTATCTGAATTCACAAAATGTCGAATTTGTTTAATATTATGTTCAAGATTTTTTTTATAAATAATTGCTTTTGTACATCTAGACATATTTTACCCACCACATTTATTTTACCATTTATTACAAAAAAATCTCAATATCATATTGTAAAAATAGACTGTTAATAATAAAATAAAATTTATAAAAGTGGGATAAAAAATGAAATTTTTAAAAATTATTTTTGGATTATTTCTTGCATTTACAGTTTTTTCTTGCGCTTCAACTGAAAAAACTATAACAGAAATTGACGAAGTAGAAATTATAGAAGAAATTGAAGTTATTGAAGTTCCTCCAGAACCAACTCCAGAAGAACTTTTTATAGAATCGTTAAACAATATCAACTTAGAGTTTTTACAATTTCCTAAAACTGCAAATTTTGGAAAAGCTTTTTCTAGCTCATTTACAGTAAAAGTTAGTGATTCACTTGGAAATGTTTTAGCTGATTATCCGGTTACATTTTTTTATCCTCAGAGTAAATCAAACAATATTATTGAATATGCAAAAACTGTTGTATTTACAAACGAAGAAGGAATTGCAGAGTATACTCAGGAACCTTTAAACTTTAGCGTTAAAGATAATGTTATAGCATATCCTGCTCCTGCGTACGAAAACACAGACGTTTTAGAAGCTTGTCTTAATAAATCAGTTCAAGCACCAATAAAAGTTCGTTCAAATATTATTTCAAAGGGAGCTTTACTTTTTATTTGGGATTTTAACGAAAAAGATAGACCTATAAATAATTCATATGAAATTCTTTCTGAATTAAGAAGTTATGGAATTACAATGGTTGGTAATGCACCTGTAAATGAATCATCTGAATTAAATTCTCCAATTTTAGAGCTTTACAAAAAAAATTATGAAATTGTTGAAGCTGCATATGGTTATCTTATTTGTGGTTCAGTAAAATTTATAGAACCTGTAACCGAAGTTGACGGAGAATATCAATGTTCTTTAATTGCTGATATAAAATCCGTAAATATGAAAACAGGAGAATTAATTTTAGAAAAAACATATTCTCATGTAACAACGGGTTCAAATTGGAATAAAGCAACATCAAAATGTAAGGAAGAATTATCTGAAATTATTTGTGAAGATTTAATTTATTCACTTTAATTTTAGATTTTCTATTATTTGACTTTTTATATAAGTAATGCTAAAAATACACTAAGTATTACATATTAGGAGAAAGTATGATTTATACAGACACAAGAGACAGTTCAGTATCAGTTGATTTTAAAACAGCAGTTATGAATGGAATGAACCAGAAAACTGGCGGACTTTACATTCCAACATCATTTCCAAAACTTGATTCGTCACTTTTAACAAAAGATCCTTCACCAAGTTTTAGAGATATTGCTTTTAATATGGCAAAACCTTACGTTGAAGGCGAAATTCCAGATGATGATTTAGCTGCAATCATTCAGGATGCATATCCTTTTACACCAAAAGTAACACCTCTTGATGCAACTTCTTATATTCTTGAATTGTTCCACGGACCAACTTGTGCTTTCAAAGATTTTGGTGCACGTTTTATGGCTCGTACAATGTCTTATTTTAATCGTAATGAATCTTCTCCTCTTCATATTTTAGTAGCAACTTCTGGAGATACAGGTTCAGCTGTAGGAAGTGCTTTTCACGGAGTTCCAGGACTTGATGTAACAATTCTTTATCCAGATGGAAAAATCAGTCCATTGCAGGAAAAACAGCTTTCTACTTTCACAGGAAATGTACGCGCTCTTAAAGTAAAAGGTACATTTGATGATTGTCAGAAACTTGTAAAAACAGCTTTTACAGATAATGAATTACGCGGAAAATTAAGACTTTCTTCTGCAAACTCTATTAATATTGCAAGACTTTTACCACAAAGTTTTTATTATATGTATGCTGCTTTAGTTGTTAAAAACAGAGCTGCACTCGATAACAAAATTACAGATCCTTCAATTATCATGGTAGTTCCTAGTGGAAACTTTGGAAACCTTACATCTGGTTTAATTGCTCGCGAAATGGGTGGGCCAATTGCAGGTTTTGTTGCAGCAACAAACTCAAATCGTACAATTCCTGACTGGATTGCTACAGGTGATTATAATGCAAGACCTTCTGTTGAAACTTATGCAAATGCAATGGATGTTGGCGCTCCAAGTAATTATGAACGTATTAAAGCTATGTATACACTCGAAGAAGTACGACAATTATTCTGTTCATACTGGCTTGATAATGATGGTATTATGAAATCTATTGAAAATTGTCACACAAATACCGGATATATTATTGATCCTCATGGAGCTATTGGATATAAAGCTTGGGATGATATTCGTTCAGGTGCAATGGCAGGAATTATGAATGGTGAAAAACGTGATTATACAACACCTGGTATTACACCAAATGTTCCTCAATGGGCAAATAGTGTTATTAATAAAAAAGCAATTGGTATTATTCTTGAAACTGCCAGTCCTGCAAAATTTGGTTCAATTGTAACAGATGCTATTGGACGTGAACCTCCAATGCCAGCAAGACTTGAAGAAGTTATGCGTCTTCCAGATAACGCAATTCCAATGAATAATGATTATAATTTATTCAAAGAATGGTTACTTGCTAATTTAAAATAATTATTCATTCATTTATTTGTTATTAAAATAAAAAAGGCTGTAAACTTATTTCTGATTATTTTCAGAATATTTTACAGCCTTTCTTTTTATGCCTTTCTATTTAGTTTAGAAAGCAAGGAAGAATTTTACAAGGAAGATTACTGAAAGAATATATGTAAGTGCAGATACATCCTTTGCTTTTCCTGTAAATACTTTAATGATTGTGTAAGTAATCAAAGCAAGACCAATTCCGTGTCCAATAGAACCAGAAACTGGCATAGCCAAAAGCATAATAAATACTGGAGCAGTCTGTGTAATATCTGTAAAGTCAATATTCTTAAGATTGCTGAGCATTAAAATACCAACATAAATCAATGCAGATGAAGTTGCAGCAGCTGGAATAATTGCAGCAATTGGAGCAATGAACATACAAAGAAGGAATACAATACCAGTTGTTAATGCTGTAAGACCTGTACGACCACCAGCTTCAACACCAGATGCAGATTCTACGAAAGTTGTTACAGTAGAAGTACCTGTACAAGCACCGGCAACAGTACCAACAGCATCAGCAAGAAGAGCTTCCTTCATATTTGGCATATTACCATCTTTATCAAGCATATTAGCTTTAGAAGCTGTACCTACCAATGTTCCGATTGTATCAAACATATCGATAATACAGAAAGTAATAATCAATGTAATGATTGTAAACCAGCCGATTTCTGGAATTGCTTTAAAATTGAATTTGAACAATGTTGTTTCAGCCATATCTTTGAAAGGTGGAACCCAAGAAGCAGTTGCAAGAGAAGCAAATGGATTAATACCAAAGAAAATTGCTTCTCCAGCCCAATAAAGAATAGAAGCTGCAAGCATTCCAATAATTACAGCACCTTTAACACCTTTGTGAGCCAAAGAAATGATTACAAATAATCCAACGAACATTGTAATAACTGTAAGAACCATCATTCCGTATCCAGAACCCATAGTATTTTTAGCGAATCCAGCTGTAAGAGAACCAAAGAAATCTCTCATTACATAGAATGGACCACCATTTTCTGAATAAATACCACAGTTTGAACCAAGACCAATATTCATAAGCATAAGACCAATAGCAGGTCCAATACCAAGACGAACACCAAGTGGAATTGCATTTACAATTTTATCGCGAATATTTAATATTGAAAGAATAACGAAAACAATACCTTCAATTAAAATAATTACAAGACCAGTCTGGAAAGATTCTGTATAAGATAAACCTGTAATTGAAACAATCTGAGCTGTAACAAAAGCAAAGAAACTGTTCAATCCCATTCCAGGTGCCATTGCAAAAGGTTTGTTAGCAACAAATGCCATAACAAACATACCAATTGCAGAAGCAATACAAGTAGCAAGGAAAATACCATTCCAAAGCCCCTGACCTCCATTAGCACCAAAACCTGTAAGAAGATTAGGGTTTAATGCAATAATGTAAGCCATAGTCATAAAAGTTGTGAGACCAGCAATAATTTCAGTTTTTACTGTTGTGCCGTTCTCCTTTAATTTAAATAACTTTTCCATTATAAATTGTCCTCCTTATATGGATAAAGAAAAAATTCAAATTAATTATACTCCAGAAAAATGAAAATATAAAGAAAATATGTTCCTTTTTTTTTAAGTTTATCTTCATAATGTATTGACTTTTTTTTCTCAGATTATTATATTTTATACATCACTTGCGGATGTCATATAACGGCTTATTATCTCAGCCTTCCAAGCTGATGACGAGGGTTCGACTCCCTTCATCCGCTCTTTAAGACTTCTCGATTTTTGGGAAGTCTTTTTTATTTAACTCGTGGCTTAATTATGCTCCAGGGCGAAGGGAGTCGACTCTGTCTATAATGGCAAATCCGTTAAATTCTATCAAAAAAAATCCTTATTTTGTCTAAAATGTATTCCACTTATTTTGGATTTCTACTATATTGTTAATGTTATAATTTAGGATAAATATTATTTAGATAAATGATAAGGAGACACAAATATGTCAAGTAAAATTACTATCATTGGTGCTGGTCAGGTTGGTTCAACTATTGCTTTTGCATTAACTATTAAACAGCTTGCTTCTGAAATTGTAATTATTGATATTGCAAAAGATAGAGCTATGGGCGAAGCAATGGATATTCGTCAGGGAACACCTTTTGTTGGACCAGTTTATGTTCATGATGGTGACTATGCTGATGCAAAAGATTCAAATATTGTTGTAGTAACTTCAGGAGTTGCTCGTAAACCAGGCCAGTCTCGTCTTGATTTGGCTCAGACAAATGTTGATATTACTAAAACTATCATTCCACAGATTACAAAAGTTGCTCCAAATGCACTTTATGTAATTGTTTCAAATCCTGTTGATGTTCTTACTTATCAATTTATCAAAACTTCCGGTCTCCCTGCTAATCATATTTTTGGTACTGGAACTATGCTTGATACTGCCCGCTTCCGTGCACGCATCGCAGAAAATTACAGAGTTTGTCAGGAAAATATTCACGGTTATGTATTTGGAGAACATGGAGATTCATCTTTCGTACCTTGGTCTTTGGCAAACATTGGTTCTATTCCAGTTGATTCATATGCAAAATCTTACAATGGCGAAAAATTGCCAGACTTTAATAAAGATGATGTAGAAGATTATATCCGTAAATCTGGTGGAATTATTATTGCTGCTAAAAAATGTACAAACTATGCAATTGGTATTACAACAGCTACTTTGTGCGAAGCTTTACAATATGATACAGATTCAGTTCTTACAATCACATCTTTGTTAAATGGTGAATACGGCATTAAAGATGTTTGTCTTTCTATTCCTACTGTAGTTGGTAAAAACGGAATTAAAGGCCATGTTGAAGCACCTTTGTTAGATAAAGAAGTTGAATTACTTAAACACAGTGCAGATTGCTTAAAAGATGTAATCAATCAGCTTAAATTCTAATTACCGGAGAAAAAGATGGAATACAAAATTGAACATGATTCAATGGGTGAAGTAAAAGTTCCTGCAGATAAATACTGGGGAGCACAAACAGAACGCAGTCACGAAAACTTTGAAATTGGTGTTGGAATTGAAACAATGCCTCGTGAAATTACAAAAGCTTTTGGTTACCTGAAAAAAGCAGCTGCCATTGCAAACAATGCCCTTAAACCAGAAAAAATGACTGATGCTAAACTCAAAGCAATCAGTCAAGCTTGCGATGAAGTAATTGCCGGCACTTTGAATGAACACTTCCCTCTTGTCGTTTGGCAAACAGGTTCTGGTACACAAAGTAACATGAATGCAAATGAAGTAATTGCTAACCGAGCAAACGAAATTGCCGGTAGTAAACTTTGTCATCCAAATGATGATATAAATATGTCACAGTCTTCTAACGATACATTCCCTACAGCACTTCACATTTCTGCCGTATGTGTAATTGAAGATAAACTTTTACCTGCAATTGATACTTTAGTTGCAACTTTTAAAAAACTCGAAAAAGAAAATGCTGGTATTGTAAAGTCTGGACGTACTCACCTTCAGGATGCAGTACCTATTGCATTTGATCAAGAAATTTCAGGATGGAGAACTTCTTTGGAACGCGACCGTGAAATGTTAGTTTCTTCACTTCCATACTTAAAACAACTTGCACTTGGTGGAACAGCCGTTGGTACAGGTTTGAACGCACCAAAAGGTTTTGATACAAAAGTTGCAGAAGCTGTTTCAAAACTTACAGGAAAAGATTTTATTACAGCTCCAAATAAATTCCACGCACTTACATCAAAAGATGAACTTGTATTTGCACATGGCGCAATTAAAGCTTTAGCTTGCGATATGATGAAAATTGCTAACGATGTTCGCTGGCTTGCTTCAGGTCCTCGTGATGGTCTTGGAGAAATTCACATTCCTGAAAATGAACCAGGTTCTTCTATCATGCCTGGAAAAGTAAATCCAACTCAGTGCGAAGCTGTAACAATGGTTGCGGTTCAAGTTATGGGTAATGATGCTGCAGTAAGTTTCGCTGCAAGCCAGGGTAACTTTGAATTAAATGTATTTATGCCTGTAATTGCATATAACTTTATTCAGAGTGCTCG
>JAZLFF010000015.1:0-34624 GCA_045615645.1 Treponema sp.
TGGCCGTGTAGATGCAATTGTTTGGACTGCAGGTGTTGGTGAACGCGGTCCAATTACACGTATGAAGGCTTGTTCTGGTCTTGAAAACTACGGAATTAAAATTGATGCACAGCGCAACGACTGGTCATTCACAGGTAATGCTGAAACTTACATCCACGCAGACGACAGCCAGACAAAGATTTTCGTAATCCCAACTGATGAAGAGCTTGTTATGACAGAAGATGCTTATGCTTTGATGAAAGGCACATACGATGTTCATACAAACTTCAAATATTCTTTCCAGGATCCAAACTATGTAAACAAAGCTCGCGAAGAAGGCTTAAAAGGTGACTTGGTAAAAAGACCAAACATTGCTAAGATTTTGGCTAGAGATTTGCTTAAATAAGCAGTACAATTTTTAGTTATAAAATAGGAAACCGATTATCCGCTTGAGGTAATCGGTTTTTTTTATTTAAATACATGTTATTATATAAAGGAAGGAGAAGTGATACTAATGAAAAAATTTTTTATACATTTATTTACTGTTCCAATTTTATTTTTGGGTACAGCTTGCGTTTTTGAACCTTCTCCAGACATTTCAAACATTGCAAAAAAGAATACATACAAAAGTTTTTCTGAATTAAAAGACCCAATGGTTTTTTCCTTTCCGATTTATCAAGATTTTAAATTTTGGGGAAATGAAAAGTTTGGACAAGTGAAGGAACTAGTTGGAGATGCAATCGTTATTTATGATGTAGAAAATAATAAAGTTTTTGATTACGTGGTTGCGTGTTCGAACAGTGATTCTTTTGATACTGTTTATACGGTAAAAAAATCAGATGCAACTTGCAGTTATTTTTTCTATATGCCTTATTTGAATAAATTCGTAGAACTAAATTCGGCTGGAACTGAATTGAAAAATTACAATATTGGCCACAAAAAGCAACATTCTACAATTAATTTGATATCTCCGTATTATTCAAATGATAAGTTATATTTAACGGAGCTTATGGATAATTCCTATGATGAAGATTATATAATTACTTACAAATCTCTTTTACGAACTTTTAACACGAATAATGGCGAATGGGACGTTGTAAAAGCAGAAAATGACAGTGGAACAATAACCTCGAGTGACTTTCATTTAACGTCTGTACAGGATGAAAATGGTACAATTTGGGTTCAAGTTAAAAAAAAGCTTCCTGACGAAGTTACAACCGTTTATAAAGTTGGAAATGATAACGCGTTTACAGAAACGGGCATTTATCTTGAAAGTTATAAAAACGAAGAAATGGATGAAAATGGAAAGTATCCCGGAGTATATTCTTATGCTTTATTTTTTGCCCAAAATGGAAAACTTATATTCAATAAGGATTATTATGGTTCTGATAGTTCGAAAAAGAGTAGTATGTTGATTATTGATGTACAGACAAATGAACAAATTGAAATTCCATTTTCAGACAATGTAGAATACAACTTTTTTGCTCCTAATAAGATTTTTACTGTAAATGAAAAAAATTATTTATTTGTAAGGAATAGATTTAATCTTCAAGTTAGTATTTACGAGCTGGATATAAATACAGGAACTACAACTTCATTAGATATAGACATTGATAGTTCCTTAAGATTTGATACAGCAATTGTGCGTGGTAATTCCATTTATGTAATTGGAAGAAATTTGGATAATAATAATTTGTATTGTATAGATTTTGATACAAATCAGCTTAGCAAAGTTCATACGTTTTCTATAGATGATTTACAGAATTAAGCAGCGTGAAAAATATATCAATATAGTTTTAAGGGAGTGTGGCATGAAAAAAATAATATGTAGTTTGTTTTGTTTGTTTATTGCTTCAACTGTTTTTGCTGATTATATGTTTGAAGTTAATATGTCATCTTTAAGTGTTGCGGATACTTTTGAACATTATGGTTGTAATACTATTTCTCCTGATGAAAATACTATAGGCTTTACTCCACTTTGCGGATTTGGAATAAAAAACTTGTGGCTTTTTAATCAAAAAGAAGGGAATGATTTTCAACTGCTTACGGGATTGGATACTCATTATTACATTTTAGGAGTAGCAATAGACGGAGTTTTTGGAATAAATAAAGTTCTTGGAAGTACAGCTAATGGTAGAAATATAGAATTAAATACAAGTTTTAAAATTGGACCGTTAATTGATCTTTTTGGTGGTGTTAATTTTCATTTTGGGTGTGATGTAGATGCTCTGTTCTTTATGGATGGTATTAGAAATAAAAACTATTTAGGCGTAGGACTTGCTTTTGATGACATATCATCTTTAATTATTTATAAAAAATACGGTGCAGATTTTTTTACGATAAATACACTTGCACTTCATTTTACGGTTGGATATAGATTTCAATAAATAGTGTTCATGAAGCAAATGTTTTTTTACCAGCAGTTGTATTCTGCTTGCAGATACGAATTATTTTTACTAATATACAATTCATGAAAAACGCATTGTCTACTGTAAAACCAAATATGAAAGGTTTCTATTCCTCATTAATTGCAATTGCAGTTCCAATTATGATGCAAAGCATGTTGCAAACTTTTATCAATATGCTCGATACAATTATGATTGGCAGACTTGGTAGTGTCGAAATTGCAGCAGTTGGACTTGGAAATCAGGTTTTCTTTGTTTTAAACATGATTTTGTTTGGAATAACTTCTGGTGGCGGCGTTTTTATTGCACAATTCTGGGGAAAAAAGGATATAAAAGGTATTCGAAAATCTCTTGGAATAATGCTTTTTCTGGCAGTGATTGTTTCTTTTGTTTTTACAATACTTTGTCTTACAATTCCGTATAAAATAATCAGACTTTATTCTCCAGATCCGGATGTAATACAACTTGGCGGAGATTATCTTCGTGTAGTTTGTTTAAGCTACATAATGACAGCAATCAGTTTTTCGTACACTTTGTCTTTCCGTGGAACAGAACGGGTAAAGCTTCCACTTTTTTGTACAGGAGCATCTTTAATTGCAAATGCCACATTTAATTACATTTTTATTTTTATTACAGGATGGGGCGTAAAAGGTGCTGCACTTGCTACAGTAATTTCACGTGCAGTGGAAATGCTTGTTTTACTTATCTGGTCGTATGCAAACAGGTACGAATCTTGTGGAAAGCTTTCAGAATTGTTCTCATTTGATTTATCGTTTGTAGGACGCTTTATTAGAATTGCTTTACCGGTTGTTATTAACGAAACTTTCTGGGGATTAGGAACTTCGGTAAACAATGCCATTTTTGCACATGCCGGTACTGATGCAATTACGGCTTTTAATATTGTAGGAACAATCAGCCAATTAACCTGGGTTTTCTGTATGGGCTTTGGAAATGGAATGGGTGTTATTATTGGTAAAAAAATTGGTGAAGGTAAGGTGGATGTTGCTACTGGTTATGCAAACCGTTCTTTATGGTTTATGCCACTTATTGGAGCTTGTGTTGGAATTTTTCTGTGGCCGCTTTCAAAGACTTTACCGATTTTCTTTAATGTAAGTCCGCAAATTATTACTATGGCTACAAATATGCTTGTAGTGTTGATGTGCGCTTATCCGTTTAATTCGTTTTGCATGAACTGGGTTGTGGGCGTTTGTAGAGCAGGCGGAGATACAGTTTTTGCTGCAGTTGGGGAATTAATAGTTTTGTGGTGTGTTGCAATTCCTCTGGGATTATTAGCCGCCTTTGTATGGCATTTTCCACCGGTTATAATTTATCTTTTTTTAACGAGCGAATCCCTTGTAAAAACTGTAATCGGCTTAATCCGTGTAAAAAGCGAAAAATGGTTGCATGATGTAACTAAATAAATAAACTCTAACTTCAATTGCATTTTCGTATATAAAGGTCTATATTATTCTAAGAAATATTAATTTGATTTCCTCATAAGAAGGTGAAATATGGAAAAGAAAATTGTAAATAATTATGGCTCATTCGATGTAACTTTTACACATGCAAAGGGTTCAACAATGTGGGATTCTAACGGCAAAAAGTATATTGATTTTATTGCCGGAATTGGTGTTAATTGTGTTGGACATAACTATAAGCCACTTGTAAAAGCAATTTCTCGACAGGCTCGGAAACAAATTCATATTTCTAACTATTATTTTTCAGATGTAGGATTAGCTTTTGCAGATGAACTTCTGAAGGTTACAAATTTTGAACGCGGTTACTTTGGTAACTCCGGTGCTGAAGCAAACGAAGCTGCAATTAAGCTTGCACGAAAATACGGACAGTTAAATGGTGGCAGCAAAAGAAAAACAATTGTTACACTCGACAGTTCTTTCCACGGAAGAACACTGGCTACTTTAACTGCAACGGGACAAGATCGTTTTCATCCTGAATGTTTTGCACCATACCCTGACGGTTTTAAAACAATTAAACCAAATGATTTTGAAGCAATAAAAACTGCTTTTGATGATACAACTGCCGCTCTTTTTATTGAATGTATTCAAGGAGAAGGCGGAGTTAACTTAATTGATCCAGCATGGGCTCAAGCTGCAGCCGATGCCGCAAGAGCTGCCGGAGCTTTGGTTATGGCAGATGAAGTTCAGACGGGAATTGGTAGAACAGGTACTTTCCTTGCAAGCGATTGGCTTGGTTTTCAGCCGGAAGTTGTAACACTCGCTAAAGGAATTGCCGGTGGTATTCCAATGGGTGCCTGTTTATTCCGTGGTAAAGCAGCTGATGTTTTTGTTGCAGGTGATCATCAGTCTACATTTGCTGGAAATCCACTTGCGTGTGCAGCCGGAAAGGTAATTGTTGAAACAGTAAGCGACTGGGATTTCTTAAACCGCGTAAATCATGTTGGCGATTACATTCGTGGAGCAATTAGCAGTTGGAATCTTCCAATTGTAAAAGATGTTCGTGGTCGCGGACTTATGGTTGGTACACAAATTTCTACTGATATTAAACCTTTGGATGTTGAAATCCGTTGTTTGGAAGAAGGTTTATGTATTACAACAGCAGGTTCAGATGTATTGCGCTTCCTTCCACCGTTGAACATAAGCGACAAGGAAGTTGAAGAAGGACTTGCAATTTTTAAGAAGGTTCTTGAAGAGTTCTGTAAGTGATAAATAAAAGAACAGTTTGTACTTTCCTTTTTTCGCTTTTAATCTTTACGAGTGTGCACGCAGTTGTAATGAATGCGCCTCGTAAAGTGTATGTTTTACAGACAAAATATTTTGATATTCTTTATTCATCTCCAAGTGAGCCTACTGCAAAGTTTTTAGCCGAAAATGCGGATAAATTATTTGAAAAAGCAATGAATTATTTGGGAACAGACCAGGCTTTTCGCATTCCAGTGGTTATTTCTCCAGATTCTGAGCAATTGAGCATTTCCTATTCGCCAATTCCTTATAATCGTATACTTTTGTACGAAGGTGTACCGAATCAAAACCAGGCTACGTTTGAAAATACTTTGCTTTCACTTTTTTACCATGAAGTTTTTTTAGCAGTAAACGAGTCAATAAAAAGTCCGTTTTTGCAGTTTTTGAATAAAATTGTTCGTGTGGATGCTTTACAGCCGGTAGCTTTAGTTAATTTGCCGTTTTCGTTTGTTGAGGGTAGTGCATATTTGGACGAAGCTGATGAAGAGTTGAAAACCGGTCGAATTAATGACGGATATTTTTTACAGATTCTTTCGCAGGCAAAACTTGAAGGCGAATTTCCGACTTGGTTTCAGGCTGCCGCAGTTAGAGATATTACTCCGGGGCGTGACTTGGCAAAAGCGGCAGGTGCTGCATTTATTGCTTTTTTGCAACAACGGTGGGGTTTTGAAAAATTTGCTGAATTATGGGAAGAATGTGGAAAATTTCACATTTTGTTAACTCCAGGCATTTTTTACAAGGTTTACCAAGTGCAGCTGGAGGATATTTGGAAGGAGTTTCAAGATTCAGTTCCATTACCAGACAGACTTACTCAGCTGTTTGAGCTTGAAAACTTTTCTGAAAAGATTTTTAGAAACGATAACGAAGCTCGTTATGACTTTATTTTTGCTTCAGAATACGGTTTGGTCTGGTATGATGATATTCGCCACGAAGTGGATATTTTTGACGAAAATAATCCATTGAATACAAGACAGCTTTTGTTTCTTGCAGATTCAGTAAATAGAATGTCACTTTCAAAAGATGGTCGCTACCTTTCCATTTCCTTTGTTGAGAATAAAAAGCGAAAAAATCTTTCCTGCAATTTAACACTTGTTTTTGATTTAAAAGACCGAACGTACGTTTCAGATACATATCCGCTGCGAGATGCCGGAATTGTTGAACTTGCAGACGGAAGTTTGGGAATTGCCGGAATAAATGTAAAAGAATCGTATCCAGTGTTGCAGATTTATCCGGTGGGAAAGAAAAAATCCGCAGAAGTAATTTTTGAACGAGCTTACAATTACAATACAGTTCCATTTTCGCCAGTTTATGCGGGCAAAGGTAAAGTCAGTTTTGTAATGAATCAAAAAAATAAACGAACGCTTTGTCAGTTGGATTTTTACAATGGAACTGAAATCAACTGGAATATAGGTAACTTTCAGATTTCGAACTTAAAATATTTGAATTCTCCGGTAACGAAACGCAATAAAGGGGATGTCCCTGAACAAATGTACGTTTTTCAGTTTGTACCGGAAAATGAAAATGCTTTTACACGAATGGGGATTATTGAATTAACTGCGGATTTTTATCCTACTGTTGTTCGCGCCCAGAGTGAAAATTTTAATGGCGGTATTTATTCGCCAACTATTCAGAATAATACTTTGTTTTTTAGTTCGCATAAGCTTTATCATGATGATTTACTCAGTTTGCCGTTCGAAATTTTGCCGTTTGAAAATGTTGACGTTTATGAAAATACGGATTTGATTGAACGTTATGAAGATGGCTTTTCAATTCCGGAGCAGGACTATCCAATAAAAAAATATAATCCGTTTAAATATTATGCTTCTGGAACTGTTTATCCATTTTTTGGAATTGTAACTGCCGATTTGGATGAAGGCCCAAAACTTTGGCCGGGGCTTGGTTTTACTTATACAACGCAGACTGATCCATTTGAAAGTACAGCAATGACCTTTTCAGGTGTTTACGGTTTTGCTGATTTGGAATATTCAACAGGAAATACTAAGACAATAGATGAACAACTTGAACAACAGCGTAATATCATTTCTTCGCATAAAGATTTTTCGTTTGCAGGATATATCAAAAATACTTCAACGCCAGTAGATTTGTCGGCAGCAGCACTTTTTGATTTAGATAAAAATGGTGAATATGAATTTAAATGGCTTGCTGGAACTGCCTGGGATATTCCTTTAGGTTTAAATTTCCGCACACTCAGAATAAACTTGCAGTTTGAAAATGAATATTCCACTTCTTACTATGATGATTTGCAGACAGAAACTTATCCGGATAAACCGTTTTGGACAAATTTAAGAAACACTTACAAAACTTACCAGGTTTCTGCAACGGCAAATTATACAAATATGAATCAGTACGGGGTTTCAATTTTTGAAAATCGTGGAATTACAATTGGTACAAAAATATTTGCACTTTGGGATAATCAAAAAGTGGAAAATTCGCAGGTTACTGATATTTCGCAAATAAATGTTGGATTTAATGCACTTTTTGCAATTCCGCGCCTTACACCTTTCCAAATGCGTAACGGCTGGATTTTAAGTGCTCCGTCAACATTATATTTTGAGTTTATGGAGAAAAATGGAACGGCGTTGCAAACTTATGCAGAAATTTTGCTTCTTGGTCGAGAAATACAAAATGGATATCCATTCTTGTATCTTTATTTCCATAGATTTGGTTTAAAAGCAGGTTACGATTTGTGTCTCAATTACGATACAAACAATGTTTCTCTTCCAGACTTGCGCCACATTACAAAATTTTATAACGTTTTTGAAAATACGCATTTATACGATAATTTTTACATTAAATTCGATTTGGATTTTATTCCTCCAATCGGCCGCCTTTCATCCACAATTTTTAAAACCGAAGCCAAATTTTCATATTATCCGCAACAAAATGGCTTCAAGTTTTCGGTAAATCTAGATATTGTAATGTAAAAATCAGGCTTTTTTATAGTTACGTTTAACCTTCTTAGTGGTTGTCATTTCGAGTGGAGCATCAAGTACAGTAACTTTAGTAATGCGCTGGTATGGTAACAAATCATGATTTACGCGTTCAATGTAAACGTTAATTGCATTTAATACAGTTTCCTTTGTTTCTGTGGATTTGTCGTCGCGTTTTACGTTTAAGCGTGAAAGCATTGCGTCTGAAGGATAAACTAATGCTTCAATACCTTCTGCTTTTGTTGCTTCATCAACGATATATCCCTGAATTGTAATTTGTTCAAGTTCGTCGTCCAACTGGAAAGCATTTTCAATTTCTTCTGGATAAACGTTTTTACCGCCGGAAGTTACAATCATATTTTTTGCACGGCCACATAAAACAACGTAACCTTCAGCATCAATTTTTCCTAAATCTCCAGTTTTAAACCATCCGTCTTCTGTAAATGCTTTTGCAGTTTCTTCCGGCATATTGTAATAGCCTTTCATAATTGTAGGACCAGAAACACAAATTTCACCAACGCCGTCTTCATCCGGATTTATTATCTTCATTGGAGAAAGAGCGCAGTTTTTACCAACACTTTCAATTTTAAAGGCATACACAGGATTTAATGCTACAACTGGCGAAGTTTCTGTAAGACCGTAACCTTGAACAAAGTCAATTCCAAGTTCATTGTAAGTTTTGAAAACACTTGGAGCTAAAGGTCCTCCACCGCAAATAGCAATTCGTAAAGTATAAATATTTGCCTGCTCAAGAACTGCTTTAAATAAAACTTTTCCCGGATTACAATTTGTAAGCTTTTTAATTATGTAAGAAAGTCCAAGCAGAGCTTTGATTACTCCGTAAACAATTGGTCCTTTTGCTTTAATACCTTTCATAATGCCTGCAAGCAATTTATTAAACAGGAGAGGAACTCCTAAAAGCATTGTGACTTTACCTTCATGGAGTTCTTTCATCAGTTTACTTACGGCCATGCTCTTTCCAAAAATAAGTTCTGCACCAACGGAAATAGCTTCAATAAATACGGCTGTCATTGTATATGCGTGATGAATTGGAAGTAAAGCGTAGAAAACATCTGTTGGGTAAATATTCATGTTTGTTTGGGCATTAAAACAGTCACTTACAAGATTATTGTGAGTAAGCATTACACCTTTTGGAGTGCCTGTTGTTCCGCTTGTAAAAAGCATAGCAGCAACATCTTCACCAATGGCAGGTTTAATGTCTGCTTTTTCATCAGTTTTAAGATTGTAGCAGTAGGTTTCTGAATACTTTGGATTTAAAGAGTAAGTTTTAAACTCGAATTCATTAGTTGTGTAATATTCATATTTTTCGGCATCTACAAAGAAAAACTTTGGCTTAGCAGTTTTTAAAAGATTATCACATTCTGTAGTGTGAAGAGCGTAATCAATTGGAACAATTGTTGCTCCTGCGTAAAGTGTTGCTAGATAAACAATTGCCCATTCAGGAGAGTTTTTACCGCTTACTGCAACGTGATCACCGTTTTTTACACCATTAACACTAAGCCAGTTCGCAAGCGTAGTGATTTTTTCGTACGATTGTGTATAAGTAAGGGTGTTTTTAGCGCCGGCTTTTCCTTCAAAGTCGGTAAAACAATTGTTGTTTCCGTAGCGTTTTACAGAAATGCTAAAAAGTTCTGGGAGAGTTGGCCATTCGCCTGTAAAATCCTTTCCGCGAAATTCGTCGAGGCAGGCGATTGGGTCTGTTTGTTTCATATTAATAGATGCCATAGTTTTTCCTTATAATACTTTTAAATATTATATCATAAATGACATTATTTGCAAAAGTGTTTATTTGGAAAAAAGCCTAATTGTTTTACAATTTAGTAGCTTTCGCAATTACTTTCTTTCAGACATTGGAACATAAGGTCGTTCTGTTGAAATATTTTTGTATGCTGGACGGTAAATGCGGCCTCCACTGACAATTTCCTCAATACGGTGAGCTGACCATCCGGCAATACGGCTGATAGCGAAAATTGGAGTGAACAATTCACGAGGAATATTTAAAATTGTGTAAACAAATCCTGAGTAGAAGTCTACGTTTGCGCAAATATTTTTTTCTGCTGCGTGAACATGAGTTTCGCGAATAACTTGTGGGGCAAGGCGTTCAATCATATCGTAAAGTTCAAATTCTTCCATGTAGCCTTTTTCTTTTGCAAGTTCCTTTGCTTTTGCTTTAAGAAGAACTTCTCGAGGGTCACTAATTGTATAAACAGCATGTCCCATACCGTAAATTTTTCCAGAACCATCGAAGGCTTCCTTTTTAGAAATTTTTACAAGGTAGTCTCGAACTTCTTTTTCGTTTGACCAGTCTTTAACATGAATCTTAATATCATCCATCATTTCTACAACACGGATATTAGCACCACCATGTCGACGGCCTTTAAGAGAACCAACTGCAGCTGCAATTGCTGAGTAAGTGTCTGTATCGGCTGAAGAAACAACGTGAACTGTAAGAGAAGAGTTATTACCACCACCATGTTCAGCATGAAGAATAAGTGCAAGGTCAAGAATTTCAGCTTCAAGACGTGTATACTGTTTATCAGATCGAATAAGACGCAAAAAGTTTTCTGCTGTAGAAAGTTCTGGTTTTGGATTATGAATAAACATAGATTTATTGTCATAATAGCGGCGCTTTGCCTGATATCCGTATGCTGCAAGTGTTGAAAAACGTGCAACTAACTGAACGCACTGGCGGATAATGTTTCCAACTTCGCGGTCTTCTGGATCATCATCATAAGAATAACTTGCAAGAACTCCGCGGGCAACTTTATTCATAATATCATTTGAAGGTGCTTTCATAATCATATCTTCTGTAAAGTTTTCTGGAAGAGTACGACATTCGCCAAGGTAAGCTGAAAATTTTGCAAGCTGTTCTGCTGTTGGTAATTCTCCAAACAAAAGAAGGTAAGCACACTGTTCGTATCCGAACTGTTTATTTTTTTCCGCATCACGGATTAAATCTTCAACATCATAACCACGATAAATAAGACGGCCTGGAACAGCTATTTTTTCTCCGTCTTTGATTTCATAACCGACTACATCACCAATTCGAGTTAATCCGACAAGAACACCAGTTCCATTTGCGTTACGAAGACCGCGTTTTACATCAAATTTTTTATATAAATCTGGATTGATTGGATCGTTATGAACTGCAAGTTTTTCAAACTTTTTAATAATTGCAGTTTCTTGTTTTGTCATAGCCATAGAAATCCTCCGTTTTGTTATGCAAAATACTGTATAAATATACGTTTTTCTACGAAATATTTTAATAATTATACAGAAATGAAAATGTTTATGCAAGAAGGAAATGTAGCGAATACGCAACGAAAAAAATAAACGAATTATTTTCTTTTGCTGTTACTTTGTATTTTTTAGAATCATTACTGCTGCTGGAACTTTGCGTTGTAATGAAGGACGGATTTTGTTTTTACCGTTTATTGTAAGGCCTGTTGAATGGCCCCCGTCAAATTCCATTGCTTCGTCACAACCTAGAAATTGTAGAATAACGGCACATTCTTCGAAGTTCAGTCCGTTTCGGCCAGTTGGACAATTTATTCCGCAGGTTGCAAACAGATAAAGATACCGGCCACTATCCGCAGTTCCGCAGGCTGTACGCGAACGTTTATATTTTGCAAATTCTTTTATCTGGTTTTCGTGAAGAATTTGATAAAATCCGCCAAATGCATATGGGTATTTTGAAATTAAGTCGAGGTTTTGCGATTCTAAAATTGTTGCACGTAAAGGGGATGTGGCAGTTTGTGTGGTAGAGTTTATTTCTTCTGTTGAAGATCCAAGACATAAGGCACAATAGCTGGCGTTTGGAGGACAAATTTCTTCGCCGGCAATTTTGACTACGCTGACGGGAAGGTAGGTGCGGCCGTCTAAATCGAATGGAGTTGTGTTGATTGCAACTGTAGTTGAAGCGGAGGCAGTCGTTTGAAGATGAAAATCGGTTTTTGAAAGTTTGGAACGTTTACCTAAATCTTCTGTGTGAGGAGTAGCGGCAATGGTTAATCCTGGTGTGTTTAAATCGATTTTAACACAAGCCCATTCTACCTTGTAGGAAGGAATTTTATACTGTGTAACTTCAAATCCGGGAGTTAATTGTTCCCATTCAAGCTCGTTCTGGGGTGGACACAAAACTTCTTGTGGTAAAACCTGTGGGGATGTATACGTTTCGCGCATAATTCCCACAGATGCACAGGAATTGAGTGTAAAAACTGCTATTAAAAGAGAAACTACTAAAAAAGATTTTTTCATTCTTCAGTAATGTTAATCTTTAAGGCCTTGCAGGCATGTGGTGCGAGAGTAAATTTAATTTCTTTGCCAAAATCCTTTTTTGCCCACAAATCGCGGATGTTATCTTTTTTACCAACATTCAAATTGATGTGGAATTCTTTTGGCTCTTCACTCAGATTAAAAAAGCATTCATAATATGCATTTTCGTCATCGCATTCATTTATCCAGGTAACTACATCGTCTTTACTGCTGTTGTTTGCCTGATATGCTCTGTTCGGATTTTTATTCATCGCAAGGATTTCATCATTTGTGATGAGTTCCAGATTTTCTTTATCCAACTGAGGTAAATCGGTACCAAGCATAAGAGGTGAACGGAAAATACACCACAAAGTAATCATTGTACGGGTTTCTTCTACAGAAAATTTACTTTTCCACCCTTTGTTAGTTTTACTTGTCAAATCACCCCAGCCATAACCAAGTACGTTCATAGGTAGCATATCACAGTCTGGCCAGTTACCATCGCCAACATGCTCCTGCCAAACTTCGCATCTTTCGAACATCCCTTTTAAAAGTCGCCATTCATCCCAAAAATCGTCAGTAATGCGCCACATATTTGCAAAGGTTTTGTAGTGATGTGCTTTTTCAATTATTGCTGGTCCTGGACTTAAAGACAGAACCATTGGTCGACCACTTTTTTCAATTGCAAGCGACATCATTTCAACTTCTTTTTCGTGAATTGGTTCGTTTACATGGCGACAAATATCATCAACTTTAACAAAATCTACACCCCACTGAGCATATAATTCAAAAATGGAGTCGTAATAATCTTGTGCATATGGATTTTTAAAATCTACACCGTACATATCCGGATTCCAGGCGCAAGTTGAATAAGCATTAGCAACCATATCAGCTGTAATTTTTGCCCCATCGTGAGTTTTTATTGGAAGGTGTTCATGACATGCAAAACGTGGAATACCGCGCATAATGTGAATTCCGAATTTTAAGCCTGCATTGTGAACGTAATCTGCAAGTGGTTTAAAACCTGCTCCTCCAGCTGCCGATGGAAAACGGTTTTCTGCAGGAATCTGACGGGAAAATTCATCTACACAAAAACGGCTGAATGGAATGTACTGAATATTATCAGTATTTCTTTTTCCTGCGTTTGGTTCTGACCACTGAATATCGATAACTGCATATTCCCAACCGTGCTGTTTCAAGTTTTTAGCCATATAATCAACATTCGCACGAAATTGTGTTTCATTTACATTTGTGTTGTAATAATCGTAACTGTTCCATCCCATTGGAGGAAATGGAGCACAATCATTTTTATCATACATACTCATTGTTTTACCCTATAAGATTTTTTAATAATTCGATACAATAAGTATATACTAAAAAATTGAATAAACAAGAAAGAGGTTTGCCGTTATGCAAAAAAAATTAATTTTCGCTTTAGTTTTACTTTCTGCTGTTATTTTTTTTGGATGCCAGAAGGAAAATAATGCAGATGTTTCTGTTGTAAAGGGTAAAATTGAAAAAAGTAGTGAAAAATCTGACGGTAAGAACAAAGCTTTAGCCTATACTCCGGATTTTAATTTTGATTTGCTTTATGGTGATTATGATCCTGGCAAAAGTGTGCAAGAGGATTTTGGAAATGTGAGCGATGGAAAGGCAGTTGTATCTGAATCGATTGTTCCAGGCGTTCGTAAGCTTTCCGAATATATTACAAAATATGCTACTGCCAGACTTAGCCTTTCGGATATGAACAGTGGCAAAAAAGAAAAAACTGACGAATCAAAAACTCAAGCTTCCGTTAGTTCTAAAAAATCTAAAAAAGATAAAAACTCTTCATCGAATACGTTTTACATTGAAGAATGGGGGCCTCAAGGCGAAATTGTTGCTGAATCTCAAAGCCCTTCGTTTTACGTAATTTTTTCAAAACCTGTAAAACCTCTTAAAGCGTTGGAAGAACCAACTTCAACTTCAGAGTTTTTATCTATTGAACCGAAACTTCCAGGTGTATTCCGCTGGTATGGAAATCAGCATTTAAGCTTTGAAGCTTCGCAAGCGGCCGATCCGTCAAAAACTTATGTTTTAACTGTTCCAGAAACTGTAAAATCTTTGGATGGCGACGCTCTTACTGGTGACAGAGTTTTTAAAACGGTGGCAAAACCTATTAAAATTCTTCAATTGTATGCAGGGTATATTGGAGACTCTGAATTTGTTTATTCTAAAGATTCGGGCGCAATTCCTCCATATGATAAAACCTTTTTACTCCGTTTAAATTATGCAATTCCTGCAGAAGCTTTTGACGAAGTTGTTAACGTAAGAATTGAAGAAACCCGCCAGCGTTTATCGGTTTCCGCCGAACCTGTTTACTCCGATAAATATTTATTTTCGTGGGGAACTAGAAAAACCATTTACAATGAAGAAGAAAAGACAACAAATACATTTATTGTAACAATTAAAGATGAATTGCCGAAAAATCAGACCGTTGTTGTTATTGCTTCTACCGGAAATACTTCTGCACAGGAAACTTTCCTTACAGTTCGCCCATTTTCCGTAAAAAAAGTAAATCACAGTGCGGATTATTCAGGAAAACACAATTTCCCGTTATCAATTACGTTCAATCAAGTTCCAGATATAAAATCTTGCCCTGAAAGTTTTTCATTTGATTTTGAATATCAACTTACAGAAGCAAATTTTGAAGTAAACGGAAATACATTAAAAATTTTTGATTTGCCAATCAATTATGATGAAAATCATACAATAACTATTAAAGATTCGCTAAAAGATATTTACGGACAGCAACTTTCCGCTGGTGCAAAAACTTACAACTTTGTTACACTTTCTCCAAAATCTTATTTGAAGTTTACAGACACTGGTTTTAATATTTTAGAAGCACAATTTCCACCTCGTTACCTTTTTGAATATCAGAATGTTGAACAAGGTTCTTTTTATAAAATTTATTCTACAAAAATGCCGCAGAATACAGACAGTCTGTGGACGGATAACAAAACTCCATTGTACAGTTTGGATAAACAAGTAAAAAACACACGCATGTTTGAGGACATAGATTTAACTCCGTATCTTAATAACGGTTATGGTGCCGTTCGTTTTGATTCAAGAATTTTCTATAAAGAGTATAATAAATGGCGGGAAGAATTTGAGCTTCGTAATGATAAAACTACTACAACAATTCAGGTAACTGATCTTGGTGTTACTGCCAGACTTGGAATTAATAAAGCTGCAGTTCTGGTTTCAAGTATGAAAACAGGAAAACCAATTGAAAATGCTACGGTTTATATTTGCGGATTTAATGAATACCAGACGGTCGATGAATTAAAAACAAAAGGAATAATTTCAAAAGGTATTACAGACCAAAACGGATTTGTAGTTATTGATTTTGAAGAATACCAGCGGCGCGAAATAGAAAGACTTTATTCTAAAAACTATTACAGTCAAGCTATTTTGATTTATGTTGAAAATGGCGACGATTCTGTTTTATTCAGTCCGTATACTAATCAAATGCGAGGTGAAGGTTCCTGGAGATATCCTTCATTTGCACGTCGTCCAAATGAAATAACTTATATGTTTGTTGACCGCGGACTTTACCGTCCTGGCGAAATTGTTTCTTTCCGTGGAATTGACCGAGATTTGTGCGAAGGAGTTTTGTCAGTTCCTTCGGGTTCTTACGATATTGAAGTTAAAGAAAACAGATGGGATTCAAACCGTGTAATTGCTAGACTTTCCGGCCGAGTTTCTGAAAGCGGCGGTTTTTACGGTTCATTTAAAATTCCGGAAGATTCTCCAACAGGTCAGTATAGACTTACGTTTAAGCGACGAGGGGATTCTTACGGCGAAAGTATTTATTTTACTGTTGCAGAATTTGAACGTTTAAAATATCAGGCTTCGGTAAAAGTGCCGGAAGTTACTTATTTTGGTGGCGATTCGCTTTCTGCGGAACTTGGTGCTTCTTACCTTGCAGGTGGGCCGCTTGGTGGCGCTTCGTATGAGGTTCAATGGTTCCGTCAGCCTACAAGGTTTAATCCGACTACTGCTGAAACGAAAAACTTTATTTTTGGTGGAACAAATTCTTCTTATTCGCGCGATTTAGTTTCAGAAGAAAAAGGCGTGCTCAATGCGGAAGGTAAGGCTATGGTTTCGTGCAAAACTGAAAAAGTTGTTGATGGCCGACCTTACGAATACAGAGTTTCTGCAAGTTTTACAGATTTATCTAATCAAAGAATTTCCTCTTCAAATGCCGTAATTGTACATCCAGCTTCTTTCTATGTTGGAATTAGTCGTCCGTCAAATGTATCGGGATTTGCAAAAAAAGGACAAAAACTTGATATTTCTTATATTCTTGTAAATTCTAAGGGCGAAAAACTTTCCAATGCAGCAATGAATCAGGTTAAGCAGCTAAAGTATTCTCTTACACGTGAAGAATGGGTTATGGCGCATGAACAAAGTGTTTATAATTCAATTTATACCCGTTATACACGTAAGGAAGTTCTTGAACAGGAAGGTGAAATAGCTCTTCAATCTAAGAGTGATTTTTCTATTACTCCAAAAGCAACTGGTTGGTATACGCTTGAAGTTCGTGGTACAGATAAGGAGGGAAATCCGACAATTTCTGCATACGGATTTTATGTTACCGGCGGAAATTCTTACTGGTATAATGATAACGATGGTCAGCATATTACGTTGACTCCAAATCAGACTTTGTATAATCCTGGCGAAACTGCTCAAATTCTTATGGAAAGTGCTTTACCTGCCGGTGATTATCTTATCACTGTAGAACGCGAAGGCATTTTTTCTGAAGAAGTCCGTCATTTTGACAGCCCTGCAAATGTAATTGAAGTTCCAATTGCCGAAAATTACGTTCCAATTGTATACGTTGCAGTTTCTTCTTATTCTGTACGAACTCAGCCTCCGTCAAATGAATACGGCGAAGTTGATATGAATAAACCTAAAAGTTACTTTGGAGTTACTCCACTTTATGTAAATCCAGACGTAAGATCATTTAAAATTGATGTAAAATGCGATAAACCGTCTTATCGTCCTGGGGATGATTGTACAGTAACTTTAACAGCAACTCGCGGCGGAAAACCTCTTTCAAATGCAGAACTTACTTTAATGGCTGTTGATCGTGGTGTAATAGATTTAATCAATTATCACGTTCCTAATCCGATTGAATGCTTTTACGCAGAATATAATTATCCGAATTGTGTAGTTGGTGGTGATAGCCGTGCGTTCCTTATGGATCCAATTACTTATAGTATTAAGGATTTAGCCGGTGGAGATGCAGACGAAGAGAAAGAAAATGAGCGAAAGGATTTTAGACCTACAGCTGTTTTTGAACCAGTTTTAATTACAGGTGAAGACGGTACAGTTCAATGTACTTTTAAAATGCCTGATTCTTTAACTACATATAGAATTACTGCATTTGGAGTGCAGAAAGATTTGTTTGCTTTGCAGGAAGATGAAGTAAAAGTTCAAAATCCTGTGAACGTTATGCAGGTTCAGCCGCGTAAGCTTCGTGTTCGCGATACTGCAGAGTGTGGTGTTCTTATTACGAACTTAAGCGAAAAAATGCAGGAAGTTACAGTTTCTATTGAAGTTAGAAGTCCGGAAGGTAATACTGTACAAGATGAACAGGAAGGTCGCATTACTATTCCGGGTGCTGCGTTTGTAGATGGTCCTTCAATGCATACTGTGAAGGTTGAATCAAATAGTTCTTCTGTTGTTTACTTTGATGTGGGAGCGAGCGCTGCAGGAACTGTAGAAATTGTTTACACGGTGAACTCAGAAATCCTTAATGAAAAATTGATTTCCCCTGTGAATATTGAAGAAACTTATGTTTACGAAACTGTAACAATGACTAGTTCAACTTCAGATTCTCAAAATGAACAGATTATTCTTCCAGGTTTTGCAAAACAGGGTGCAAATTCTCTTAAGTTTACGCTTGATGCAACTCAGCTTGGTCCATTAAGTTCAGCTGTTACATATTTGTTTGATTATCCTTACGGATGTCTTGAACAGCAGTCGGCTCAAGTTTTACCGCTTGTAATTTTTGAAGATTATATTGATGTTTTTGATTTGGATAAACGAGTTGGAAATATTCATAAACTGGTAAAAAATTATGCAAAGCAGTGGGCAAAGTGTCAGTTACCTAATGGAGGCTTCCCTTACTGGCCAGACAGAAAAGAAAGTTCAGTTTACGTTTCTGTAAGAATGGCGCATATTTATGCACTTGCAAAGGAACGAGGGTATTCAGATAAAGACCTTCAATATAATATTGACGCACTGTGTAATTTCTTAAAAGGAAAACCTTACAACGATTCAATTACTCCACAAAAAGCTTACATTGCGTACGTTCTTGCAATGAACAAAGATCCAGCCGCAGAAAAACTTCTTGATTCTTTAGCCAGCGATGTAAAAAATGCAAATAACGTAACACTTGCGTATGTTGGACTTGGTTATGCGAAACTTGGCAAAATGAATAAAGCCGGCGAAATGGCGCAGGAACTTAGAAAGTATATTCAATCGGTAGAACGAAGTGTTACAATTTTGCAGAAAGAAGGGGATGCATTTGATTTGTGGTATAGTTCGGATGTAAGCGTACTTTCCCTGGCATTACAGCTTTATGTAACAATTAATCCAGAGGATCCTCTTGTTAACAGATTAATCTTTACAACCTTAAAGCAGAAATCAGCTAAAGGCTACTGGAATAATACTTCTGATACTGCAAAAGTTTTGGAAGCGGTTTATACCTATATTAAAAAACTTAATCTTGATAATTTGAACTTTACAGCTGATGCAAAAATTGCCGGTACACAAGTAATTGATGGTAAGTTTAAAGGGGTTGCTGCTAAACCTATATCAAAAACAATTAGTTTTACAGATTCTACGTTGGCCGAGCAAGGTTACGATAAAGAAATTCCAGTAACATTTGAAAAAGAAGGTGAAGGAGAACTTTATTACACTGTAGAAATGCATTATGCACTTCCGGACGAAATTTTGACTGGTCGTGATGAAGGAATTGAAATTGCTTATACAATAGTAGATTCCGAGACAGGGGAGAAAATAAATCTTTCTAAACCGATTGTAGAATTACAGTCTGGAAAAACTTATAAAGCTACAATTACGGTTTCTTCTCCACGAAACAGAACCTATCTTGCAATGCGTGCCCCAATTCCTTCTGGTGCTGAAATTATGGATTCAACGTTTGTAACTACCGGAGAAATTGATGGCCCAACACAGGAATACAAATATGGAATGTGGAGACAATGGCTTACAAGAAAATCTATCCGCGATAACGAAATACAATTCTTCTGGGATAGTTTTGGAAGTGGCTCTACAACTATAAACTTTACTTTCCGAACTGCAAGACGTGGTATTTATCCAACTCCGCCAGTGCAGGCTGAATGTATGTATGAACCAGAGATTTTTGGCCGTACAGATGGAAATCTCTATATTATTAAATGATGAAAAGTCTTTCCAAAACGCACAAAGTCGTAATTTTTGCAGTTATACTTTGTGCGGTCATTTATGCAACATTAAGATTTACTCCTTATTCAGAACTTGAACGCTTTAAGGAAAGAGATTACAGTACTCGAGTTTATGATGATAAGGGACAACTTTTGCAGATTCTTCCGTTAAACGATGGATTACGTCGCGAGTGGACAAATTTAGAAGATATTCCAGTGGAAGTTGTAAAGTATCTGTTGGTTTCGGAAGATAAACGATTTTATTTTCACAATGGTGTAGATTACAGTGCAATTTTACGGGCTTTTTTTCAGAATGTAAAATCACGTAGAACTGTCCGGGGCGCTTCTACCATAACAATGCAGCTTGTACGAATAATTAAGCCGTCTTTACCTGGAGAAAAAAGAACGGTTTTTACAAAATTGCAGGAAGCGTTTGACGCTCATAGACTAGAATCCAGACTTTCTAAAAAAGAAATTCTTGAGTTGTACTTAAATAATGTTCCGTTTGGTTTGAATTGTGAAGGAGTAACTTCGGCTGCGCGAACAATTTTCGGAAAAAATCTGCATGACCTGACCGAAAGTGAAATTTGTACTCTTGCAATAATTCCTCGTCGCCCGTCAGAAAATAATCCTTTTGCAAACCCCGACCTTTGCGCTCAAAAAGCGAGTGAACTTTACACTTTGGTAAACAAAAGTAACATTCAAATTGATTATTTCGGTCTTTCGCGCTATACGTATCCGTTTGAAATGCCGCATTACATTCAATACTTAACAAAAACTCTTCGTGCACAAAATAAAACGTTACCTCCAGAGCTTCATCTTACTGCAAATCTTGAACTTTACAACTTTGTACGTAACGCAGCTCTCCACGCATTAGAATTATCCGAAGATTCACGAATTTCTAATGCTGCTGTCCTTGTAATTGATAACGAAAAAAACTCAGTTTTAACTTGGCTTGGTAACGCAAACTGGTATGATTTTGAAAATAGCGGACAAGTTGATGGAGTTACAGCGCTTAATCAGCCTGGAAGCAGTATGAAACCGTTTTTATATGCACTTGGCCTTGAAACGGAATATAAACCAACGTCAGTTCTTGCGGATGTACCTAAGGAATTTGGAAGCAGTAACGTTTACATTCCGGCTAATTTTAACAATAGATTTAATGGACCTGTTCGTTACAGAGTTGCGCTTGCTTCAAGTTTAAATATTCCGGCAGTTACAGTTTTGAATACTGTTGGAGTTGATAAATATCTTGAGGTGCTCAAAAAACTTGGTTTTAATTCGCTCGAAAACGTAGGAGAATCTGCGGATTTAGGACTTGCACTGGGAGCTGGCGAGGTTAGTTTGAGCGAATTAGTTCCGGCATTCAGTGTTTTTATGCGCGACGGAAATTATATTCCATTAACTTATTTTCAAGAAGATGCAGAAATTGAACCTTTAAGGGTTTATCAAAGTGATACTGCAAGAATTATAAGTGCTTTTTTATCTGATAAAGGCGCACGTGCAAAAGGATTTGGATATACACAGACTTTTGAAACAGAATATCCGTCAATTTTTAAAACTGGAACTTCTAATCAGTATCAAAATATTGTTGCGCTTGGTGCTACAAAAAAGTGGACGGTTGGAGTTTGGATGGGCAATTTTTCGGGCGAAACTGTAATTGGAAAAACGGGAAGTTCTTTGCCGGCAGCAATTGCTAAACAGATTTTGGATTATTTAATGTCGAGTTTGCCAAAGGAAAGTAATAATCAATTTGCACAACCAGATGAGTACGAATTGTGTCCGGTTTGTGCTTTATCTGGAATGCTTGCAACTCCAAGTTGTACTTCGCAGGTTTTTGAATATGTAAAAAATGATGATTTGCCAGTTCCGTGTTCATGGCACATTTCAAATTCTGGAGAAGTAGTTTATCCGTCTGAATATCAGCAGTGGTTCAGATTGGCACAACGGCGTGGAAAGCTAGATTATCAGGATTCTCCACTTTCTATTATTACTCCAAAAAATAATTGTGTTTTCTTTTTCGATGACTTAAAAAAAGATTATCTTGCGGTTCATGTTGAACTTACAGGTGGCTATTCTGATTCTTTACGGGTAGAAATTGATGGCAGTTTTTATAAATACACTTCACGTCCATTTTCTGTTGACCTTCCTGTAAAACGCGGAAGTCATCAAGCGGAATTTACGTGTGGTAACGAAACTGTTGAGTTAAATTATGTAGTCAAATAAAGGAATTACCATTTTGCAAGGGCGCAGTGGGCGGTGGAGTGGCGTGCACGGAATTGAACAAAGCAACCGCATTCGGTACATGTCATGCCACCGGCAAGGGAATTGCAGTTTTTGCAGATTGTAAGTCTTGCGGCGAGCATTTTTTCCCCGCAAAAGTCGGGAATTGGCTGCGCTTGTGCCATTTCCTCAACAATTTCGGGGGTCATTTCCATTGAAGCGAGTTCTGCTTTGTTTTCACAAACCGGGCAAAACGTACTCATTTTTTTAGTCGAGAGTTACCTGAAGAACTGAACGTGCAGGCATGTTGATTTCAACTGAGTTTCCGTTTACGCTGCAGTTAATTGGTTTTTCAATAACTGATTCAGGTTTATCAAAAGTATTCATGCTGTTCATTTTGTCACCGGCAAGAACTGTAGCTTTTGCAGATTTGATTTTTGAAAGTCCGTCCATTGTTAAGGTAATTTTACGAGCTTTGTCCAAATCAGCATTTGTAAGTGTTACAGTGTAAACTCCGTCTTTTTTAGAAGCAGATGAAGTAATTGCATTTATACGGGTTTCTTCTGGGCCAACAAAATCGCTGCTTACAAAACTTTCAAGATGTGTAGCGTCCATATGTGCTTTGTACATGTGGAAAACGTACCAGGTTGGTGTTTTTACCATTTTTGCGCCTTCAGTTAATACTGGTGACTGAAGAACGTTTACAGCTTGTGCAATATTAGCAATGCGTACACGGTCACAGTGGTTGTTGAAAATGTTCAAGGTAATACCGGCAACTAATGCATCGCGGACTGTATTCTGCTGGTATAAGAAACCAGGATTTGTTCCGTCCTCAACTTTATGCCATGTTCCCCATTCATCAACTACAAGAGCGATACGTTTATCTGGGTCGTATTTTGACATAATTTCATCGTGAGTTTTTACAAGGTATTCCATCCATGAAGCTTTACTAAGCATGCTGTACCAGCCTTTTTCTTCGAATTTGGCAGCTGTTTCGCGAGTATTCCAGTCTGGATCAACTGTGTAATAATGTAAACTTAATCCGTCCATAAACTGATGTGCGTTTTTCATAACTACATCTGTCCAGTTAAAATCGCCTGCATTTGGACCGCATGCAATTTTGAAGATTTTGTCTGGGCCATACTGTCGTACATATGTTTGGTAACGGCGATACAAATCAGCATAGTATTCAGGACGCATATTTCCACCACAACCCCAGTTTTCGTTTCCGACGCAGAAAAGTGGGAGTTTCCAAGGTGCTTTGTGGCCGTTTGCTTCACGGAGTTTTGACATTGGAGATTCTCCGCCAAACGTAATGTATTCAACCCATTCGCTCATTTCTTGAACTGTTCCGCTACCAACGTTTCCGTTAACGTAAGGTTTACAGCCAAGTGTTTCACAAAGACCGAAAAATTCATGAGTTCCGAAACTGTTATCTTCTACAACGCCGCCCCAGTGGGTATTAATCATACGTTTACGAGTTTCGTATGGACCAATTCCGTCACGCCAATGGTATTCATCTGCAAAACATCCGCCTGGCCAGCGTAAATTTGGAATTTCAATTTCACGGAAAGCTTCTACAACATCTTTGCGGTAACCATTAATGTTTGGAATGTCAGAATCCTTGCCTACCCAAAAGCCACCGTAAATGCAACGTCCTAAATGTTCGCTGAAATGTCCATAAATATCGCTATTGATTTTTTTGCCTTCGCGATTACAGTTTACAACTATTGTGTCCATAAAAAACTCCTGTAAGTTAAACGGTTAACTTATAATACATTAATTTTAACATTCGTAACTTTATATTTCAACAGTTTTTATTTGTACAAATCTCTTTAATTTTTGTCTAATTATAATTAGAGGTCCGTCCCCAATTTCACAAAAATATGAAAAAGAGGTCCGTCCCCCTTTTCATAAAAATGTGAAAAAGGGGACGGACCTCCATTTCATAAAAACATGAAAAACGGGACGGACCTCTTTTTAATCAAATTTCGACATAAAATTACATTGCAAATTGGAGTTTTTTTTACTATATTATTAGTATGATGATTATTAATGACGAAGAAAACGAAACAAAGAAAATGCCGGAAATGCCTGATCCTTTACAGGAAAAATTCTTAAAAACACGTCAGATTATTCTTTCGGGTGAAATCGATAAGGATTTGGCAGATAAAATTGTCAGACAGCTTTTAATTCTTGAAGCTGATGATGATAAAAAAACAATTTATATGTACATTGACTCTCCTGGAGGAGATGTTGATGCTGGTTTTGCAATTTTTGATATGATTCGTTTTATCAAAGCTCCTGTTGTTCTTATTGGTATGGGCTTAATTGCAAGTGCTGCAACGTTAGTTCTTCTTGCAGTTCCAAAAGAAAAGCGTGTTGGCCTTCCAAACAGTCGATATCTTATTCATCAGCCTATGCTTGGAGGAACAATGCAGGCCGTTGCCACAGATATTGAAATCCATGCAAAAGAAATGGAAAAAACAAGAGCTTTATTGAACAAAATTATTGCAGAAGAAACTGGTACTCCTTTAGACCAGGTTACAAAAGATACTGATCGTGATTATTGGCTTGATGCGGAAGAATCAGTTAAGTACGGATTAATCAGTTCAATTGTAAAAAATCGTAAGGATTTACCAAAATAATTTATGACTTTTGATTTATCTGAAGAACTTATCGACAGTATTATCTCAGCAATGGAAAATCAAGAAATGTTTTTTGTTGTTGAGGCAGCTAGCGGAAGTTTAATTACAATTCCTGACTCTAAGGAAGGAGTTGTAATTCCAGATGATGAAAATTTTTACAGTTTACCAGAGTGGAATTCTGCGGATGGTTATGCATTACGTGAAGATTTTGTTAATAGTTTGCATACGCCTCTTGCGCATGATGAATTGCAGGCGGTTTTACATTCTGGAAGGGGGGTATTTAAGAGTTTTAGAAATGTATTAAAAAGTTATCCAGATGTTGATAAGCGATGGCATATTTTTAAGCATAAATGTATGTCGATACGTATCAATGAATGGTACAATTCTTTGCGCGAAATTTGGGGACTAGAAAAACTTGAACAGCTGCCGGAATCTGAAGAATCTTTGATTTATGACGATTTCTCTTTCCAGGAATATGATCCGGCTGTTTTTGGTTCAATTGTTCTTAATAATATAAGCGCTGATTTTTATGGTGATGAAAATGACATGCCGGAAGAAGTGATGAGGGCTATTTTCGAAATGTGGCAAAATCAGTTTTATAAATTTGATGCCGCAGGACAATTTGGATATGTATGTCAAAGCTATTCCGAAGATTTTGCAGGTGTTATTACAGTATCGCCGATAACAGAAAAACGGAAACAGACTGTTGTGATTACGAGTCTTTTTGTTTCTGAACAGTTCCGTGGCCTTGGAATTTGTTCTGAACTTCTTTCAAAGTGTATATCAGAACTACAAAGCAATGGAGTTAAATGGATTATTATTCCAAATATTTTTGCACCGGACATCATTCAGCCGTTATTAACACGTACAGGCTTTACGAAAATTAGTTCGGGCTATTTATTGAATCTACAAGGAGTTTGAAATGGGTTTTAACCGTGAATTTGAAATTAATGAAAATCAGGTTGCAGATTTTCTTAACAACGCAACAGAAAAAGTAAGAACAACAGAAGATGTTGATGTACTTACAGATTTATGCAAACTTTTTAAGCAGAACGTACCTCTTACTGTTAGAAAATATGTTATTGCTTATATGTTAAAAGATGCTCTTAAGCATTATCATTCTTTCGGAAATAATCATAGAAATGGAAAAAATAGAAATGATTTCAGACAGCAGCGCGCAGAAAGAGCTCCTGCAGTTACAGAAGAAACTGTAACAGAAGAAAGAGTTCACCACGAACGTGTTACAATTCCTGAGGATCAGGCAACATCAATTTTTATCAGTATTGGAAAAAATCGCCGTGTTTATCCTCGCGATTTAGTAGGAATTTTAATTGCAATTGCCGGCCTTGAACGCGATAGAATTGGTGATATTAAAGTTTTAGCTAATTACTCTTTTGTTCAGTTGTATTCAGCTGATGCTCCAATCGCAATTGAAAAATTGAACGGTTATGACTATCGTGGACGTAAACTTGCAGTTAGTTACAGCCGTCAGAAATCAGACGAAGAAACTGCTGGAGAAGTTCAGGAAGCAGAAGATTCTTCAATAAACGATGCTGAAAATCAGGAAATTTCTGCAGAAGATGCAGCAGCATATGCAGCAGCAGAAAAGGCCGCAGCTGATAAAGAACCTTTTGGCGTTTAATAAATCTTGGCGCTGGTGTTAATTATGCATGTAATACGAACAGGTGTTTTTAGCGTAAATACAATTATTGTTCCTTGCGGTGAAAAACAGTGTTTTGTAGTTGACCCGGCAGCCTGTAGTCTTTCTGGAGATGAAAACGTAATAGTTGATTATCTCCGGAAAGAAAAACTTGAATGTGTTTCAATTATTCTTACGCATTCACATTTTGATCACGTAATGGGGATTCTCCCGTTAAAAAAAGCATTTCCTTCCTTACAAATTGCAATTCATGAACAGGAATATCAAGAGTTTCAAAATCCACCAGGACAAATAGGCGAGGGCGTAATCCGTTTTTTCGGTGCCTTAGATTTACTTAATGAAGTAGCAAAACAGCCTTCAGCCACAATCAGTTTAAAAGATGGACAGGAATACCTTGGTTGGAAAGTGATTCATACCCCAGGGCATACCCCAGGTTCCATTTGTCTGTATAACGAAAAAGAAAAGTTGCTTTTGTCTGGTGATACCCTTTTTGATTATGGGGGATATGGCCGTACAGATATGCCGGGTGGAGATGAAATTCAAATTATGCACAGTTTACAAAAACTTCGTGAACAAATTCCTGCTGGAACAAAAGTGTACCCTGGTCACGACAATTTTGGTTTTAATATATAGGATTCCACAGCGAATATTCAGTAGCGCCGTCTGACCCAACTCCCATTTTTATAAAAGCAATATCAACAAAGTTTTTTTCAACAGTGACAATGGCAAATCCTGCAGGCTGTCCATTTCGCGGTCTTGCACAACTTCCAGCGTTTACAAATTTATAATTTCCTTCAATTTCTTCAGCTGCAACATGAGTATGTCCGTAAAATGCTGTATCGCTGCCTGCAATTTGCATTTCCAGTCCTAGATTTTCCCTGCTGTAATCAACCCCTTCGTTATGTCCGTGAACAATTAATAGATTATGTCCATTTACCGTAAGTAATTGCCTTGCTGGTACGGAAATAAAAGTGTGTACGTCTAGCGGATAAGAACCAGGATCACCATTTCCACGTGCAAAAGCGATTACTGGTGGCAATTTTTTTGCAAACTTTTTATCAGTTTTTGCTATATCAAGTGCGCAAACTAAATCACCAATGCCGTCACCACAAAAAATAAGTGCATCGCAGGTTTCTCCATAATTATTGATTATACCAGACAAAATGCCCGGATGTCCGTGAGAATCAGAAATGACAAGAACTCTTGCGTGATCTTTTACTGCAAGTGCGGCAATATCAGTTTTCGTTCCGATTAATCCGTGTTCAGTTTGAGAAAAATTCATTCTTTTCCTAGTTTAATACAAAATGATTTATAGACTGTAATCCAGTTTCAGGGTCAATATAATGGTGAATATTGTAACCTTTAAGCATCTGTGAAATGTGCGTTTGTATAGAAGAATCTGCTGAAAGAGAACCGTCCAAAGTGAGCATATATTTAATTGTTTTAGAAAGTACGTCAGGAGCTTCCTTAATAAGTAGAGATTCAATTTCTTCAGAAACAATGCCACCAGTTAATTCCGCTGATTGCCCTTTATCCAAAACAATGTCACAAGTAGCTTCAATTCCAAGAATTTCATCCTGCGGGAAAAGCGCAATTACAGGATAAGGAACTTCCTGATTCCATTTGTCCTGATTTTTTGCCAGTGCAGAATGAGTTTTTTCAGGAGCCCCAAGAAGAACTACACCGCAAAAATCTTTTTCGTCGTCTTGAAGATTTGTAAGAAAATCGTTTACGTAACCTTTTGTTCCGTGTTTAAAATCTGTAGGGTAAACAAGTGGATAAATAAGGCCACCATCTTCATCAAGACCGAATTGTTCAGATAGAAACGCTGTATATTCTTCAACAATTTTTGGGTCGTTAAAATCGTAGCCAAAAAGAACGCAAATCCTTTTGTTTGTTACATGCCAAAACTGAGGCGTTGAAACAAGTTCTTCTTTATTACCATTTGTAATTTGAATAGAAAGAATATTAGAATCTTTTTCAGGAATTGTATTATTGCTGCACATTACCAATATAAAAAATGTTGATAATATAATTACAGATAAATATAACTTTTTCATTTTCCCACCTAATTTCCATAATAATATATTTTGATTGAAAATGTAAGTGCTTTTCGGTAATATAAAAGCATTATGAATATATTTGGTCCAATTTTGGAACTCGTGGGTAGTTTGGGCTTCCTTCTTTATGGAATGAAGCTTATGTCAGACGGTGTTCAAAAAAGTGCGGGTGAAAAACTTCAGCGTGCTTTAAGCGTAATTACCGGTAATCGTATCGTAGCTCTTCTAACTGGACTTATTGTTACAATGATTATTCAATCTTCCGGTGCAACAACTGTAATGGTTGTTACTTTTGTAAACGCCGGATTGATGAGCCTTACGCAATCTGTTGGTGTAATTTTTGGTGCAAACATTGGTACTACAATTACAGCATGGATTGTTTCTATTTTCGGATTTAATTTTAATATTTCTGCTTTTGCAATTCCTGTTTTTGGAGTTGGATATTTTCTTACAATTTTAGTTAAGAAAGGAAATTACCGAAACCTTGGTGAAGCAATTATGGGGTTTGGTATGCTTTTCCTTGGTTTGTCGGGATTAAGCGATGTATTTACTCCAGATCAACTTGGATGGCTTTTTAAGATTCAAGGAAGTGGAATTGGTGCAATACTACTTGGTTTCTTAATTGGTATTATTATTACAGCTTTGCTTCATTCTTCTTCAGCTTTTTCTGCAATCGTAATTACAATGGCTTACAACGGATTAATCAGCTGGGAGCTTGCGGCAGCAATGACTTTGGGAAGTAACATCGGGTCTACAATCGATGCAGTTCTTGCCGCAGTAGGTACAATGGTTGATGCTCGCCGTTCAGCTTTGATTCACGTTATGTTCAACGTATTTGGTACTGTTCTTGCTTTAATTTTCTTCCATCCATTCCTGAACCTTGTAATGATGCTTACTCCTGGTGGAGCTAATTCAAATATTGCCATCCGCATTTCAATGCTTCATACAATCTTTAAAACTCTTTCAACTATTATCTTCCTTCCACTTCAAAATCCGTTGGTACGTCTTACACAGCATCTTATTAAGGATGACGAAACTGATAAAACAAAAACTTACAAACTTGAATATACAGGACTTCTTTCAAAAGACAGTATTACAACTCACATTATTCAGGCAGAAAAAGCTATTGCCGATATGACTGATGTTGTTTCGGATATGTTCGATAAAATTCAGATTGGTGTTACAAAGCGAAATGGCGATTTTATTGAAAAATATAAGGAAGATAGTGTTTTTGTAGAAGATTATGTTGATCAGATGCATGAACAGATTACACATTATCTTGTTCGCTGTCAGACTTTACAACTTACAGATAAACAGATAAATCACATTTCAAATATGATTCAGATTGTAGATGAGCTTGAAAACATGAGCGATAGTTGTTTTGGTACTTTAATGCTTATCTGCCGCAGTATTGATAAAAAGATGAAGTTCCAGACGGAAGATATGGAACGACTTTTACCTTACCTTGAACTTGTTCGTCAGTTCCTGCAATTTATCCGCCGCAATATTAACAAGCAGATTACCGCTGAAAAATTGGAATTGGCGCGTGAGTTGGAAGACGGAATTGACGCTTTCAGAAAAGACTTGAAAAAGGTTGCTCGTAAACGTTTGGAAGGTGGTGCTGACGTAAAAGCCGAACTTTTGTACATCGATATTGTTCGCGCAATTGAACACATTGGTGATAACTGCTTTAGCATTTCGGAATGTCTGATGAACTGGTAGAGGTCAGTGTGATTAATAAATCAATTAAAAAAATTGTCTTAAGTGTCTTTATTTTGTGTCTGTTTAGTTCTTGTAATTTTGAAAAAAATCCAAAAACTGTGATAATATTAAAGAATAATACAGTTTCAACAATAAAAATAATAGACTGCGAAGATGTAAATGATAAACAAAGTTTTCCTTTAATACTTGAAAGCTCTGATTCAGAAAAAGTGGTATGTGATGGGCTTGTAGAGAGTACAGATTTTATTGTTTTGTATAATAATGAAAATTATTCTTTTTCTACTGAATATATTCAGGATTCTTCGAAAGTAACTATAATATTTACGGATAATAGCAACTCGTTATGTGTGTCTTTGAAGGATTCTGACGGAAAAAGAATTATTCCATTTATATAATTTCTTATTTCATACTTGATTTTTTCTTCTTTTTCCTCTACTTTTTTCTTGTAAACGGTTGTTGTTCTTGCGAGCATGGTTCCAATATTGTAAAGTTTTTTATTTGAATCTTATAAGATTCATTTGGGGGCAACACGAATTTTACCACACGTCTTCTGAATTGGACAGAAGGACTAAGGCACAGTTGTGTCTTTATTTTCCTTTTTTGGAGGCGTGTATGGCAGTACCTTTAAGACCATCACCAAATGCATTATTAAATCCCTGTGCGGATCCTATTTTCAAGTCCTTGTTCACTCAGGAAAATCCTAAATCAAGAAAAGCTTTAAGTTGTTTTCTTTCTGCTCTACTGGGTAAGGCAATTTCAGATGTTGTTTTACAACCAAACGAACTTTCTGTTGAAGCGTATTTAGACAGACAAACTCAGTTTGATTTAACTTGTAAGGTGAATTCTGAACCAGTAAATATTGAAATGCAGGGGATAAATCTTCATTCGTTATATCAAAATCGTGCTGAGTATCATGTTGCGCATCTTTTGAATCATTATGTAAGCAAAGGAATGGATGAAACTGATATTCCAAAAGTGTATCAAATTTCTGTTGTAAATTTTCTAATAAATAAAGACTCCGATACATCTTATAATCATTTTATTATGAAAAATACTAATGAAGATGGTTCCGTACTTGGAAACAGAATGAATGTGATTTTTCTTGAACTTCCAAAGATTAAAGAGTTACAAGACGATGTAAATAAATTGACGGAAGTAGAACAATGGGGTAAATTCTTCTTATACGCGAATGATTCTGAAAAACAAGAATTTTTAAAAGAGTTGGGAAAAGTTAACCCGGGAATACAAAGCGCTATGGAAACATTAGATTTTTTAAGTAAAGATGAACTTGAGTGGCAAAGAGAAACAAGTTATTGGCGATATGTTATGGATGTAACTACAGCTAAAAACGAAGCAAAACGGACTGGTTATGCGGAAGGACATGCTGAGGGGCATGAGGATGGATTTGCTGAAGGTCAAGCGGAAGGACGTGCAGAAGGACGTGCGGAAGGTCTTGCAGAAGGACAGTTGTCTACAAAAAAAGAAATTGCATTAAAACTAAAACTGTTAAAACTTCCATTGCAACAAATTGCAGATGCAACAGGATTAACTGAAAAAGAAATAAAATCATTGTAAAAAAAAAGGGCGCTGAAAGTTTTTCTTCCAGTGCCCTAAAATTTTATGGTAAAACTAAAAAAGTTTCTAGTTTACAAATTAGCCAAGTGTAATTTCTACGTTTACAACTTTTTTGCCTTCAACGTATGGAACTACGCAGCCTTCTACAGTTTTTCCGTCTACAACTAAAGATCTTACTCCTTTGCAAACGTGATTTGGATTTTTGATTGTAATCTTATATTCTGCACCACGGAACAAACGAGTTGCTGTGAATCCATCCCATTTTGCTGGAATAGAAGGGTCAACTTTGAGTCCGTCAAAATCAGGCTGAATACCAAGAATGTATTGGCTGATTGCAACCATGTTCCAAGCTGCAGTACCTGTAAGCCAAGAATTTTTACCCTGACCAAAGTTTTTACCAGTTTGACCAATATCCGAACCAGCATCCTTTCCACCAATCATTTGACCGTAAACATATGGTTCTGTTTTATGAATATCAGAGGTTTCTTCAGTAAAGGCAGGAGCAATCTCTGAATAGTATTTGAATGCCTGGTCACCTTCGCCTGCATAAGCTGCTGCACAGATGATCCAAGCATTGTTGTGTGTAAAGATACCTGCGTTTTCTTTGTATCCACCCGGATATGTAGAAATTTCACCGTACTGAATATAATATTTTGAGAATGCAGGATTGTTGAGTACAAGACCGTGTTTAGTATTAAGTCTTTCATCAACTGCAGCCAAAGTTTTCTTTGTTGCATCTTTATCAATGTCTGACATAATTGCAAAGCCTTGTGGCTCAATGAAAATCTGTCCTTCTTCGCATTCTTTAGAACCCATTTTAGCACCAGTTGCATCGTAAGCACGCATAAACCAGTTACCGTCCCATGCAGAAGCCATAATGTTCTTCTTCATTTTGTCAATTTCTGCCTGAGCCTTTGCAGCTTCATCCTTCATTCCAAGGTGATTCAAAATTCCTACAAAGTTTGGACCTGTGTATGTGAACAATGTTGCAACAAAAACAGATTCAGCAACTTTAGAGTAACCGCCTTCTGCCTTGAATTTAGGATTTGTATAAGTCTGGAAGCTTTCACCTGGTGTATCTGAATAACAAGAAAGGTTGATACAGTCGTTCCAATCTGCACGCATTGCAAGAGGAAGTCCGTGTGGTCCTAAATTGTTTACAACGTGGTAGAAGCTTACCTTTAAGTGATCAAGCATTGGTTTTGCTTTAGATTCATCATTATCGTATGGAACTTTAGCATCCAAAATAGACCAATCGCCTGTTTCCTTAATGTATGCAGAAACTGAAAGAATCATCCAGAGAGGGTCATCAGAGAAGTCTCCACCAATGTCAGAGTTTCCTTTCTTTGTAAGTGGCTGATACTGATGATAACATCCACCATCTTCAAGCTGTGTTGAAGCAATGTCGATTAAGCGTTCGCGTGCGCGGTCTGGAATCTGATGTACGAAGCCGAGAATATCCTGATTAGAATCGCGGAAGCCCATACCACGTCCAATTCCACTTTCGAAGTAAGAAGCAGAACGTGAAAGGTTGAATGTTACCATACACTGATATTGGTTCCAGATGTTTACCATACGGTTTACTTTGTCTTCCGGTGTGTTTACGTTCAAAATACCAAGAAGTTTATCCCAGTAAGCACGAAGTTCTTTCATGCCGGCAGCAAACTTTTCTGGAGTGTTGTACTGTTCCATCATTTTCAAAGCTTTTTCTTTGTTGATTGTTTTTCCGTCAGCTTCGAATTTTTTGTCTTGAGGCATTTCAACATAACCAAGTACGAATACTAAAGTTTTTGATTCTCCAGCTTTAAGTGTGATTTCCTTGTAGTGTGATGCAATTGGAGACCATCCGTCTGCAAGTGAGTTACCGCAAGTACCAGCTGTAACTTGCTGAGGGTCGTTGAATCCGTTATAAAGGCCGATGAAAGTATCGCGGTCTGTATCGTATCCGTCAATTGTGTCATTTACTGTGTAGAATGCAAAGTGATTACGTCGGTCGCGGTATTCAGTTTTGTGGTAGATTGTAGAACCTGCAATTTCAACTCGACCAGTTGAGAAGTTTCTCTGGAAGTTAGTGCAGTCGTCTTGGGCATCCCATAAACACCATTCTGCAAATGACCAGAATTTAAAAGTTTTTGTAGATTTGCTTTCGTTTGTAAGAATAACTTGTTGAACTTCTCCGTCAAAATCTTGTGGAACAAAGAAAGAAACTTCAGCTTTTAAATCATTTTTTTTACCGGTAATGATTGTATAACCCATACCGTGACGACATTCGTATGAATCAAGTTCAGTTTTTACTGGAGACCAACCTGGATTCCAGATTGTGCCATTATCGTTAATGTAGAAATAACGTCCACCCATATCAATTGGAACGTTATTATAGCGATAGCGTGTGATTCTTCGAAGACGTGCGTCTTTGTAGAAACAATATCCACCAGCTGTATTAGAAATTAAAGAGAAAAATCCTTGAGTTCCAAGATAGTTTATCCATGGATAAGGAGTGCGAGGAGTTGTAATAACGTACTCGCGATTGGCATCATCAAAATGTCCGAATTGCAATTTGGTTACCTCTTATTAAAGATATTTGACGAAAACGTTGTCGTTATTAGTATAACCTATGAAGCAGTAAAACGCAATAATTGATAAAGAAAAACATTTAAGAATAATACAGCTACCTGTAAATAATATGCAAATAGTAAAAACTCCCCTCTGTGGGTCCCAGCATAACAAAAACAATGGTCCTACCTATAAAAAATATTTGTTCCCAGACGTTTTCTCCCTTCGCGCAAATATCTTTTGAACGGTTAACATAAAAGTACAGTCGAAAAATACCCGAAAATAAAATGAGGGTACAACAATGAAGTACAGTAAAGAATTTAAAGAACAGGCAATAAAATTGTCAGATGAAATTGGAGTAAAACAGGCATGTGCACA
>JAZLFF010000016.1:0-31670 GCA_045615645.1 Treponema sp.
CGAAAGGAAAAGAAGAGCGTATACGAAGGAAATGTATATATCCAGGCTACGTTCAATAATACTATCGTAACAGTTACTGACTTGAAGGGAAATGCTCTTTCATGGGCATCTTCTGGCGGACTTGGTTTCCGTGGTGCTAAAAAATCAACACCATTCGCTGCACAGTCAGTAGCAGAAGCAGCTTTACAGAAGGCTGCAAGTTATGGTTTACGTGAAGTTCATGTATATGTAAAAGGACCAGGTATGGGTCGCGAAAACGCTATCCGTTCAATGGGTGCTATGGGATTGAAAGTAAAATCTATTTCTGATGTTACACCAATTCCACACAATGGTTGTCGTCCACGTAAGACACGCCGCATGTAAGGAGATTCAGGTAAATGGCTAGATATACAGGTCCTGTTTGCCGCATGTGTCGTGCAGAACAGAGAAAATTGATGTTAAAGGGAGCACGTTGTACAAGTGACAAGTGTCCTCTCAACAAGAAACGCGGAGCTCCAGGAAAAGATCCTAAAGCTCGTGGTGGAAAAAAGAGTGAATATGGTATTCAGCTTGCTGAAAAACAGAAGTTACGTCGCATGTACGGAATGTTGGAAAAACAGTTCCGTCTTACATTTGATCGTGCTAACCGCATGTCTGGTGTAACAGGTGAAAACTTCATCGTATTACTCGAACGTCGTCTTGATAATGTTGCTTATCGTATGCATTATGCAGTAAGCCGCAACCAGGCAAGACAGTTAGTAAGACATGGACATATCCTTGTAAATGGTAAAGCTGTAAATATCCCAGGTTTTGAAGTAAAAGCTGGCGATGTAATTGAAGTAAAGGAAAGCAGCAAAAAGCTTTCTATGATTCAGGATGCTTTAAATGAAGTTTCTAAATCAGGAACTATGCCTTGGGTAACTGTAGATGTTGACGCTGTAAAAGGTACATACACTGCTGACCCACGTCGTGAAGAAGTTTCTGACTTGGCAGATATTAAAGAACAGCTCGTAGTTGAGTTCTATTCTAAATAATAAATAAGGAGTTCAGATGGCTCGCAAAAATTTGCTTAAAGGCTTTAAAAAACCTAAAGGCATTTCATTTGAACACATTAGTACAAATCCGAACTACGGTAAATTTACTGCTTATCCTTTTGAAACTGGATTTGGTACAACAGTTGGAAATACTTTAAGAAGAGTATTGTTGTCATCAATTCAGGGATATGCAATTACTTCTATTCGTATCACATCTTATGATGAGAATGGAATTTCCCATGTAATTTCAAGTGAATTTGAAGCAATTCCAAATGTTTCAGAAGATACACTCGAAATTATTAATAGTCTTAAGATGATTCGTTTACGATTACCAGAAGACGTTGAACAGGATACAATTAATTATGAGTTCAAAGGTCCTGGTGTTGTAAAGAGTGACGATTTTACTAAAGAAGGTCAGCTTGAAATCATGACTAAAGATCAATTGATTTTTACAATGATGGAAGGCGCTCATTTGGATATTGAAATCCAGGTTGATCTTGGTAGAGGATATGTTCCTGCTGAAACAAATGAACATTACATAGAAGTTGTTGGAACAATTCCTATGGATGCCATTTTCACTCCTGTTCCAAAGGTAAAGTTTTCTATTGAGCCATGTCGTGTAGGTCAGCGTAATGACTATGACAAGCTTGTACTTGAAGTTTGGACTGATGGTACTATTGCTCCAGAAGATGCTTTGGCTGAAGCTGCTAAGATTGCAAAAGATCATTTTGCTATTTTTGTTAACTTCAATGACAAAGATGTTATTGGAACTGATGAAAGTGATGAAGGCGATGAGAGTATTACAAAACTTCTCAATACACCAGTAGAAGAATTGGAACTTTCAGTACGTTCATCAAATTGTTTGAAAAATGCTAATATTCGTACAATCGGCGAATTAACTAAAAAGACTGAAGATGACATTGCAAAGACAAGAAACTTCGGTAAGAAGAGTCTTGCTGAAATCAAAGAAAAGCTCCAGGAATGGAACCTTACACTTGGTATGACAGATTATAGTCATCTGAAGAATGCTGCAAATTTAACAAAGCAGAAGGAAGAAACAGATGAATCATAAGAATGGTTTTAATCCGCTTTCACGTACAACAGCACATCGTCGTGCTATGTCACGCAATATGGTAACTTCTCTTTTTAGATATGAGAGAATTACTACAACTAAATCTAAGGCACTTGAAGTAAGAAAATCTGCTGAAAAACTTATTACAAGAGCTAAGGAAGATACAGTACACAATCGTCGTGAAGTTGCTAAGTTTATCCAGGATGAAAAAATCTTGAACAAACTTTTCACAGAAATTGGTCCACGCATGAAGGAAAGAAATGGTGGATACACACGTGTTCTTAAATTGGGTTACCGTCAGGGTGATGCTGCTGATGTTGTTATTCTTGAATTGGTAGACTATAAGCTTGAAGCTGAAGCAGAAAAACCTGCAAAGAAAGCTGAAAAAGCAGAAAAACCAGCTAAAAAAGCAGAAGCAAAAGCTGATGCTCCAAAAGCTAAAAAGACAACAACAAAAGCAAAGGAAGCTGCTTCTGATGCTCCAAAGGCAAAGAAAGCACCTGCAAAGAAAACTTCTGAAAAGAAAGAAGAACCTAAGGCTTAGGCGATTAGATAGGAGTCCAATATGTCAAAGAACCATCGTGGATCTGGTATTAGATCATTACCTAATCATGGAAGAGGAACTTGTGCAATCTGTGGAAAAACAGATATTAAAGTTCTTTATGAAAAGGAAATTAATGGCCAGACTGCAAATATTTGTAAATACTGCAACGCCAACTTGAAAAACAAGGCACAGAAGGAAGCTCCAGCTGCTGCAGAAGCTCCTGCTGAAGAAGCACCTGTTGCTGAGTAATTAATTTACAAATAATTTGTGTAAATCCGTCATTCTCCGGAGTGGCGGATTTTTTTTGTTTAAAAATCATTCATAATCAATAATAATGTTGATTGCTTGAATACAAATTTTGCGTTATAATAATTGTATGAGTGTTGCTACAGCGCATCAATTGTCACGTTATTATGACTATTATCGTGATAAAGAGATAATTTTTACAAAAGCTAATTTACAATCCTTACATATGGATCCCCGACAGATTTACATTAAGTGTAATGGTGCACAATGGCCGTGCATTATAAATTCCTCGTCTTTACAAATGGCTAAAGTATTACTTGGAACTTCTAGTGGCCTTTATGTAGATTTGCAGAAGAAACGAGATTTAACGTTAAGTATAAAATATTGTTTTTTGGATGCTGACGGTTCTCCAATTCAATTTTTTGTAAATTGTAACGTTGTTGATATTAAGCCTTACCAAAGCACTAGCGAACTTGCAATTATTACTTTATTTTTTACACAACGTCCGCCAGATGATTTAATTTTCCGTCTTGGTCAATTCATTGAAGTAAATGAAAACTTTAAAAATCGAAAAGAAGAACGCATTTCAATAAATGAAAAATCTTTACGAAATCTTGGTATTCAAAAAGAAGAAACTGTAATTTTTATTGCAGATGTTCCACGTCGTTGTATTTTAAAAGATTTATCTTTTGGTGGTGCACGAGTAATGCTTGTTGGAATTCCAAAATTTCTTGTAAATAAATCCATTTCGTTAATGCTGTTATTCTTTGAAACAAATGAAAAAATTAAACTTACTGGTCAAATTATAAATGCTGATTTCTTGCCTGGTAGAAAAGATATTGCGGTTGTACATATTGCATTTGATGAAGATGAAATTCCAATGAGTTACAAATTTTATGTAAACAATTACATTACTTCATATCAAAAGCAAATGATTGAAAACCAGATTATTAATCAGGAAAATGAGGAAAAAGCAAAGGCGGCCGCTGCCGAAAAATCTGAACAGCGTTTTAGCGAAATAGCAGCAGCAGTTCAGAAATCTAAAGAACAAGAAGCAAAACTCGAAGCGCAAAGACAGGCCGCAAAGATTGACAAAGAAACAAATGCTTTTGTAAAATCTACATTAAACGAAAAAAAATAGTGTGGTAAAAAAATGAATCCTTCAAATCCATTGGAATCAATTTATTATATTCAGATTCCTGAAAATTTTGTCGCTTCATCGGAAGCTTTTAAAATTGATACAACAATTCAACTTCCAGTTCAGAAAAAACCAGATGAAGCTCCTGGAGATTTTAATCCAGAAGAAATTACAAGCGAACAGATTCTTGCAGGAATTTTGACGGTTTTGGCTTACGACAAAAAAAATGAACATTTGGATTATTACCGTTCAATAATTAAGCAGGCAAAACCAAATATTAAAAAGGAACTTACCGAAGCTGCAATTTTAAAAACAAAAAACGAAGATTATGATTTAGCAGAAGAAATCTTCCTTGCGTTAAAAGGATTTGATCCGGACGATGAAGCAATTACCTTGAATATGGCACTCTTCCTGGACCAGCGTGCAGATTCCTACCGTAATTCCGGTTTAACCGAAGATGCAGACGCTTACGACGCCGATGCACTTACATATTATCAAGACGCTATGAATGCTGACCCTCCATTACCAGACGCTTTTTTTAACTCCGGATTTTACTACATGAAAAAGCATATGTACCGTGAAGCAAAAGATGCGTTTGAAACTTATATTGCACTCACTTGTGACATAAGTGATGAAGAACTTGGCGAAAATGGTATTTACAAAAAAGAACGAGCGCAGGAAATAATCACTAATATTTCTAATCAAAATATAGATGATGAAAGTTTTAAAGCTGCATACGATTTAATTTCTAGTGGTCAAGAAGAAAAAGGCTTGGAAGAAATTCGTTCGTTCTTGCAGAATAATCCGAAAGTTTGGAATGCATGGTTTATGTTAGGGTGGGGATTACGCCGACTTGAGCGTTATGATGATGCGCGCCAGGCATTTGAAGAAGCGTTAAAATATGGTGGAGATTCAAATTCTGACACTTATAACGAATTATCACTTTGTTATGTTCAATTGCATAAATTTGACGAAGCAAAAAAATGTCTGTTAAAAGCCTTTGAAATGGAGCCTGAAAGTACAAAAATAATTTCAAATCTTGGTTATTTGGCATTGGCTCAAGGAAATAAAGCTGAAGCTAGAAATTATTTTACGGCTGTTCTTGAATTTGATCCAAAAGATACAATTGCAGCAAACGAATTATTAAAGTTAGAAAAAGAACTTTAACGCTAGACGGAAATAATCAAAGCAAAGCGTGTTAAAAATCTAAACTTATATAATCTCCGACTTTTATTCCATTTTCCGTAAACCAACCTTGAGGAACTTCAAGTGCATAACGGCAAGAACTTGTTCCTACAATTGGAGCAAGACTGTATGGTGTCATATCAAAAAGGTCGCGAATTTTACCTTTTGAGTCTATATAAGCGATTGAAAGCGGATGAGGAGTATTTTTCATCCAAAACGAAAGAATCTGGTCTTTTTCAAAAACAAAAATCATGCCTGTGCCGTCTGGAATATTTTTACGTTCCATAAAGCCGTGGTTACGTTCTTCCGTTGTTTTTGCAACTTCCGCAATTACATTAATTGTAGAGGAGTCTGCACGAGTAATAGTTATTGTAGTCGTTGGCAATTTTTTAGCACCACAAGAAATTAGCATAAAAGAAAAAGTGAAAATTGTAAGTAAAAAAGAGTGTTTCTTAATCATAATTCATCCAAAAATTGTTCGCGAGTCATTTCGGTTGCTGTGTGCGGAATGTTTGAAGAACTTTGAACGCTTTCGAACAATTGATTGTCTATATATTTAAGTGTAAGAGGTTTTTCCAAACTCATTGTAACGTTGTCATTTTTCCAGATTGCAGACTGTGGTGAAATAGAGTCAGGTTCGCCATATTTGGAGCAAAGTGTTGTAAATACACTGTAATAATCCATTCGGTCGGTGTTCATGTTTATTGTAATAATGTAGAGTTTTTCTTCTGTAAACTGAAAGTAACATCTGGAAAGAAAATTGGAGCCAAGGCCGTGATCGGAATCGATTTCAATTAAAGTTTTGTTCGAATTTGGTAAAAGAGAAACGTCGCGCTCCCCGTGATAACCAAAAGTTGAGTCTTTTAAAAGTTCGGATTTTGTTTCTTCAAGAGTCATGCCCAAAGATACATTTCTGTAACCGTTTGGTAAGTCAGTTGCGAAAAGTAAAAATGGTGATAATAAAATACAGAAAAATAATAATTTAATCCGATTCATAATAAAATTATCGGTAAATAATTATTTTCCATTATGACTTTGTTTACGGAAGAATGCAGATTGCTTTTCGAGTTCGCCAAGGTCTTTTACAAAAATTGTTCCATTTACAATTCTGAAGTTATTTTCAGACTGGAATTGATATTGTCCGCGAGAAGCCATATCCGGTGTAAGACCACACATATTTGCAAGATCTTTTGGTGTAAGTTCAGTTTGCTCAGAAACTTTGTTCATACCGGCAAATTTTCTTTGCTTTTCAAACTGAAGGGCAAGCATATCTATCATTTTTTGGCAAGGATCTTTAATTTGAGCATTGTCTAACTGACGGTACATTGACCACAAACGGTCAGCTAATGTAGTTGTAAGTTTAGAAATCATCTGTGGTTGAGAAGAAACCATCTGATTAAAGTTGTTTCTGTTAACAACCATAAGTGTACAATCAGAAAAAGCAATTGCACTTGCAGAACGAGGTTTATTTTCGAGTAAAGCCATTTCTCCAAACATGTCGCCACGTTTAAGAACCGCAAGAGTAACTTCGTTACCGTTTACAACTTTAGAAATGGCAACTTCGCCTTTTTGAATAATAAACATATCTGCACCAGATTGAGATTCGGAAAAAATCATCTGGTCTTTTGAGTACATACGTGACATGTCGGCAGTTGGTTCAAAATAAGGAACATTCGTACGTGGTTTAAGTGCAACGAAACGTTTTTTAGCATCGTCTGCCATAGGACCAACCGGACGAGTTTTTAAGAATTGATAATATGCGTAACAGGCAATATCTAATTTGCCAACTTTTTCATAATATTGGCCAACTCGGTAAACCTGTTCATTTGTTTCAGTTTCAACTTTATTTAAAGTAGCTCTTGTAAGCATTTCGTTCATAACGCGCATGCGATTAGCAAAAGTTTTAATAATTTTAAGAGCGACTGGAGTATTGTTTACAATTAAATCTGGATATTGTTCTTTTTTTACAGCAATTGCAATAACTTCAGTTTGAGCAATAGCAGTTTCAATTTGAAGTCTTCCGGCCATACATGGAACAACGCCAACGAAGTCGCCAGGTCCAAGCATAACAGGAGATTGACCTTGCCCTGAAGCTTTCATACAAGAAACAGAACCTTGCTGAATAATATAGAAATGATCGCTATCGGCTTTACCTTCTACAACAATGTAAGAGCCTCTGGTAAATTTTGTGATTTGTAACTGAAGCAAAGTTCTTCTCCCTACATTTTTATCCAATAATCAGTATAAATTTACATTTTTTTTTTGTCAATAAAACTAACTTTGAATAAAAACTATCTCTGGTTCGAGCATAAAACCAGTTTTGCTTTGTACAATTTCTTGCACATGTTTTACCAGTTTTTGAATGTCGTTCGCGCTTGCGTTTCCAGTATTGATAATAAAATTTCCATGAAAAGGAGCAACTTGGGCGCCGCCAATAGAAAATCCGCGCAATCCTGCTTCGTCAATAATTTTTCCACTTGGTTTGCCAAAATCATGATTATTTTTAAAAACGCTGCCAGCACTTGGAAACTTAAAATGTCCTTTATTAACGCGTTCAGCAATATATTTTTTACATTCGTTTTCAAGCTGATTTTTTGTCTCCTCTGAATAATCAAGTTTAGAAAGTAAAAAAGTAGCCGAAGTTATATACTTTTTAGGCTGATTTGTACCTGCCAGTGCGGAGTCGGAAGTTGGAAGGGTAGAATCAGCTGTTTGGAACGGAGACTTTTTGTAAGCCCATTGCTCAGCACAAAATGGAAGTGTAACAATTTTAGATTGCGAAGGATTTGTGAACTCCACGTGTTCGGTTTGATAAAGAAGATCACTAATTGATTTTTCGAAACAACGTGCATTCATGTAAACGGCACCACCAATGCTTCCTGGAAGTCCGGCAAACTGTTCAGCACCGCTAAAGCAATGTTCGGTGCAAAAGCGGACAAAGGCGGCGGTTGGAGTTCCAGCAAGGCAGGTAACTAAAACTTTGGAACTGTCGTTTGAAAATTCTTGCGTGTTTATTGTAGATAATTGGGTTGTTGAAATAATTGCACCATTGTATTGGCCGTCTGGAAAAACAACGTTTGAACCACCGCCAAGTACGAAAAATGGAAGTTCGGCGGCTGCGGCTCCACATACAGCGGATTGAAATTGTGATACGTTTTGTGGCGTTACATAAAGGCTGGCGTTTCCTCCAACTTTAAAGGTAGTTTTTTGCGCCATTGGTTCGTTTTTGACGTGAGGAATGTGGGCAAGCGTCAGTGTTTGTTCGTAAAAGTCTAAGTACATAGTAAACATTATATAAGAATAAACGCAGTAAGTCATCGATATTATTTATGTAGATGATGCAGAATGCGTAGGAAGCGTAGCCTATTTGGTTTTTAACGCAGATAGCGCAGATGAATTTGGACGCGCGCAGATTTTTTTAGATTTTTTTTGGAATTTTTGACAGAAATGATTCGATTTGTCTGATTAATATGTAAGAAACATTATCTGCGGTTAATTCCAAAGAAAACTGCCTTATTTACGTTAAAAATCAAAATAGGTAATTTATTTGATTTTATATGGTAATAAATCGTATTTTTTTTGTTGACAGATGAATATGAGCGGATTAAAATATAACAAAATGTTTTTTTATCTTTAAATAAAATTTGATAAAAAGGCGATTTCTGCGTATGTGGAAATAATTTAAAAATATCTTTTTTGAAAAAGAAGATAGGAGAAAGGAGTTTTTTACATGAAGAAGTTTGTAAAAATTCTAGGACTTATTGCTTCATTAGGTCTTGCTCTTACTATGTTCAGCTGTAACAATTATGCAGTTGGCATTAAAGACATTGAACTTGATGACCCAGTAATTGAAGTTAAAGCATTCCCTGGTTATAACTATATTGCTTGGGAACCATTGCTTGATGCCGAAGCTATGATGGTTGTTCGTAACGACGGTAAAATTATTGCAAAAAATGCTAACACAGTATTATATGCAATTGATGCCGATGTACAGGATAAGATTAAATATACATATACTGTATATGCTACACCAACAGGAAAGAATCTTAAGGATAATACATTATTCCCAGGTAATGACACAATGGAAGGTGCATGGGATGATGAATTTGGTGTTACATTCAAAGGAAGTAAAGCTTCTGCTTCTGTAACAGCAATTGTTCCACCAGCTGGAACACGTGCTCTTGATTTAATTACTTATGTTAACAGCAAAGACAAAGACTTTGTTTTGGATGCTAACAAAATTAAAGTAGAAGTAATTAAGAACCAGATTTGGGTTATGTTCCCAGTAAAAGGTTACTTGAACTATACAGTTAAATTGTACAAAGGTAACGAACTTGAAGTATTTGATAAATTAGCATCAATTCCAGAGGTTTGGAATGGCGATGACGATATTGGTGGTCAGTATGGAGAAAGTGCTGATGATTACAAAAACAACAGCAAAAACTTCTATTCTATTGACTATCAGTACGCTGGAAAATTCGATATTACATCAGCAGGTGAATATTCTGTAACTGTAGATGTTTCAGTAAACAATGCATTGTCTAATTTGAATAAATATCCAGATTCAGACACAATTTATGCAGCAACAAAAGCTGAAATTAAAGGTCTTGATGTATTGTCTCCAACTGCTGCATATGCAGTTTATAAAGATGCTAAAACAATTCGTATTTTTTGGAACCCTGCATATAACAACAATATGGAAGCTTATTTAGCAGAAAACTACAATGTTTACTACAGAAATAACTTTACAAATTATTGGACAGAAGTTTCTGCAACAACAGTAAAGAAGGCTAAAGTTGATGAAGAAGGAAATCAGATTCTTAATGAAGAAACTGGCGAACCATTAACGGAAGATGTTCCAGCTTCTTTAATTAAAGATGAAGGTGTAGCTCTCGGTTATGTTATCTACTATATGGATTTTGACCTTGAAGCAAATAAAGTTTCAAACGAAATCTATAACACATTCCGTGTAGTATTGAGTAAAGATGGTTTGTATGAAAAGACTAACTATAATGATGATCCTGATGATATTTATAATCAAGTAGAACTTGAACCATTTGTTACAACTCCAGATGAACTTGATGATGAAGATTTCGCTATTGAGTATGTAGCATTGGATGGAGACGGTATTGCAAACGATGCATTAATTACTATAAACATTCCTGCAGATATGAATGGAAAAGTAAAAATTAATTCTGCAGCTTGGGCTTTGCAAGATACTGTTTATTATGTATTGTTCGATGGTGACTTTACAAATCCATTAACAATTATTAACCCAATTGGAAATAATACATTTGTTCTTAAAGATGTTGCTCAGGGTAAATTCCTTGCTGTACAGGCTATAATTTCTGAAGAAGGTAAATCTGCAGTTAGATATCAGAGAGTAATAGCTACTAAAACACCTGGAGTTGTTCCTTCAGAAAAGGTTACAACTGTTGATGCATCTAAAGCTACTGTAGCTTTTGCTGATGTTGACGACGATTTGAACCTTGACAAGAAAGATGTTTACTTCAGAATTACACTTGCTAACGACAACCAGAAAGTTGTAAAAGCAAAATATGCAGTTGGAAAAACATCTGACATTGCTACAAGTATGCTTTATTCTGACAAAACAACAGAAATTACATTCAACCAGCTTGAAACAACAGCTTTCGCATATGTAAAAGACATTGACAAGAATTTGTTTGTTGCTATGTATGCAGAAGTTGAAGAAGAAGGTCTTGGTAATGCTACTATTGTAACAGCAACAACTAATAGCTCAGATCTTATTAGCTTGAAAGATAATACTATTAAACCAACTGTAGAGGTTGGCTACTACGATGCAGACAATGATGGTATTGTAAATGATGCTATTGTTTACGTAGAAATTGCTGATGGTGTTACACTTGATGAAGTTAAATATACAACATCTCTTGATAATACAATTGGTGAGTTACTCCTTACAACTGACCTTGCAAAAACTTTGGACATTCCTGAAGCTAAACAGTACGGATATATCTGGACAATTAAAGATGTTGAAAAAGATATGTTTGTAAATGTTTATGCAAAAGTTTCTAAAGATCCAAAATGGTCTTCAGCTAACGTTTCAACAAATGCTAATACTCAAAAAGTTGCAAAATCAGAAGATGAAGGTTATGATTCAACTATCAAAGATAATTTAACAATTAAATTCATTACTTTGGATGATGACCAGCTTCAGAATGATGTATTAATTACAGTAGAAATTGATGATGACAAAGATTCAGTACTTACAGCTGTAAAATTTGGAACAAGTTTTGTAAGCGATTCAGCAATGATTTTTGCCGGAGATGCTAAAACTTTGACAATTCCAACAACAACAGCTACAGCAACAAAACGCCAGTACTTCTACTTTATTGAAAAAGATGTTGAAGAAGGTAAGTTTGCAATTGCTTATGCAGAAGTAAAGAATAAGAAACAATATAACTTTGTAACTGCAATAACTAATAATGGTAATACTTGGAATCCAGTACCAGTAGCTGTAGGACAGTTAGAAGATGCAGATATTGGAACTGTAACAGGTTCATTTGTAGACAAAGATGATAATGGTAAAGCAGATGATTTACAGCTTAATGTTGTACTTCCAGCTGATTATGGAAAGAATGCTTATGAACTTAAACAGCTTCTTTATGTAATTGTTCCAGAAGATTCTAACGAATATAAAGCAAATCTTGCTTTAGAAGATTTAATTTTGTCTCCATCTGTACAGAAGATTGATGTAGATCCAAAAACATATACATACTTTGTTAAAGATGTACCAAATAAGGCTAAAGTAGTTTGGACAGCTGAAGTTGGCGTTGTTGGTAAAGCTGATGTATTTGGTGTTGACGGTAATACAAAAGGTTCAACTCGTAATGAAACATGTGATATTTCAGCTTATTTGACAACTGCAAATAACACAATCATTTGGAACCCACAGGATATTCCAGAACGTGTATTGCTTGATGGTCAGATTAAGTACAATGCAGGAATCGATTATACTCAGGCAGCAAGTTATCTCGAATGGAATGAGAATCGCGAAGATGCTACAACAATTTATGACAATGGCTACAATAATACAATCGCAAATCTCTTTGGAATTTACAATGGTGATGCAACTGATAAACATATAAATGACCTTGCTCCATTTACTGTACGAGTTTCTGCAAAACAGAAAATTGCATCTATTGAATGGACATTCGATGATACACAGAATGGTGCTTTGCAGTTGCTCCGCCGTGATTCTAAAGTTACAAAAATTGAAGAATCTAAATTAACACCAAAGGCTGAAACACTTGTAAGCTACACAACTGATAATACAGATCCTCAAAACCCTGTAATTACTCAGGATGCTGAAAAGAAAGATTCTAAAGCTAAGATCTATGAAATTAAAGACCTTATTAAAGATGTAGAATATGGTAAATACATTGCTCTTAGAATTACAGTTTCTGAAGAAAACAAAGAATCTCAGGTTTACGAATTTGTTACAACAAACAAATCAGAAAAAGCTAAATAAGTGATTCTTTAAAAATGCTTTATTCGTAAAGCAAAAAGCCCTCTGAACATTGTTCGGAGGGCTTTTTTTAATAATTGAGAATAAACTTAAAATCTGATAGTATTAATCAATAATTTTAATTATTTGGAAACCCTTGTGGTTGTTCATTTATCTGATTGAGGTAATGTTATGAGTTTGAAATTGTTTAATACTATGGGTCGCAAAATGGAAGAATTTAAGCCTATTACTACGGGATTTTGTGGATTTTATGGGTGCGGTCCAACTGTTTATAATTATGCTCATATTGGAAATTTGAGAGCGTACGTTTTTCTTGATATTCTTGATAAAACTTTAACTATGCTTGGTTATAATATTAAGCACGTTATGAATATTACTGACGTTGGACATTTGACTGGCGATAATGATGAAGGCGAAGATAAAATGAAAAAATCGGCTGCAGAACGTCATCAGTCAGTTTTGGAAGTTGCTCAGTTTTATACGGACGCTTATCTCCGCGATATTGATGCGTTGAATATTCGAAGACCGGATGTTATTTGTAAGGCTACGGAACACATTCAGGATATGATTGATTTGATTAAGGTGATTGAAGCAAACGGTCATACTTACATGGCAGGTGGAAATCTTTATTATGATATTTCTACTTACGCTGATTATGGAAAACTTGCAAACCTGAATATGGATGAACTTAAGGCGGGCGCTGGTAAACGTAAGGTTGTTGTTGTTGATGAAAACAAGCGTAATCCGGGCGATTTTGTTCTTTGGTTTACTAAGTCTAAGTTTGAGGATCAGGCAATGACTTGGGATTCTCCTTGGGGTAGAGGATATCCGGGTTGGCATATTGAATGTTCTGCTATGAGTATGAAATATTTGGGTAAACATTTTGATATTCATACGGGTGGTGTTGATCACGTTCCTGTTCATCATACAAACGAAATTGCGCAGTCGGAAGGAAGTTTTGATGAAGTTGAACGCGCTAAAGGTCCTTGGGTAAATTACTGGATGCATAATGAATTCCTTATTTTGGAAGGCGGAAAGATGAGTAAATCTAGTGGTAACTTTATTACGTTGCAGACAGATTTGCCTCCTGAGAAAGGTTATAGTTTGAAGAGTAAGGGATATGAACCTTTGGATTATCGTTATTTCTTGCTTGGTGGACACTATCGTAAACCTTTAACTTTTAGTATTAACGGTTTGGATTCTGCGAAAAATTCTCGTGCGGCTTTGAATGAGCGTATTGCAAAGTTGATTAAGCGTGCAAATGATGAAGAAAAAATTGGCTTGACTGCTGAAAACTTTGCTGATGTTCTAAGTAAAATAGATTATTTATCTGAAAATTATACAAAATTCCGTGAAGGTTTGGAAAATGACCTTGCAACTCCTGTGGCTTTGGCTGGTATGCAAAAGGAATCTAACGGTAAAGGTTGTAAGGCGAGTGAAGCTTTAAGTTCTATTTTCAAAATGGATAAAGTTTTGAGTTTGAGCGTTATTGAAAATGGATTTAAGGTTTTGGACAAACTGTCTGCTGAAGCTGCCGCTGCCGGAGCTGATGCTGCAAGCGCACATGCAGGCGATCCTGAGGCTGCTGAAATTGATGCTCTTATTGTGGAACGAACTTCTGCAAAGAAAAATAAGGATTTTGCACGTGCGGATGAAATTCGTAACCTTTTGCAAGGTCGCGGTGTTATTATTATAGATACTCCAACTGGTCCAACTTGGAAAAGAGTTTAATTTTTTGTAACTAATTTGGTGCTGGTGTGTTTGAATATTTAGAGGGGAGTCAAAATAAGATGGAAGGAGCATTGAAGGCTTCGGATCCGGCTGACTTTAGAACAATTTATAACGAATGCATGCAAATGCTTTTTAAAGTTTCGTTTAAAATTGTAAACGATGAGGAAGCTGCAGAAGATTTGGCTCACGATTCTCTTATAAAAGCTAATGAAAAAGCAATGGTTTTTCCGACAATTAATGATGCGAAGTATTGGTTAATTCGCGTTGTTAAAAATGCGTCTTTAAATTTTGTAAAGCGTAAATCTAGAGAAAAGAAAGCTTACGAAAAGGTTTTATATGAGGATTTTCGTAAAGCTGATAATGGAGAGCAAGACTTACTTAAACAGGAGTCTATAAATAATGCAAGGGTGGCTCTAAAAAAACTGCCTAAGAACTTACAGGATGTTCTTTTATTAAGGGAATATGCGGATCTTAATTATAAAGAAATTGGTAAGGTGCTTGGCATTACGGAAGGTAATGTAAAAGTTAGAATTTTTAGAGCTAGGGAACAATTGTTAAAATTGATAGGAGAAGATGATGTCTTTTTGCCCGAGTAACGATATTCATTCAATTTATCTCGATAATGAATTACCTTTGGAATTTAAGGCTGAGTACGAAAAACATGTTGAGAATTGTCCTGCATGTAAAGCAAAGCTTGAAAAACTTAGAGAATTAAATTCGGTTTTTGAAATGGATGCAAAGGCTATAACTCCGGATTCTCACTATATGGCTGAAAGTTTTGAACGGCTTAAAATAAAAATGTCGTATAGTAAAACTGTTGTTCCGCATAAATCTGAAAAGAAATTCAACAATTTTGGATATTATGCAATGGCTGCGGCTGCTGTTGTTGCATTTGCTTTTGTTGTTCCGTTGCGTGTAAAAAATAATTCGGTGCAAAATGGGACTGTTGCTTCTGTTCCATATGTTTCGGCAGGTAATAATGTTTCTTTTGATAGTGGAAGAAGTGTAGTGATTTCTGGTAATATAGGGGATACAGTTTTATCTTCTGTAAGTTCTGGAAACGAAGCGTATGTGCTTAATATGGCTGGAATGAAAAATGGCTATGGTGAGCATATGCATCATCATTCGCATCATAATCATGATATGATTCGCGACATTGAAATGATTCGTCCAGATTTTACCGCTGATACTACAATTTCTATAAAAATTACTATGCCGGGAATGAATGCTGGTCCAATTCCTCCAGATTTTATTATGCCTGGTGTTGTAATTACAGGTAATTGAGAGTGAATTCTTCTGGGAAATTAAATTATACTTTTAGACGATATCCGCTTGTAAGGTGGATTATTGGTGTTCTTGTTATTGTCTGCATTTTAAGCTTTATTTATCTTATTAATTTTAAAATTAAGCCTATTCCTGAAATTGATTCAATTGTTCCGCCAGTTGGAGCGCCGGGTGATGTTGTACTTATAAATGGAAAAAACTTTGGCGACGTTCGGGATATGAGTTATGTTGAAATTGCTGGAGCAAAACTTACTGCAAGTTCGTATATTTCGTGGGCGGATAATTGTATAAAGCTTGTTCTTCCTGCAAGTGTTCAAGACGGGCTAGTGTATGTTGGTGTTAAAGATATGCGTTCAAAACCGGCTTTGTTTGCTAACGAGGTTGAAATCCCTGTACCTATAACTACTACGCGTATTTCTTCAAAGCCTGTAATAACGGATATTTCTTCGGAAAAATTATACATTGGTGATATTTTGGTAATTCAGGGAAACAATTTTGGAGAAGCAAAAAATCAATCTAAAGTTTTGTTTACAGTTGATTATGGTAGTAAGATTCGCGATGCGGATTATGTGAACCAAATGTTGTTAACTGAAAATATGGTGGCTGCGAGCGAGGAAGATAAAGATTATATTTCGTGGTCAAATTCGGAAATAAAAGTTCGTGTGCCAGATGGAGCTTGTTCGGGCGTTGTGCTTGTTGATATTGGTAATGAACGTTCGGAACCACATGCATTAACTGTAAATAATTCTGTTGGTGAAAAACTTTTTGAAAATAAAAAAATTTATTTAATTCAGTATACTGCAGACATTGCGGATGTTGTTACAAATGATGTTTCTACAATCACCTTACGTTGTCCGCTTCCCTTTGAAACTGTTGCGCAACCGTCCGTGGAAGTTACCGAGACAACTCCCGTTCCTATTTTGCAAAATTATCAGCATAATCTTATTCATCAAATTACAAAAACTCGTAACAATACGCCTAAAAGTATTTTCCGACAAACTTTCGTTTTGCCTGTTTACGAGGTTCAATCGCAGATAAATGTTGAAAAAGTTGGTGCATATAAGGATTCTGAACTTGAATTGTATGAAACGGCCCTTGTAAGTGATTCACTGGTTCCAAGTGAAGATGAGCGTATAAAACAACTGGCACTTGAAATTACTGGACGTGAAAAAAATCCGTATAAAAAGGCACAAATGATATATATTTATATGTGCGATAATTATGGAGTGCTGGAACGAAATCGTAAAAATGATGCAAATCCGGTGGATCTTTTACGGGATAAACAAGGGGATGCGTACGATTTTGCGGTAATTTATACTGCTTTGTTGCGTGCAAGTGGAATTCCTGCGTTGACTGACGGCGGAATTTTGGTTTCGCAGGATATGAAAACTCAGGCACATTGGTGGTGCGAGTTTTATCTTCATAATGTTGGATGGATTCCGGTTGACCCAAGTTTAGGGGCCGGTTTGGAATATAAAAAATGGACTGATGGTCCGAATGTAACTGATCGCGATTTTTATTTTGGAAATATGGATTCGCATCATATAGTTTTTTCTCGTGGTTGGAATGAACTTAAACCGTTTAGTCAGGATAATAAGATTGTGCAGCAGCCTAAGAGTTTTGCTTTGCAGTCTATTTGGGAAGAGGCAAGCAGCAGTACAGCGAAGTATAGTAGTTATTGGGGCGTGCCGGTGATTAAAGGGGTTTATTGATAATTAATAATTAAGAATTGGGAAGGGGTGTTGATAGTTTTGGACGTCTAATTATCCATTATCAATTATCTATTATCAATTAAAATAAGGAGTTTTTTTTATGACTAAGATTTTGAGTGTGGGTGGATCAATTATTGCGCCGGAGAAGCCGGATAGCGAGTTTTTGACTAAGTTTGTTGGAATGTGTTCAAAATGGTTGGACGCAGATAAGAATAATAGATTGATTTTGGTTGCTGGTGGTGGTGCTCCTGCTCGTTTTTATCAGAATGCTTTTAAGGAAGTTGCTGGTGATAAATTTGATGCTAATGAAGCAGACTGGATTGGAATTATGGCTACTAGAATTAATGCTCAGTTGTTGAAGGCTTGTTTTGGTGCCTATTGTAAAAATGATGTTGTTTACAATCCTACTCTAGAGGATTTGAAGTTTGACGGGCAGGTACTTGTTGCTTCTGGATGGAAGCCTGGTTTTTCAACTGATACAGATGCTGTTTATCTTGGCGAAAAATTTGATGCAAAAACAATTGTAAATCTTTCAAATATTGAAAAGGTTTATACTGATGATCCTCGAAAAAATCCGGATGCAAAACCTTTGGATACAATTTCATGGGCTGATTTCCGTAAAATGGTTGGTGATGAATGGACTCCTGGTAAAAACTGTCCTTTTGATCCGATTGCTTCTAAAAAGGCTGAAGCTAACGGCATGAAGGTAATTTGTGCTGGTGGTAAAAATATTGAAAATATTAAAGCAATTTTAGAAGACAAAGAATATATTGGTACTACAATTATGTAGTTTTAATATTTTTGATACAGGAAGATTATTCATTTAGATAAAACATTTCTTCCATTTGGTGAAGTATTCCATCTATTTTTTCACCATAACGAGGATCTGTTGCCCAAGTTCCGGTTAATCCGAAAATATCTTGGGCATATTTTGTTTTATGAACCCAACTGTAGCGGGGATCAATTAATTCGTTATTGAGTTTTTCATCTTCGTGTGTTGCATAAGCTTGTAAGTGCTGGATATGGGCTCGTACACCTAATTTTTCTGTATCAAAAATTTCTCCTGGATGTTCTGCATCCATAGCACCTAATCCGCAATAATTATGGAAACTTGGTTGTACTAAGTTACCAAAACGTAAATATCCAGTTTCAAGGCACATTTGGGCAAAGGCTACATCGGAATTTATATTTTCGTCCGCGGCTTCCTGTACGTAGTAGAATGCAAAGTTTATGAGGTGGATTATATCTTCATTCGGATTTTGCTGTGTAAAAAAATATGCAAGTTGTGGGGCTGTAAGTATTCCGTTTCCTTTTAACTCTCTGGAAATTGTAATGTGTTGTTTTTCTGGTGGCGGAAGGTTTTCTGGCTCTTGCAGGGGGGCTGTTTTACAAGCGGTAAAAATTAGTGTTAATGTAACGAAAAGTAATTCTATTTGTTTTTTTGTTGTCATATTGTTATTTTCGAACTTTTTTTAAAAAAAATTCAAAAAAAAGCTGAAAAAAGTGAAGGTTTTGTTTCGATTTCGCTAATTAATATGTATGGGAAATAATAACAAAAATCAGCGGCCTGAAGTTCGTGAAAAGGCAATGGAGCATGGTCTTTCTTATCTTTTTGATGAGGAATTATTAATGTTGATTCTTGGGTCTGGAACAAAAAATATTCCGGTTCATGTAATGGCTACTAAGATGCTTGATACAATGCGTGATACGGATTGTAATAAAATTGTGGAAGCGCTTTTGAAATTAAAGGGGGTTGGTCAAGGGAAGGCGCTTGCGGTTGCGGCGGCAATTGAGCTTGGGAGAAGGCGAAATGAGCATTTGAAGGCGCCTATCAATTCTCCGGCAAGTGTTATTCCGTTTGTTAGAAGTTATGCGGTTTGTAATAAAGAGCATTTTTTGATGATAACATTAAACGGAGGACATGAAATTATTCAGATTCATGTTGTTTCGATTGGTACATTAACAAAGACTTTAATTCATCCGAGAGAAATTTTTTCGGAGGCGATAAAAGAAAATGCGGCTGCAATTATTTTGTGTCATAATCATCCGTCGGGGAATTGTGAGCCGTCGCTTGATGATATTGAAACTACAAAAATTCTTGTGGAGTCGTCGAAAATAATTGGAATTGAAATTTTGGATCACATAATTATTGATTGTGAAAGTTATTATAGTTTTGCTGAGAATTGTATGATGGAAGAAGAAGGAACGGAGAAATAGAGTTTTTCTTAATTGTTCATTTTTAATTCTTCAATTATATTTATAACTGGAGGTGACGGCATGAAAAAAATTTTGCTTTTGATTGTTGGGGCAATTTTGTTGTCGGGCAGTTTATTTGCGGAGTCTGGAGAAGCTGGAGAACGGGTGAAGGTTAATCCAAATGATAACAGATTATCACCTATGAGTACTGGAATTGCTGATTTTGAACCTGCAAAAATTAATGAAATTGAAGAAGGAACCTCCATTTGTATTAAAACTGATGTTTTTGGTGTTGATGTTTTTTTGAATGGAATTTATGAAGGTAGAACTGATTTGATTATTGAAGGGCTTTTACCCGGATTTTATCATTTGGAACTTAGAAAGGTTGGGTATGAAACTGAACATTTTGTGATTTGTGTTCGTAAAGGTTATAATCTGGATTATTACGTTCAAATGCGCCGTATTTTTGGGACAATAAGAGTTCGAGATGTGCCTGCGGGTGCATCAGTTTCTGTTACAAATTCTTTATCAACGCAATGGCTTTTGAGTTCGAAAGAAAAACGAGAATGTGAAATTAAAGTTGAACCTGGCTTGCAGGAAGTTGTAGTTCGGAAGTTTGGCTATGAAACTTTTGATGAACTGGTGAGTGTTTTTCCGTATTCGTATTCAACTATTTATGTTGAATTAAAACCGGCAGAGTTTAGGCTTTCTATGCTTGAATGTAACAAGAAATCTTTTAATCCTATGTTTAAAGGGCGACTTGGTCAGTGTGTTTTTTCATTTGAAGTAACTGCTGCTGGTGAAGAATGTGGTGTTGTATCTATTACTGATGTTTTTGGAAATGAAGTTTATAAAAAGGTTCTTCCAGTTTTTACTGATTGGGGACAAGAGTTTGTTTGGGACGGTAAATCGCAAGATGGTCGTGTACTTGGAGATGGTGAATATACTTGTACGGTAACGGCAAGTGGTTTGTCGCAGTCGGTACGTGTTTTATTGGATAGTACAATTTCGTATCCGTTGTTTGGAGTTACGAAAGTTGGTGGCGGTATTGGAACTGTGCCTGTTGTTTTTAAGGAAAATTCTGGTTTTTCTATGTTGAATTTTGCTGGTGGTGCTGAAATTACGGGGCTGGCTGGAGACGGAAAAGGGGAAGCCGAAGGCACTGCGGTTTTGGAAGGCGGGGCTTTGTTTAATTTTGGTGAGCATTATGAAATTGGATTTCATGTTCAAGGATTCCCTGGAAAATTGTACGATGACAGTTTTTGTGTGAACGCCAGTTTGAAATTGTATACGAATTTTGAAGCAAATAACGGAAATTTCTGTCTTGGAGGATTAATCCGTTATGGGATGTTTACTGGGGAAGGGTATCGTAAACCTTATGGTGTAGATAATGGCTGCGGACTTGGGGCTGGATTTTTGTTTGGTTATGATTTTGGGGCTTTGTATTTTGGTTGGGCTACTCAGTTTATTGGAGGGGCTGCAACTGGAAGGCTTTCAGATAAAGATATTGTTTTGAATAATGCACTTTGTGTATCTGTAAAACCAGTTCAGTCGGTTCGATTGAGTATTTATGGAACTTTGGATTCTGCTTTTGGATTACCTCAATTGCCGAATAGTGTGGATTTTATTCATGGAACAAACTTTGGTTTTGAGTTGGATTTTATGCCAGAAAGTTCTGCATTTATAATCAGTACAAAAATGGATGCTATGGTGATTAGACCGGATTCAGTGTATTTAAATGCTGGAATTGGGTTGTCGTATTTATTTTAATTCAGTAAATTAAAGGTATGAAATTATATTCATTTGAACAGTTAATTAAACGCATGGTGATTGTTGCAGCGGTGGCTGTTGCTATTACTTGCGGTGTGTTTATAGTTGTAGGGAAGAAATCAGCTGAAAGAACAGGAAAAACTACTGAAGTTGTTTTGAATGCTCAGGAAGAAAATGGTTTAAACCTGGAAGAGAATGCAAAGGTTATTATTCCAGTCAATTCGCTTTCAACAAATTATACACAGGATGAAATGCAGAATATAAATGTTTACGATGCTTGTAATGAAGCGGTTGTGAACATAAATACGAAAGTAATGGCTTATGACTGGTTCCTTGATCCGTATGTTCAGGACGGTGGAAGTGGAAGTGGTTCGATTATTGATAAGCGTGGATATATTCTTACGAACGTGCACGTTATTCAAGGGGCTACAAAAATTTATGTTTCTTTGTACGATGGGACACAGTATGAAGCTGAGGTTGTTGGACAGGATTTGGACAGCGATCTAGCGGTAATCAAGTTTACTCCGCCAGATAATCTTTCTTTAAGAACTATTTCGTTTGGTGATTCATCGGAATTGAAGGTTGGGCAAAAAGTAATTGCAATTGGTAATCCGTTTGGTATGGAACGAACAATGACCACTGGAATTGTTTCTGGATTGGGTCGACCTATTCAAAATTCTAACAAACGTATTATTCGTGATATGATTCAAACTGATACTGCTATTAATCCGGGAAACTCTGGAGGTCCGTTGCTTGATACAAATGGGCGTATGATTGGTATTAATACGATGATTATGTCGAACTCTGGAAGTTCATCGGGTGTGGGATTTGCTGTTCCTTCTGAAACTGCGGTTCGTGTTGTTGCTGATCTTATTAAATATGGAAAAGTTCAGCGTGGTACTATTGATGCAAAAGTTATTCAGTTGAACAGAAGAATTGCGCAGTATGCTAAACTTGATATTTCTTCGGGAATTTTGATTTCGGAAGTGACTCGTGGTGGAAATGCTGAAAAAGGCGGTTTACGCGGTGGTACTGAAGCTGCTTATTATGGAAACCGTAACAGTATTATTTATCTTGGTGGGGACATTATTACGAAAATTGATAATATTCAAATTACTTCTTTGGCGGATTTTTATTCGGCACTTGAAAGTAAAAAGCCTGGTGATACGGTTACGGTAGTTGTTCGCAGGGATAGAAAAAACATTACGCTGAAAATTAGTTTGGTGGAAGCTTAGGTTATAACTGTTCTTCAAGCTTTTTTAGCGATTTATTATTTGGAAACAATAGTCGGGCCTGTTCTAGATAAGAACGGGCTTCATTTTTTTTGTCCAATTTTATGAGTGCAAAGGTTTCGGCGCAAAGTACATCGAATAAAACTTGTGGTGGCATATTTAGTGTATTATCAGCTAGAATTTTTTTCATGTTGTCGGCACCGCGCTTATAATTGTTAAATGGCGCAGGGGCATATACATCTTGAGAGTCGCGGAGAAAAACTGCGCGGCCGTTTTTTGGGTTCAGTTTTATAATTTTTTTTGCGGTTGGACCAACTTCAACTCCGTGGGCTGTTAGGTAAGTGAAGGGTTTTACCTGGCAATTTTGACCGATTGCGTTAATGTAAATTAGTAGTGAATCTTCGTTTTCTTTTAGGTTTCGAGCCTGTTTTGCATATTGGACGGCAAGGTCGCAGGCTTCTTCTGTTTTTGTTGGATTTTCGAGGTTGTACCAGGTATTGCTTAAAATGTAGTAGCACCAGGCCATGCGGAGATTTTTTTCGTATTCATCAGAAAGAGCTTGGGCTTCGGTGAGGGCGTTATTAAATAAAGGTTCGTAGTCGCGCTCGGTTTTTGTTGAGTTGTTATAGCTTTCGTAGTAAAAGGTTTCGAATGCAGGGTAGATTTTTGCATTTTGAGCAAAAGCTTGAGAAAATAAGAAAAATGTAAAAATTAGTGTAAATGGTTTGATAAACTGTTTCATAGCATGTATTATATCACATTATGAGACGATTTGAAGTTGTTTCTTCATTTGAACCAAGTGGAGATCAGGGACAGGCAATTGATAAACTTTCGGAGGGATTTCTCCGGGGCGATAAATTTCAAACTCTAAAAGGAGTTACCGGTTCGGGCAAAACCTTTACAATGGCTAAAATCATTGAAAAGGTTCAGCGTCCAACTCTTATTATCAGTCATAACAAAACCCTTTCAGCCCAACTATACCGTGAGTTTAAATCCTTTTTTCCGAACAATGCAGTAGAATACTTTGTATCGTATTACGATTATTATCAGCCGGAAGCTTACGTAGCAGCCCGCGACCTTTACATTGAAAAAGACTGCGACATCAACCGGGAAATTGACCAGTTGCGTCTGAAAGCCACTTACAGTCTTATGGAACGCCGCGACGTAATTGTTGTTGCAACCGTCAGTTGTATTTACGGTCTTGGTATGCCTGATGTTTACAAAGGAATGCGCGTTCACCTTGAAGTGGGTCAAACGCTTGATATAAAAAAGTTTTCGGAGCAGATGATTTCACTTCAGTATAATCGAAACAACGACGTGCTCGATCGTGGAAACTTCCGTATAAAAGGTGACGTAATAGAAGTTTTCCCTCCGTATATGGAAACTGACGAAGCGTATAGAATTTTGTTAGATTGGGAAGAAATAGTTGCAATTCAACGATTTGACGCAATGAATCACAATGTAAACGAAGAATTGGACGAAACCGTTTTTTATCCTGCAAAACACTTTGTTGTTCCGCGAGATCAGCTTGTAAGTGCTACGGATAGAATCCAGAAAGAAATGGAAGAACGCGTGGAAGAATTGCGTGCAGCTGGTAAAATGCTTGAAGCTGAACGTTTACAAACTCGTACCACTTACGATATAGAAATGCTTAAAGAAATGGGTACGTGTCCGGGTATTGAAAATTACTCAGGGCCAATTTCCGGACGTGTGCGCGGAGAACCACCTGCAACGCTTTTGCATTATTTTCCAGATGATTTTTTGTGCATGATAGATGAAGCTCACGTTTCTGTTCCGCAAATTGGTGCAATGTACGAAGGGGATCGTAGCCGTAAACAGAATCTTATTGATTTCGGATTCCGCCTTCCATCCGCATTCGACAATCGTCCGCTTAAAAAGGCTGAGTTTGACGCTAAAATGAATCAGATTATTTATGTAACGGCAACTCCGCGTCCTGAAGAAATTAAGCAAAGTACGCAGGTTGTTGAACAGCTGATTCGCCCTACAGGTTTGCTTGATCCAATTATTGATGTGCGCCCAAGTGAAGGCCAAATGGAAGATATTTACAAGGAAGTTCGCGAGCGGATTTCACGTCACGAACGTAGCCTTATTCTTACTCTGACTAAAAAAATGGCCGAGGATTTGACAGAGTATCTTACGGAGCTCAGTTTAAAGGTGAAATATATTCACTCAGAAATTGATACTTTTGAACGAGTTGAAATTTTGAAGTCTCTGCGGGCAGGGGAAATTGACGTTTTAATAGGAATTAACCTTTTGCGTGAAGGAATTGATTTGCCGGAAGTTTCGTTCATTGCCATTTTGGATGCGGATAAAATTGGATTTTTGCGTTCGGAAACTTCGCTTATTCAAATTATTGGACGTGCGGCTCGAAATGCGGAAGGTAAGGTTGTAATGTATGCTGATCACATGAGTCCTGCAATGGAAGCTGCCATTAGCGAAACAAAGCATCGTCGTGAAGTTCAGGAAGCGTATAATCAGGAACACGGAATTACTCCTACAACTATTAAAAAAGCGGTGGAAGATATTCTGGAACATCAGAAGGAAGAAGCTGCCGGTGGTGCTCAAATGGATTTGGAAGTTTTGAAGAAAGGCGTAAATATGTTTAAGCCAGCGGACCGCAAAAAGTTGATTAAACGGCTGACGCAGGAAATGGCTGCGTGTGCTGAGCGCATGGAATACGAGCAGGCGGCGGTTTACCGTGATCAGATTAAGGAAATTGAAGCACAGTTTGGAAAGTAGAACTATAGAAATAGACACATACAAACCGCCACCCCACATCCTCCCTCATAATTGACAAATAATCATCTTTTCCCTATTTTAAGATTATGAAACATTTATCAATTTTATTTATTGCAGTTTTTTTATTAGCATTTAGTTTCATATCTTGTGGTTCAGTAAAAAGTGAAAATTTATCACCGCTCGGATTATTTGAAGTAAGTGAAAACAATAATACGTCAGTTTATCCGCCCATTCCAGATTGGAAGCTTAAAAACTCTGATGGAAAATATTACTATTATTACTACAGGTTAACTAAAGCACCTCAAGAATATGAAGATTACCTCGGCTCAATTATCTACTATACAATTTCGGGTAATAGCGTTGGCAATATGTGGACAAAAAGTGTAAAAGATTTAATTGAGCTTTCACTCGATTATGATGATTTCCACATTTTTGAAATGGATAATCAGTCTTTTATAGCCACAAATATCAATTTGAATGAAAAACCTTACAAGCATGTTGATAAGCAGGCAGCATTCGAAAGTGAAAAAAAAGACATTTATAAAATTCTTACAAAAAATTATGCTGGTTATCCCGACATGGTAAAAAAAGGTTTTACAAAAGAAAAGTGGGATAATGCAAATAATTATGATGAAATAACACAATTGCTAGATTCTTGTGTTAACGATACACATCTTTCAATTTCTAATAATTTCAGTTTTTATTACTACCAGAATCAGCGGTTTGATGAAGGCACTTCCAAAAGTATTGATCCGGATAAAACATATATTTTTACAGAAACTTCAAACACTTGTTACATTCGTTACACTAGTTGCGATATCAATTGGTCTGATTATGCAAACTTTCCAAATCTTGCAAGTAAAGCAAAGTTGAAAGATTTTATAGTTTTGGATTTCCGTTCAAATAATGGTGGTGGAAATTATCAGCAGATTTTGTTTTTTAGAAATTTAGGTGATTATAAAGGCACAATTTATGTATTGCAAGACAACTGGAGTTATTCGTCTGGTGAAGTTTGGGAAACTACCGGAGAATTTATCAATAAACTTAATTTTAAGCTTGTAGGAACTCATTCTGGTGGTATGCAGCTTTATGGAAACTGCAGAGAAATTACAAAAGGTAATATTCGGGCATGGGTTCCAAGCAGCAGTTTTGCTTCAGCGATTCCAGATAATTATTTAGGGGAAGGTTTAGGTTATGAACCAGACATTTGGGCAACAACTCCAGAAATGAAACAGGTGCTTGAAGCTCAAGGGCTTGATTTAGAAGGGATTATTTTTCAATAATTGAAAAGTGATTCCTCACTCGATGAATCTCGCTCGGAGACATTTTATCGATGAACCTAAACAAACCGCTTACGCGCTTTGTTTTTAACGGTTCTTCGATTGTAGAGATTACTCGCTCGATGAATCTCGCTCGGAGACATTTTATCGATGAACCTAAACAAACCGCTGGCGCGCTTTGTTTTTAACGGTTCTTCGATTGTAATCTTCTTCGATTATAGAGATTACTCGCTCGATGAATCTCGCTCGGAGATAATTTATCGATGAACCTAAACAAACCGCTTACGCGCTTTGTTTTTAACGGTTCTTCGATTGTAATCTTCTTCGATTGTAGTCTTGACTAATCTTAAAAAATTTAATATTCTTCTAAAACTATCGTTTAATTTTGTAAATCTGTTTTAAAGCGAGGAAATAGAAAATGTCTAGATGTTGTGATATTTGTGGAAAAGGCGTAATGTCAGGAAACAAGGTTAGTAAATCATATAACCATACACGCAGAACTTGGAGACCAAATCTTTTGAAGATTAAGGCTCAGTTCAACGGAACAACAAGAACTATTAACATTTGTACACGCTGTCTCAAAGCTGGATTTGTTGATAAGAAAGTAAATGTTCCTAAAGCTCCTGCTGCTCAGAACTAAGTTTTAAGTTTTATTACGTTTTATAGAAAGTCGCTCGAAAGTGGGCGGCTTTTTTTATTTAACATTCAATTGTGAGACGATCCCACGCAGGGTGAGCGTTTTGGTGGGTTTTGTTGCTTATGTAACTTTCGGTTTCTTCGTGCGAATGATGATGAGTAAGGTGTGTAAGCCAGATGTTTTTGCAACCAATTTCTTGAGCGGCTTGAAGTGCCTGGTCAAAGTTGAAATGAGTGGAATGAGGTTGAACACGGAGTCCGTCTATAATCAAATGTTCAATTGCACCTGTTTTATTTGTTTGTCCACTTGCCTTTTTAAGTAAGCGGATTGATTCTTGGCTTATGAACGAACAGTCTGTAAGGTATGCTATAGATTTGTTTCCTTCGCGTAAAAGCCATCCGACAGTTGGAAGGTGTCCGTGCATAAGTGGAATTGGTGTGATTTGTGCTGACCCAATTGTAAAGGTTTTGACTGCTTCGTAAAGTTTTACCTTAGCGTGTCCACCTCCTTCTTTTGGATGACGAAAAAAATAATCAAAACGGTTTTCTATGTCTTTAAGAGTAGGTTTATTTGTATAGATTGGAAGCGGTGGTGCATCTAAAAGTTTTGCATTTCGTTCTGTGCGCTTATAACAGTCGCTGCTGAAAATACGGATATCATCAATTCCATGTAAATGGTCGGCATGGCTGTGAGTTAGTAAAATTGCGTCTATTTTTTTTATATTGTTTTCAATTGCCTGAAGGCGAAACTCCGGACCGACATCAATTAAAATATATTTTTTATCAGATGTTTCAATGTAAACTGATGAACGGTAACGTTTGTCTTTTGGATTTGTAGAATGGCAGACCTTACAATCACAGGCTATTACGGGAATTCCATGACTTGTACCGGTTCCAAGAAATGTAAGTTTCATGAAGGAAATTATACTTCTAATTGTCTTAAATATCAAATTAGAGTAAAATTATATAGTTTTAGTGAATGCAGATTATGCTGGCAAAGTTTATTATTTAGGAGAGGGCAATACCGTTTTTGGTGATTTGCGTATTAGTTAATGACTTTTGATTATCCAAACGTTGTAGGCGAATATTTAAGATATACTCAAGAAATTTTTACGCTGGAAGATTTTTATCGTCATATTAAAGCGAATGGAATAAAAATTTCAAAAGAAGAAGCATCGGATTTATTGCATACATCGGATTTTGTATTTCCTCTTATAAATAATGAATTTATTACGCGCGCAGGTGTGTTTGTTGGCCGATGGTTTAGTTTTCGACCGACTCGCGAAGAGGTTGAAAAAGGGCATTTTATTATTGGACACCGTTGTATGCCTTTTGTAAATCCTGAAACTTCGCCGGATGCAATTGCTGTTGTTTCAGGAAATAACATTATTCAACCTGTTTCAACTGTGTATTCTATGAATCTTGCTATGGACACTTTTGCGTTGTTTGGTGACGGATATGTTATTCCGTATGTTTTGAATGATAATGCAAATAAAACTATTCCGCTTGCCTCTGTGGAGTATAAAATTCCGACAGAAGTTTCGCTTACTTCATGGCCGCTTGAACGTATTAGTTCTGATCACAAATTTGAGTACGGAGATCGTATTTTGTGCCGTGTAATCAACTGGGAAGATTCATTGGTTGAAATGACTGTACTTAAAAATGATATGAAAGGAATGGTTGTTTCTCAGTCGGCGCTTGAACGTGAAGAATGGTACACATATTTTGAAAATGGCCTTTTGGAAAATTTTGACAGACATGGGCCGTCGGGTTCAATTGAAGAACAGCTTGCACTTTTATATTTGGAAGGGCAGGAGGAGCTTTGCGTAAAAAATTGTGGCTCGGCGGAAGAATTTCTGAAACATACGAAAAAAATCGGATTTTCATCTTTTGGAGTTGAGACTAGAATATGGCGTAACGGTGAAGTTGTTCCTTACATTGGTGAATGGAATAAAAGCTATGCAAAAGATATTGTAATGGCTGATATGTCTATGACTTTTTCTCCATATGTCTTGGATGCTTACATTGAAAATCATATTTATGAAGAACTTCAGGGGAAAAAAGATTTAGCAACAATTGAAGAGTTGGCTGCTGAAATTTTTCCGTCAGAACTTCGTATGTCGGCGGCAGAACGCAAGGTAGTCTTGTTGAATATAGAAAAACGCCGTGCTATACTTAAAAAAGGGTTTAATCAGTTTTCTGAATATCCGATTGCTCAAGTGCGTAAACGAATACTAGATTTGTTTTCGCAGGTAAGTAGATTATTGTGTGCAATTGGTTGTTCTGGTTTGAAAATTGAAAAATTCCCGCAGCAGGAAATGATTATTCTTTCCCAGCTGTTTAGTCACATTGTCAGATTGATAGAAGAAGTGCAGAATGTTTTTTCGCGCACTCATTTTCCAATTGATGATGTTGTGTTGTCCTTGGAAGGCATGGAAGATACTTTTACGGAAATTGGAAGTATCCTAAATGATGCACTTGAGTTTAACAGAACTAAAGGTTTTGAAATTCTGGAAATGGGCACACAGGAAGATGAGTAAATATTGGTTTTTGTAAGATAGGAGATGTAAAAAAGATGGAAATGGAAAGTGGAGTAGATATTACAAAGCTTATTCGTAAAGGTGGAATCTACAAAGATGTGGAAGGAAGTACACCAAAAGAGATTTACGAAAACGTTACAAAATTAATGGATTTGCCGGAAGGTTTAACTCCAGAAATAGTTACAGCTGCTTTGTGTGCCAGAGAGGAAGTTCTTAGCACTGCAGTTGGAAATGGAATAGCTTTACCACACGCACGCGCTCCGATTATGAAAACAGATGAAGATCAGAGAATTTGCGTAGTTTATTTGAAGAACCCAATAGATATGAAAGCTCCAGATGAACGTTCTGTTCATGTCATGTTCATTTTGCTTACTCATAATCCACAGGTTCATTTGGAAATATTGTCTTCTTTGGCAGGATTATTCCGAAACTTAAAATTTAGAAAAGCTTTGGAAGTTCGCTCTGATGAAGCAACACTTTCAAACTTAATTCGTGAAATTGATAAATAAATAATCCGGATTATATTCGGATAGAAAGAGGTTATACAATGGATAAAAAAGGTGTTGAGGCAGTTGCACTTTCTATTCGCAGCTTGTCTATGGACGCAATTCAGAAGGCAAACTCTGGTCATCCAGGCCTTCCACTTGGTGCAGCAGAAGCAGCTGCAGTTTTATATGGCGAAATTATGAAGCACAACCCTGCTAACTCAAAATGGGCTGACAGAGACCGTTTTGTATTGTCTGCAGGACATGGTTCTATGTTGCTTTACAGTATTTTGCATTTGGCAGGATACAAAGTATCTATTGATGATATTAAGAACTTCCGTCAGGTTGGTGCAAAATGTCCAGGTCACCCAGAATTTGGTGATACAGACGGTGTAGAATGTACTGGTGGTCCACTTGGACAGGGTGTTTCTATGGCTGTTGGTATGGCTGTTGCTGAACAGATGCTCGCTGCAAAATTTAATACAGCTAAACACACAATCGTTGATCACTACACATACTCTTTAGTTGGTGAAGGATGTTTGCAGGAAGGTGTTGCTTCTGAAGCTTGTTCTTTGGCTGGTAACCTCAAACTTGGTAAATTGATTGTATTCTACGACCAGAACAAAATTTCTATTGATGGTTGTACAGATATTACTTTCACAGATGATATTGCTAAACGTTACGAAGCTTACGGATGGCAGGTTCTTAAAGGTGAAATGTACGATGTAGAAGGAATTGCTAAACTTGTTGAAGAAGCTAAAAAATGCGCAGACAAACCTTCTTTAATCATGCTCAAATCAGTTATTGGTAAAGGTGCTCCAAAACAGGGTACTGCTGATGTACACGGCGCTCCACTTGGTGCAGAAGGTATTGTTGAAGCTAAAAAGACACTTGGTCTTCCAGCTGACAAAGACTTCTACGTTGTTCCAGAAGCTTACGATTATTTCGCTGCTAAAAAAGCAGAATTTGCAAAAGCTGAAGCTGATTGGAATGCAACATTTGACGCTTGGGCAAAAGAAAATCCTGAACTTAAAAAACTCTGGGATGCTTACCACTCAGACGCAGTTACAGATGAAACTGTAAAAGATGTTGAATATAAAGTAGGCGATGCATGTGCTACACGTGATGCTTCTGGTAAAGCATTGAACGTAATTGCTGCACGTTTTGCTAACCTTGTTGGTGGTTCTGCTGACTTGATGGGACCAAACAAAACAGCTTTCAAAGCAACAGACAATGGTACATTCAGCCCAGAAAACCGCGCTGGCCGTACAATTGAATACGGTATTCGTGAATTTGCAATGTCTGCAGTTTGTGCTGGTATTTCTTTACACGGTGG
>JAZLFF010000017.1:0-88016 GCA_045615645.1 Treponema sp.
ATAGATTCAGGCAAAACTAAAACAATTACGGTAAAAATCCCGGCAGCAGCAATTTATTACAAAACAAACAGCGCAGACGTAATTGTTTCAAAAGCTGATGTAAACTATTCGTACAGAGTTAAGGATGAAACAAGTAAAAAAGCAAATGTAAAATTCGTGTTTACAAACGGAACTCTTAAACTTAATGAAGCGGCAGTAAATACTGGAACAACTTTTGCGTACAGTCTTGGCGATAAAATCAGTTTGAATTATGAAATTTCAGGCGGATATAAGTTTGAAGGCTGGGAAGCAGTTGATGCTAGCAGTAAAACTGTAGAAAATATTTTGCAGATTGAAGATTCATCAGAGCCAGAAACTTTTGTAAATGTATTAAATGAAATTGAAAATGCTGTAATTACGGCAAAAACAAATCAGCGACCTGTTGTAACAAGTTTTGAACCGGCAAATGTTTCTGCCGGCATTCCAGAAGATTCGCAGATTCAGATTAAGTTTTCAATGCCAATAGATGCTACTTCATTTGATTATGATATTTTTGTTGATGATAGCAAAACTGATGAAACCCCTTCAGCATTATCATTTAAAGAAGAATATTTTACAAAACCAATTTATACAGACGGAAATAAAACTGTAACTATAAAAGTGGCAGCTGGAAAACTCATAAATATGACAGGATATCCTCTGCGCGAAGTAAAAATTGAATTGAAGGCTACTGTAAAGTCTGAAACTGGTGTAACTCTTGCTCCAGACGATTTAATACATACATACAAAATAAATGCTTCAAAAGATGCTTCCGAACCTAGATTTGATTCTATAGAAATTAAACGTGGCTGGGATAACGGCACAATAACAGACAAAGTATATACGGCTTGGGAAGATGCGGATTATAAATCAAATCATGCAGCTTCATTGCGTATTGTGTGCAAGGGTGCTGATGCAGGACAAGGTTTACAGAAAATTGAGTTGAAGCAGAAGCTTATAAAAAAAGTTGATGGCACAGAAGTAAACAAAGATTTGCCTTCTATTTTTGCCGAAGGTTTTACTCTTGATGAAGGCACTTTAGACCAGTACACCTTTGACAAAGTAGTAAAATTTGACCCAGAAGAAACAGACGGCTTAGTTCAGGTAGAGTTATATATTTACGACGGCAACGGAAATAAAGTAAAAGCTGGTGACAAATGCTGGTATTTTATTAAAGATACGAAAGTAAATATGTATGGAATTGATTTTACAAATTCATTAAAAAATACTGATAATTGGATAAGAAATGATGAATATAAAACCATGAATGATTATTTTAAAACCTTGTATGTGATAAAAAATCAAATAAATGAAGATGTATGGTGGCAGGGAGATGGTAAAAATTTAACCTCTGAAAAGGAAAAAATGACTCCTTCTGTTAGATGGGGAAAAAATTCAGAAGATTATCATGAATGTATGTTTGATGAAGGCAAAAGTGATGATACATATTTTGCATTTATAACAGATAATTATGACGAAGAGTTTAATCGTGAAGTTTCTTTGATTATTCAAGATGAAGCTGGTGCTATTGGAATAAAAAAAGAAATTGTTCCTAAGAAAATGAAACCTTTGCTTGTTCAAATAAATAATGGTTGCGAAATTATAGTTTCTCAAGATTTAAAAGAAAGTGTTGGTTATAGAGTTTTTTGGGAATCAGAAGGTGGATGGCATTCAGACCAATATATGCTTTACAATAACATAAGAAGTAATATTATAAATATTGATTATCCTAATTACGGAGGAGCAACAGGAAGAATTGTTATTAATTCTTGTATAACAACATCCAATGGGGAAAAAATTTGGGGTGTTGTTAGTGATCCAATAGATTTAAATAATTTGAGTCCAATAAGTGAAGATGGAAAATATGCACAACCGAATATTACTAAAGATGATGTTAAAGTAGAATCTATGGGAGCAAACTCTGGTGCCTACAAAATTTCAGTAAATGTAAAGAAAGAACCTGGAATAAAATATCTCTATAAATTATTTATTCTTGATAGTGGAAATAATGAAGTAATACAGGACATCTCTGAAGAAGATACTTGGATTACAAAAGTTATATATGATGAAGTAAAATGTACTGTTATTGCTACTGATGGAGTGTCTAAGAAAGAATCTGAAAATCCTGTAACTTTAGAACTACCTTATAATGCCCCACTACAATGGGATACAAATATAAGCATAGATTCTATCTTTACTTATTATTATGATTTATCGGGACATTCTATACAGATGTATGAAGGTTATCTTGGTGGATTACCAGAAAGTAGAGATAAATATCCATATGAATTATATTATGCAGACTATAATTCGGATTGGAGTGAAAATACAAATGTTATGTCAATTCAAGAAATTAAGGCACTTAATCATTTTACTGTTTATCAAGAAACAAGCTACAATGGTTATATGATGTATTTAACATTTCCTCTTTATGGTTTACCTGATGGCAAATTTGGTTTTTTTGTTGATATAGAAGATGAAAATGAAACTCCAAACTATTATATTGGTCCTATTGGAAATGCAGAAATTCGTACATTAGATAATATAAAATTTAATGGATATTCTATAGATTACAATGAGAGTAATAAGAGGTGGTCTATATGTTTTGATTTTGAAGCTAATCAAAAAATAACATCCAAGTATAAAAGTGGTCAATATTGGACATATATAAACAAAGAGGGTAAATTGTTGTGTGAACAAAGTTCAAGTGAATATTTGAAAGATAATATCACAATACAAAATTCTGAGGCTCCTTATAACTATTCAATTGAAACTGGGTATGAAACGGACTGGAAAACTACAGCTATAAATAAAAATTTTGTAAAAATAATTTGTTCTTTTGGTACGGATAGAGGAAAGCAAGATATTATTTTTTCTGTTCCTGTTTACGTTTATTTTGATGAAGATTCAACAGAAAAAATTAGTGAAATTAAGAAAATATCAAAACCTATTACAGATTTCTCATACGCTATTGATAATAATTCACAAATAACAGTAATTTGTTCAGAGAATAATCCTGCTTTAGTTCATACTTTATGTATATCAGATAACTTTAATTATGGTAGTGAAGTTGAACAGTGGGAAAGACGCGGAATTGAAGTTCATAATGAAGTGTACACAAATAATGCAAATTACATAATTGACGACACAGAAGTTCCTTCAAAGAGTAATTATGTAGTTGTTGCTCATTTTGCTGATGGTTCTAGTTTTATTAGCGATGTTCACCATAAGGAGTAAGGGCGGAAAGTTAGGCGTCGTAAGTTGGGGTGTTTTCGGCGGCTTCGAGAGCTTGGGCTGCTAAGTCGGAAAGGTATTGAGCTTCTGCAGCTTTTTCTTTTGTTGTGCCGGAAAGCCCTAGCGAATGTTTTTGTGAATCCTGTTTTTCGAGCTGGTGTTCATAAAGTTCGCGGGCGGTTAGTAAAATAGAAGAAGCTTCTTCGGCGCGGACGTGGAGACATTGTGCCACAGCGGACTCTTCGGCGCAGGCGAGGTTTTCGAGACTAATAAACTGGCGTTGCAAAGCAAGGGCGCGTTTTTCTCCAACTCCAGGTAACTGTAGAAAATAGTTTTCGGTATTTTCCTTTGTACGAAGTTCCTGATTGCGGCTTGTTGCAAAACGGTGACATTCGTCGCGGACGCGCTGCAACAGGCGAAGTGCATCTGAACGTTTTGGAAGTTGAATAGGGGTGCTGTTACCCGGAAGGTAAATATCTTCATTTTTTTCTGCTAATCCGACAATTGGAATTTCTAATCCTAATGACTGAAGAATTTCTTCAACGGCGTTAACTTGGCCAATTCCTCCATCAATCATAATAAGGTCAGGCAAATCAGCTTGTTCATTTAAAAGTCGTGTATAACGGCGGCTTGTTGCTTCACGCATACTTGCAAAATCATCAATAATACCGTCTGTAGTTTTTAGCCTGAAGTAGCGGTAATTTTTTTTGTCTGGATTGCCATTGTAAAAACTGATAAGCGAGGCAACCGGAAATTTTCCACCAATATGGGCAATATCAAAGCCTTCAATGCGAATTGGCAGAGTTTCAAGACCAAGAAGGTTTTTAAGTTCTTCCATTGCAGGTGTATCTCCGCGGTCGCGCAAACGACGGATAATGTCTTCGTGCGCGTTTTGCAGAGCCATGTTTATTGCGGCAGAATCTCGAGGTAATTGAGAATGGAGAATTGATAATTGCGAATTGGATTCTGCGGGTGACTGTGGAGTGTTTGGAGCGTCGGAAGGTGAAGGGGAAACAATGTAAAGGGAAGTATCAGTTTGCATATCCTCTTTTAACCATTGCGAAATAATTTCTGCATTTTTGGTAGGCGGAATGTAAATGCTTGGAGGAATTTGTTCTGCTTCTTCGTAATAGCAGGCCATAAATTCACCGATTAAATCTTCATCATCATTAAGCGATTCTGCTCGGTAATTTTCACGGCCCAAAAGTTTTCCCTGACGTACTTTAAGGACTGTAAAACTAACGAGTTCGCCTTCCGAAAAGTATGCAATGTAATCGCGATCTTCCGAATCGAAGGTTTCAACAATATTCTGATTTTGCAAAACCATTAAAGCTTTTATTCCATCGCGCAAACGGGCTGCTTTTTCAAAATTAAGTTCTGCGGCGGCGGCTTTCATCTGTTCGCTTAAATGTTTAATTGTTTCTGTACCTTTTCCCTCAAGTAGTCCTTCTATTTCACCGATGTAATCATTGTAGGACTGTTTGGAAATTTTATTACAACAGGGAGCTTTACATTGTTTCATGTGGTAATAAAGGCAGGGAGTATCCCGTTTTCGTAAAGTTCTGCAGTGACGCAGCGGGTGCAGTTTGAAGATTGTATCAATAAATGTATCGAGTGCGGCCACATTTGGATATGGTCCGAAATAATGGGAACCATCTTGGAGAATACGGCGGGTTTTGAATAACTTTGGAAAATCTTCTTTAGTTATTCGCAGCACAGGATACGATTTTCCATCTTTTAGGTTGATGTTATAGCGCGGATTGTATTTTTTTATAAGGTTGTTTTCCAGCAGCAGCGCTTCATATTCGTTTGTTGTTGTGATGTATTCAATAGAATTGGCGTGGGATATAAGAAGCCTTGTTTTAATGTTCTTTTGGCCTGAAAAGTAAGAGGACAGACGATTCTTGAGGTTTTTAGCTTTTCCCACATAAATTACAGTGCCTTCCTGGTTTTTCCAGAGGTAGACACCGCTAGATAAAGGAGCTTTCAGAGCTGTTTCGTGTAGAAGTCCTCGTGTGGACTGATTATTACATGTAGTTTTGTCTGTCATTTGTATGAGTAAGAATTGTATCAGAAAAAATGCTTTTTTTGTAGTTGCATTCAGCTTGATTTCAGCTGTTTTTACTTTACCTGCAACCGCATCAGAAATTATTCTTGGTGGAAAAGCTGGTTGGCCGGAGTTTCAAACTTCCGAAAATCTCACAAAAGGAAAGGGACGCTTTGGTTACGAATGTGTTGAAGTGGCTACTAATTCATTCGTTTTTGATGATTACACCGATTTGCTCATCAACTTTGAAAATCCGGAAAATCCTATTGCGGCAGGAAATTACACAGTTATAAAAAATAATTTGAAACTTTCTGATCAGACAATTCTTGATAAAAAAGCTGGTTTAAGTAGAAATATTGGTGGTTTTTCGATTAAGGGAAATCCGGGCAGTTTGTTTGGCTCGGAAGGTTTATACGGTTCGTTTGCAATTGAGTTCTGGCTTTGTCCTTCAATTGCTGAAAATGGCGAAACTGTATTTAATTGGGAAACTTCAAAAAATGTAAACAATCGTTTGATATATCAAATTATAAACGGAAGCTTTACAAACGGTCATTTAGAATGGACGCTTTCAAATATTTTTGATACGTTTGGAACTTCAATTCCAGATGATATTGTTTTGAAAGGAACTTCAACAATTATTCCAGATAAATGGACTTATCATGTTTTATCATTTGATTGCGAAACTGGAATTTTGGAATACGTTGTTAATGGCATTACTGAAGATTTGAAATATGTAACTACAAATGGTCGTGAAGACGGTGAAGTTGCGCTTGTAATTTTGGGCGAACCTTCCGAAGTAGAAATCTGTTCTGAATATACTGGTACAATTGACGATATTCGTATTTTACGCCGTCCGTATTCGCCACCTGATTATCAGTCTGCGGAAGTTGCAGGAAAAGTTGGACACGTAATGTACATGCCTAGCGGTGGAAAATTTGTTACCCAGCCGATTATGGTTTCGAACGGTTCGGTTTTGAATTGTCTTACGGCAGAAATGTCAGTTCCATCGCAAACTGCGGTTTGTTTTTATGTACGTTCTGGCGACAATTATTACGGTTGGACGGAAGATTATCCTGTTTGGAAACCGGTTGAAAGTGGTGAAGAAATTGATGGTGTTGCCGGACTTTATTTTCAAGTTGCGGCAGAGCTTTTTCCAGATGGTGGTGGCGATACATCACCTTCAATTACTACAATTTCTCTAGATTTTTCGGAATTGCCGGAGCCACTTCCTCCGTTTATTGTAAAAGCTGAAGCTGGCAATGGAAGTGTTACTGTTTCTTGGAATTATTCAGTTGATGATACGGCTGGCGGATATTACCTTTATTATGGAAGTCGTCCTGGCGAATACTTAGGAAGATTTGCGGTGGAAGGGGAATCGCCAATAAATGTTGGAAATGTAACTTCTTATACAATTACCGGTTTGGACAATGGTAAAATCTATTATTTTGCTGTTGCTGCCTGGTCAGTATACGATGACAGAGTAATAGGAAATCTTTCTAAGGAAGTTTTTGCACGACCTTTGGCAAGACTAAAGTAATTAAGTAAGGAATATATAAGGAATAAAATATGGAAAAGAATTTAATTTTGACAAGAGCACAAGCTGCAGAAATGTCACACGATTTTTCAACTGCTGCACGAATGTATAAACAGCTTTTGGATGATGATCCGTCAAATGTAGATTACTTAAAATCAGTAGCAGGTATTTACGTACAGGCAGGAGAAGATGAAAAAGCAATTCCTTACTATGAACAAATAATTGCCTATTATCCTCATTACGTAGAGGCAATGAACAGTCTTGGTGCAATTTATCGCCGTTTAAAACGTTACGAAGAATCTATTAATATATTACAACGTGCATTGGATGAAGGTCGTCAGCTTTCAAGTATAAACTACAACTTAGGCTTTACTTACAAGGAAATGGGAAATTTCGACGATGCAATTGAAGCTTTTGAAATTGTAATCGCTGCAAATCCGAATGATGTACTTGCTCACAATCACCTTGGTTCAATTTACCTCGCTTTGAAAGACTATCAAAAATCGGTGGCTGCATTTAAACGCGGTTTGCAAATTGATCAGAATCATCCGATTTTGAACTATAACCTTGCGCGCTGTTACGAAGCGGCAAAAAATTATCCGGATGCAATTCGCTGTTATAGTTTAGCGTTAAAAACTCGTCCAGGCTGGGAAGATGCAATTCGGGATTTTAGCAGTCTGTTAATAAAATGTCAGAAAAATAAAGAAGCTCAGGATTTGGTACAGCAATCAATCAAACTTCATCCGGATGATGCGAATATGCTTTACCTTTTAGGCCGCATTTATCAGAATCAATTTGATTATGATAACGCTCAGAGAACTTTAAAAAAGGCTAAGGCACTTCAAGAAGATGATGTAAAAATTCTTACTGCATTATCTAAAGCTTATGAAAAAGATGATAAAAATGAACAGGCTTTGGAAGTTATTCTTGATGCTATGGATATTAATCCGAATGATAAGGATGTTCGAAAACAGTATGCGTCAACTTTAATGTCGTCAAACAATTATGCTGAAGCTGGAGACATTGTTGAAGGCCTTTATAGTGAAGAAGGTGGCGATAAAGATTGCGAAATTTTGGATTTGCTCGGACAGTATTGTATTTGTAAAGATGATGAAGCTAAAGCGAAAGAATATTATTCAAAAATTCAACGGGTAAATCACCATTATAAAGATCATATGATTTCTGCTGCAGCACGTTCAGCACAAAACGGAAAAATTGATCAGGCTGAATTGTATGCAAATCAATATGTTGAAAGACGTCCGCAAAATCCTGACGGATATATGGCACTTGGAAAAATTTATGAGCAGAAAGGAGATTTTATTGGGGCTCGAAACTTTTTTAGTAAAAGTGCTACGTTGCGCATTCCGAATGTTTATGCAGCAAAGAAAATTGCATTGTTAAAGGATAAACTTGAAGATTTGACGCTTACTGATTCTTTGCAGGAAATTACTGATGAAGAAATGAAAGTGGAAGGGCTTGAGGTTGTTTCTGATGAAAATGAAAATGCAGAAAATGAAGTTGCCGAAAATTTTGATATGAATCAGATGGGCGATGATGTTCCTGCAGAAGAAGAGGAATCAAAGGAAGAATATTTTGAAAAGCTTGCAGACAATCTTGATGCAAATCTTGCTGACGAAATTGATGAAGAAGAAGACTTTTTTGAGATTCAAGATCCGGATGAAATGAATTTAATTGATGAGGATGATACTGCATTCTCCTTTGAACAGGAAGATGAAGCTGCTAATCCTTTAAAAGAAGATACTAGTGGTGATTTTTTTGGCAGAGATGAAGCTTCTTTACCGAAAAATATTTTACCTGAAATGGAAAAGATTCAAGATGAAACAAAAGAATCTGCGGATGTAGCAAAAGAAGCTGTAATGAACGCTCAAAAGCTTGTTGATGATTTGGCTGCTCAACGAGATATGATGGCACAACAGCTTGCTGCACAACAGCAAATGCTTCAAGAACAGTTTGCAGCTCAGCAGGAACAGATGAAGCAGAATGCTCAAAACATGGTAAAAGAAGCGGTAAGTGATTTTCTAGAATATGATCCTGATGAAAAGCAAGAGGTTTTGCCAGAAGAAAAACCTATTCAAAAAGCAGTTCCAGCGTCTGAACCTGTTCCAGAACCTGAGCCTGAGCCAGAACCTGTAGAAGAACCGCCTGCAGAAGATGATTTTGATTTTGAAAGTTTTGATACAACAACAGCAACGGAAGATATTCCTGAGGAAGCTGAAGAAGAGGAGGGGCTTGAAATAGAAGAACCGTCTCTTCCTGATGTAGAAATTTCTGTAAATGAGCCTTCGTTTGACGAACAGTTTGAAAAAGAAATTGCAGACGATGTTGGTGAAGATTTTTCTACGGAAAATGCGTCTGAGGAAGTTGAGCCGGAAGAAGATTTGTCGGAAGAAAGTGTACCAGAGGAAGTTGTGTCTGAGGAAATTGCACCGGAAGATAATGCAACAGAAGATATTGAGTCGGAAGAAGTGTCTGATGAAAGTGAAAATGCTGAAATTGTGGGCGACGAAGTTGAAATTCCGGACGAAGAATCAGCTGAAGAAACTGAAGAAGCTGTAGTTGAAGAGCCTTCAGAAGAAGTTTCTGACGGTGAAGAAATTGCAGAAGAAGAATCTGAAATTGATAATATGGAAGGTGATTATCAATTTGTAACAACAGAAGATTTACTTAGTGACGAAAAATCAGATGGAGAGGAAATTCCGGAAGACGATTTTGAACTTGACCTTAATGATAGTGATGAAGAGGAAAATTCAGTTCTTGCTGAAGAAGCTCTTTTAGACGGATTTGCTGAGGAAACTGAACCTGCACCAGAAGGAATTTCTGTGGAAGATATGCTTGAACGTATTCAGCGTATTTTGAATGACGATAAAATTGCTGAAGAAAATGCAGAAAAACTTGAATTGTTCCGAACTTTGCGTATTCTTACTAATTTCTTGCCTGAAACTGAAAAAAATACTTTCCAGTCTTGCCGAATGCGCATGATGATTGAATATATTATTGCAAAACTTTCAGGTAAACCTGGATTATTATTGACGGCGCAGTCTCTTATTAAATCAGGAGTATTGGGCGAGGATTACGAAAATCAGCTTAGTAAGGATTGTGAATATGACATGGGGAACGAACTTATCCGAAAAGTTATTAAAGATATGAAAAAACTTGCGGAAAATCTGGACGACTCTGCACTTGCGCAGTCTTTGTGTATTACTGCGGATGGAATTCTTGAGCAGATTGAGCTTCGTAACCAAAAGTCAGAGATTTTTTAATCTATTCGGATAATTTTCGAGTTTGTCAGGACTTCGTTTCCGGTTTCGGTGATGAGAACGTCATTTTCTAAACGAGTTCCACCGATTTCTGGGTCGTAAAGGCCTGGTTCTAGCGTTAATATCATGCCGGGCTTAAAGTAAAGCTCGGCATTTGTTTTTGTACTTACTCTTGGTTTTTCGTGAATTTCAAGTCCTATTGCGTGGCCTAAGGTATGTGGCATTTTTCGTTTTGCGGTAGCGAAAACTGAGTCGGCTTTTTTTGCTGCTTCGATAATTTTATGTTCAGGCGTGTAAAGTTTTAAACATTCGGTGTAGGCTTTCTGTACTAATTCCAACTGTTTTTCCTGAGCTTCGGTGAGTTTTCCTTTTGCTACTGTAAGTGTGGTGTCGCTTGTGTATCCGTTATAAACTACGCCAAAGTCTAAAATTGAAAGTCCTTTATCCGGCCATTTTGCGTTTGTGTAACCTGGGAATGCATGGATTGCGAAACTTCGGGAAGGGCCTGCGGCAAGTGTGTCAAAGCCTGTGCGCTGGCAACCGTTTTCGCGGAGTGTTTTTTCTATTAATAATGCAACGTCGGCTTCTGTTTGTATTGATTTATCAGTAATTCCTTTTTCAATTTGACTGATTATAAGGTCACCAACTTTTGCGGCTTCTTTTGTACATTCAATTTCGTATTCGTCTTTCTGCATGCGGCTTTGAATGACGAAACTGTGGGCGCCGTCTTCGGTGCAGCGGCAGTTGTAGTTGTTTAATGCATCGATAAAGCGAAGGTATTGAGGGTAGGTGAGATATGGAGGAAGTTCGATTTTGGAATTTTCTCCGTGTGTGTAGTTTATGTTTAATACGGCTTTGACGGCGTCGATTTCGTTATTTTTGTATCTTGTGTAGGGAATTAGTTTGTCGTAGAAGGCTATTTGGTGGGCCAGGTTTTCATCCCAAGGGACAAGTACAGTGTAGCCGTCGCTAAAAATTATAAGGACAGCGTCGCTGTTGTGACCAGTGTAATATGGTAGGGATGGATCTCTGTGTTCTTCGGAATCAATAAATACACAGGCTCCAATTTGATTATTGTGTAGATACTCAGCAAGTCTTGCGCGGCGTGTTGAATATATTTTTTTCATTTCATTTTCAGTGTAAGTTTTCATATGTGAATTAGTTTAGAATGAAATTTTAGTTTAGTCAAAGAGTGGCTGGGCGGGCGAATGTGAAAAGGAGGTCCGTCCCTTTTTTCATGTTTTTGTGAATTTGAGGTCCGTCCCCTTTTTCACATTTATATGAAATCGGGGACGGACCTCTGTTTCAGTTTGTTTCATTTCACTTTTTCATTTTCTTGGTGTATAATATAAATCTGTTTTTTAATAAGTAGAGGATAATATGAAGAAAGTTTTATTATTATTAGTTATTTCTTTTTTAACTTCGTGTTTGTTATTTGCACAGAGTGCAGAACCCCCTGCGGCGCTCGAATCGCCTCAAATCTCAGAAGAAACAACAACCATTATTTCAGAAGCAGAATCGGATAAAGAAATTCTTGCCAGCGAGGAAACAACCGAAACAACTGACGAAACAGAAACGGATGAAGTTTCCGAAATTGAGGAAGAATCTGCCACCAACGATGACGAAGATTCCGAAGAAGCAGAACCTACCCCCGAAGAACTTGCCCTCCAAATTTACGAAGCCGCTCTCGCCACCGCCACCGAAAAAGAAACTGAAATAAAAGCATATTATCTAGACAAATTCAAAACCGCCGAAAATAAAAAACAGACAGTTGCCGCAGAACTCGGACAGCAGACAGACTTACAGACAGTAAAAGATGAACTTCGCTTAATCGAAGATACTATTTACGCTGCCCGCCGGACAGATGAAGAAACTACAGAACTTAATCGCCGTAAAGCCGCCCTCGACTTTTTACTAAATGAACGTGGCGAAGAATTTGGTGCAAAAACTGGTGCCGAAGACGTAATAGCCGCAGCAGAAAACATTAAGGCAAAAATCTGGGAACTCCGCGAGAACGTTCGCCAGCGTTCCGAAGCATACAATTCCGAACGCGACGCACAGGCTGCCGATGTAATAGATAAAATAAATAACGCTCCTTTTGGCGAAAGTGAAACCGATAGTTCCGGCGAACCAACTCGTACAGCTTTACAGCGCAGAACAAATCTTTGTAACGCCGAACTTGCCGCCGCAGCCGCAGACGAAGAAACTTACCTTAATCAACTAAAAGCTGAAATTGCCCCTGCCGAAAAAGAATACTTTACACAGCTTCGTGCAGCCTATACAGAAGTCGACACAGGAAAATATCAAACAACTTCTTTTACACAGGATGTTATTCTCAGAGTAGGAAACTTCAACGGAGATAAAGGTTACTGGAAAGCAAACATTTCTTCCGGTATTTTTGGATATACAGGTCTTCTTGATATGGATTTCGAAATTACATATGAAGAATTGTTCGGCAAAAAATTTGTAACAGCTGATTTGATGACAGAAGAAGAATTTGCAGAATTTAAAAACAACGTAGCACTTTATGATCATCTTTTCCGTATAAACTCGAATGCAGTATATGCAAAGGTTTACTACGAAATTAAACATTGGAAGGAAACCTCAGAATATAGATTTATGCCTTCAAGACTTGAAATTCTTCGTGTTGGCGAAACTCCGAAAGTAATTCATAAAGAATCTCGCATACAGGCAAAAAACTTTATCAATTATTCCTGCGAAGTGTACGAAGTTCGTTCAGAATCAGATATTCAAAAAGATATTAAACGTGCAGCAAAAATTGTTGAGCGTGAACAGAAAAAAGCCGGTACATATAATCCTGCATATTCTTACAATGGTGGAAGCACAAGTGATATGGTTCCTCAAAAAGGTAGAGGTGCAGTTTGTATTACACCATCAACTATTTTGCCAACAGTTGGACTTGATATGCTTAATGCCGAAGTAACTTTTGGTATTGGAAAATTTGCCTTTATTGGTGCCGATTTTGGCATTGAAGTTCCATTTATCAACGAACAGATTATGGAATATGGTATTGTTGGTGGTGCAAATTATCAGTTTGGAAGATTTGTCCGTCCGTATGCTAAAGTTACTGCAAATATTACAAATACGTATTACGGAAAATTGAAGATTGGCGGTGGTATAGATTTTACCTTCGGAGTTTTCATGCTTAACGTAAGTTACGACTATGGATGGAATTTTGACTTTAATAATCACTTTAATCCAAATATTGATAAGTCAATCCTTACAGAAGCTGATTTTGATGTAAAACATAACAACGACAGTAAAATTTCTGTTGGTTTTGGAATTGCGTTCTAATTACTTTCGGCGGATTTTTCCTGTAATAACTGAAACAATTTCATCTTTTGTAATTATAAGTTCTGCAACTCCAATTACCGCAAAAATTATTCCAGTAATAATAATTGGCATTCCGTATCTAATCAGTCTGCCATAAGGTTCAAATTTTGCAACAATGAAAGGCCTTATAAAATAACACGGCAAAGCTGCAATAACAGAATAAACGGAAACTTTCAACGCGTAAAAAATTGTGTTTTTTACAACGGATTTTACGTCGAAAGAATTCATTTTCTTCATAAAAATAAACAAAAAGATTGTATTTACAAGACTTGCCAGACTAAGTGCGAGTGCAATTCCGTTTCCTTTCATCGGTTTTGACAGAACTAAAACAAGAATTATATTCGAAGCAAAACTGATTAAACCTGCCAGAGTTGGAAGTTTATTGTTTTTCTGTGCGTAAAAAGCCGGAGAAATAATTCGATTCAATGCAATAAATAATAATCCTGCAATGTGAAAACGGAATTCTCCTAACGTAAGCGCAACGGAAGCATCATCAAATTGTTTGTTTTTATACAGCAGAGAAATCAATTCTTTTCCAGAAACCAGAGAGTATGCTGTAACTGGAATAGAAATAACCGTCATAATTTTAATTGCCTGAATAAGAATCTTGTTAAATCCGTCCCAGTTTTTATTATCTGCAAGACCGCTCAAATCCGGAAGAATTACAGTACCAATCGAAACTGCAAAAATTCCAAGGATAAGTTCCTGCAAACGCAAACTGAACTGAAGACTTGAAGCAATTCCAACTCCAACTCGTTTTGCCATTCCCGTAGAAACAAGGTCATTCAACTGATATGCAGCCAGTCCAATAATTGTTGGAATAATTAAAGCAATAACCTGCCTTGTTCCAGGGTTAGAAAAAGTCTTTTTTAACGAAGTAAAACGGATTTTCCAGCCTGTTTGTTTAATAAACGGAAATTGAAATAAAGCTTGAACGCAGCCTCCAGCTATAACTCCAACTGCCATTGCCCGTGCCGGATTTGCAAAATATGGAGAAAGTACGTAAGTTGCCAGAATTACAAGCCCATTAAATAAAACTGGAGTAAATCCTGAAGGTGCAAAAATGTGGCTTCCATTTAACACCCCTTGGAAAAATGCTGCAACCGAAATTACAAACAGGTAAGGGAACATAATTCGAGTAAGCAGGGTTGTTTCTGAAAATTCTTCAAGGTAATAGGCGTAAAGCTCTGCGTAATTTGCCAGTGTTGAATCCGGGGCTTTACAGAAAATCGGCATAATAAGTGGAGCTATAATAATTCCAAGTACAACTACACAGGCGGTCAAAAAAGTAACAAGTGTAAAGGTTGATGAAATAAATTCCTGAGTTTCTTTTTTGTTTTCAGGAGAATCCCCTTTAGAAAGATATGATTTAAATGTAGGAATGAATGCAACTGTAATAGCATTTTCTGCAAAAAGTCGGCGTAAAAGATTTGGAATCTGAAAGGCAACTGAAAATGCATCGGAAAGCATGCCTGTTCCCATAAAAGAAGCCTTTGTCATTTCGCGGATTAGCCCCATAATTCGTGAGGCAAATGTCATTAACGAGAGTGTAAGTCCTGAGCGCAGTAAAGATTTTTTACCTTTTTTTTCAATGTTATCTTCCATAATGTTTATAGATTAACTACATTGAGAAAAATTATCAATTCATTTATAATATATTGTTATAAAAGATATGTTATAGGGGGATGACTTCATTGCGTAAGCCTGTCTTATTTTTTAGAGTTGGAAAAACACGTGTTATTCCAATTAGTTTAAAAATCCTTTTAGTTTTTATTTGTATAATTTTGCTGTCTAACTTTGCTACTAATTTTATTTCGCTTAAACTTTCAAAACGCCAGATTATCAATCTTGATAATACAATTATGGTTGAACAGTTAAAAGAGCTTTATACAAATTCTTCAAATCAGTATCAAATTTTCTTGTATTCATCAAATAAGTATGATACGGCTGAAGCTATGAAAAATGCAGCGGCAACTGGTTTTTCAAATCCGAACAGTATTGCATTTGGTGTTCATAATGACGGTTCACTTCAGTTTTTAGCTTGTAATAATCCGAATACAGTCTGGTCAAAATTTCTTGATGAAGAAGCGCTTACAAAACTTAAGGAAGATTACAAAAACGGCATTTCGGAAGGTTCAGTTTCGTTCCGTGGTATTGAAGGTGACTACTTTGGCGTTTATAAATATCAGTCTGACTGGGATTATTTCTTAGTTCGTGCAGAAAAGCGTTCCGACTTGAATCAGAATGTAAGCAGCATTTATTTACTGACTTCAATTCTTATTGTTATTCTTACAGTTGGATTTATTATTATTGGATATTTCATTTTGAAACGCGAGTTTAAACCGCTTTCGGATTTTACGGAAGATTTGTTTAAAATGCAGCGTTCAAAACAACTCGATGTTATTGATTTGTCACATGCTACAAACGATGACATTACTTACATGGCAGCTTCGTTCAATTCGCTTTCTGTTCAGGTAAACAATCTTTTAGGTACATTTCAGAAATTTGTTTCTAAGGATATTGTTGCAAAAGCTTATTCTGGTCAGCAGGTTGGTCTTGAAGGAAATCAGCAGGAACTTACAATGCTCTTCTCAGACGTAAAGAGCTTTACTTACAGAACGGAAACTCTCGGTAACGATATTATTGAAGTTTTGAACGTTCATTACAACCGAGTTATTCATAACGTTCACGAAAATGCAGGAATTGTAGGTTCTATTATTGGAGATGCCATTCTTGCAGTTTACGGAACTCTCGATGCCAAAATGTCAAAATCTTATAATTCTATTCGAACAGCTTGGGATATTACCCGTTCAACTGCCGCTCTCCGTGAAGAAATGCAGAATCGCCGTGTTCGAATAGAAAAAACTCGTTCACTTACCGAATCGGAAGAAAAAGTTTTCAAAGCTGTTTCAGTTGATGTTGGCGTTGGAATTGATGGTGGAACTGTATTCTACGGAACAATTGGTCGAAACGATATAAGTGATCCTCGTCAGGCACATATGGCAAATACGGTAATTGGCGATACTGTAAACTCTGCTTCTCGTCTTGAAGGTTTAACACGTATTTATCATTTGCCGGTAATTGTTTCTGAATATGTTAAAAATGAAGTTTTGAGCGACAGTGCTAGATATAAATTCTTTGAAATAGATACTGTCCAGGTAAAAGGTAAAACTGAAGGTAAAAAAATCTTCTTCCCATTTGATACAAACGAAATGTCTGAAGATTTGCTACCAAAATATGACCTTTTCGAAAGCGGTTTGCTTGCATATTATTCTGGAGATTGGAAAACTGCCCGCCGTTTCATGAAAGATTCCGGCCTCGAAGTTTCCGAAGTTTTCCTTGAACGAATGGGAAATAAATCAGCCCCTGAAGATTGGAGTGGAATATGGACAATGACAACAAAGTAGTATCTGAAGAAGAATCAAAAAATATACATAATGAAGTTCTCTTATTTCTTGGTGATGAACTCGAAAGAATTCACCATGAAACTGAATCTAAATCTTATGATTTGGAAGGCGAATACGCAAAAACTAAAAAACATAAAACTTTTTTTACAACAATCATTCTAGTTTGTACATTTGTTTTTGTAATTGGAATAGCCTGGGGACTTTCTGCAATTATTTCTAAGCATGATGAAGAAGTTACAGTAAGCCTTGCTGAATTTGATGATTTGAACCTGAAAGGTCTTTTGGATACTGTTTCTAAAACTCAGGCACAATACGACAATGCCCTGAAAAATAAAATGAACCTTCAAAACGATTTAGATACCGCAATTCGTGCCGCAGATTCTAAACTTGATGATGATATTTTTATTATTGATTCGATGAAGCTTAGAAGTAAAGCTGTATACGATAAAAAAATTGCCGAAGTAAAGGCTGAATATCGTCAAACTATAAAAGCAATTCATGAACAATATGATGCACAAATTGCAATGGCTGAAAAAGAAACTGAAGAATATAAAAAGCAGCTTGATGAATACAATACAACAAAAATTGAATCTGCAAAGGAAAAAGAACGCCTTTTGGACAGTGAGCGTCAACTTAGAGAATTACAGGAAAAAGAGCTTACTGATAAATACGAAAAGCGTATTGCTGATCTTGAAAAATCAATGCAGAATTTACGCATTCGAAACACTGAGAATATGAAAAAATCAGTTTCAGAAGTTGCAGATAAATATCAGGCAGAAATTGATCAGCTTGACCCAGTAATTGAAGATGAATCTGCTAATGAAGTTATTGCCCAGGCCATGGAGTTTCAAACAGATGATTTTGATGCAGAATATTCACTTTCCGAATGTTCTCTTTCTAGTGAAAAACTTGCAGCTACATTCGAAAAATATCAGGATTTATATGATAATTATGCTTTCCTCGATTCATATGTAGCTTCAATTCCACAGAAAAACTCAATTCCATCATACGTGGAAGCTTCTCATGAGCTTGTAAATGAAATGAGTGAAATTTTCTTGAATACAACAATTGATGCTCATCAGGAAAATGTTCAACTTTCTAACAAAATTGAAAAACTTAATAAAGATATAGATGATTTGCAGGTAAAAATGGATACCGCTTTGAAAACTCAGAAAGAAGAGCAGAAGCAGTATTACGAAGCTCCGTTAATCGGATTGCTTACTGCAGCAAAAGCAAATGCAATGATTATTTCTATAGAGTCGCAGGAAAAAATCAATATTTTTATTAATCCAAAAGCTCGTTATCTTGTTGGTAGCGAAGGTGCTGATGTTGAAATAAAAACTGCAAAAACTTCATACAAAGGAAAGGTTGTTCGCGATAGTGAAGATAATTTTCTTTTTGTTCCTGGTGTTGATAAAAATGGAAATGTAATTCCTGTTGATATAACAACCCTTGAACCTGGTATGGTTGTAAAAATTTTAAGTAAGTAATTTACTCGATAGTTTATTGTAAATAATGCGTTGCAAATAAAGCTGTAAATCGGTAAATTATTTGATATGGAAACTATAATGACAAAAAATGAAAATTTGCCAATTAGAATTGGTATTGATGTAGGTTCTACTACTGTAAAAGTTGCAATTCTTGATGATAATGATAAGTTGATTTACGGTGATTATCAGAGACACCGTGCAGATATTCGAAGTACAATTATTACAGTTGTAAATAAAGCTCTCGATTTTCTTGTTGATAAAGTTTCAGATGGAGAGAATCATACTGTAACTGCAAAAGTAACTGGGTCTGGTGGACTTTCTGTTTCGCAATGGCTCAATATTCCTTTTATTCAGGAAGTTATTGCAGCTACTACATCTGTAAAAAAACTAATTCCACAAACTGATGTTGTAATTGAACTTGGTGGAGAAGACGCCAAAATTACATATTTTAAAGGTGGCGTTGAGCAGCGTATGAATGGTACTTGTGCCGGAGGAACTGGTGCATTTATTGATCAAATGGCTGCTCTGCTTGAAACTGATGCAAGCGGTTTAAACGAACTTGCAAAAGGTGCTCAGCAGATTTATCCGATTGCGGCTCGCTGCGGTGTTTTTGCGAAAACTGATATTCAGCCTTTAATCAACGAAGGTGCCCGCCGTGAAGATATAGCTGCTTCTATTTTTCAGGCAGTTGTAAGTCAGACAATTTCCGGTCTTGCCTGCGGTAAACCAATTCGCGGTCATGTTGCATTCCTTGGTGGACCTTTACACTTCCTCGATCAGCTTCGTTTCCGTTTTATTGAAACATTAAAATTAAAAGATGATGAAATTATAGTTCCAGAAGACAGTCAACTTTTCGTAGCAAGTGGATGTGCTTTTGGTGCGGAACGAAAAATTGTAACTGAAGCAGGAGAGAATTATATTTTCCCAACTATTGCTCAGTTCCGCGAAAATCTTAAAAACCTTGTAGGTGCAGAATTAAGTGAAGTACAGCGCCTTGAACCTTTGTTTAAAAATCAGGCTGAACTTGATGAATTTCAGGTACGCCATTCAGAACAGAAAGCAAAACGCGGAGATTTAACTAAAACTCACGGTCCTGTTTTCTTAGGCTTGGATTCTGGTTCTACAACTACAAAAGCTTGTCTTATAGATAAAGACGGCCGCATTATCTGGGATTTTTACGCACACAATCAGGGAAATCCGGTTGAACTTGCTGTACAGGTTTTAAAAGATTTATATAAAAAACTTCCAGAAGATGTTTATATCGCTCGGGCAGTTTCTACTGGCTATGGAGAAGCACTTTTTCAGGCTGCACTTGGCGTAGATTCTGGTGAGGTTGAAACAATTACTCACTTCCGTGCAGCAAACTTTTTTGTTCCTGGTGTTGAATTTTTACTAGATATTGGCGGACAAGATATGAAGTGTCTGCGCATGAAAGACGGCGCAATTGTAAGTATTCAGTTGAATGAAGCTTGTTCTTCTGGATGCGGTTCATTCCTTGATAACTTTGCTAACACAATGGGAATGGATGTAAAAGAATTTGGAAAAATTGCACTTATGGCACAGCGTCCTGTAGATTTGGGAAGTCGCTGTACGGTATTTATGAACAGCCGTGTTAAACAGGCTCAAAAAGAGGGTGCAAGTGTAGGTGATATTGCTGCAGGTCTTTCTTACTCGGTAATTAAAAATGCTTTGTTTAAAGTTATTAAACTTCGCAAAGCTTCTGATATTGGAGAAAAAGTTGTCGTTCAGGGCGGAACCTTCTTTAATGATGCAATTCTCCGTGCATTTGAAAAAATTGCAGGTGTAAGTGTTTATCGTCCTGATGTTGCCGGCCTTATGGGTGCTTACGGTGCTGCATTAATCGCTTTTGACCAGTGGACAGATTTAATGGAACCAAAACCTGGTGAACCTGAAGGAACTGTTCACGATGTTCGTTCTGGTATTGCAACAATGAAGGACCTTGAATCTTTCCATGTAGACCTTGAACTTAAACGTTGCGGAAAATGTCAGAACAATTGTCTTCTTACAATAAATACCTTTACAACTGGCGAAGCTAAACGTACATTTATTACAGGTAACCGTTGTGAAAAAGGTGCTGAACTTGAAGGCGAAATTATTGATGCAAGTAACAAAAAGAATACAGGATTAGATTCAGATGATGATGTTGGTCCATTGCCAAATCTTTTTGCATGGAAATACAAGAGATTGTTTAATTATGTTCCACGCAAAGCAGAAGAGGCACCAATGGGTGATGTTGGAATCCCTCGTGTTCTTAATATGTACGAAAATTATCCGTTGTGGTTTACTTTCTTTAATGAACTTGGATTCCGCGTATTACTTAGTCAGCGTTCAAGTAGAAATGTATACGAAAAAGGTTTGGAAACAATTCCTTCAGAATCTGTTTGCTATCCGGGAAAAATCAGCCATGGACATGTTGAAAGTTTAATTGAACGTGGAATTAAGTTTATTTTCTATCCATGTGCACCATACGAAAAGCAGGAAGATAGTGGAGCTGGAAATCACTACAATTGTCCGATTGTAACAAGTTATCCTGAAGTTCTTCGTAATAATATTGATACTCTACGACAGGATCCTTCTATTACATATATGAATCCGTTCCTGCCAATTTACGATAAAAACCGTCTTGCTGAACGCTTGTGCGAAGAAATGATTCCGGTTTTCCCTCAACTTTCAAAGGCCCAGATTTACGATGCTGTGGAAAAAGCTTGGGCAGAGCAGGAAAAATTCCGGGAAGATACACGCCGCGCAGGTGAAGAAGCACTTGAAGAAGTAATTACAAAAGGCGCAAGTGGTATTGTACTTGCAGGAAGACCTTATCACCTGGATCCAGAAATTAATCATGGTATTCCAGAAATGATTAACGGACTTGGACTTGCAGTATTTACAGAAGATTCAATTGCTCACTTGGGAACGATTGAACGTCCTCTCAGAATTATTGATCAGTGGGTTTACCACAATCGTTTGTACCGTGCCGCACAGTTTGTAAGCGAAATGCCAAACCTTGAACTTGTACAGCTTACTTCTTTCGGATGTGGGCTTGATGCAGTAACTGCCGACCAGGTAGACGAAATCCTTCGTGCAAAAAGCCGCATGTACACACTTATTAAAATTGATGAAGGAAGTAACCTTGGTGCAGTACGCATTCGAATTCGTTCGCTTATTGCTGCTGTTAAAGAGCGCCGTAGAAACAAGCGTAAAGCTGAAATAAAAACATCAGCTTACCACAGAGTTGTGTTTACAAAAGAAATGAAGACTAATTATACAATTATTGGTCCTCAAATGTCGCCAATTCATTTTAAGCTTTTGCAAAGTGCGTTCCAAAGTGCCGGATTTAATTTTGTTATTCTTGACGCTGTTGATCCAAAAGCCGTTGAAGCCGGTTTAAAATATGTAAACAATGATGCTTGTTATCCTTCATTGCTTGTTGCAGGACAGTTTATTGCGGCTCTTGAATCAGGTAAGTACGATTTGGATAAAGTGGCACTTGTAATTACACAAACAGGTGGTGGATGCCGCGCTACTAACTATATTGGATTTATCCGTCGAGCGTTAAATGATGCTGGTTGGGGGCATATTCCAGTTTTGTCACTTAGTACGCAGGGCTTCGAAAAAAATCCGGGTTTTGATTTGACTTTACCGCTTATTGATAATGCAATTAAAGCAGTAATGGTTGGCGATGTATTTATGCGCGTTTTGTATCGCGTTCGTCCATATGAAGAAATTCCTGGTAGTGCAAATCAGCTTTATGAAAAATGGAACGCCGTTGCTCAAGAAATGTTTAAAACTCACGTTTCTCAGCATAAGTTCCATAAATTACTGAAAGATATTATCCGTGATTTTGATAATCTTCCGCTTAAACCAATTAAAAAGCCAAGAGTTGGTGTTGTTGGTGAAATTCTTGTTAAATTCCATCCGACAGCAAATAATCAGATTGTTGAAACAATTGAACGCGAAGGTGCCGAATGTGTAATGCCAGACTTAGCTGATTTCTTCTTCTACACTTTTGCAACTGGAATTTTCCGTCATGAACAATTAGCTTTTGATAAGAAAACTGAAAGAAATGCCCGATTATTAGTATGGGGGCTTGAACTTTACCGTAATAAAATGAAGAAATATTTAAAACGCAGCCGTCGTTTTGATCCTCCAAGTCATATTTATGATATGATGAAAGGTGTAGACGATATTGTTCAGCTTGGAAATATTATGGGTGAAGGTTGGTTCTTAACTGCCGAAATGATTGAACTTATTCATAGTGGTGCACCAAGTATTGCCTGTGTTCAGCCGTTTGCGTGTCTTCCTAATCATGTAACTGGAAAAGGTATGATTAAGGAATTACGCCGTCGTTTCCCTGATGCAAATATCAGTGCAATTGATTACGACCCTGGTAGTTCGGAAGTTAATCAGTTGAACCGATTGAAACTTCTTCTTTCTAATGCACCTGTTGGTAAACATCCTGATGAAGTTGAAGATGGAATGATTCGGCTGGCAAACGGAAATCTTGTAAAAGCTGAAATCCGATTAGCTGAAGGAGCTACGGACACAGATAAAGTAGATCAATAAATTGGGAACACTGAAATAAAAAGCGAAGTGTAAATAGTTTATTGTGAAGAATTTAGGGGGAAGATTTTTTATGAAAAAAGGGATTTTGTTTTTTATTTTTAGTTTTTTCTTCTCTTTTGCTTTTGCCAGTTATAATTCACTTGGAATTCCAGATTCAGCTGAAATTCGTTCGCAGTTAGTCGAAAAATGGTTTGAAGCTCCTTTATCGGTTGTACGCGAAAATCCGCCTGAAATTCATAAAAATAATATTGGGCAGGAATTTCAAGTTAGGCTTGAGGAAAATGAAAGCTCTTTTAACATTTTTGTGGCCCCTCGTTCAGTAATGAATGTAAGTGTATATTCTGATAAAGGGGTTTATGTAGAAGAGCAGGTTGTTTATCCGGGAGATGGAGTTGGAAGCTTTGTTCTTGTGCGTGAAAAAAAGACAGGGAAAATTCTTCGGGCACGTTATTACTTTTTGAAAAATAGTGAAGTTTATATTCAGTTTTCGCCGAATGGTAAAATTGCACTTGCCGATTTAGTAATGTTTGGCAATTATGCAGCGCGAGGGGTTTCTACTGGAATGCCTTTTGATAAATTTCTTACCTGTTCGTTCGACGAAATTATGCGTATTACTGAAACAAAACTTCCGTGGAATTATGTAATTACCGATCCAACTTTATACCACAGCATTATGCAGATGTGCGCCGTAATCCGTGAAAAACTGCCGCTCATTGTAAACGCCCCGGACGCCATGTTCAACGAAGAAAACGAACTTGTGCATATTTCAAACGGAAAAAAATACGAAATTTATGAAAGCGACAAAGAAAAACTGTTACTTTCTTCAGCCGGATTTGTTAAATGGATAGCAGATGGAATTGTAGAACCTCTAACTGGTGGTATGCTTAAACGAGAACCTTTACTAACAGAAACAGTAACGGTAAAAGATACAGGTTATCAGGGTATTTTGTCACAAAAGTATAGCCTGTTCTTTTCGCTTGATTGGATTAGAAATCTTGCATCGGCTGTAGTTTCTGTTTATATGGGGAAAAATTATCTTTTCAACGAATCAGGGGTTGATGTAACTATAAATCCTTTTGCATCCAGCATTACAGATAAAGGTGTGGCAAATACTGTAACCTTTGTAGATAATTCTGGATATACAGTGCCGGTTTTGCAGTCTCTTATGTATGTGCTTGCAGCAACCGAACCTGGAACTTTTTATTTTGGAGCAATTCGAGGAACAGACAGAACTGTTTCACCGGAAGTAAAGGCATTTAATGAATGTGTTGCTTTTTTCCCTTATTTCCTGTCGGATGGTGCATTTGCCTGTTCTGTGTTTATGAACGGAAGAGAAATGACTTTGGAAGATTTTTACATGATTTACGAAGAAGATTTTGTTTATCTTACAAAGGTAAAGTCGGCAGAGCAGTTCTTCCCAAATTAATTTTATGAAAAAGACACTTGCAATTTTCACTTTTTTTCTGATTTTCAGTTCTTTTGCATTTTCGAAGGACTTTACTCAATCAGAAATTTCTATTTATAACGAAGTTACCGCCGCTTTTGACACTGGATTTTATCCTGGTGCTGTAGAAAAAGCTAACCTTTTGGAAAGCGAGTATCCGGATTCTGTATTTGTTTTGCCAGCGTTAGTACAAAAAGGTGAAGCACTTATATATTTAGGTCGCTACGAGCAGGCTTGTATAACTTTAAACTCGGCTTTAGGACACATGCACACAGGTTCTGAAAATTTTGCGCGTTGTCATTTTTTGCTTGGAAAAGTTAATTATCTTACAAAGCAGTATGATTTAGCCCTTCCAAACTTCCACGCCGCCTGCACGGCCAGCATTGCCGACAAAACGACAGTATTTTATACTCCTTCAATTCTTTACGCTGCACGCATTTATTACTTAAAGGAAAAATTTTCCGAGTCGCTTTCGTTATTCGAATACGTAATACAAAACGGTCTGCAATACTCAAAAGCTGAATACGAAGAATCACTTCAAAAACTGCTAATTGCATACAATAAAACTGACAATTCACAAAAAGCAATAACTTTGTTTGCAAACTTTACAAAAGAAGACCTTTCTCAAAATGTATATTTCGCCGCCTCTCTTACAATTGGACAAAGTTATGAACTTTTAAAACAATATGAAAACGCTTATAACCTTTATTCCACAATTGCTGAAAATGCACCGGAAGTTTATGCAGTTACAGCATTAAAAAAAGCTTACATTATTGCAACAGACGTTTTTGGTTATGTTGAAGGAAACTCTTTTGAAAAAACAATTTCAGCCATAAATAATAATCCAGAATTGAAAACTGAATTTTACCTTCGGCTTGGAATTGATGAATATAATCAAAAAAATTACGAAAAAGCAAAAGAATATTTTGAAACTGTTAGTGATAACGGTCTTGCCATTTTATACCAGCAAAAAATTGCTTTAGACTTGCAGGAAGATTTAACCTTAATAGAAAAAAATCTTCTAGAAAAAGAAAATGCAATTTTAACTTGTGGATTTGAAAACGTAAGTGATACTTATTATTCACTTTTGCTCCAGTGTAAAGCCGGCTTAAAAAAATGGAACGAAGCGGAAGTAGTTTTTGAAAAAATTGAAAATCCGGATGAACAGGCAGTTTACAATCAGGCAAGTGCGTATTATTCACAAAAGGATTTTGCCCGTACAGCTGCATTTTTATCTGAACAATTTGATAAAGAACAGTTTGAAATGAACAAAGTTCCGCTTTTGTGGGAGTTGTATGCTTCATCGCTTGTACGAAGTGGTTCCGATGCAGACACTGTTTTTTCAGAGCTTTCACAAACGGATTTGTTATCTAATGCAGGAAAATATGAATATGCAAAAGTTTTGTTTGCTCGAGGAAAATATACTTTTTCTTTACAACTTGCAGAGGAGTCAGAAATTCCACAAGCCAGTTATTTGTGTGGAATTTGTTGCGTAAACTTAAAACGCTGGGAAGATGCAAGAAATTATTTTATAGATTACATAAAAAATCAGTCAAATAAACCTGCCTTTAATACACTTTCGCTTTTTTACAAAGGTTATTCTGAATATTGCCTTGCATCTTACAAGGATTCTTATTCAACTTTTGTACGTTTTGCGGTAGAAAGTTCAGCTGATAATTTAAAATATGTGCGAAGCGCTTACGAATTTGCTGCAAAATCTGCTTTGCAAAACGGAGATCTGAAAAATGCGGCAGTTCAGGCGGAAAATGTTATAAAAAACTCTGTTAATGAAAAAGATAAACAGTCTGCCGTGTTATTTTGTGCAGAAATTTACAGTGATAGCAAAAATTACGAACAGGCAATAAAGCTTTTAACTCCGTATTCAGAAAACCGAAATGATTTTGGAATAAAAACTCTTTTTGAAATTGCAAAAATTTATGTAAAACAAGGCAATATTGAAGCTGCTGATAAAATTTACATTCGTATTTACACTGATAATCCGGATTCAGATTACGCAGAAGAAGCAATGTACAGAAGCGGAGAAATTTATTATTCAGTAAACGATTATTCTGGAGCAGAAAGCAGATTAAATAAATACGTTTACAAATATGTTAATGGAAAATTCACCGAAGCAGCATTATTTTATTGCGGCGACAGTTGTTTGCATTTAAGTCAGTACGAAAAATCTATAATGATGAATAAAACTCTTGTGCAAAAATATCCAAAAAGCGTTTATACGTATGGAACTTACACAAATCTTTTGAATGCAAATTACGAATCTGAAAATTATCTTGAAGCAATGGATGCGGCTAAATTCCTTGTAAATAATTACCAGACGCAGGCAGCTTCCGACGGAATTGGTACAAAACTGCTTGAAATTGAGCGAATTGTAAACGGTTCAGATCCGCGAATTGCACAAGCTTTATCCGATTATGAAAAAGCAGGAAAAACTCAAACAATTGAAGGCCGAATTGCAGGTTCAAAACTTGTAAAAATGTACGCTGCTTCTCCAGATTCAAAAATTGAAGCTTACAGGCTTGCGGTTGAAATCCTTGAAAAGCAAACAGATGAGGCAGAGCGTTATTACGCAGCTCAGAACGCTGAAATTATTGCGGATTATAATCGTTCAAATAATGAAAATAAAGATGCTGCTCAAATGTATTTACTTGCGGCAGAATATTATAGAGGAAGCGCAGAAGGCAGTTCAAATGCGGCTGCAGCTTTGTATGGTGCAACAGAAGCTTTTGTTGCTGCAGGTTATACGGAAGATGCAAAACAGACAGCAGATTTACTTGTACGTTTGTATCCAGAAAGTAAACAGGCTAGAAATGTTCGGAGACTTATAAAGTAGGGTAGTAATATGAAAAAAATTATAGTTGGTTTTAGTGTATTTTTTGTTTTGTGCGGATTCGGATTTACGCAGGCGAACGAAGAAATTGCTTTGCCTGAAGTTACTACTGTAATTGATGGTGAAAATATAACTGCAGGTTTAGATTCTATGCCTGATTTTTCTGATGTATTAATTGATTCAACCGGAAGTGGAAATATTGTTCCTCAGTTACCGGAAGTTGAAATTGAGGCGGAAAATAAAGCTGTGTCGGAAAATGCTAAGGCGGAGGAAAAATCTATATATGCGGAAGGGCAGTTAGGTGGAGGATATCCTTCATTGTTTACAGGGGATTTTTCGGTTTACCGTCTTGATGGCGATAGTCCTTTTAATTTAGCATTTCATCATAATTCGTCAGCTGGTTATTCTGGACATACTTTAACTGATGGTTACAATAGCCGCGATACTTCCATGTCAGTTGATCAGACAATTATAAGAAATCAGTTTGAATTCAAGTTTGGCGGATTATACGAAACTTTGGAACAGGGACTTCAAAATAAAGTAAGCGATATTAGTAATTACAATGCTGATTTAATCGATTTTTACAGTAATTTTACCTGGAATACAGTAAAAGGTTTTTCTCTTGGTGCTGATTTTGACGGAAGTTTTTATGACCGTTATGCAGACATTACAAGTTCACAAAACTATAGCGGACCTGCATTCATAAAAAATAAAACAGTTTATGAAATATCTCCGGCAATTTTTGCAAAATGGAATAAAGGCGGATTTAATCTAGATTTTAATGGCAGATATTTGTTTACAGCACTTTCGCCAAATGAAGCAAAAAATAATAATTCAGGCAATTTTGGACTTGGTTTTTCATGGCAGAATCTTGGTGTAAAGCTTTATTCGGTTGCGGATCTTGTTTTTGGTTCTCAGTTGAATGAACAGTCGTTATTAGTTCCGTTTACAGTTGGTGTGGAATCTGCTTTCCCGGTTTCTTTTTCTAATCGCAGGGTTTCGCTCGTTGTGGAAGGTGGACTTAACGCATGGCAGGATAAAATCAGTTTGTTGGAAAAACAGTATAAATATACCAGCTTAGAAAATTTACCTGGAGAAGCTTCTGAATGGTACGGAAAATTTGATTTGTCATTACCGTTAAAATCAGCTTTTACAGGAAATATGGTATTTGATTTTAGAAAAACTGCATTTAATAATGGAAGACTTATGCCGCTTTATGACAACAGTAAAATGGCTTATGGACAATATGGATTTGAAGTTCGGAATGTAACAATGTTCCAAAGTCAGGTAGACATTGCTTATCATTATAAACTTTTATCGTTAATGGCCGGCTGGTATGCAAACTGGCTTGATGTTCCAGCTTTGGAAAGTTCGCAGATGATTCGGATTAATATTTCACTTCAGAGTGAAGCTTCAAAATGGGGTGTTAATCTTCTTGGAAAATTCGGGTTTGGAGATGATGTTCCGGTTCCAGTGCTGAGTATTGACGGTTTTGTTCGTTTAACACCTGCTGTAAGAATTGTTGCTTGTGTTGACGATATTATTAAACTTGTTACAAATGAATCCAGAATTTATGCTGGACAATATATTGCAGAAGGTGGTAATGTATCACTTCTTGTAAAATTCTTTTTCTAATAATAGAGCAGGAGATTCTTTATGATTGAAACATTAAAATCTGGTGGACCATTGATAATTCCTATTATTGTCTGTGGTATTATTGCAACTTTTATTATTATTGAACGCTGTATTTATTTTGCAACTATTAAAAAACGCGATGCTCAGTTGATGAATGATTTGAGTAGTTCTCTTAATACTGGAAATTATGAACTTGCGGTTCGTGAATGTTCTGATGCAGATACTCCTATGTCGCAGGTTATTCGAAAGGCTATAGATTGCCGTCATTTTGATGAAAGGGATTTGCGCGAGGTCGTTGAAGCTGAAATGGATTATGTTGTACCTCGATTTGAGCATTTGCTTACTCCGCTTGGAACAATTGCTAATATTTCTACTTTACTTGGACTTTTGGGAACTGTAACTGGTAATATAAAAGCTTTTGGTGTTCTTGGTGCCGGTGGAAGTATGGGCGATCCTGCTTTACTTGCTGGTGCAATTGCCGAAGCTTTGGTTACAACAGTCGCAGGGCTTTGTGTTTCAATTCCTTCTGTAATTTTCCACAATTACTTTGTTTCTCGTGTAAATAGGAGAATTGTTGAAATGCAGGCAAATGTAACTTCATTAATTTTAAGATTATCAGGAAGAGTTAGATAATGAGATTAAAAGCACGAAAGGGGCAGATTCAATCAAATGTTGATATGACTCCTATGATTGATATTGTATTTCAGTTGATTCTTTTCTTTCTTGTTTCTACAACTTTTGCCATTTTACCTGGAATAAAATTGAACTTGCCGGAAAGTCATACTGCGGAAGGTACTTCCATGAAAGGAATTACAATTACAGCAGAAAAGAACGGCGTTTTGTTTTTTAATGAAAAGGAAGTTAGTATGGCAACGCTCGGAAATGAGCTTGTTATGTTTGACACTGGTGATACAAAGAAAGATGAATTTCCAGTTAGTCTTGAAGCTGATGCTGATGTAACTAATGGTACAATAGTAAAATTATTCGATGTAATTCGCGAAAGTGGATATTGTGTAATAAACTTGAGGACAACTTCGGAAAAATGACACAGTTTAAGAAAATACCGTTATTTGGAAAAGATAGTGAACCTTCTCATACCAGTTCAGTAATGAGTATTATTCTTACTGCAATTTTCTGGTTATGCTTTTTGATTGTGTCTTTTATAATTAAACCATTAAATCAAAAACCAAAATACAAAGAAGTTCAGATTGTTCTTTCTCCATCTCCTACAGCGCGCAAAGCTCCTGAGCCACCTGCTCCCGCTGCCCCTGCGCCCGCCCCTTCCCAAGCATCCGAAGCTCCTTCCGCCGCCCCAACCGCCCCTGCAGCCACTCCACAGCCTCCAAAGCAAACTGCTCCGGTAACGCCCGCCGCAAAACCTGCCGCAAAAACCGAACCTAAAAAAACGGCAGCAAAACCTGCGCAAAAAAAGCCCGCAGCCACGACCGAATCTTCTGCCGCAAAAACAAAACCTGCGCAAGTTTCAGAACCAGTATACGCTTTAGATCCAATGGAAGCTTTTGCTCAGCAAACCTCAAAGAAAAAATCACAGGAATTTGATTGGTCTCAATTTGATGATGATACAACTGAAGAAACTGTACAATCATCTCCTGTAACTCCTGCAAAACCTGCAGAATCTTCTTTTTCAGGAAGTGCGGGAAGTGCTGCATCTACAACTGCTAATCAGCGACAAACTTCAACTTCAAAAGAAACTTCTTCAAAAAGTAGCAGTGTTTCAAGCGAAACAAAAAATAGTCTTGGAAAAATTGCCAGCACAATGTTTGATGGAACTCAAACTGCAGGAATTCAAGCTCAAAGTAACGTAAAATCAACTGTAAGTGGAACTGGAAAAGTTGTTATGGAAATGACGGATGGTACACAACGAACATTACTTGAGCCAGCATCTCCTATAATCAATTTGTCTGAAGAAGCTGCAAAAACTATAGACAGTTCACGAAAAGTTACAATTGAATTTGTTGTTAACGAAAACGGCCATGTTCCATATGGTGATATTGAAATTATACCGGCAGCTTTACTTTCTGAAATTGCAAAGCGGGAAATAAAAGATCAAGTAAGTACATGGCGATTTGAAGCTGCAAGTTTTACTTCAATTGCTGAATTTGAATATAACATTGTAAAACGTTGATTTCTTTCTTAGGGAAATATTCTTATAAATTTCTAATATTTCACTTGTATACTAGTATATTAGTTGCTTATTTACGACTAGACTGATATACTAAAAATGGATTTGAAAATAATTATAGGGGATATATAAAATGGACATGACATTAAGATGGTACGGAACTGGTTTTGATTCCGTAACTTTACAGCAGATTCGTCAGGTACCAGGTGTACGCGGTGTAATCACAACTTTATATGATTCTGTTCCTGGAGATGCATGGGAACTTTCAGCTATTCAGAAGATTAAAAAAGAAGTTTCGGATGCTGGTCTGAAAATTGCTGGTATTGAAAGCGTAAATATCCACGACGACATCAAAATTGGTGGCGGTGAGCGTGATAAATATATTGAAAATTACATAAAAACTTTGGAACGACTTGGTCAGGAAGATATCCACATGGTATGTTACAATTTCATGCCTGTTTTCGACTGGACTCGTTCAGAACTTGCACGCGTTTGTGAAGATGGTTCAACAGTTTTAGCTTACAATTCAACTAAAATTGATGGTGTAAAACCAGAAGATATGTTTGCCAGTATCGATAAAGATTCAAACGGATTTATCCTTCCAGGCTGGGAACCAGAACGTATGGCACGTGTTAAGCAACTTTTCGAAATGTACAAGGATGTAACTCCTGAAAAACTTTTTGATAATCTTGTTTACTTTTTAAAAGCAATTATGCCGGTTTGCGATAAATATAATATTGATATGGCAATTCATCCGGATGATCCTGCATGGCCAGTATTTGGTCTTCCACGTATTATTACTTGTCAGGAAAATGTTGTGCGTATGCTTAAGACAGTTGATAATCCTCATAACGGTATTACCTTCTGTACTGGAAGTTACGGTACAAACCGCAAAAACGATTTGTGTGAGTTTATTAAAGCTTGCACAGGTCGTATTCACTTTGCTCATGTACGCAACTTAAAGTTTAACACTGCAATTGATGATCCAATTCAAGATTTCCAGGAAAGTGCCCATTTATCTAGCGCTGGAACTTTTGATATGTTCAAAATTGTGAAAACCTTGTATGAAACAGGTTTTGATGGAATTATCCGTCCAGACCATGGTCGTATGATTTGGGGTGAAAAAGCTATGCCAGGTTACGGTTTATACGACCGCGCTTTAGGTGCATGTTACTTACAGGGCCTCTGGGAAGCCTGTGAAAAATCTTTTGACCGTTCAAATGTAAAATTGTATAAATAGAATTTATTTCTCGCAGATTACGCGGATTAACGCAGATTTTTTTCTATATTTTTTATATCTGCGAAAATCTGCGGGATCTGCGAGATAAAAATAAGAAGGATAATATGAAACTTACAAAAGAAGGTTTGAAATCTGGAGAATGGGCTAGTAAGGGCTATTCTCTTCCTAAATTTGATTTTGATAAAGTTCAGAAGGCTACACATGATGCACCTTTCTGGATTCACTTTGGGGCAGGTAACATTTTCCGTGCATTTCAGGCTAATGTAGTTCAAGAACTTTTGAATAAAGGGATTCTTGACCGTGGTTTAGTTGTTGCAGAAGGTTATGATTATGAAATTATCGAAAAAATGTACAAGCCTCATGATAACATTGGCGCTCTTGTAACGCTAAAATCTTCTGGCTCTGTAGAAAAAACGGTTGTTGCTTCAATTATGGAAGCTCTTGCAGCTGATAGCGAAAACGAAACTGACTGGGCACGTCTTTTGGAAATTTTCCGTAATCCTTCGCTTCAAATGGTAACTTTTACAATTACAGAAAAAGGTTATTTGTTACGTAATGCTGCTGGGGGCGCAATGCCTGGTGTAGAAGATGACTTTGCTGCTGGTCCAGTTCTTCCAAAATCTTACATTGGTAAGGTTGTGACATTAATTCACGAACGCTTTGCTAATGGTGAACTTCCACTTGCAGTTGTAAGTATGGACAACTGTTCTCACAACGGTGATAAAATTAAAGCTGCAGTAACAGAATTTGCAGAAGAATGGGAAAAACGGGGGGTGTGTAAACCAGGATTCTTAAAATATGTACAGAATGAATCAAAAATTACATTCCCTTGGACAATGATAGATAAAATCACTCCTCGTCCAGATGCAAAAATTGAAAAAATCCTTACAGATGACGGAATTGAACAGCTTGAACCTGTAATCACTTCGAAAAAAACTTACGTTGCTCCTTTTGTAAATGCAGAAGAAGTTCAGTATTTAGTAATTGAAGATAAATTCCCTAATGGCCGTCCAGCATTGGAAAAAGCAGGACTTTATTTTACTGACCGCGAAACTGTAGATAAAGTTGAAAAAATGAAGGTTTGTACTTGTTTGAATCCTTTACATACTTTCCTTGCTGTAAGTGGTTGTTTGCTTGGTTATACCTTAATTGCCGATGAAATGAAAGATGAAGATTTACTCCGTCTTGTAAAACGCCTTGGTTATGATGAAGGTCTTCCAGTAGTAGTAGACCCTGGAATTATTAAACCAAAGAATTTTATTGATGAAGTTGTAAATATTCGAGTTCCAAATCCATTTATGCCAGATACACCACAGCGAATTGCTTGCGATACTTCTCAGAAACTCAGTATTCGTTTTGGTGAAACAATTAAAAAATATCTTGAACGTAAAGATTTGGATATTACAAAGCTGGAGGTTCTTCCGTTGGTAGAAGCTTTGTGGCTTCGTTATTTAATGGGAGTAGGTGATGATGGAAAAGCCTTTGAACTTTCTCCAGATCCACTTTTGAACGAAGTAAGACCTGTTGTTGATGGTGTAAAACTTGGTCAGAAGTTTGATGTTCATGCAACAGTAGAACCACTTTTGAAACGCAAGGAAATCTTTGGTGTAGATTTATACGAAGCAGGTCTTGGCCAAAAAGTTGAAGCCTACTTTGAAAAATTGACAGCCGGCGTTGGTGCGGTAAGAAACGTTTTGAAAAACTTAAAATAAAAATTTCTCGCAGATAGCGCAGATAAGCGCAGATTTATGTAATATATATTATCTGCGAAAATCTGCGTGATTTGTGAGAATTATAGAGTAAATAGATGAAGAAGTTTTTAGATAAAGATTTTTTATTACAGACAGAAACAGCTCAGACTTTGTTCCACAAGTATGCGGAAAATGAGCCAATTTTTGATTTTCATAATCACTTGTCAGCTCAAGAAATTTATGAGAACAAATCACTTGGAAATCTTGCAAATGCATGGCTGGATCATGATCACTATAAATGGCGTGCAATGCGTGCGGCAGGTGTTCCAGAGGAATTTGTAACAGGACACATCAATATTGACGGTTCTGTAAAAAGTGATGACGAAATTGGATTAAAAGGCGTTTTTAGAGAAAGTTACGATTTTACGCGATATCACGAGTTTGTAAAAACTTTGCGCGGTTGTATTGGAAATCCTTTGTATCACTGGAGTTATCTAGAACTTCAAAGATATTTCGGAATAGAAGATGTAATTACGGAAAAAAATGAAAAAGAAGTTTGGGAAAAATGTAATAAACTTCTTGCGCAAAAAGATTTTTATCCTCGCCAATTGCTTATGAAGATGAATGTAAAAGCTTTGTGTACAACTGATGATCCTTGTGATGATTTGCAGTGGCATAAAAAACTGGCAGACGAATGGAAAGATTGTAAGGTTTTGCCATCGTTCCGTCCTGACAATGCAATCAATTGTACAAGCAAAGGTTTTGGCAATTACATAACAAAATTAGCTGAAGTTAGTAATATTACAATCAAAACTATTGATGATTTAGTAAAAGCTCTTTCAATACGAATGGATTATTTTAAACAGGTTGGAAGTCTTGTAAGTGACCATTCACTGGAAGAGAATTTTTATGAAGAAACAAATTTTGATCATGCAAATTACGCATTTTTAAAAGCTTGGGTAGGAAAAAAACTTACGGAAAAAGAAATATGTCAGTATAAAACTTATTTACTTTCAGCACTTGGAAAATTGTATGCAGAAAAAGGTTTTGTAATGCAAATTCATATTGGGGCATTGCGAGATAACAATTCAACATTACTTGCACAGGCTGGTAAAAATATTGGAACTGACAGTTTACAGGATTTTAACTATGCACCACAGATTGGAGCATTGCTGAATAGTATTTATTCTAAGTGTGATAACGGTGAAAATCCGCATTGTGTTCCTCGTGTCGTTTTGTATAATTTGAATCCGAAAGATAACGATGCTCTTGCAACAATGGCAGTTAATTTTAGAAATTGTATATTTGGTCCTGCATGGTGGTTTAATGATCATAAGGATGGAATTGAAAAACAGATTCAAGTTTATGCAAGAACTGCTGTTTTAAGTGGATACGTTGGAATGCTTACTGATTCAAGAAGTTTTCTTTCTTATCCGCGACATGAATATTTCCGCCGTATTTTGTGCAACTACATAGGTAATCTTGTAGAAAACGGCGAATATGCATGGGACGAAGAGTTTTTGGGCGAAATGGTAAAAAATATATCTTACAGTAATTCTGTGGGATTTTTTGATATTTAGTCACAGTTGGGATGCAGATGAGGCACAGATATAAAAATACTAAATCATATCTGTGAACTATCTGTGTCCCATTAGTGTTCCATCTGTGGCTAAAAAAGAAACTGGTGTACGAGGCGTTAAGGCACGCTATGTTTAAAACCTTAGCATCCTTGTTTGCAAGTTATCCTTAGGAGGATATAACTGTCATGAATGACGTATTAAAAAAAATTGGTGAAACTGGAATTGTTCCTGTTGTTGTTTTGAACGATGCTAAAGATGCGGAACCTTTGGCAGAGGCTCTTATAAAAGGTGGACTTCCTTGTGCTGAAGTTACTTTCCGTACAGAGGCTGCAGAAGCTTCAATTCGTAAGATTACAAAAAAGTTTCCAGATATGTTTGTAGGTGCTGGAACAATACTTTCAATTGAGCAAGTTGACAGAGCAATTGATGCTGGAGCAAAGTTTATTGTAAGTCCAGGATTTAATCCAAAAGTAGTTGATTACTGTATTTTGAAAAATTATCCTATTTGTCCAGGAATAATGACACCGTCTGAACTTGAGGCTGCTTTAGGATTTGGCTTAAATGTTGTAAAGTTCTTTCCAGCAGAAAATGCCGGCGGATTAAAAATGATTAAAGCTATGAGTGCTCCATATACAATGATGAAATTTATGCCTACAGGTGGAATTAACGCTACTAACGTTCGCGAATATCTTGCTTGTGATAAAATTCTAGCATGCGGTGGTAGCTGGATGGTAAAAGGTGATTTAATTTCCGCTGGAAATTTTGCTGAAATTGAAAAACTAACTCGCGAAGCCGCAGAAATTGTAAAAGAAATTAGAAAATAATATCAGCCACAGAAAGGTCACAGATTAGACACAGATATTTTATATTTTTATCCGTGTCCTATCCGTGTTCCATCTGTGGCTAAATCAAGAGGTAATAAAATGGCTGATAAAGTAGTAACATTTGGTGAAATAATGCTTAGATTGGAACCTGAAGGATATTTCCGCTTTGTTCAGGTTGATAAAATGACTTCTACATTTGGTGGTGGAGAAGCTAACGTTGCTGTAAGTCTTGCAAATTACGGACTTGATGCATATTACGTTACTAAGCTTCCAAAGCACGAAATTGGTCAGGCTGCAATAAACAGTTTGCGTCGCTATGGTGTAAATACAAATTACATTGTTCGTGGTGGAGACCGTGTTGGTATTTACTACAATGAACGCGGGGCTAGTCAGCGTGGTTCAAAATGTATTTATGACCGTGCTCATTCTTCCATTGCAGAAGCTAAACCAGAAGATTTTGACTGGAAGACAATTTTCCAGGATTGTAAATGGTTCCATTTGACAGGAATTACTCCTGCTCTTGGTGGAAATATGGTTCAAATTTGTATTGAAGCTTGTAAAGCAGCAAAAGAAGCTGGTGCAACTGTAAGCTGCGACTTGAATTACCGTGGAAAACTTTGGACACGAGATCAGGCTCGCGAAGCAATGTCAGAAATCTGTAAATATGTTGATGTTTGTATTTCAAATGAAGAAGATGCAAAAGACGTTTTTGGAATTGAAGCAGAAAATACAGATATTACTGGCGGAAAATTGAATAAAGAAGGATACAAATCAGTTGCTAAACAACTTGCAGATAAATTTGGATTTAAGAAGGTTGCAATCACTTTACGAACTTCAATCAATGCAAACCGCAATAACTGGGCAGCTCTTTTGTACGATGGAAAGGATTATTGTTTCTCAAAAGAATACGAAATGTATATTGTAGACCGTGTAGGTGGCGGAGACAGTTTTGGTGGCGGACTGATTTATTCCTTGCTCAATGGAAAATCAACTCAGGAAGCTGTAGAATTTGCAGTTGCTGCATCTTGCCTTAAACACTCAATTGAAGGCGATTACAATATGGTTTCTGTTGATGAAGTTGAAAAACTTGCCGGTGGTAACGGTAGCGGACGTATTCAAAGATAGGAAATTATCTGTTTTTTGCATAAAAATTTTTTGCAAATGCTGTAAAATGGATGTATAATATCTGTTATGGTAGAGATTTTAACAGATTCAGATTTTGAGCTTTTTCGTAAAGTTATTTACGATGAAAGTGGGATTACTTTTTCCGCTACAAACCGTTCTATTCTTGACAGTCGTATTAAAGATTTATTACGAAAGAAGAATATTGCAACTCCAGCAGAATATTACGCAATCATAACAAAGAATACTGAAGAAATGAAGGAAATGTTGGACTCTGTTACAACAAACCTTACTCGTTTTTTCCGTAATCAGCCTCATTTTGATGCATTTATTAATTACGTAATTCCAAACGTTATTGAATATAAAAAAGCAAATAGCACAACCGACCGTACAATTAAAATATGGAGTGCTGGTTGTTCTACAGGTGAAGAACCTTACACTATAGCAATGATTTTAAAAGAAATTTGTCCGCCGGGCTTTAAATTCCAAATTACAGCTTCGGATATTTCTTTAAAATCATTAATGACTGCACAAACAGGTTTTTATGCAGACAACAGAGTAGATGGAATTCCTGCTGATTATTTACAGAAATACTTTACAAAAGTTGAAGGTGGATATCAGGTAAAACAGGAATTAAAAGATTGTATACGTTTCGATTACCATAACCTTAGAAACGATTCTGGGGCTCGAAATCTTGATGTAGTATTCTGTCGGAATGTACTTATTTACTTTGATGAACCAGCTCAGTTAACTGTAATTAACCATTTCTGGGATTCAATGGCGCCTCAATCATATCTTTATATTGGACACTCTGAATCACTTTTTGGTATGAAGACACAGTTTGAGTTTATTAAGACTCAGTGGGCTTGTTTATACGGTAAATTTACAAATAAATAGTAATTAAAAAAGATAGGGGCGGATTATGGATGATATTTCTGTCTTAATTTGTGATGATTCGGCATTAATGCGTAACATTATTGGCCGCGTAATAGATGAAACTGAAGGTTTAAAACTTGTAGGAAAAGCTGAAAATGGCCTTGATTTACTGGAAAAAATTCCACAGTTAAATCCGGATGTAATCCTTTTGGATATTGAAATGCCAAAAATGAATGGTATTGAATTCCTTAAGGAACGAAAACAACGAATGATAAGCGTTCCTGTAATTGTTCTTTCGAGTGTAGCTACAGAAGGCGCTTCAGTTACAATGGAATGTCTGGCCCTTGGTGCTTCAGATTTTATTACCAAACCAGGTGGCTCGGTAACATTAAAAATTAACGATGTTTCTAATGAAATTATTGAACTTGTTGCTGCCTATGGTGGTGCTTATGCAACACTTAATCATAAAAAGGTTCAGGATGCAGAGTTCTTTTCTCATCAAATAAAATTAAAAGAAGCCCAGCGTTTTGTTATACAGAAAAAAGGTGAAGAAGCTGCTAAAGCTGCGGTCATTTCTACTTCCGATTTTCTTTCAAAAACCAGTTGGATTTCTTCAAAGCCTAAAGAAAAGGTTGTTATTAAGCCAGAAAGAGAAGGCGGAAAAATTGAACTTATTGCCATTGGAATTTCTACTGGTGGACCAAATGCTTTACGCGATGTTTTTAAGATGATTGATCCAAATTTAAAACAGCCTATTCTTGTTGTTCAGCATATGCCGGCTGGCTTTACTGAAGAATTTGCCGCAAGTCTTGATGGAATTTGTCCATTAAAAGTTACTGAAGCTAAAGATGGTGAATTGATTGAAGGCGCACATGTTTACATTGCTCCTGGCGGATATCACATGCTGGTAGAAAAAAATCTTGCTGGAAATCGAATAAAAATAAATCAGGCAGAACAGCGTAATGGTCACAGACCTTCAGTTGATGTTTTGTTTGAATCAGTTGCTGCTGTTTACCAGAATCATGCGCTTGGTGTTATTATGACAGGAATGGGCCGCGATGGTGCTGCTCAACTTGCGGAAATGCGCAAAAAAGGTGCATGGACCTTGGGACAGGATCAGGAATCTAGTATTGTTTACGGTATGCCTAAGGTTGGTTGGGAACTTGGTGGTGTTCAAAAGCAGGTTTCTTTATTACAGATGGCAGATGAAATCAGTACGTTAGCGCGAGAACATTTAAACGCTTAAACTTTTTCTACATTTAGTTTTTAATTTTTAATTCTCTCAGTTTATTTTGGCATTCTTGCTCGCCATTTTTGTTTTGAAGCATATGGTAAGTGTCTTTTAAATTGTAAAGTGCATCCTGATAATATGGATTTATAAAGACTGCCTGTTCAAAAAAATCGGCGGCTGTTTTGTAATCTTCAGCTTGAAAATAGGTTACTCCCAGCAGGTTATAAAAATGAGAGTTTGAATCATTTACTAAAAGGCCTTGATTACATATTTGACGAACAAGTTCTGTGTCTTTAAGAGCGAGAGAAATTGTTCCGTATGCTTCTATAACTTCTTCATTTTCTGGCGCAATAGAGTAGGCTGTTGATAAGGCCTGTTGTGCTCGTTTTAATTCACCTGCGTCTCTGTAAGTAACGCCAAGATTATACCAGAGTAGATAATTATCTTTTTCAATTACAATTGCTCGTTTAAAACAAGCTATGGCTTCGGTAAAAGCTCCGTCAGCAGCGAATAAAATAGCCTGATTGTTTAGTGATTCTGGTTTTTCTGTCATGTGAAATTCTCCGGCGCAATTTCAAGGTATCATAGAAATGAATAATTCTTTAATCAATTCTGAATCAATTTTAGCACAATTGTCTTTTATAAGCTTTGTACCTTCTTCGGCTGCTTTTGAAATGCAATTGGAAGTTTCTAGTAATCGAATGCATTTTTCAACGGCTGGATCATCAATTCCGTTTCTGGAAGCAAGTGTCATAAAATGGGCAATTAGTTGTTTATCAGCAGGATTACTTTCTGTATGGATTAAAACTGGAAGGCTTTTTTTACCTTCAACAATGTCATCTCCACGTTTCTTTCCAACGTTTCCAGTTGTAAGGTTGATAACGTCATCAATAATCTGAAACCCTATGCCAATGTTTGCAGCAATTTCACCAATTTTTACAGCTTCTTCAGAATTCATTCCTCCGGCAATGCAACCAATTTGGGCAGCAAGTGAAGCTAACGTTCCAGTTTTACATTTAACCATTGCGCAATATTCGTCGCGAGTTGGAAATATGGAAGGTGTTCGGTGCCAATATATGTCCATTGCCTGTCCGAGATGAAGTCGGCGAAGTTCAGTTGTGTATACTTTGTAGAAGGTCAGTTTAAGTTCGGTAGGGATGTCTGAACAATTTATGCAAACAGGTGCTTCAAAATATAACCAGGAAGCTGCATTGAGTGCTGTATCTAATCCGTATGTTATATGGGCTGCGGGTTTTCCACGTCTAAGGTCAGCGGAGTCTTCAATATCATCGTGAATTAAGCTTGCTGTATGAACAAACTCAACTAATGGAGTTAAACTATAAGCCTGTTCTGTAGATAATGCTTTATCAGGATTTGCTTTTTTTGCCATTTCATAGCAGAGAATTAATAAAAGTGGTCTCCAGCGTTTTCCGCCTAACGAAATTAAATTGATGTTAGGTTCAAGAAGATTTTGAATGAATAAAGGTTTGATAGCCTGAGGTAACTTACCAAAAGAGGCTTCTTGCCAGTTTGAATTAAAATCTTGTTTAATAGAGTTTGTTAATGCTTTTTCAATTAGTTCTAGCCGTTTTGTAAATTCCTGATTCATAGTTTATTAGTATATCTAAATTTCCGTGTTATGTAAAATTCTTGAATTCCACAATAATCCACAATTTGTACACATTGTATACACAAGTTATCCACAATTTATACACAAAAGGTTTTAATTATAACATGTCAAGTAGTTTTTAAAAAAAAAGTAACGAAAATTTTACGAAAATTAGTAAAAAATGGTTAAATGCTTGCTATACAAGGATTTACAATTCTGTTTATGCTAAATATTGGTATTCGTATTTTTCCGGTAAAGTGGTAATTGATTTACTTTCTAAGTAAAAAATTAGTTAAAAAATACAGTTTATCCACAAGTTATCAACATAGTTAAAATTTAAGTTAAAATAAAAAAGCCTCCGACTTGATAATCGAAGGCTTGTAATTACTTAATTTAATGCTTTAACCGAGAGAAACTTCTCCGGTATCGTTAATTGCAAGAATTGAACGACAACCTGAACATCTAAAACGTCCTGCTTTTGTAGCTCTAAGCTTTTTGTTGCATACAGGACAAGAAATAGCCAGAGGAAATACAGATGAATCCGAAACTGTTCCACCAGAAGTAAAGAAAGAAATTGCTTCTTCAGCAGTGTTTTTAATATTGAAGAACTGTGAAAATCCTAAAAGCTGGAAAACTTCGTATACTTTTGGTTGAATTTCAAGTAAAACGACATCACCACCCTTTGGTTTTACAATCTTAAGAAATACTGTGAATGAACCAATTCCTGTTGAAGAAACATAGTTTAAAGAAGAACAGTTGAAAATCAAATTGATAAAACCTGCTTCAATAACTTTTGTAACTTGCTTCTGGAAAAAACTTGAGTTATATGTATCGATATATCCACTCAAATAAATGAAAATTCCTCTAGGAATACCATCTGCTTTTCGAAGAGCAATAGTAAGGCTATCGTCTTTTTCATTGTCGAATCCAGGAATGATAGAATTGTTATTATCCATAAATATTTATTAACCCTTTTCCTTTAATCAGTTATTTATTATACCCAATAAAACTCTATTATGTCAAATATATATATTTTTATTTCGGAAGATTTTTCTAATATTATTAGAAAATAGTTTAACAATATTATGTTTTTATACGATAATCTAAGAAGGAAACTATCGAAAAAGGGTTTTTATGGAAAAGGCACTTAAATTATTCTTAATGTATTTACTTTTGCTCTTTACGGGTATTATTCTTGGAACTTTATTTTATTCTTTTTATTTAAACATTCAGGGATTTGTAGCTGGACAACAGCTTGAATTATTTTCACTTGATACTTTAATAAACTCTTTGTTTTATGTTTCAGTAATTATGTGCTTTTTAATTTTTCCTCTGGTATCTTACTATCGAATAAGACATTTAGGTGGAATAATCCAGAATATTTCGTATATTTTAATTGTATTACTAACTTTTGCTGTTATTCTTCCAGCTATTCTTCAAATTAAGAAAACTTATTATTATGAACATCCTGCTGGAAATAACATTTCACATCTTTCTGGCGGATATTTTAGAACTTCCGGCGACAAAGTTTATTATTTTACCCGCGATTTTTATTCAAATCCTGTAACTGGTGAAGATACAACAACGGTCATTATTGACACTGCAGAAAATGGAAAAGTTTCTATTGAGCATGTAAAAGAATCTCCTGATTTTGAATTATATAAAGATGCTGCACCTTACAAAGAGGTTCTTGTAAAAAAGACTTTTGGAAATTATGGAAATATATTAACGGACAGTGTTTCAATTTTGGAAGAAAGGGCGGAAAAGGCTTTTTCATCTGGATTAACATTTTACTTAGGATTTTTATCTGCCGGTCTTGCTTTTGCATGTATTTACGGAGTTACAAGATTTTTTAAGTGGAAGTTATTGAATGCTTTTTTGATAATTTTTAATTCGATTTTGATTTTTCTTACACAAAGTTTTTATTTTTCTCCGTATGCTGACAGATTAAAAAACTCGATTGGTCAGAGCAGAGTAATGCTTTTCCTTGAAGATTATATGGAAGCTCCGGTGCTTGTTTGCTTTTACTTAATTTTAAGCCTGGCATTTGTTGTAATGGGAATTGTTACCGATTTGATAATTAAGCATAAAAAAAAGAAGAAGGCTGCGTAAGGGGAGACAGAGTAAATGAAAAAGATTATAGGCATTACATCAGTATTTCTTGTTTTAGGACTTATTGCAGCTCTCGTTATTGGATTTGTAAAAACCCCTGATATTTCTGTTCCTGCAGCCGCTATAAGAGGTTACAAATTTTGTACGGGAATTGAAATTTTTATTAAGATTTTACCGTCAGTTTTGATTACTGGTTTTGTAATTGGTTGTTCTGTTTATTTTGGTCAGAATTCGGAAGGAAGTTCTTCTCGTTTTTCAGAAGCAATGGCAAAACGTTTTAAGGCTGTAATGATTCTTTCAATTGCTTTTGCAGCTGTTCTTACGATTGGTGAAGAAACTGTAAAAATTGCGGTTGGGAATAAAAAGAAAATTATTGTTAATCAACCAAAACTGATAAATGATTATATTAAAGTAGGAAATCAGCTGTTAAAAAGTGGTTACTATAACAGGGCGCAGGCATATGCTGATGCGGCGTTAAAACTTAGTCCTTCATCAAAAGAAGCTGCCCGCCTTGCCGATAATGCAGAAATTGCCATAAATAAGCAAAATAATTCAAATATTCGTATTCGTTTGTCGGAAGCTGCAAAAACAGAAATGGATACTGTAGAAAAAGTTAATATTGATCCGGAACAAATTTCTGAAGTTTATAAATATTATTTAATGGCAAAGGAAGCGTTTGAAAAAGAAGAATGGTTTAATGCCCATTACTATGCTGATGTAGGTTTGAATCTTGCTTCTCCGAAAGATCCTAATTTGGAAGAACTTCAAAAAATATTAAACACAGCCTGGAATAATATTTCGGATACACATCGATTAAAAAAAGATAAAAATCAGGAAAATTTTGACAGAAAGTACGAAGGTTATCTTGCACTTGTAGAAAAGGATGATTTACGTGCTTATTACATTTTCCGTGAATTATATTTGACTTCTCGCGAATTACAAAAGGACCCGGATGTTTTATTTTATCTGGATATTGCCGAAAACCGTGTGAGTAACCGTTTCTTTTTTATAGATGAAACTCTTGAATTGAAGACTTTTGAAAACGCAAATGATGTATATTTTTCTTACACATATAAAGACGGTTCAAAAGATATTGTTTACTTTAAGGGAATTACAAACGTAAAAACAACAGGAAAATCAATTCAATATTTACGTGATTTGACAATTGAGTCTGTTGCGCGTAACGGTGAACATTACAGGATTATGACTGTTCCGTATGCAAAGGTTCTTCCAGTTGATGTTCGTCCGATGAATGAATCGACAAAACAGATACTTGGTATAGATGAAAAAACAGATTTTGTACCATATGTAATGCTAAAATCAGTTGGTCGTGATTCTCCTGAAATTATAAACGAACCTCGTTACGAATATGCAAACGGTGAAGTTGTAAACACTCCTGAATATCTTCTTCTGCCGTTATCCTACAGCGATTTTGTAATGCTTGAAAATGCTAATGCCGATCCGAACGGAATGTCGCTTTTTTCACTTATAAAAATGCTCAACAAAGCAAGCTCGTACGGTTATTCTGATGAAGTTTACGGACAGGTTTTGCTGAATCGTATTTTCTATCCAATGTGGATAATTATTTTGTTTGTATTGCTTGCTTCATTTGGATGGAATACTCGAATGAATCCTAATCATTATTTTAAAACTTCCTGGATTTGGGTTTTTCCAGGATTAATTGTAATTGCTTACGGTTTCTTTAACGGCGCTTTGTTTGTTTTTAAGCTGATGAATTACGTTTTGCTTGGTGCTGTAGGATTAGTCGGTGGAATATGGGTTGCAATAGTGTTCTACTTAGTTATTCTGATTGTAGCTTCAATTTACTTTATGGCAAGAACAACGAAAATATAATCTACTTGCCCTAAAATCTTCTGCGAATTATAATAGGAATGTTAAAAATTATTGAACAGAAGGTTTTCCTATGACTTTAGAAATGTTAGATAAAGCAGTTCGCCGTGTTCCTGATTTTCCAAAACCAGGTATTCTTTTTTATGATATTACAGGCGTACTTGTAAATCCTGAAGCTTTAAAATTTTGTATTGACCAGATGGTGGAAAAATACAAAGATGCCAAGATTGATGCTGTTGCCGGGGTTGAAAGCCGTGGTTTTATTTTTGCAGCTCCTTTGGCAGAAAAATTAGGAATTCCATTAGTTTTAATCCGTAAAAAAGGTAAATTGCCTGGCGATACTTACGAATGCAGTTATGCTCTTGAATATGGAACTGCAACTGTAGAAGTTCACAAGGCTGATGTAAAGAAAGGACAGAAGTTTCTTGTTGTTGATGATTTAATTGCAACTGGAGGAACTCTTGCTGCCGCTAAGAATTTGATTGAGCAGGGAGGCGGGGAAGTAACTGATTTCTTCGGAGTTATCGGTCTTCCCGCATTAAATTATCAGAAAGTTCTTTCGCCTTGTCGTGTTACGACTTTGATAAACTATGATGGTGAGTAAAAACTTTTATATATGGAGAAAAGACTGCGTTATTCCGAGCAAAGCGAAGTAATCCATAAAAATAGATTGCTTCGTTGTTATGCTCCTTGCAATGACGTTGTATTAAAGAATTATGATAAAACTACCTGCAAAATATAAATCTATTTTAAACACAAAAGAAACTGAACATGCAATTGTTGCAATAAAAGACTTTTTTCAGCTTGCTTTGAGTACTGAATTAAACTTAACTCGCGTTACAGCACCACTTTTTGTTGGAAGCGGTAAGGGTATTAACGACGATTTGAACGGAATTGAGCGTCCGGTAAAATTTCCGGTAAAAGCTTTGAACGATGAAAAAATGGAAATTGTTCAGTCGCTTGCTAAATGGAAGCGTATGAAAATTACAGATCTTGAGCTTGAACCTGGATTTGGTATTTATACTGATATGAATGCGCTTCGTCCAGATGAAGACCTTGATCCTATTCACTCAATTTATGTCGATCAGTGGGACTGGGAAATGGCAATTGATGAAAAAGACCGTACAGTTTTTTACCTTCACGAAATTGTAAAAAAGGTTTACCGCTGTTTGCAAAGAACAGAATTTTTCCTTTATGACCGTTATCCTCAGATTAAACCAATTTTGCCAAAAGAAATTAAGATTCTTTATGCTGATGATTTGGCTCGTCAGTACCCAAAATTAACTCCAAAAGAACGTGAAAATACTGTTGCTAAAAAATATGGTGCTGTATTTATTACTGGTATTGGTGGAAAACTTGATGATGGTACAATTCACGACGGACGTGCTCCAGACTATGATGACTGGATTACTGAAAGTGGTGATGGCCATCGAGGGTTAAACGGAGATATTCTTGTATGGAATCCTGTACATGATTGCGCACTTGAACTTTCCTCAATGGGTATTCGTGTAAGTCCTGAAAGTTTGCGCGCTCAGCTTGAAGAACGTAATATGATGGAAAGAGCGGAACTTGATTTCCATAAAAAACTTCTTGCAGGTCAACTCACACAAACCTTAGGTGGTGGTATTGGTCAGTCTCGTTTGTGTATGTTCCTTTTACGTAAAGCTCATATAGGCGAAACACAAGTTAGCGTTTGGACAGATGAGATTAAGGAAGATTGTAAGAACAGAGGAATTGTATTGTTATAAATTAGCATACATGCGCTCGTAAAGAACGTCATTGCGAGCGCAGCGAAGTAATCCATAAAAATAGATTGTTTCGTCGCTACGCTTCTCGCAATGACGTTTGTTTATATGACTAACACTTACACTTTTAAAACAGAAGATTTTGAAACTCAGTTACCAGTTCTTGTTAAAAACGGTGTAACTGAGCTTACGATTGTAGATGAAAATCTTTCTAAAAATAAAAAAAGACTTCTCAAAATAATTAATACACTTGCACAACGGGCACCAGATTTATTTGTTTCAGTTTTGGTCGATGCTTCCATAATAGACCGGGAAGTTGCCGCTGCAGCTACACAAATTTTTATTTCTTTTGATATTCCCCTTGTTTGTGAATCAAAAGGAGGAAAAATTCTTTTTGATAAAAAATTTTACGCAAATAAAGCTGCCCTTTTAAACGATTTTGGTCTTGTTTTTGGTTTTCAACTGACTTATGCGGCTGTTGAAGGGGATTCGCTTAAAGCATTTATGGAACGCCTGGATTTTGCAGTTAATCAGTATCCGAATCATATTGATTTTCCACAGATAGAAAATAATGAACTTGGAACAAAAGTAACCGGAACTTTTTCAGCGCAAGATATTCGTTATTCCCGCGACCTTTCATTTGCCTGCAAAACTTTTTACTCATCTGGTCGCGCTGTCCCTTGGTTCTTATCAGTTTTAAAACCGTTACGCATATATCCTTCTCGTTTTTTTGCCGATTTTGCAGAATGGCAACGTTGCAATAATTGTGATTTTAAAAGTGGCTTTAATCCGGAAGCTGAAAAACATGAATCCCTTGAAAAAATGCAACTTTTGTTTTTGAACGAAAAATATGAAGAAAAAAAATGCAGTAACTTATTCGTGCTCATTACTGATATTGTAAAAATAAACGGAGCAATGTCGCGACTGGCCGGCGAAAATGAAACTTCTGTAATTGAAACTTCATATAATCCGGATGATTTACTTGGTCCTGAAAGTCTTGATCTTATAGCTTTTTTTGAAAATGTATGTATGGAAAGCTGCAAAGTAAAAATCTTTTCTACCGATGAAGGACCGGATTATTTAATTGAGAATTGATAATTGAGACTGGATAATGGGTGTTACTACATTAAATTTTATTACACAAAAGACTGAACGGCTTGATGAGTTTTTGAGGCGGGAAATGCCTGTGCGGCTGAATGATGAGGCGGAAGGGGATTTTTCAAATTCTAAAATTCGGCGTCTTGTGGTTGCAGGGTGTGTGGAAGTGAACGGACGTACGGTAAATAGAGCGGCATTTGAGCTTCGCGGACGTTCGGAAATAAAAATCAGATTCGATAAAGAAAAGTTTTTTTACGAAAAACAACCGGATGATATTAAGTTTGAAGTGACTCCACACGATGTGCTTTTTGAAGATGAAAATCTTATTTTTATAAATAAACCGCCTTTTTTCCCTGTAGAGCAAACTATTACTGGTAACCGCGATAATCTGCATGATGCTGTTGTTCGTTATTTGTGGGCGAAAAATCCGGGGCTTAGAAATCCTCCATACGTTGGCATTATGCACCGACTTGATCGCGAAACTTCCGGTGTTATTTTGTTTACAAAAAATCGAACTGTAAATAAAGCCGTTTCCGATATGTTTCAAAATCATGACTTTATTAAAAGATATGTTGCCGTTGTAGAAAAAAAAGGAAATAAAAAAATCCAGGCGGGCGATTCTTTTTCTGTAGAGATGATGATGGGCCGTGTATCTGGAAAATCTAAACAAGGAAAGTGGGGCAGTGTGCCGGAAAAGAATGGTGGGCAATATTCAAAAACAGAATTTACAGTTCGTGAAGAAATTATAATAGAAAATAAACAATGTTTACTTGTAGATTGTCTTTTGTACACTGGACGAACACATCAGATTCGTGTACATCTTGCTAGTGTTGGACTTCCAATTCTTGGAGATTCTTTGTACGGTGGTAAAGAAGCAAAGCGGATTTATCTTCATGCAAGTGAGCTTACGTCATCTCTTCAAAATCTATCTTTCTCTGTTCAGGCACCTATTAATTTTTTGCAAAAATAAATATCTTCTGTTACAATTAATTTTATCTACCACTTATGGAGGGGTGTAAGGATTTATATGAAAAAAATCATTAGTATTGTTAGTGTTTTAACCGTTTTTGCACTTATGTTTACAGCTTGTTCGGATGGACTTACTCAAGACAGTAAACTGGACACAATTGCTACTGGTGAAGAACCTGCCGATGTAGCAGCGTGGGAAAGTGAAGTTGATGCAGACTTTCAATTAGTTTTGGAAGCTTTGGGAACTGATGATGAATTACTTGCATTGCAGGAATTTGATGCTAAGTATGGAACTAACATGGTTGCCGAATTTGGGGAATATTCAAAGGCTCGTTCAGGAAGCAGCAGTTCAAAAGGTGGTTCTAGTAAATATCCAGCATTAACTGATATGCCTTTTAATGTAGATGGAGCAATCTATCTTTCTGGTGGAACAAGTGATTTAGTAGGAACTGTAATCGACTGGGTTTCTCCAAAAACTCTTCCAGGTTCATATTATCATGGTGCTGTTTTAGATTTGGATAAATATGATCCAAATAATGAAACTACTTACAGTCTTGAAACAGCAATTGACCGTGGTGCTGGTTATGAAACTGCTGATGTTTGGCGCCATAAAGTTAACGCCTGTGTATTGAATCCTAATTTCTCTGTAAATAAATCAAAACTTAATGATGCGCAGAAATACATGGATTATTATTGTGATATGTCGCATGATTACACAGATTATGGATTCTTTAAGAATACAATCGATATTTTTAACGTAGTTACAAAGGAAGATATGTCAACTTTCTATTGTACAAAAGTTGTATGGCATGTTTGGAACAAATATGGTGTTGATATCGATTCAAACTCTTCTCAAATTGATTTTACAACCTCTGGACTTTATACTCTCGTAAAAGATTTCTATACAGTTAGATATTTCTACAGTTCTTCAAAGAAAAATGCGGCAATAAACGATTATATTGTTTCAGCGCGTAAGAACATTGTTTTGGCAGAGGAAATCCTCTTCTCTCCATACTTCAAAAAGGTTTACGAAAAGATTCGGGAAAACTAATGAATAATCTGTTTGTTCAGGCGAGCAGAAAAAAAGCCGCAGGTTGTAAAAAACTTGCGGTATTTTTTTTAGTTGGTCTTATTTCTTGTGCAACTTGTTACTCTTCTTCAAAAACTGAAGTCTGTCCGTTTATTGTTGATGGACAATTGTATAATTTTTCAATAGAAAATGACCGTATGTGCAATTTGCCTTCTAAAGCTCCAGATATAAGGGCTTTTCAGAAAATAACCCAAAGAAGTGTGAGTAACTCAAAAAAAAATGGTTGCTTTTTGTGTTGGAATAAAGAGCTTCAAAAGCTTATGCTTGTGGACAAAAATTATAAGGTACAGTCAAAAATAGATTTTCCAGCAGCTTCAGTTTTCTTAAATGAGGATTTTATACTTTCTCAGAATAGTTTTTTTTCAGAAAACCGTGGTTTTGAATTTACACTTTATAAAATTAAATATCCGCGTTTTTTGGGAAAAATTGGTGTAAAACAGGTTTGGCATGGTTTTATAGATTGCTTTGTTTCCGATTGTTTTTTTACCAATGATGGAGTTTGCATTTGTGGCGGAAATCGTGAGGATTCAAAACATTTTGTATTTTATATAACGCAAAATGGAATACATAATTGCTATTCAAAACAAAAAAATGAAGATTTTTTACGAATTATTAACAATTCAGATAATAACAAGGTTTATAGCTTTGTAAGTGGAAGGGATAAAAGTAAGGCGGAATCTAAAATTACTGTTTTTTCTATTGATAATGGTCAGACTGAAGTAATTGAGCTTAATGATTTTGAAAATTTCCCAGAGGATTTTGATTGTTTTTTTGGATATGGATTTTTCTACAATGGGAAGATTGTGTTGCCAGCCAGTGTGAATCAAATCTTGAAGTTTTTGTGTCTTGATTTACAGAAGATGGTTTTGACTTGTATGGAAGGTGAATCGTATGGTTGTATATTTCCATTAAAATCAACTGTAGATGGATTTTTTTACGTTGCGCGCGATGCTCTTGTTCCAAATTCATATTATGGGCTTGCTCTGTTTGATGGAACCGAATCTGTTATAAATTTGTATTAAAAAAACAAAAAAAATTTTAAAAATTAGTTGACGTTCTACACAAAAAATTAGTAATTTTAAAGTTGATAATAATATTTTAAGGTAAGGTAATATGGCTGAAGAAAATCAGAATCCAGAAACTGAAGAAAAAGTAGAAAATCAGGAAACTGAAGCTCAGGCAGCAGAAGCAAAAGAAGAAGCTCCTGCAGAAGAAAAAGAAGTTACACCGGAAGAAAAAATTGCCGCTTTGGAAAAGGAAATTGCCGATTTGAAAAACCAGGCATTGTACAAGGCTGCGGAAAATGACAACTGGCGTAAAAGAATGATGCAGCAGAAGGAAGAGGCTGTTACTTATGCAAATGCTTCTTTACTTGGCGATTTGCTCGACAGTTTAGACAATTTTGACCGCACAATCGAAGCTGCAAAAGACGCAAAAGATGCTAAATCAATTGCGGATGGAATCAAGATGATTAACAAATCTCTTGTAAAAATGTTGGAAGATAAATATGGCCTTGTTGCATACGGAAACGAAGGGGATGAATTTGATCCTGAAATTCACGAAGCAATTGGCCGTATGGAAGATGAAAAAGCTAAAAAAGAAACTTTAGCTCAAGTTTATCTTAAAGGATATAAGCTTAAGGACAAAGCTATTCGCCTTGCAAAGGTAATGGTAAAGGTGCCAAAAGCATAAGGAAAATGCGCAATGCTTAATGCGTAATGCGCAATTATAAAGGAAATTAAATATTATATAGCGAAGTCAATTGCGAATCGCGAATTGATTTCCGGAGGAAACCAAAGTGGGAAAAATCATAGGTATCGACTTAGGAACAACAAACTCTTGTGTTGCCGTAATGGAAAACGGTGAACCAGTTGTAATCCAGAACGCAGAAGGCGGACGTACAACTCCATCTATTGTTGGTTTTACATCTAAAGGAGACAGAATTGTTGGTTCTCCTGCTAAAAACCAGATGGTTACAAATCCTAAAAACACAGTTTATTCTGTAAAACGTCTTATTGGACACAGATTCAGCGAACTTCAGGGAGAAGCTACAAAGCTCCCATATACAGTAATCGATAATGGTTCAGACTGTCGTGTAGAAATTGATGAAGCTGGAAACAAAAAACAGTATTCACCACAGGAAATCTCAGCATTCACCTTGCAGAAGATGAAGAAAACTGCAGAAGATTACCTTGGACAGGAAGTTACAGAAGCTGTTATTACAGTTCCTGCTTACTTCAACGATGCTCAGCGTCAGGCTACAAAAGATGCAGGTAAAATTGCTGGTCTTGATGTAAAACGTATTATCAACGAACCTACAGCTGCTTCTTTGGCTTTCGGTTTCAATAAAGATCAGGATAAAGAAAAGACAATCGCTGTATACGACCTTGGTGGTGGTACATTCGATATTTCTATTTTGGAACTTGGTGACGGTGTATTCGAAGTAAAATCTACAAACGGTGATACTCACCTTGGTGGAGATGACTGGGACCGTGTAATTATCAACTGGTTAATCGACGAATTCAAGAAAGATACAGGAATTGACCTTTCTAAAGACCCAATGGCTATGCAGCGTTTACGCGAAGCAGCTGAAAATGCAAAAATCAGCCTTTCTAGCCAGACAACAACAGATATCAACCTTCCATTCATCACTGCTGATGCAACAGGTCCAAAACATCTTCAGAAGAGTTTGACACGTGCTCAGTTTGAACAGATGACAGATGACCTTTACGAAAGAACAAAGGAACCTTGCCGCAAAGCTTTGGCAGATGCTGGTCTTACAGCAGACAAAATTGATGAAGTACTCCTCGTTGGAGGTTCTTCACGTATGCCAAAAGTTCAGGAAGTTGTAAAAGCAATTTTCGGCAAAGAAGGAAGCCGTGCAGTAAACCCAGATGAAGCAGTTGCCGTTGGAGCTGCAATCCAGGGTGGTGTTCTTGGTGGTGATGTAAAAGACGTTCTTTTGCTTGACGTTACTCCACTTTCACTTGGTATTGAAACAATGGGTGGTGTTATGACAAAACTTATCGCTCGTAACACAACAATCCCTACAAAGAAGAGTCAGATTTTCTCTACAGCTGCCGATGGACAGACTGCAGTTTCTATTCACGTACTTCAGGGTGAACGCGAAATGGCTGATCAGAACCGTACACTTGGTCGCTTTGACTTAGTTGGTATTCCAGCAGCTCCACGTGGCGTTCCACAGATTGAAGTTACATTCGATATTGATGCTAACGGTATTGTTCACGTTTCTGCTAAGGATTTGGGAACTGGAAAAGAACAGCATATTCAGATTACATCATCTTCTGGTCTTTCTGATGAAGAAATTGACAAGATGGTAAAAGATGCAGAAGCAAATGCCGCTGCAGATAAAGCTAAACGCGAAAGTGTTGATGCCCGCAACGAAGCTGATTCTCTTATCTACGCTACAGAAAAATCTATTAAAGATTTGGGCGATAAGATTGACGGTGCAGAAAAACAGAAGGTTGAAGATGCAATTGCAGCTTTGAAACAGGCTCTTCAGAGTGACAATACAGAAGAAATCAAAGCTAAGACTGAAGAACTTAAACAGTCTTCTTACAAAATTGCAGAAGAACTTTACAAGCAGCAGGGCGCTCAGGGTGCTCAACCAGGTGCTGACGGTGCCGCAGGTCCAGATATGGGCGGTGCAGATGCAGGTGCTGACGCTGATGCAGAAAAGAAATCCGGCTTCGACAAAGGTTCTGCTGATGATGTCGAATATGAAGTTAAGGATGAGAAAGACTAATATCGAAGAACCGTTAAAAATGAATGCGCCAGCATTCATTTAGGTTCATCGATAAAAAGTCTCCGAGCGAGATTCATCGAGCGAGTTAAGAAGGGGAATGAAAGTTCCCCTATTGTTATTTTATTAGGTAAAGATTATGGCAAAACGCGATTATTACGAAGTATTAGGTGTTGAAAAATCAGCTGATCAGGATACTATTAAAAAGGCTTACCGAAAGTTAGCTGTAAAGTATCATCCGGATCGTAACCCTGGAGATAAAGAAGCTGAGGAAAAATTTAAGGAAGCAACAGAGGCTTACGAAATTCTTTCTGATGAAGAAAAACGTCCTATTTACGACCAGTATGGTTTTGCCGGTCTAGATGGAATGGGTGGAATGGGAGGCGGTGGTGCCCAGTATTCTCATGCATTCCATGACTTTAGTGATTTATTCGGTGGAGCTGGTGGCGGCTTCTCAGATATTTTTGACAGTATTTTCGGCGGTGGCTTTAGTGGTGGAAGTTCTCGTGGGGGACGTTCAAGTGGTCCTGCTAGCGGGGCAAGTCTTCGTTATGATTTGCACATTCAGTTTAAAGATGCTGTTTATGGTACCAACGCTGATATTCATTTTAAGCACAATGAAAGTTGTGAGGTGTGTAAAGGTACTGGTGCTGCTGTTGGCGCTTCTAAAAAAACTTGTCCTACTTGTGGCGGTATGGGGCAGGTTCGTCAGGGCAACGGATTCTTTACAATACAGCAAACATGTCCGAAGTGTGGTGGTAAAGGTACAACAATAGATAAACCTTGTTCAAATTGTCGCGGTTCTGGTATTCAAGAAAAATCTAAACAAATGTCGCTTAAAATTCCTGCCGGTGTTGATAATGGAAAACGAATTGTAATTCGTGGGCAGGGGGATGCTGGAGAAAACGGTGGAGCTGCAGGAGACTTAGTTGTAGTTCTTCATGTAGAATCACATCCATTGTTTGAACGTGATGGAAACGATTTGTATTGTGCTGTACCGGTAACTTTAGCACAGGCAGCTTTAGGCTGTGAAATTACAATTACTGCTTTGGATGGTAAAAAAGTTACAATAAAAGTTCCTGATGGAACTTCAAATGGAAAACTTTTGCGCATAAAAGGTGAGGGTGTACCAATTTCAGGCTCAAGCAGAAAAGGTGATTTATACGTAAAAATTATGGTTCAAGTTCCTACTCATCTTTCTGGAAAACAGAAGGATTTACTAAAACAGTATCTGGAGTTGGAAAATCCACCTAAAGAACCTCAATTAATCAATCTTTCAAGACTTGGTGATTAAACTTTTTCCGCAAAAAAGCCGATTATGTGTTAGAATAGTAGTAGTGTGCTTAAATCTATTTTAGTACATAAACTTAGGGGTTAACATGTATAAAACGCGGAAAAAAGTTGTTATAGTCAGCATTAATATTGCTGCAATTATTGTATTTGTTCTATTGGCTATTTGTCTTCTTCCTGTACGCACAGGCAGTGAAATCTCCTTTTACACGTTTCTTGTAGTTGCAACTGTTTTTTTATCAGTAGCATTCTGGGGAAACAGCGTAAAGAATATATTAATAAGTAAAGTTCGACATGATACTCTGGAAATGGGTGAAACAATGATTCTTAATCAGTTTATTGACCGATTACGTTTCTGTTATTCCCTTGATGATTTTTACGGAGTAATTGCTGATTGTTTGGAGAAACAGGGTGACTGTTCTGTTATTCTTGTAGACCGATCGAAAAATTATATTTTGTATAACAGCCCTAACAGACTTTCAACTTCTGAACCTGTAAGAATTAAATTGGACCAGTATTTTACTGATTCATGGCAAGATGGATTTTTCTTCTTTGACCGACATATTGGTGTTACTACAAATTACAAGCGTGCACGTGGTTTCTTTATGTGTTACGATAAGCAACATCTTTATGTTTTCTGCCGTTATACACGTTTGTTCGATACAGATGTTTATCAGCGTCTTTACGAAGAATACAAACGCTTTATTTCACGTTCCCGAACAATTACTACTTTGTCAGAAATTTCTGCAACAACAAAGGAATGGGAACAACTTGCAGAAACTCAGCAGTCATTCTTACCGCAGAAAATGCCAAACACCCCAAAACTAAAAATTGCTACATATTACCGTCCTCTTGTAAACGTATCTGGAGACTATTTCTCTGTACTTCCTATTGATCAGTCAAAAACCCTGCTGATGTTAGGTGATGTATCCGGAAAAGGACTTCCAGCTGCCCTTATTATGGGTTTGGTAATGAACACTGTAAAAATTATTGAAGATAAAGAAGACTTGGTAGGTGTAATTCACGCAGTTGATAAAGCTATTAAAGGAATGCACCTTCAGGATAAATATACGGTATTGTTCCTCGGAATAGTTGATACAGAAAAGATGAAAATCCGTTATATAAACGCTTCCATGTCAGACCCGATTATTCTTTCACCTTCTCCTGATGGCTATCGTATTAAACCACTTACATCTAATGCTTCTCTTGTTGGTATTTTGGATATGGGTGATGTAAATGTTGCTGAAAAACGTTTGTTCCGTGGTGATACTATTTTGATGGCTTCGGACGGTGTATCTGAAGTAATGGATGATGAAGGTGTTGAACTTGGTGATACAGATATCTACAAAAAGACACTTATGGCTGGTGCTGCAAAAACACCTCAGGAATTTGTAAATGATATTGTAGACCTTATCTGGAAGTATAATGGTGATAAAAAACTTCATGATGACGTTACAATGATGATTGCAAAGGTAGGTTACTAGTATGATTTATATTGTTTTAAATGCGTTAATCTTTTGTTTTTTAATTTATTATACTCATCTTATTGATACAAAAATAAAGGGTGATACACGTGCAATTAACTCACTTGCAGTTTCTCTTTTGTTTTTGTTGATTGAAAGCGGTTTGTTTATTCTTACACTTTTGTTTAAGAATTTTTGGATAGATTCGTTAACTACGCAGTTGATGAGAATTGCGTTCTGTTTTGACGTTTTGTTTTTTGTTACATTAAGCTTTAACTTTATTACAATTGGTGCTAAACGAAAAGTAAGTGGCTTAAAGTTTATAATGTTCATCATTTTTGTTTTCTTCATTTATGTAATTTTCCGTCATTTTAATTCAATTGATGTTGATTATGAAAATGGAATTATTATTGTTTCTGAATATTTATTTGATGGACCTGCCAGAGAATTTTTCCCTTGGTCTTGGTTTACATTGTATACAGCAGTTGTTCGTATTTTAATTCCAGTTTTCTGTTATGTAACTCTTACTTTATTGCAGGAAGCAAAACAGGCTACTCAACTCGAAAAGTACCAGACATTAGTAATTGGTGAAGGTATTGTTTTGATGTGGCTTACAAACTATGCAATCAACTTTATTAGAAATAAAGAACCGGCATTCTCCTTGTTATTTATGTTTGCATACTTGTTTATGATTGTTGTTATTTTCCAGGCTTATACAAAAACGACTGTGCCTTCTGGAAAAGGTATTTTTGTAAATATTGTAAAATTCCTTCTTTCGTATATTATTCCAGCTATTATTGTTGGTGTTGTATGTGCTGTTATTCAGCCACAGAAGGATGCTCTTGATTGGAAGTTTATAACAACTTTTGCTTTATTGTCTGCTATTGTTATTTTTCTTGCATTTAAAATTGCTGATATTTTATCTTCTTCAACTAAGATTTATACCGTAGATTATGAAAATGCACTTGAAAAGGATCTTGCTTCAATTGATTATCAAAACGCTGAAATGGATGCCGTTACAGCAAAAATGTATGATATTTTCAAAAGAAACGTAGAAGCCTCTTCTATGAGTGTATACATTTTGAATGGACAGGAAGAATTTGAAACTGCATATTCATCAAATAATACTTCTTTATCAATCCCAGTATCAAATCCTATATTTGATACATTGCTTAATGTTAACAAAAGTGTAGTTGTTTGGACTGAAATTGATAAAGAGCACGATGTATCATCTATTCAAAATGAATTAACAGAGTTTTTTGAATATACAAAATCTGATGCATTGTTTATTTTGAATGAAGGTCATAACATTTTCGGTCTTATTACACTTGGAAAGAAAGTTTCTGGCGATCATTACAAAGAGTATGACTATAAAGTATTTGTTAAATTGTATTCATATTTCTTCGTATTTGGTTACTACATGCGTAATATTTCTAACAAGGAAATTATTGGTGTTGTAAACCGCGAAATTAAGATGTCTTCTCAGATTATTACATCTATTCAGGAGAATATTGATCATATTAAAAATAATAAAGTCGACGTTGGTTTAATGATGGTTCCAGCTCATAATATTGGTGGTGAATTTATTGACTTGATTCGTTTAACTGATAATAGACACCTTTTTGTAGTTGGTGACTTGTGTGGAAAAGGTATTGCAGCTTCCATGAACATGGTCATCCTAAAATCTGTTATTCGTACATATTTAAGTGAAATTCATGATTTTAAGGAATTGGTTGTTAAAATTAACGTATTTATTCGTGAATCTTTGCGAAAAGGTACAATTTTTGCGGGGTTGTTTGCTCTTGTAGATTTTGAAACTGATACTATGTATTACATCAACTGTGGTATTCCTGCTTTAATGATGTATACTCAAGTTTATAACAACGTAATCGAAATTCAGGGTTCTGGGCACGTTCTTGGATTTGTTAAAGATATTTCACCTTTTATTTCTGTAAAAACAACAAAACTTAATCGTGGTGATATTATTCTTGCATGTACAGACGGTATGATTCAGTCACATTCGCTTCGTGGTGAACAGTTTGGAAAGGAACGTGTTCAACAGGCTTTACTTGATAACTCAACTTATCCGGCACAACGTATGGCTCAGTTTACTTTTGATGGCTTACTTAAGTTTATGTCAAAAGAAATGGAAGATGACGTTTCAATTCTTATTTTGAAGTATGAAACAACTCTTGATTATCAGACTGAAGTTGAAGAAAAGGTTAAAGAACCTCCAATTGAAGGTTCAATTGATGTTCCTTCTGATGCGACATCTCCGGAGGTTGACGAATCTTCAGGAATTCCAGAAGCAATTTCGGGTAATGCTGAGATTGAAGTGGAAAATACAGATAATGCAGAGGTTGCAGCTGAACCGATTCCAGAACCAGGCGAAGAAATCAATGAAAAGCCTGAGGAAGTTCCATCTAATAATGATATAAGTTCAGATATGGATTTACCAGATGGATTTGAAATGCCAGATTTAAGTGACCTTGATGATATGATGAAAGAAGCTGGTTTATAATTAACGGGAGTATAATATGGAACAATTAACAATTATTGAAAAAGAAGGTGCTAACTATCAACTTTATGAGTTGGAAGGGGCTTTAAATGCCTATACAATGGGTGAATTTCAACAAACATTGTATGATGCTGTTCAGAAAAAAAATGTTGTTCTTGATATGTCAGGTCTTGTTGAACTTGATGCTTCCGGAATGGGTTTTTTAATGGCTGCATTTAATGACAGTGATGATGCTGGCCATAAATTATATTTTCTTTCAATGTCAAATGAATCCGAACGTGCATTATCCGCAACCGGTTTTAAATATCTGTTTAACCTGATTAACTCCGTAACAGAGGTTGCCTAAAATAGCAAATGCGTTAAAAGCAACAGTCTATCGAGACTGTTGCTTAGCATTTACACACACTTCGGCTCCGAAGATTTATCTGAGTGCCTAAAATAGCAAATGCGTTAAAAGCAACAGGGATAAAGGGGATGAAAAGGATAAGAATATTCCGTTCATCTCTTTTATCCCTGTTTATTTTTATCTGTGTCCTATCCGTGGCTATTTTACAACAATAGTTACTATTTTATTTGGCACAACAATGGTCTTCACAATTTCATGTCCATCTGTAAATTTCTTTACAGCTTCGCGTTCAAATGCAGTTTTCTTCAATGTTTCTTGATCAGTGTTTGGTGCGGCTTCAAAAATATCACGTTTTTTACCGTTTACCATAACTACAATCTGAACTGCATCATCTTTTGCAAAATCTTCACTGATTGTTGGCCATTTTTCGTATGCGATTGTGTTCTTGTTTCCAAGTTTTTCCCAGAGTTCTTCACCAAGGTGAGGAGCGTATGGAGAAAGAACTTTTACAAAGTCAGACCACATTGCTTTTGGAACTTCTGGCAATTTTGAAAGCTCATTGATGAAAATCATCATCTGGCTGATTGCTGTGTTGAAGTTCAATGTTGCTGTATCATCAGTTACCTTTTTGATTGTCTGAGCAAAAGTTTTTCTTGCAGAAACAAGTGCTTTATCAGTAAGTTTACCTGTAATATCAATATCGCTCATTGGTTTTTCACTAACTGCCCAAACTTTTTCGAGGAAACGGTGAATACCAACAATACCCTGAGTTGCCCAAGGTTTAGACATTGTAAGTGGACCCATGAACATTTCGTACATACGAACAGAGTCTGCGCCGTAAGCTTTAATTTCATCATCAGGATTTACAACGTTTTTAAGGGATTTAGACATTTTTGCAACAACCTGTTCAAGTTTTTCGTTTGTTGCTTTTTCGTACCAGTTGCCGTCTTCGCGCTGTTCAACTTCATCAACAGGAACTAAAGTTTTGTTTTTGCGCTGGTAAGCAAATGATGTAATCATACCCTGGTTAATAAGGCGCTGGAATGGTTCTTTTGTAGAAACAACTCCAATATCATAAAGAACTTTGTGCCAGAAACGAGCATAAAGTAAGTGGAGAACGGCATGTTCAGCACCACCAATGTACAAATCAACTGGCATCCAGTATTTTTCTGCTTTTTCGCTACAGAATTTTTCGTTATTTTTTGGATCGAGGTAGCGGAGGTAGTACCAGCATGAACCGCCCCACTGAGGCATTGTGTTTGTTTCGCGTTTAGCTGGTTTTCCACATTTTGGACATTTGCAGTTTACCCATGAATCAATTGCAGCAAGAGGAGATTCACCAGTACCTGTTGGCTGGTAAGATTTTACTTCTGGCAATGTAAGTGGAAGTTCTTCTTCTGGAACTGGAACTGTACCACAATCTGGACAATGAACTAAAGGAATTGGTTCTCCCCAGTAGCGCTGACGTGAGTAAACCCAGTCGCGGAGTTTATAGTTGATTGCTTTACGTCCGATTTTCTTTTCTTCCAAGAATTCGAGCATTTTTGCAATTGCATCAGCTTTGTTCAAACCGTCAAGGAATTCTGAATTAACGTGAATTCCATCTTGTGTCCAGGCCTGTTTTTGAACATCAACTTCACTCTTAAGAACTTCAATGATTGGAAGATTGAATTTTTTAGCAAAATCCCAGTCGCGGTCATCGTGAGCAGGAACGGCCATAATTGCACCAGTTCCGTAAGATGTAAGAACGTAATCTGCAGCCCAGATAGGAATGAGTTTTCCGTTTACAGGGTTGATTGCATAACTTCCTGTAAATACACCAGTTTTGTCTTTGTTTAAGTCTGTTCGTTCAAGGTCAGATTTTTTTGCAGCGGCTTCAATGTAAGCGTCTACTGCAGCTTTCTGATCAGCAGTTGTGATTTTAGAAATGATTTTGTGTTCTGGTGAAATTACCATGAAAGTTGCACCAAAAAGTGTATCACAGCGAGTAGTGTAAACTGTAAGTTTGTTATCTGTTGGTTTTCCGTCTTTGTCGGCAACAGTAAATGTAACTTCGGCACCAGTAGATTTTCCAATCCAGTTGTGCTGCATTAATTTAACTGATTCTGGCCAGTCGAGAGTGTCCAAATCGCCGTCCAATCGGTCAGCATAATCTGTAATCTTCAAAATCCACTGGCGGATTGTTTTGTGTGTAACTTCAGCACCACAGCGGTCACATTTTCCGTCTTTAACTTCTTCGTTTGCAAGACCTGTCATACAAGAAGGACACCAGTTGATTGGAGTTTCTGCTTCGTATGCCAAGCCTTTTTTGTAGAGCTGGAGGAAAATCCACTGTGTCCATTTGTAATATTCAGGTTCACAAGTAGAAACGCAGCGGTCCCAGTCGTAACTGAAACCAAGCGATTTAATCTGCTGTGTAAAGTGTTCAATATTTGCATTTGTTGTAGTTTTTGGATGAGTTCCAGTTTTAATTGCGTAGTTTTCTGCTGGAAGACCAAAAGCGTCGTATCCCATTGGATGAAGTACGTTGTAACCGTTCATACGCAAGTAACGGCAATAAATATCTGTTGCTGTATAACCTTCCGGATGTCCTACATGAAGGCCGGCAGCAGATGGATATGGAAACATATCAAGAACGTACATGCGTTTGTCTGCAGGGAATTTTTCATCCTCTGTTACGCGGAAAGTTTTGTTTTCGTCCCAAAATTTTTGCCACTTTGGTTCAATGGATTCAAATGGATACTTACTCAATTAATTGCCTCTTTTTAGTAAAATATTACGCATTATTATAATAAAAAAAAGAAAAATATGATAGATGATGAAAAATGAAATGATGAAAAATGAAAACTATAAACATAATAAAAACAGAGGTCCGTCCCCTTTTTCACATTTTCGTGAAATAGAGGTCCGTCCCCTTTTTCACATTTTTATGAAATAGAGGTCCGTCCCCTTTTTCACATTCATAGTTATCAAATTATCTTTACCCCGTCTTTATAAATTTGTATAATTGTAAAAAAATTATAATTAAGGAATAGAAAATGGCAGACGCTAAATCAGAATTTAAAGAAATTGTTGCAAAGGCAGTAAATCAGTTTATTAAAGAAAAGGGGATTGAAACTCCCGAAGTTACTGCAGAATCTATTGTAGTTCAGAATGCACCAAATCCAGAAATGGGAGATTTAGGTTCTCCAATGTTCGCGTTTGCTAAATCGCTTAGAATGGCACCTCCACAGATTGCTGCCGGTGTTGCGGCTTTGGCAGGAGAATGCAGCCTCGGAAAAGTTTTAGCAGTTGGTCCTTACGTAAATATTAAACTTGATAAAGCCGGTGCTGCTGCTCCAATTTTGAAAGCTGTTGCACAACAAGGTGACAATTATGGAAGCTTTAATCAGCAGGGAAAAAAGCCGCTCGAAGGCCGCCGTGTAATGATAGAATTTTCTTCACCAAATACAAACAAACCGCTTCATCTTGGACATGTTCGAAACGACGCGCTCGGTGAATCTGTAAGCCGAATTTTGCGCATGGCTGGCGCCGACGTTTGTAAGGTTGATCTTATCAATAACCGCGGTGTTCATATTTGTAAAAGTATGCTTGCTTATAAATGGTTTCACGAAGAAAAAGGCGAAACTCCAGAAAGTCTTGGAATGAAAGGTGACCATTTTGTAGGGCAGTGTTATGTAGAATTTGATAAGTGGATGAAAGGTGAAAAAGATAAGCCTGAAACTGCACATCCCGAAGCTGCCGAGCAGGCAGAAGAAATGCTTGTTCAGTGGGAAAAAGGAGATCCTGAAGTACGCGCTTTGTGGCAGAAAATGAATGACTGGGATTTAGAAGGTGTAAAACAGACTTACGCCCGCACAGGAATCAGCTTTGATAAGTTTTATTTTGAAAGCAACACATACCTTAAGGGTAAAGATGAAATTATGAAAGGTCTTGAAAAAGGCGTTTTCTTTAAGGCCGAAGATGGTTCTGTTCGTATTGATGTAACAGATGTTGTTGGAAAAGGAAAAGACGAAGATAATCACGAAAAGATTTTGCTCCGTAAGGACGGAACTTCCGTTTACATTACACAGGATATTGGAACTGCAATCAGCCGCCATGATGACTGGGCATTTAATCAGCTTGTTTACGTAGTTGCAAGTGAACAGAATTATCACTTTAAGATTTTGTTTCACATTTTGCGCAAACTCGGTTTTGACTGGGCAGACAAGCTTTATCATCTAAGTTACGGAATGGTAAATCTTCCTTCAGGTCGTATGAAGAGCCGCGAAGGAACTGTAGTTGATGCTGATGATTTGGTAGATTCTTTACACGCAGATGCACTTGCCGCAATTAAAGAACGTGGCCGCGACGAACAGGTTGGCGATGCAGACGAAGTTGCAGAAAAAGTTGCTCTTGGTGCTTTACATTATTACATGCTTCAGGCTGATCCTGTAAAAGATATGCTTTTTAATCCTGCAGAAAGTTTGAGTTTTAATGGAAATACAGGTCCGTATCTTCAGTACATGGGTGCACGAATTAATTCAATTTTGGCAAAAGCTGATGAAGCCGGAATTAAAGTTGATTCTTCTGACGAAGCTGTAGCACTTTTGTCGAATGAAGATGAATGGGCTTTGATTAAGCAACTTGGTGATTTCCCTGTTGTAGTTGAACGTGGGGCTGAAAATCTTGATCCAAGTGGAATTGCTTCTTATGTTTACGAAACTGCAAAACTTTTCAGTAAGTTCTATCAAACTTGTTCAATTGTAAATGCAGGTAACGAAAAACTTTCCGGAGCTAGATTGTATCTTGCAAAATGTACGCTTCAAGTAATAAAAAATGCCATGAATCTAGTTCTTGTACCTTATTTGGAGAGAATGTAGGGTATTTTTATTTAAAAACTACATAAATATGTAGTCAACAAAGTTAAAGTATTATGGTATACTATTAATAGTATCTGAATTATAGGAGTAAGTTTAAAATGAAAAAAGTAAACGCTTTTCTCTTGACTTTCGTATTGGTAATCAATTCATTGAATGCCTTGGATCTTTCTTTAAGATTGTCACCTTCTGTTTTGTTTTCTGGTAAAAACACATCTTTTGAAACTGGTTTTGGTGGAGTTGCTCAGGCAGATGTAAATCTTTTCAATCTCTTAAATGTAGGTGTCGAAGGTTTTTATAATAATGTACCAATTACAAACTCAAATGCTTTGAGCCTTTATGGATGGGGCCTTGGATTAGGCGCTTACTATTATCCACTTTCACGTCTTTATGTTGGAGCCGGTGGTGCATTCGGTATTTATTCATGGTCAACAAATGCTGTGGATACAAATGATACTGGTAACAGTAAGGAATTTATTGCAAGTAATCTTTATTATCGAGCATATGGTGAAGTTGGTTTCCGTTTTAATCCGTCTCTGACAGTTTGTGCTAACGGTGGTTATGCCGGTTTTATGGAAGGTTCGAAAACTTCATACAAAGGACCGTTTGCTGGTGTATCTGTAAAAATCAATATGGAAGTTGGAAATAAAGGTTCTGGAGATGTTGGAGCTAATATTGAACAGTTTGATGATGTTTATCCTGTGTATATGCAGCTTTATCGAACAGCTTCTGCAGGAAATATTATTCTTACAAACTATGAATCAGCTGAAATTAGAAATGTAAAAGTTAGTTTCCGCGCTGGAAAATATACTGCCAGTACAATTGAATGTGCTACAATTCCAATGCTTCAGAAATTCAAATCTGCAGAAGTTCCTTTAATGATTGACTTCTCAAATGATATTTTGAACTTTAGTGAAAATGGTGTAATTTCAGGTGAAGTAATTGTAGAGTATGACTTCCTTGGTAAAAAGAAAATAAATGTAGAAAACGTAGTTCTTTCTGTAAATAACCGAAACGCTTTCAGTTGGGGTGATTCTGCAGCACTTGCAGCTTTCATTTCGCCAGATACTCCGGAAGTTTTGGAATTGGCTAAGTTCTGTGCTGGAGTTACAAGAAACAATTTGTATACAGGTATGAACCGTAATATTCAGTTTGCTGCTGGTATTTTTGAAGGTTTGAAAGCTTCTGGTATTACTTATTCAGGAGATGTTTCAACTCCGTATGTTACATATCATACAGGATATGAACTTGATTCTGTTCAGTATCCTTTACAAACTATGGACTGTCTTTCTGGTGATTATGATGATCTTGGAGTTTTACTTGCTGCTTGTTTGGAATCAGTTGGTATTCCAACAGCTTTAATTCCTTATGATGACGATTTCCTTGTTCTGGTTTCAATCGATGTAAAACCTAATCAAGCACTTAATCATTTTGCTTCAGAAGATTCTGTTCTAGTAGATGATTCTGATGTTTACTTTGCACTTTCTATGGCAAACTTTGAAAAAGGATTTACTGTAAGTCGCAAAGTTGGTTCTGAAAAACTTGCACTTTGTAAAGCTGATGAAACTGGAAAATATGAATACATCAATATTCATACTGCTTGGGAATTGTATCCACCTGTAGTTTATTCAAGTGGTTCTTCTTCATTTGAAAAACCAAGCCAAACAGTAATTGAAAAGGCTACAGCTGATGCTATTAAAGAATATATCGATGGTGAATTAAGTGTTGTAATTGAAAATGCTAGAAAATCTGGAAATGACAATAAAGTTGGTGTTGCACTTGTACGAGCTGGAAGATATTCCGAAGCAAAAGATGCATTCAACCGTGCTGCCAAATCAGGTTCTCTTGCAGCAATGAACAATGTTGCAAACGTTCTTATGTACGAAAAAAATTATTCTGCTGCTGCAGCTCAGTATCAGAAAGTATTGGATAAAGATCCTGAAAATAATACTGCAAAGAAAGGTCTCGAAAACGCTAATTCTAAGCTTGAAGACTAGGCTTAAAAGGTCTTAAGGATAAGTTATGAAAAAAATAATTGCTTGTTTAATATCAGCATTCATGCTCTTTTCGGCCTTTGCGGTAGATTTAGAGTTAAGACTCATGCCTCAACTTGAAGTTCCATTCAATTCAATTTTTAATCTGGGATTCGGCGGAACAGCCTCTTTTGATATTACTCCTATTACAATTCGAGGACGTGATTCTGTATTCTTTTCCCTTCAAGGCGGATTTGAAATGTTCCCGGTAAAAACAACCGGAGTTGAAAAAATAGATAATATGTATTTCTATCGTGGTGGAATTGGCGTTGGATATAATTTCCGATTCCTTGATAGAATCAGTGTTTCTCCAGAATTTGATTTTGGAGTTTGGAGCCTTCCTGAAGTTCCTGAACAGGTTTTAAATAATATTAAAGAACATGATGGAGTTGAAGTAGATCCTGATAAATATGCACCTTCCGGATTATATATTGGTGGTGGAGTCGGAGTTAATTACTTCCTACGCCCTGAACTTATTGCTTCTTTGAACTTAGGTTACAAAACATATTTTTACAAACCAGAAAACATTAATTCAGATTTTAGTGTTGGCGTTGCAATTAAATACAATCTTAAAAAAGGTTTGTCTCCTGTTTCTGAAATTGAATCTACCGATGTTCAGACTACTCCTTTGTTCCCTGTATTCTACTCTCGTTATGATACAAACAAGTTTGGTACGGTTTCTTTTATTAGTCATGAAAAGAATGCAATTACAGATATTGAAGTTCAGCTGTTTATTGAACAATATATGAGTAATCCAAAAACTGTAGAAACAATTGAATATATTGAACCAGAGGAAGAATTTTCTGTAGATTTGACAGCCTTCCTTAATGAAAATATTTTGAACTCAATGCTTAGCAGAAAGGCCGATGCTCAAATTATTGTAAACTATAAATCACTTGGCAAGAAAATGACTTATTCTGAAACAATTGAACTGCAGTCTTTAAGTCGAAACTCAATGTCTTGGGAAGATGACCGCCGTGCTGCAGCTTTCGTTTCAGGACGAGATGCTTCTGCGTTAAAGTTTGCGCGTCAGGTAGTTTCAATTATTAAAAATGATTTGAATCCTAACTTGCCTGTAAACTATCAGTATGCTGCTGCAATTTTTGGTGCATTAAAAGCATACGGTATTAACTACGTAATTGACCCTGCCAGTGCGTTTACCGATAACGTAGGTTCGGCTGCAGTCGACTTCCTTCAGTTCCCATATCAGACTTTGCTCTATCATGGTGGAGACTGTGATGACCTTACAATTTTGAACTGTTCTTTACTTGAAGCTCTTGGTGTTCCAACTGCATTTATTACAGTACCAGGACATATCTTTATGGCATTTGATGCTGGTATTCCTGTAGATCAAGCTGATTCTATGCTTGGACGTAATAAATACATTGTAGAAAATGATAAAGTTTGGGTACCTGTTGAAATTACTGTTTCTCAGGATACATTTGGACTTGCACTTTCTATTGGTTTACGAGAATGGAATAAATATTCTGAAGAACATTTACTTCTTCCTCTTGCTGATGCTTGGAAAGAATATAAACCTGTAAGTGTACCTGAATCTGATATTACTTTGCAAATGCCTCGCCGTGATGTAATTCTTAAGGGATACAAGGACGCTCTTAAATAATATTGTATGAATGGATTAGTAATTGCTGGTACAAACAACCTTTTTACTGTTGAGTGTGAAGATGATTCTACACGCTTATGCAGTATTAAAGGTAAAGTATTAAAATCAGATAAAAAATTTTATAATCCAATTGCTCCTGGTGATATTGTTGAAATTGAATGTGACCCAATGAACGATGAAAAGGGGCAAATCCTTAATTTATTACCGCGTAAAAATACCTTTTTGAGATGGAATGTAAAGGGACGTTGCCCTCAGTTACTTGCATCTAACTTAGATTATTTAATTCTTGTTACAACTCCTGATGAACCTCCTTTCAGACCAAGATTTACCGACCGTGCTTTGGCGCAGGCTGAACATCAAGGAATTAAACCGATTATTGTTTGCAATAAATATGATTTGGCTGAAAAAATGCAAACTGATGGCCGGAATGCAGAATTTGAAGAAATTGAACGTCGGTTATCTATTTGGGAAGAGTTAGGTTATACCGTTTTAAGAATTTCTGCAAAAACTGGTGAAGGCATGGCTGATTTTGCTGCTTTGCTTGAAAATCATTTAAGTGCTTTTGTTGGACAATCCGGAGTTGGAAAAAGCAGTTTGATAAATGTAATGGATAATTCCTGCGTTTTAAGAACTGGAAGTCTTTCAAAAAAATATGGAAGAGGAAGCCACACAACAACGAAAGGAACTTTAATTCATTTAACATTGAATGAAACTTTAACGGAAGGAGTGCAGGGACGTAAAGCAAATATAATTGATACTCCTGGTATTCGCCGTTTTGTTCTTGATGATATTGAAGCTGATGATTTAGCATTATATTTTCGGGAATTTGAACCTTTTGTAGGTAAGTGTAAATTTGGACTTGGCTGTAAACATTTAACCGAACCTGATTGTGCAATTTTGGAAGCCGTACAATCCGGACAAATTACTCAAGAACGTTATGACAGTTATTTAAGAATTTGTGAAGAAATTCGAACTGGTAACTGGGCAGATTAGTCCTATAGTTTTTAACGTAGTTAAAGTATCAGATTTAAACGTATAGTTTATTGTTCGAATTTGTTTTAATATGGTACTATAAATTATTATGGACTCAAAGACATTAACAGAAATTGATTATTATCGTTTACGTGAAGAAGTTGCTCAATATTGTGTATCTGTTGAAGGAAAAGAATCACTTTTAGAAAGATATCCCCTTACAAACGCCCGCGAAATTGAAAATTTGAAACAAATCAGCCAGGAATGGAATGCTTACCTTTCTGCAACACATAAATCACCTTTTGGTACTTGGGAGCCAATTCATCCGCTATTTGCAATAATAAAAACCAACGGAGCGTCATTATCACTTGAACAAGTAAAAGCTCTTGGCCAGTTTACTTCAAATGTAAAACGCGTAAAAGAAGGAATTTGCCTTCATCAAAATGATTTAGAATTAAAACTTTTGCCGGAAAAAATCAGCTTAATTCCGGATTTTACTGAAACTGAAAAAAAAATTTTTAGAATTATTACACCAGATGGTGAGCTTCGAGAACTTCCAGAAATTGTAGCTATTCGTAAGCAGATTGCAACGCTTAATCAAAAAATTAAAGTTATAATGCAAAAATATACGTCAGATCAGAGGCTTGCTGGCGTGCTGGAAAGTACAGTTCCAGTTTTACGTGGTGAACGGCAGGTTTTAGCTGTAAAGGCAAGTCAACAAAATCGTATTCCAGGAATTATTCACGAGGTAAGCCAAACCGCGCAAACTGTGTATATTGAACCGGAAGAGGCTGTGCGTTGTAGTAATGAACTTATTCAAAAAGAAAACGAACTTCAGCAGGTTATTAAACAGATTTTAACTGATTTGACCGGCGAACTTCAGCCATCAATTCCTTTTTTTACAACTGCTCTTCCAATTATGTGTCTTTTTGATACAACTCTTTCTGCTGCTCGTTGGGGAAATGAACATAATTGTACATATGCTGAGCTTGCAATTGATGAACCGCCTTATTTGAGAGAAGCGCGTCATCCACTTTTAGGTTCAAAAGCTGTTCCAATTGATGTTAGGTTTATGGACGGTAAAAGGGTTTTAATTATTACGGGACCAAATACTGGTGGAAAAACTGTTACTTTAAAAACCTTTGCGTTATTTGCAATGCTTAATCAGACTGGATTTCCAGTGCCTGCCAGTGAAGGAACTCGTCTTCCAATTTTTACAGATGTGTTTGCTGATATTGGCGACAGTCAGAATATGGATATGAATCTTTCAACTTTTAGTGGCCATATGAAAAATATTGCAAATGCGGTTGAAGGAGCTGGAAGTTCTACTTTGGTTTTACTTGATGAACTTGGAAGTGGAACTGATCCGCAGGAAGGTACTGCAATTGCCATGTCTGTATTGGATACTTTAATTGAAAAAAAAGCTTTTGTACTTGTAACAACACATATGGGCGTTTTGAAAAATTATGGCTATACAAATGCTGCCTGTGTTAATGCTTGCGTTGAGTTTGATAAAGGTACGTTATCTCCATCCTACCATCTTTTAATGGGAGTTCCTGGTGAAAGCCATGCGCTTGATATTGCAGAAAAATCCGGATTACCACCTGCAATTGTAAAACATGCGCGTGAATATATTGCAACTGAGCAAACGGATGTTTCTGCATTAATCCGCGGATTAAACCGTAAGCATGTGGAATTGAACCGTATACAAAAAGAAGCGGAACGTGCTATGTTGCAGGCTGATGAAAAATACGAAAAGTTAAAAGCTCGTGAATTGGATTTGCGCCGAAAAGAAAATGATTTAAAGAAAGGGAAGCAACAGGAACTTAATGATTTTTTAATTCATAGTCGACGTCAACTTGAAAATCTTGTTCGAACTTTGAAAGAAGGTGAAATAACTCGTGAAAAAACTCTTGGCGTAAAGCAGTTTATATCGGAATTGACTTCTGAAACTGAACGTATTGAAGCAAAAATTGAAGCTGAGGAAGAAAAGCTTGCGCGAGATGAGGCTGCTGCGGAATTTCAGGCAAAATCGAAAAAACATCCGGGAAGTAATAAAAAAACAAAGAAAAAACTTAGTGCAGCAGAAGCTCTTGCGTTGGCAACTCCAATTTCGTTACCTTCTTCAATAACTCGCTCTGGTGGAAGTTCTGAATCCATTAAAAAACTGACTTTTTGTACAGGTGCTAGTGTTATTGCTGGTAATAATAAAACTCCTGGTATTCTTATTGAAAAAGCAGGAAAAAATTGTTGGCAGGTACAATTTGGCAGTGTTAAGATGAATATGAAGGAAAAGGATTTGCGCCTTGTAGAAAATAAAGTTAACACAGAAAACTTTACTCCAAGTATTTCTATTGATTTAGCTGGAGATGAAACTTCTGTTGAACGGCCTTTATTTGAATTGCGGCTTTTAGGAATGCGTGCGGAAGAGGCAATTCGGGCATTGGAGCATCAGCTTGATTTATGTGCATTAAATAATTTTCCGCATTTTAGCGTAATTCACGGAAAAGGAGATGGAATTCTTAAGCAGGCAGTTCGAGATTATCTTTCGAATTGTCCCATGGTTGCAAGTTTTGAGCAGGCACCTGCAGAAGATGGCGGCGCTGGAAAAACTTATGTAACCTTAAAATAGAGGTTTTTCTAAAATGGAATGGTTTGAGTCTGAAAGTTTTTGGACGACTTTTGCGCCCATAATGTTTGATGATGCGCGTTGGCAGGAAGCTCCAACTGTTGCACAACATGTTCAAAGAATTGCGAAATTGTCGGAAGGTGATACGGTGCTTGATGCCGGCTGCGGTCTTGGACGAATTTCGGTAGAGCTTGCAGCGTTAGGACTTGATGTTACTGGCGTTGATATTATTCAAACTGAATTAGATGTTGCTAAAGACAGTGCTGAAGCTGAAGGAGTTCCTTTAAAACTGATAAATGCTGATCTTCGAACATTTAAACCAGAAAATCAGTATGACTGTGTCATTAATCTATATACTTCTTTTGGTTATTGTGATACCGTGGAAGAGGATATGGAAATTTTACATAATATGTGCAGTGCTGTAAAGAAAGGTGGTAGTTTTATATTCGAGTGTATTAGTCGAGAAACTGCGGTTATGTATTGGACGCCAGGTGAAGAATTTGATAGAGCTGGTTACCATGTTAAAACTCATTTTGAGGTTGTTGGGGCGTGGGAAGGTTTGCGGTCAAATTGGAAACTTTTTGGAAATGATGGTAAAATAATAGAACATGAGTTTATTCAACGGTTATATCCTGCAAGTTTTTTGCGAGATAAAATTCTTGAGTTTGGATTTTCTAGTGTAGAAGTTTTTGGTGAATATAATGGTGAAAAATATGACCAGAATGCCAGAACAATGTTAATAGTTGCAAGAAAATAAGAGGAAGGTTATGAGAAAAATTGGTATGTTGATGAGTTTATTGATGGGCTTTTCTATGAGTTTAATTTTGTCACTGGTAGGGATGCTTGTTGGAGGTCATTTTACTGTTTCTGGTTGGATTTTGTCTTTTGTAGTTTCGTTTCTTCTTTCGTTGGTAATTGGTTTGCTTATTCCAATGAACCCTTTATATGATTTAATTACAGGAAAATTGAAAGCTGCAAAAAAAATGTTTCTTGCAAATGTTATTGATACACTTGTTTCAAATATTATTTATACGCCAATTTTGACGGCTGCAATGGTTTTTATGAGTTGGAATCATATTCCTGCTGAACATCGCCCGCCATTTTTGGTACTTTATGGCCCGAATCTTCTTGTTACTTTTTTTGTTGGCTGGTTGGCAATTTTTATTTTGCAACCAATTTTCTTTAAGGCTTTACTAAAAAAGTTTAATTTGCCGTTTCCTCCTGTTCCTCCAGTAGAGAAATAAAAAAAAGGATGCACTTTAATAATGCATCCTTTATAAAACAATCTGTGTTCATCCGTGTTTAGTACTTTAGTTTCTTTACAACAAGCCTTCCCACGGATAGTCGCAGTCATTTCGTGTCTGCTTACCTAGTTTTACTTACGCAAAACTAGCAATTTTTATAAGTTATCAAAAAATCCTTTAGCTTTTAACAATTCTGCATTCAAAATACCACCGAGTGCAGCACCACGTTTTGTATTATGACTTAATGCTACGAACTTGATGTCGAATACGTTACATGGGCGAAGACGTCCGATAACACATGCCATACCTTTTTCTGTTTCACGGTCGCGGCGTGGCTGTGGACGATTTTCTTCGTGGCGTACAACAATTGGATGTTCTGGTGCCGATGGCAATTTTAATTCCTGTGGAAGTGAAGAATAACTTGTCCAGATTTTTTCGATTTCTTCCAAACTTGGCTTTTTGTCACCAAATTCCAAAGAAACACATGCAGTATGTCCGTCTACAACTGGAACACGTGTACATGTTGAAGAAACAATTGGTCCTGCAGCATTTTCAATTTTTCCATCTTTTACTGTACCGAGAATCTTCAAACATTCTTTTTCAGTTTTTTCTTCTTCGCCACCAATAAATGGAACGATGTTATCAATCATATCGAATGAAGGAACACCAGGGTAGCCAGCACCTGAAGTAGCCTGTAAAGTTGTTACAACCATTCTCTTAATTTCATATCCGGCTTTAAGCAAAGCGTGAATAGGCATCATGTATGTCTGGAGTGAACAGTTTGGTTTTACAGCAATAAAGCCTTTATCCCATCCGTTATGTTTTTTCTGATCTTTAATTACATCAAGGTGAGAGTAGTTGATTTCAGGAACGAGCATTGGAACATCTTCTGTCCAGCGGTTAGCAGAAGCATTAGAAACAACTGGGATTCCTTCTGCAGCGTAAGCAGCTTCCAAAGCTTTAATATCATCTTTTTTTGGAAGTTCCAAAGCACTGAATACAAACTGACATTTTCCCAAAGCTTTTTCAGGAAAGTTTGCATCTTCTACGATTAAATCAGCAACTCCGGCAGGAATGTTTTCACCAATAAGCCAGCGGTTTTCTACAGCTTCTTTATAAGCTTTTCCAGCAGAACGAGGTGAAGCAGCAACAAAAGTTACTTCAAACCAAGGATGATCTTCCAACAATTTAATGTAGCGCTGACCAACCATACCAGTAGCGCCAAGTACACCAACTTTAATTTTTCCAGCCATAATATTTCTCCTGTTTAATAACCACAGATGGGGCACGGATAGGTTACAGATGATTTTTAGATTCTGTTTTATCTGTGTCCTATCTGTGGTTAATAATACCTTTTAATTTTTCTTTATATTCTTCACTGCAAAACGCTGCATCTACAGCATTTAGCAATAATTGTTTTTTTTCTTCTTCAGTGATTCCGTACATCTTTTGGATGTAATCGTATTCTTTCTGAAGATTAGTTCGGCAAATAGCCATGTCGTCCGTATTGATTGTAACTTTTACGCCGGCTTCCATGTATTTACGGAGCGGGTAATTTGACATATCAACTACGGCTTTTGTTTGGCGGTTGCTGTTTGGACACATTTCCAATGGAATTTTGTGTTCAACAACGTACTTAATCAGTTTAGGATCTTCGTAAATACGTACTCCATGACCAATTCTTTTTGCACCAAACTTTAGTGCCGTCCAGACACTTTCCGGTCCATCAGCTTCGCCTGCATGAATTGTAAATGGAACTTCAGCTGCACGTGCCGCCGCAAATTCCTTTTCAAAGTCTGCAGTTTTGAAGAGTGCTTCTGCTCCGGCCAAATCCAGTGCAACAACACCTTCGTCTTTTACTAAATATTTTTTTGCGAGTTCTACAGTTTCAAGATTTTCATCCTGATTGTGGTCACTTCGCATTAAGCACAAAATTAAGTTTGTATGTAAATCACTTTGTTTAAGTCCTTCAAGGGCTGCTTGAATTACTTCATCCTGAGTAAGTCCGTTTATTTGGTGCAGTTGTGGTGCAAATCGGATTTCAAGATAAATAATTCCATGTGATTTACAATTTTCCTGAACTAAGCGGACAGCCTCTGTAATTCCTTCTTTAGTCTGAAGAAGTCTTAATGGCAATCCAAAACACTGTAAAAAGTCGTTCAAACTTTCGCAGTCTTCAGGAACGGAAAGTTTTTCAAGAAGTGCATCATCACTTTTAGCAGGAAGTTCAATGTTTTGTAAAACTGCAAGTTTTTTTGCTATATCGAGAGTAATACTTCCATCAAGGTGACAATGCAAATCTATCATCTAAACTTCCATTTTATATTTACCACAGATGGGGCACGGATGGATTACAGATAAAAATTATAAAATACATATCTGTGTCTAATTTGTGACCTATCTGTGGCTAAAAATTATAAATTACATTCCTTAATTGCAGCTTCAATTGTCTTTTTGGCAGCATCATTTACTTCAACTAAAGGCAATCTTAATGTTCCGGCTGGCATTCCCTTAACGTTCATTGCGTATTTGATTGAACTTGGGTTTCCGTCGCAGAATTCAGCTTTGAAGAATGGTGCGAGTCTGTAGTGAATTTCGCGAGCTTTTTTCATATCACCATCCAAAGCTGACTGAGCCAATTCGTGCATAAGAGAAGGAATCATGTTTGAAGCAACAGAAATAATTCCGTCTCCACCAGCAGCGATTAAAGGTAATGTTAAACCATCATCTCCGGACATAACTGCAAAATCTGGTTTTTTATTTTTAATTTGTCCAATAACTTCCATCATTTGAGCAACAGAACCACTAGCTTCTTTTACACCAGCAATGTTTGGAAGTTCAGCAATGCGAGCGAGTAAATCTGTTGGAATGTTTAATCCTGTACGTCCCTGAATGTTATAAACGATAATTGGAATACCAACTTTTGAACAAGCTGCAAAATGCTGATAAATACCTTCTTTTGAAGGCTTGTTGTAATATGGAGTAACAACTAAAGCTGCATCTGCGCCTGCTTTTTTTGCACGTTCACAGTATGCAACTGCATCTTTTGTATTGTTTGATCCGGCACCAAGAATTACCGGGATTTTTTTACCAGAGGTTTTTTCAAATGCGCGAACTTCTTCAAACACAATAGAAATGAGTTTGTCTTCTTCGCTGCCAGGTTTTTCATCCAAAGTTGGAGTTTCAGCAGTAGTTCCAAGTGGAACAAGACCATCAATTCCCTGTTCAAGCTGATATTTGACATTCTTACGGAATCCATCAAAATCAACATCACCATTAGCTAACATCGGCGTAATTAAAGCCGTAAAAGCACCCTTAAAAATATTCATATGCGTACCTCTAGTAAAATAATTTTTGACATATATTTTATAATTTTTACTATATAAATTCAATTGGTGATGATGTTCTGGGGACCTTCGATGTATTCGGGCGAGTACGTCATTATGAACGAAGCGTAATAATCCAGAAAATTTATAAATGTAATTTTCTATTGAACATTTACTGGATTCCACCGCTTCGCTCGGAATGACGTAGGCTTTGCTCGGTATGATGTGTATTTACTTGGAATGACGTAGGCTTTGCTCGGGATGACGGTTAAAACGCTGTTTGATTTTTTAGTTGAACTTTATTAGAGTACATTCTTTCATCAGCGATAGTGATAATTTTTTCTAAATTGTCGCCAGTTTTGTATTTAGCAAGACCACATGCAACTTTTATATTAGATTTTTCTAAATCTTTTTGGAAATTTTCAACTATTTTTTTGATTTCTTCTTCGCTTTGATTTATAAAAATGGCTTTAAAATCATCGCCACCAGTTCTGTAAAGTTTTGCTTTTTTTGAAAAATGTTTAAAAATATAATCAGATACTGTTATCAATACTTTATCGCCGGCAGCATGACCTAACGAATCATTGTAAGATTTTAAATTTAATAAATCCATTGAAAGAATTAAAAAATCTGATTTATGAATGTTATCTAAATCAATATAAAAACAACGTCTTGTTGAAAGGTGAGTAAGATTATCAGTTTTGAATGTTTGAACAACAAGATAAAGGTAATACATGATAATTCCAATAATAAATACTTGCGATAAGATAAAGTCGAATGCAAATGCATGTTCTAAATAAGCTGATACAAATGCTGCAAGAACTTCTATAATTACAACAAATAATTCATGTATATTTTTTCTCTTATTACGAATTGTGTATAAAATAAATAAAAATGCATAAAAAGCAGAAACTATATGTGTTAAATATCCTAAAGGTCCACGGATAAAACTGTTATCTGGAGCAAATGAGAACATAATTCCATGACTGATTGGGAAAATACTGAAAATTGAAGAAAAAACACAGATGATTAAAGGAATTGAAATTATAAAGTAATTTCTTTTTTCATAACGGCCGGCAATTATACTTAAAAAGAAAATAATTGTTGGTCTAACTGCATATCCAACACCAGCAGAAATATATCTAAAAATATTTGGTGAATCCATATGAGCTGTAACAAATCTTGTGCTGTCAGATATTGTTAGAATAAATGAGAAAAAACATGCGAGAATAAAATATCTATTAACTTTTCCAGAAAAATTTAAATTAGTATGAATAAATGCAATTATCAAAAATACAGCAATTATTGATGAAAAATTCTGTTGAAAAATTAATCTTGATAATGTAAATGTAAATTCCATTACGAATATTATATATCACTTACTTCAATTTAACCACAAATTTTATTATAATTGTAAACATGAGTACAAATGGTAATGTTTTTGGTAAAAATTTTAGAGTTACAACATTTGGTGAAAGTCATGGAGTTGCTTTAGGTTGTGTAATTGACGGTTGTCCGGCTGGAATTTCAATTTCAAAGGAAGAAATACAATCAGCTTTGAATAGAAGACGCCCTGGAGTTTCTGCTGATGGTAAACTTAATGCGGCTGTTACTTCACGTACCGAAGCGGATGAAGTTGAAATTCTTTCTGGCATTTTTGAAGGTAAAACTACCGGAACTCCAATTGCACTTATGGTAAGAAATACTTCTCAGCATTCAGCTGATTACAATAATCTTAAAAATACATTCCGTCCTGGTCATGCTGATTATACTTACGATATTAAATATGATGGAAATCGTGATTATAGAGGCGGTGGTCGTTCTAGTGGAAGAGAAACATTGTCACGTGTTGCAGCGGGCGCGGTTGCTCAAAAGGTTTTGGAAGGACGCGGAATTAAAATTACCGCTTACACAATTCGGGCGGCTGGTGTTTCTGTTTCTAAACGTAATTTGGATGAAATTGAGCAGAATTCTTTGCGTGCTCCTGATAATGTGGCGGCAAAAAAAATGGAAGTAGAAGTTGAAAAATTGCGTGCTTCTGGCGACAGTGCAGGCGGGGTGATTGAATGCGTGATTGATGGGTGTCCGGCAGGTTGGGGGAATCCTGTTTTTGATAAACTTGATGCTGATTTTGCAAAAGCTATGCTTAGTATTGGTGCTGTAAAAGGTATTGAATTTGGCGATGGTTTTGCCTGTGCTGACAGTCATGGAAGTGAAAACAATGATCAGATGCATGTTGAAAATGGTAATGTTGTTTTTGATTCAAATCACAGCGGTGGTATTCTTGGCGGCATTTCCAACGGCAATAAAATTATCTTTCGTGTGGCAGTAAAACCTGTTCCAAGCATTTTTAAGGCGCAAAATACAGTTTGTAAAAAAGATGAAAAATATGAAAATACTACACTCGAAATAAATGGCAGACACGATGTTTGTTTATGTCCACGTATTGTTCCTGTTGTAGAAGCTATGGCAGCGTTAGTTTTGGTAGATTATGCAGTTGAATAAAAAAAATATAATTAAAACCCTTGCCGCGTTTTTTGCGGTTGTAATTTTATCATTCGGCATTTTTGTTGGAGTTCGTGCAAATCAATTTAAGACTTTTGATTCAGCTTTGCCAGTTTCAATTGAAGAAACACAAGTGTTGCAATCAACTTTGCGTATAAATTACCCAGACCAATATGAAATTCTAAAAAATCTTCCATATAAAACTACTGAACCTGTGCTTGATGTTTGGGCGGAGTCGGCAATTTTAATTGATGTAGCAAATGGTAATGTTATTTACGAAAAAAACGCTGATGAAGTTATTCCTCCTGCAAGTATGACTAAATTGTTTGCAATGTACGTTGTCGATGAAGAAGTTTCTGCGGGCAGGCTTTCTTATGATCAGATAATTCCTTTACCACCTGAAAGCTGGGCTTGTAATATGCCGCCGCATTCATCACTTATGTTTTTAGGTGAAGGTCAGCGTGTTACTTTGGAAGAACTTTTGCTTGGTCTTTCAATTTGTTCTGGAAATGATGCTGCTTATGCACTTGCTTATACAATCAGCGGAACAATGGAAGCTTTTGTTGAACGTATGAATCAGGTTGCATTAGATTTAGGTTTGGAACATACACATTTTGTTGAAAGTTCTGGTTACAGTGAAGAAAATACAACTACTGCTCGTGAAATGGCAAAATTCAGTTGTTTATATTTACAGCAGCATCCAGATTCCTTGCAGCGCTATCATGCTGTTTCAAAATTTACTTATCCGAAAGAACATAATTTAGCTCCTGGTGACCGTTTGCAAGCTCAGGATTTTTCGCAGGGATTTCCACGTCATATAACTATGCCGATTACTCAGCAAAATACAAATCCGCTTCTTGGAAAACTGGATGGTGTTGATGGATTAAAAACTGGGTACATTGACGAAAGTGGTTATAATCTTGCATTAACTGCTCTTAGAAAAAGTACGCGTTATCTTTCGGTGACTATGCGTGGCCCTGGTAGTTCCAGCATTGAAGGTCAAAAAGGACGTGTCCATGATGGTACTGAATTAATGAATTGGGCATTTTCAACTTTTGCTGATTATAAACTTAATGATATTGTTCATCCGTACTTTATGAAGATGTATGGTTCAAAACAAAAAGGAATTAATCTTATTCCGGCATATAATCCACCTGTTTTGACAGTTCCGTTTGTTTTTGGTCAAACTATTGATGATAATCTTTCCAAAATTGATTATGACGTTGTTGTTACTGATGATAAGTGGGGTAGTCTGGAACTTGGTCAGGAATGCGGATATATTCAAATTACACTCGGCGAATATATTTTACAGACAATTCCACTTGTAGCTGATAGAAATGTTGAAAAAGCAAATTTTATTGTTTCTTTAGCTGATAAAATTATTTTAACAGTTTTAAAATTAAGATAAGTCTGTGCACAGTATTTACCCTAAACAGGTGCCCTCGAACACAGCCTTTTTTTGATAATAATATATAAATTTAAAACTTGATTTTCCATTATTTCGTGATTACTATTTATATATAAGTTAAAAAATTTAGATAATATTCATTTTTTGGAGATATATATGTCATTGAAGAAAACATTTTCTAGTGATGGAAAAAAATGTACTGTTGTATTTACAGTAAATCCACAGGCTGCCGCTGGTGCAGAAAAAGTTTATTTGGTAGGAGAATTTAATAGTTGGGATGAAACTTCTATTCCAATGAAAAAAGGTCCAGATGGATCATTCTCTGTAAAAAAACAGCTTGAAACAAATAAAGAATTCCAATTCCGTTATTGTCTTGATGGTAAAACTTGGATTAATGACTGGAAAGCAGATAAATATGTTCGCTCAGAATTAGCAAATGATGATAATTCTGTGGTTGATACAACTGTTCCAAAAGCAACTAAAGCAAAGAAACCTGCTCCAAAAACAGCAACAAAATCGACAGCAAAAAAGCCTGCCCCTAAAAAAACTTCTGCAAAAAAGAGCAAATAGATATTGACACAGTGAGTGTAATTTTATATATTAATACTCACTTATTCCCCGATTGTGTAATGGTAGCACTTCAGATTCTGGTTCTGATTGTGGGGGTTCGAATCCTCCTTGGGGAACTCAAGCTGAATCAGTGATGGTTCAGCTTTTTTTATTTACTGCGGGAAACGACCCCGCAAATTTTAATTTGGTCCCTTCGAATATCGGTTTAGTTCGCGACCCTCTCAAGGTTGAAAGGCGGGTTCGATTCCCGCAGGGACCGGTAAGAATACTAAAAAAAGAACTCACGCTGTGAGTTCTTTTTTTAGTATACGATTCGGGGCTATAATTTGTAATCGGCAAACACAGATTACTTTTGTGGTTGCTGGTTATCTGTTAATTTTCTGATATATCATTTTTACATTTAAGTTGGATTTCCATGTTTTTTTCAGGGGCGTAAAGGGTTAAAATATCATCTTTAATTTTATAACTATCTGCATACATTAAAACTGCAAAGAAATTATTTTCAAAATCCATTTCATCAGGTTTGCCCATAAAACCAGAATTCATCATTCCGTAGGCTTTAAAATTTTTATTTGAAATTTCAACATCTGCATAATAAAGATTTACGCCGGCACAACCTTTTACCTGATAATTTTTTTCATTTGGTACAAATTTCATATTAGATGGCAATATATCTAACTGTTCTCCATTCATTGTGATTGAAATTGTTTCCCAGTTTCCATCTATTTTTGCTTTTTCTGAACATCCAGATAAAAAAAGAATTAATACTGATAAAACTGTTAAAAAGTAAAATTTTTTCATGTAAAACTCGCTGCATTAAATATATGCAATTATACTTCTGTTGTAAATAGAAGCAATTTACGGCTGGAATTAAAATACTGGATCCCACCGCTGCGCTCGGGATGACGGATGCTGCGCTCGGGATGACGGATATTTGCTCGGGAGGACGTTCATACAAAACATATGACCAACGTCATAGGTATTTTATGTTGTATAAAGCTATTGGATAAAATAAACTTAGATTATGAAAAAAATATTATCAGTTTTTAAATGGATAGGAATATCTTTAGCGACTATTATTATTGTTTTATTGCTTACAGTGACAGTAATTTGGTGGAATGAATTATCATCAATTTGTAGTATAAAAAAACTTAAAGCCGCAAATCCTGGTGGTGAAGATGGTGCTATTTATTCAATGCACATAAAAGGTAATTATTATTTTGATGATTTTATTGCCAGTGGTGGTGTAAAAAGTGATGCGGAATTATTAAATTTCATTACCAACCATATTACACGTGGATTTGTAAAAATGGCTATTCCAGAAACTTCAATCAACTGTAGTTCCTATACTGCAAATACAAAAAACGGTAATCGTATATTTGCCAGAAACTATGATTTTATTAAAACTTCAACTTGTATCGTTTTTACTGATTCTGGAAAAAACAGATATGCAACTATTAGTACTGTAGATTTGGAATTTTTAGGAATTACAAACGGTCGTGAAATAGTTACTATTGGTGATAAAATTACCTGTCTTGCTGTTCCGTTTTGTCCTCTTGATGGTATAAATGAAAAAGGTCTTGCTTGTGGTATTTATATTTCGTATCAAAATGTACCTACAAATCAAAATACTTCAAACCCCGATATTACATCTACAACTTTGTTACGTCTTATTTTAGATACAGCTAGTACAGTTGATGAGGCAATTAAAATTGCACAATCTTATGATTTACATGATTCTGCAAATACTTCTTTTCATTATATGATTGCCGATCGGTCAGGTAAAAGTGCAATATTAGAATGGACATATGGAACACAATTAACAGATAATGATGGTAGTCTTCGAACTTTAAAAGTAACATATTCATCAGAAGCTGATAATAATCAATTGATAACAAATTTTATTGTTCAACCTGGATATTACGATGGTATTACAGATACAAATATGATTCATGGTCTTGAACGTTATAACATGATGAAATATGAATTGAATGTAAGAAATGGAATTGTTTCAGATGTTAAAGATGGATTATCAGTTTTGAAAAGGGTAGGCCAACGTAATATAAAAACAGATCCACAAAATCCATGGCTTACACTTTATAGTATTGTTTATGATTTAACTGATAATACTGTTTATTGGGTCGGTAATGAACATTTTGAAGAGCCGCCATTTATTTACAAGTTTTAAGGTAGTTGTTATTTAAATTTCACACGGATTCGAGCTGTCTACGGCATCTCAAAATAATGATAATTTGTATATATTGTTTTTCTGGATCCCACCGCTGCGCTCGGGAGGACGGATACTACGCTCGGGAGGACGGATACTGCGCTCGGGAGGACGGATACTGCGCTCGGGAGGACGGATACTGCGCTCGGAAGGACGGATGCTGCGCTCGGGAGGACGGATGTTTGCTTGGAATAACATTTCGACTTTTACTTTTCGATATTATTTTTTCTTGTAAATTCGTATTACTCAGATTATCATTATATATATGCTTGATGATGTAAAAAAAGGTTCATTTGATAAACTTGTTGCAGGATTAACTACTGAAGATCGTGTTAACATGCTTGATCGTATTAATAAAAATTCTGCACCAACTGTTCAGTTTATAGAAACAGAAAATCAAACTCCAGAAAAAAATCTTTCGCTTCATTTACGATTTAAAGAAGAATCTATTTTTTACAAGTTAATTTTATGGTTTAGAAGTTTAATTGCAAAAAAAACATCTGAAAAACTATATAATGAAGATGTTATTGCCAATATTGCAAAAAAAGTCAATCGTGATCATCCTGGTATAATAAATCATAGAATTCAAGTTTTAGATACTGTATTCTATCAGCATTTAACGGCATTAAAAGAAGCTGCCGACTTTTTTAAACCTTATTTTACATTTATTGATGATAATCCTGGCGACTTTTATGTATTTTTAAGTTCATTTGTAACTCCAGAAATCGCTGATCAGGTTAATAATCAGGCTGATCCATTTACTTTAAGCTTTGATACAAATCCAACAAACGAAGTGCGAAATGGTCTTTTAAAAAAGCTTGATGATATTCTTAAAGGAATTGACGGACAGTCTAAATCATCATTGTATTATGCTGTCTGTTCAGTAAACTGGCTTAAACAATTTACAAAATTGCCATATATTCATTTTACTTCGCAATTTACAAATTTGACTGGTGCCAATTACACTTGTCCATATAAAAATGCCATCAACGATTATGATGTTTTTTCTGCTGTTTTTGCCAATATTCATCCTGTTCAAAATGAAGTTCTGGAAGCTATGTTGTTATTTGCACAGCGTAAAGACCTTTCAAAAAATGCTCAGGAAAAAGATATTGAACGTACAATTAAAGAATTTTTAGCACAGGCTAATCAGCATTTTGCTACAATTCAAATGTTTATATCTGGAATACCAATTTTACGTGTTGGTAAAATAATTAATGGAGATTATGACTGGAACTCGGGTAATATTCCTGGTGTCGAAGCATGGTTTCCAAGTTTCAGAAATCATTGGCGAAAAATATTTGATGTTCGTTGGAATGACTGGTTACGTGAACGTAAAAAGAGTATGCTCAGCAATAATTTACGTGAAGATTTTCATCTGGATGAATTCCCAGTAATGCAATACAGACCTTGGATGGCATTATGGATGCGTGTACCATTTGCGTGTGAACTTACAGGTGGATTTTTATCATGGTTTGCTGAAAATATCTATCCTGAATATGAAACTATTTTAAATGAAGTAATGATGGAAGGTGTTTTCATTCGCAATGAAAATAGAATTGAATATTCGGAAGGATTAAATCTTTATGTTCAGGCAATTTCTCAAATGAATGAATTACTTGCACGTCTTTCTCCAGAAGGTGAATACGGTCAATTATTTGAAGAATTTGCTTCTTCTCATATTCGTTCTTTCCAGATTCAGAACCAAATTGATTCAATGATGGCATCAACAGAATCGGAAATTAGAGATGTAATTCGTAAATTTGGTAAAGGAACTCGTATGATGGATCGTGTATTTCATGGTTTCTTTGATACTGATAAAGACTCTGAACATGAATCTTTACAGAATTTTACGGCAATTAAAGGTCATCAGAATCGTGCATGGAGAGATAAGTTATTCCAGATAAGAACTATTCTTCAACGTTCAATTTTTTATATTTCAGAATTAGAACCAATTGATGCGGCAACTGCAAATGAATAATCAAGATTACATAACTTTTCCTTTTTATATGGATGGAAAACCTTTGCAAAATTCTGGCGGCGTAATTCACCCTGTCTGCGGTATGACTTTACGTTCTGCCGGTTCAATGCGCTTTAGATGGAATGAAAATAATCCTACCCGGGATAAAATGCTTTTTAAACTTTCTGCACAATTTGGAAATGGTACGTTCGTACCGGTTCAGTTAGACCACACGCACATTGTTTACGATATTGCAAATGCTGATGAAACTGCGGGGCAGGTTGGTGACGGTATTATCACGCAAAATAAAAAATTAATTCCAACTATTACTGTTGCCGACTGTGTACCTATCTACATTTATAATCCTTGTAATGGAGTTTTTGGAATTGTTCATTCGGGTTGGAAGGGAACTGGTATTGTCTGCGATGCTATTAATCTTGCCTGTAAAAATCATGGGGGACAGCCTTCAGAATTTTGCGTGGTAATTGGACCTCATATTCATGACTGTTGTTACATTGTAAACGAAGAACGTGCTAATTATTTTGCAACAAATTTTACTAAGGACTGTGTACGTCCACTTGAAGATGGGGTAAAAGTTGATTGGAATAATGGCGGCGGAAAATTGTACAGATTGTCACTTTTAAAAGCAAATCTTGCCTGTTTAAAAAAAATCGGTGTGCCAGATGATAATATCTACGTGCACACCGACTGTACTTCTTGTAATGATATTTACGGTTCTAATCGCCGTGAAACTAAACTTTCTGGCTGCCCGGATGCATTTACAGTTCAAGCAGCATTTGTTTGTCATCCTCGAGCTTGTTTTATGGATTGTCATCCTCAGGCTTGTTTTATGGATTGTCATCCTCAGGCTTGACCTGGGGATCTATAATTACAATGGAATGTTTCCGTGTTTCTTCAAAGGTTTGTTTGTAAAAATCTTTGTTTCAAGGAAGTCAAAACTTGCAATAATACGTTTACGAGTATCTTCAGGATTGATGATTTCTGTAATATAACCGCGTTCTGCTGCAATATTTGGAGTCATAATTTCTGATTTATACTGTTCTGTTTTTGCTTTAATTTCTTCTGCTTTTGAAGGATCTTTTAATTCCTTTGCATACAAGATTTCAATTGCACCTTCTGCACCCATAACGGCAATTTCTGCACTTGGCCAGGCATAAACAAAATCTGCACCAAGATGTTTGGAACACATTGCAATGTAAGCACCACCAATTGCTTTACGGATAATAACTGTAAGCTTTGGAACTGTTGCTTCTGAATATGCGTAAATAACTTTTGCACCGTGGCGGATAATACCTTTCTGTTCTTCCTGTGGACCTGGAATAAATCCTGGAACAACTACAAAAGTCAAAAGTGGAATGTCAAAACTGTCGCAGTAGCGGATAAAACGTGCAATTTTATCTGAAGCATCGCAGTCAAGAACGCCGCCGAGTCCTTTTGGATTGTTTGCAACAATACCAATTGTACGGCCTTCAATCTTTCCAAATCCAACTACACAGTTGATTGCAAATTCTTTCATAATTTCAAGGAATGAATCTTCATCAATTACGCAGTTAATAACTTCGCGAACATCGTAACCCTGACGTGGATTTTCTGGCAAAATCTGATTGATTTTTTTTGCCGTTTTCTTTTCATCAAACTTGAATTTTTCATCTGGTTCAATTTTATCGCCAAAGTAGTGTGGAATATAATCTAAAAGTTTACGCACATTTTCGTAACATTCTTTTTCTGAATCAAAACGGAAATGTGAAACACCAGACTTCTGAGCATGAATTGAAGCACCGCCAAGATCTTCTGCCGAAATGTCCATGAACATTACCGATTTTACAACTTTTGGACCTGTAATGAACATTTGGGTAACTTTATCAACTGTAAAAATAAAATCTGTAATTCCTGGGCTATAAACGGCACCACCGGCACAAGGGCCTGCAATGATAGAAATCTGTGGAATTGCTCCGGAAGCACGAACGTTCTGATTGAATACGTTTCCATATCCGCCAAGAGCTTCTACACCTTCTTGAATACGTGCTCCACCCGAATCGTTAATTCCAATTACAGGACAGCGTGCATCAATTGCCATTTTTGTAAGGTCGGCAATTTTGCGTCCGTGCATATGTCCAAGTGAACCGCCCTGAATTGTAAAATCCTGTGCATAAACGGCAACTTTACGTCCGTTAATTTTTCCAAATCCGGTAATTACACCGTCGTAAGGAATATCTTTTTTATCCATACCAAAGCTGGTGCAGTTATGTTTAATTCCCTGATAAGTTTCTACAAATGAATCTTTGTCGCAAAGGGCATGAATACGTTCAATAGCATGTAATTTTCCCTTTGCATGTTGTTTTTCAATATTATATTCCATTGATAAACCTCGTTGGTAGAATAATATAGAATGAATAAAGTTGTGTCAATATGACAAAATGTAGTAAAATGTCAAAATAAATTACTGTAATTTACTCTATGCCAAGTGTTGAGTACGGATGTTGTAGAGAATAAATTATTGCATCCCATTCTTTCTGCATTGCAGCATTTGTAGGCAGCCATGGATATTTATTTTTAAGCTGTTTTACTGTAAGAACAGGATCATCTTCATTTTTATTAAGTAATTCAAAATATTCTGTTCTGAATGCAACACAATCTACTGGTAAATGCTCCAGAGAAACATCAATATTTGTAATTCGCCACTGGTCTTTTACAAATGTTAAAGTGATAATATCAGTTTCCTTTTCTACAGTAAATTCTTCTTCCTCTTCGCCAGTATGAATAAGATAATATTCAACTTTGTGTACAGATTCACTTTTGTTTGTAAGGGTAATATTTCCTTCTTTTTCAAGTGGAGGAACATTTTCATTTTTCTTGAACATCTGTACGTTTGGTTCGTAAGGTTTTCCATCAATTACCAGATTTGTAATTCCGTAAATACCAGAATTTTGATAACGCTGATAATTTGTACTATATATAAGCCAGTTTTCAGGAGTAGCAAATCCATTATCATTTCCATATGACATTCGCTGTTTATGCAAAACGAAAATTCTACTGACTGTGTCTACATATGAAGAAGGCTGTTTTCCTTTAACAAAATTATCAAGCAAAACTGTATCTTTTGCATTTACACCCTGGAAAAATCCTTGAATTGTTTGAACGGAGGTAAGTCCTCGTGGACAATATTCATCCAAGTTACTTTTTACCGTATTAATTGTAGTTATTACT
>JAZLFF010000018.1:0-23347 GCA_045615645.1 Treponema sp.
TTACTTTGCCAGTGCCAGTTAAAGAATAACGTTTAGCAGCTGACTTCTTTGTCTTCATTTTAGGCATTTTCTAAACCTCTTATTTTGCGGCTTTTGCTGAGATTGTCATTGACATATTTCTACCATCCATTGCGGCTGGCTTATCAATGTTGTACGCCGAGGTAAGTCGCTTTAGCACCTCATTCAGAACTTCAAAACCAAGGTCGGTATGTGCAAGTTCACGTCCGCGGAAACGGATTGTAACTTTAACTTTATCGCCTTCATCAAGAAATTCCTGTATATGTTTGGCTTTAGTATCCAAATCTCCAGAACCAATTTTTGGTTGCATACGGATTTCCTTCAACTTTAATACCTTCTGATTCTTCTTGGCGTCACGGAGCTTTTTTTCCTGTTCGAATCGGTATTTGCCATAATCAAGAATTTTACAAACCGGTGGGTTAGCATTTGGTGAAACTTCAACAAGGTCAAGATCCTTGTCTTTTGCCATTCTGAGAGCTTCCTGAGTAGCAACAATGCCTAACTGGTTGCCCTCGTCATCAATAAGACGAACTTCTCTTACGCGAATCATTTCATTAACTCGCTGTCCCTTATTGTTATTGTTTTGTGTATTCACGTATGCCAATTATCCTCCTAGTTTTATAAAACACTTTAGTGCTTTTAAAACACATTTAAACATATAGCGTGTAACTTGTATTATATCGAAAATAGTGATAGTTTGTCTATATAAATACTTATGGCTACATTCATTTCAACATTCATTACAGGCTTTCAGGATGTCGTAAAAGATGATTTATGTAAACGATTTCCGAAATTAAAAGTACTTCATTTGTTTGATGGTTTAATCCATTATCAGTTTGATGGAAATTCTCATGATTTGGAAAAAATTACATATTTTAATAATACTTTTTATGTGCTTAAAAGTTGGAATGGAAAAAACTGTAATTTTAAACAAATGGTGAATGAAGTTTCCGGATTAAAGGCTGCTTATTTAATTACGAAGGGAAGTTTTCGCGTTCGATTTGTGTTTGAAAATCAGTTTGCAAAAGTTGATAAGCAGATTTCTAAAAAAGCGGAAGAGGTCGTACTTCGGAACAGTAAGCTGCAGTTGGACAGGCTTTCTCCTTCTACGGAAATTTGGTACAGCATTCGCCGGGAAGGTTTTGCTTTTTGCGGACAGTTAATTTCTAAACGGGAATTTACAGAAAAAAATCTGAACAAGGGTGAATTGCGGCCGGAAATTGCGTATTTAATTTGTTCGTTTGCAGGAATAAATCCGGATGATGTTGTTTGCGAGCCATTCTGTGGTTATGGTTCAATTCCAGTTCAATTAGCAAAAAAGTTCCGTTTTCAAAAATTACTTGTAAGTGATATAGATTCGGAAAAAATTGCACTTGTAAGTGAAAAAAAACAGTTGAAAGATAATCAATTTGTGGAAGTTTTCTGCTCTGATGCATTTAATTTGTCAAAAGTAGAAGATAAATCTGTAAACCTTGTAATAACTGATCCGCCTTGGGGATTTTATGAGGATATTGGTGACATAAAAGATTTTTACTGTAAAATGTTTGATTCTTTTGAGCGAATTTTAAAAAGTGACGGTAAAATTGTAATTCTTTCTGCCCGCAAGGAAGAATTGGAAGCGGTTGCGGTGGAGAAAAAATATCAAATTGTAAAATCTCTTCATACTTTAGTAAACGGCAAAAAAGCTGGACTGTATTTCTTTACTCATTTGTAGATGTATGCAGGATATGTATTAAAACCGTTAATGTCATTCATCACAGTTTCAGGAAGTCCAAGTTTTGACGCAGCCTGTTTGTCTGCAATTTTAGAATAACCGTATAGCATCATTTCTGCAAAAGTCTGCTTATGTTCATATTTGTATTCCCGAATATATGTAGAATTTCCGGTAGTGTTATATTTTGCAGTTGCAATTACATCGTTCCAGTTTTTAATTCCGTCAATCAAACCAAGATCAAGTGCTTGTTTTGCTGTGTAAATGCGGCCGTCGGCAAGTTTTTTTACTTCTTCTACACTAAGGTTTCGACCTTCAGCAACAATATTAACAAATTGTTCATAGCATTCATCTGCAACAGATTGTAAAATAGCCCGCTGTTCATCCGTAAAAGGTTCGTTATAATTACCCATGTTTTTATTTTTACCAGCATGGATTGTTTCGGATTTAATTCCAGTTTTTTCAAAAAGTTCAGTTAAATCAAAAGTCTGTCCAGAAATAACTCCAATTGAACCTGTAAGAGTATTACGATTTGCAAAAATTCCGTCTGCTGCACACGAAATGTAATAACCGCCAGAAGCAGCTAATGGTCCCATATAAACGTAAATTTTTTTGCCGGTGTTTTTATAATCAAGCAGAGCAAGATAAACTTCATCAGCCTGGTAAACTCCACCACCAGGAGAATCAACGTAAAGAATAATTCCAACGTTATTTTCGTTTTGAGCAAGTTGATCAATAGTTGTTAAAAGCCATTCCTGATTGTAAGAATTATTTGCTTCTTCAATAGTTCCCTGAACATAAACTGTTGCCAGAAAGTTTTTTGATTCTTTTTTTCCAATAATTTTTCCGTTTGGTGTATAAGAATCCGTTTTTCTTCTGTTTCTTAAAAGATAAAATTCAGGATTTAAAAGACAGAAAATAGAAAATCCAATTACAAAAACAATAATAATAATTAATATTACCAGACCAGATTTAAATTTTTTTGTACTCATTATTGCAAATCCTCAGGTTTAATTCTTCCTGTTTCTAAAGCTTCTTTCATCATTGCATGATAAGCGTTCATAAAAGTCATTTGTTTATATGGAGTTACCCATAAAAAGTTTAAAATGCCTAATGTAAGAAGTCCTAAAATATCCCATCCAAGAAAACTGAGCCACATAACAAAAATGTCAAATTTGTGACCGCGTGTAATAATTATTGAAATACGCATAGATTTTGTAACTGAAACATTTTCAAATTCATTCATAATCATAAACATTTGTGAGTATGAAAAAAATTTGATTATTCCTGGAATAAAGAATAACATTGCCCAAAGTGCAGTCCATAAAACCTGCCAAATGAATCCAAGTGCTGCTTTCCACCAGTTGTTGAACCCTTCAATAAATGCAGAAAAACTGACTTTTTCTGGAGAACGTGACATTTTAAGATAAACATTCAACGAAGCCATTTCCAAAATTATTGCGACAATATTTAAAATCCATTGAACTAATTCGTTTGAAGTTGAGTTAATAAGTTCCGAATAGGCAAGGTAAAAATCCTTGTAAGTAGAGAATTCTGAATAAATTAAATCTGAAAAACCCGGAGAAGAGGTCATTGCAACCGTTTGTGGAATCAAAAAAATAGCTGTAATCAGACCAATAATAAAAGTGACAAGAGCTGGAACAGTTCTTCGGTTTTCAAGCATTTTTCTAGCAAAAAGTTTGTATTTTTTTCTATTAAACATAAGCAATTCCTTTGTATGTACGTGTAGAATAATTTAATTATAAATTATACAGTATTGATTATAAATTAAACACTGTAAAAAATAAACTGTTTATGAAACTAATCTCAGGGCCAATGGCTACTATTTCACATCCCGCTTTCCGCATTTTAACAGAACAATTTGGCAGTTGTGATGAATATTTTACAGAAATGATTAATGCTGGAACTTTACTTACTGGTGGACCTTTTGAAAAATTTTATATTGATCCATCTCCTGTTCCTTCCAAAATTGTGTGGCAACTTACCGGACATTCATCCGAACATATGGAAAATGCAGCGCGGGAACTTGTAAAACTTCCGGGAATTGGTTTAGACATAAATATGGGGTGTTCAGCTCCGGATATTTACCGTTATGGTGCTGGAATTGGCTGGATGTTGAAACCAATTGAAGAAACCGAAGAAATGGTAAAAAAAGTTAGCAAAGTTATTTCGGATTATAACTGTGAAAATCTTCAAAAAAAGCGTTTTAGCGTAAAACTTCGTCTTGGTGATGACAATTTTAAAGATGATGATTTTTTTACATTTACGGATATGCTGGTTGAAAATGGAGCTCAAATGTTAACGTTGCATCCGCGTACCAAAAAAGAGAAGCTTGCACGTCCGGCCCGTTATGAATATTGTCAAAAACTTGCAGAACGTTATAAAGGGCAGGTTGAAGTAATTTTAAATGGAAATGTAAAGGACGTACAATCTTATAATTATGCTATTTCAAAAGCTCCAGATGTAAAAGGTGTGATGATTTCTCGAGCAAGTATAAAAATGCCATGGATTTTCAGACAAATAAATGGTCCAAAAGGTACCCTTGAAGTTGATATGCAGGAAATTGCTTTAAGTTATATTGAGAATGTAGAAAAATATCAGCCAAAAGAATTTTGGAAAACCCGTTTACAAAGATTTTTTACTTATTTTTCAGAAAATTTTAAATTTGCTCATTATGCGCAAACTCAGTTTATAAATGCAAAAGATAATGAGGATTTAAAACAACGAATTTATGAGTTTTTCGAAAAGTGTCCAGAAGAAAGAATAAAAAAACTATCTTTTTAAGAGATTTGTGATATAATTTTAGTTTATGGAGAACAGAGAGAATTCAATTTTTGGTCGGAAAATATTCTTCATTAATCCTCCAATGGGATTTGATGTTTCCGTAATTAAAAAGTTACGGGATAATGAATTTGAAGCATATGAAATTAAAAATGTTAAATATATAAAATCAATTTTACGTAAAAATGAAAATGCGCTTTGTTTTATCAATATAGACAGTAATTTATCTGTAAACGAATGGTATAATTTTATTAAGTCTTTTAAAGTTGATGAAACACTAAAATCAATTTTTATTGGAGTTATGTCTGGATATGCGAACACTGGTGAACGCGGAAAGTTTTTAATGAATCTTCAGCTTCCTGGTGGCTTTGTACAGCTTAATCAGCCTTCTGATAAACTTATTGAACAGCTTTCGGGTATTTTGCTTATAAATGGAGCAAAGGGTAGGCGACAGTACATTCGTTTAGGTTGTAAGGAACGTAACGATATAAACGGCTACATGACAGTTGGAAGTAATCTTTTTGCATTTAAAATTGAAAACGTTAGTGTTGTTGGTTTTGCCTGTACGTATAATAAACGAGAAATGGGCATTTTCCAGAAAAATACTGTTCATAAAGGTATTTCTATTACACTTGGAAAAAAATCTATAGTTTGCCCGTCGGTTGTTTTTGATACAAAGCTTATGAATGATCAGGGCTTTTCTGTAATGCTTTTTACAAATGAATGTTCAAACCAAAACAGGCAGGTAATTAAAAATTATATTTTTTCAGTTTTGGACGAAGAGTTTCTAAGTATTGAAAAACTTGCCATGCCTGATTATACAGATTACACAGTTAAAATTACTATTGATGGTGAAACACCAGAATATGAAATTCCTCCTGAAGAACCAGTTAAGAAAATTGGAGATGTGGCTATTCCTAAGCCAGATGACAAGAAGGAAGATGAAGATCTTAACGATTTGGACGAAGTTGAAGAACTTGACGATGACGAAGAAATTTAATTTTAATTGAAATCAAATCTATTTTATGTTATGTTTGTCTAAATTATTAAACAATGCATTCCCGCTTTGTTTAACAAATAAAATCAAAAACGGCCCACGCCAGAGTCGTAAGAGAGGTATAAAAATGGCAACTAACGATACACACGCTTGTACTTTGGACAAAATCATTTCACTCTGTAAGAGAAGGGGTTTTGTTTACCAATCATCAGAAATCTACGGAGGTCAGGCCGGAGCTTGGGACTATGGTCCTTTAGGTGTTGACTTCAAACGAAATATCCAGAATGCATGGTGGAAAGAAATGACTCAGCTTCACGACGATGTAGTCGGACTTGATGGAGCTATCTTCATGCATCATACAACTTGGGAAGCTTCTGGCCACGTTGGTCACTTCTCAGACCCAATGGTTGACTGCTGCGAATGTAAAGCTCGTTTCCGCGCAGACCAAATCATTGAAGAATATTGTGATACTCACAACGAAAAAACTGACAAACCTGTAGACACAATGAGCCACGATGAAATGAAAGCTTTCATTGATGGAAAAATAAATTGTCCTACATGTGGTAAACATTCATGGACAGACGTTCGCGAATTCAACCTTATGTTCAAGACTCACCTTGGTCCTGTAGCAAACGATTCTTCACTTGTTTACCTCCGCCCAGAAACTTGTCAGTCAATTTTCGTAGACTTTAAAAACATTGTTCAGTCTAACCGTATGAAAGTACCTTTTGGTGTTGCTCAGTATGGTAAATCTTTCCGTAACGAAATTATCTTCAAGAACTTCATTTTCCGTACTTGCGAATTTGAACAGATGGAAATGGAATATTTCTGTAAACCAGGAACAGAAGATGAAACTTTCGAACGCTGGAGAAAAGACCGCTGGAACTTCTACTTAAAGTATGGTATTCCAGAAAATCAGCTTAAATGGCATCATCACGATAAGCTCGCTCACTATGCAAAGGATGCATACGATATTACTTACAACTTCCCAATCGGTTTTGAAGAAATTGAAGGTATTCACTCTCGTACAGACTTTGACTTGAGCCAGCACGCTAAATATTCTAAGAAGGATATGTCATATATCGATCAGGAAGATGGAAACAAACGCTATGTTCCATATGTAATTGAAACTTCTGCAGGTCTTAACCGTAACTTCTTAATGTTCTTGTGTGAAGCTTACGAAGAGCAGAATGTTGCAGAAGCAGGTCAGCCAGAAGATTACAGAACTGTTCTTCACCTTGATCCACGTCTTGCACCAATTACAGTTGCAGTTCTTCCTTTAATGAAAAAAGATGGCCTTGCAGAAAAAGCAAAAGAAATTCAGCACATGCTTAAAGAAGATTTTGTAACAGATTACGATGTTTCTGGTACTGTTGGAAAACGTTACCGCCGTCAGGATGAAGTTGGTACTCCATTCTGCGTAACTGTAGACTACGACACAATCAACGAAAAGAAAGAAGACGGTTCTGCTAACGATTTGTTCAACACAGTAACAGTTCGTTTCCGCGATTCTATGAAACAGGAACGTGTTGCTCTTGATAATTTAATTCCTTTCATTCAGAAAGCAATTAAAGACTACAAACCAGTTAGAAAATAATTAAGAATTGAGAATGCAGAATTAAAAGTTTAAATTAATTCTGCATTCTTTATTTTAGGGGGGAAAGAATTCTTTATTCTTAATTCTGAATTCTTAATTTAATAAAAATTGGAATATGTTCGTCTTGGAAAAACAGACATAATTGTTTCTCGAGTTGCGTTTGGTGCAATGCGTTTATCAGATACAGAAAATGATGAAAGTGCAGGTAATTTAGTACGAAGAGCTTACGAATCTGGTATAAATTTCTTTGATACTTCCAGAAAAACTCCTATCAGTGAAAAGCTATTGGGAGATGCTTTGTATGATATTCGCAGAAATGTTTTTCTTTCAACCGCAACCTCCTCTAAAACAGTTTCTGAAATTAAAGAAGATATGGAAACTAGTTTAATGACTCTTCATTGTGACACTGTAGATTTATATCAGCTTGAAACAGAAAAATTTCTTCCATTACCAAATGGAGCAGATAAAATTTACGAAACACTGCAGGAGTTTAAAAATCAAAATAAAATAAAAGCTTTTGGAATTATTACTACAAATCTTGAAACTGCAACAAAAGCTGTTGAATCAGGCCTTTACGATACATTGCAATTTCCGTTCAGCATGGTAAGTCCGGAATCAACACATGCACTAGTAAAGCTTTGTGAGGAACATGATGTTGGTTTTATTGCAATGCAACCATTAGGTGGTGGATTAATTGATAATATTCCGTTAGCTTTTGGTTTTTTACATCAATTTGAAAACGTTGTGCCAATTTGGGGCGTTGTTACTCAGGAAGAAATTGAACAGATTTTGTATTTTAATGATCATCCGCCAGTTATCGATGAACAATTTAATAACGATGTAGAAAAACTGAGAAATTTCTTTAATTAAAACTTAGAAAATCAAAACATTAATTAAAAAAGTTAATATCAACTTCTTCTGTTTCAAGTGGATTTGGCTTTGGATTTGTATTTGAAGATTTAGCCATAGTTGCTTTTTCTTCAGCTTCACGTTTAATAGCGGTAATTGGCTGTGGAGGAACAACTGGTTGAATTGGAGCATCTGGTGAAGTTACCACTGGTGTATCATCTGCAATTGGCTGTAAATATTCTGCTGGTTCCAATTCATCAAGCTCCTGATCCTCAGAATTGTTTTGTTGTTCAGCAGATTTTTTTTCTACAGATTCCTGTGCAGCTTTAATACTTTTATATTTTCCTTCAAGAAGGTTTAAAATATCTTCTTTTTCTTTTTTAGAAAGAATACGCAAAATTGAAAGTTCTTTGCCTGTTTGTAATACTTTTGGTGAACCGTCTTTTTCTTTTTCTGTAAGAAGTTGAACTACTGGTGACTTTGGATCATCCGGATTTGTATCTACAACGATTGCAATTTTTCTATTTGAAAGGTAAACGTAAGTTCCAATAGGGTAGAGAGAAACTGTATAAAGTAAAGCTTTTAAAACTGCGTCATCGTATTGGCGGTTTTTATTTTGAATCATTTCAAGTAAAGCTTCAAAAGTTGAGCGCTCTTCTTTGTAGGAACGTGGGGATGTAATTGCTTCATATGAACATGCAACTGCAATAATTTTTGCGTTTGAAGAAATTTTATCACCATTCAACTTTCGAGGATAACCGTTACCATTTTCTTTTTCGTGATGTTCAAGAACGCCAAGCTGTACAACTAAAGGGAAATCAAGCTCTTTAATAATTGCATAACCAAAAAGTGTATGCTTTGAAATTTGAGCTCTTTCGCCAAGTGTAAGTTTTCTATCAGTCATATATAACTGTGGAGGAACGCGAAGCATACCAATTTCATGTAAAATACACGAAACTCCAAGTTCAATCATTTTTGAAAGAGGAAGATGAAGCTGAAGTGCAATTGCAATTGCAAGAACTGTTGTGCGCATTGAATGAATTACAAGGAAATTCTTTTTACAAGTTTCAGTTGAAGGATTTATACGCAAAATATAACGTCTGTGGTCTTTTATAAAAATACAAAGTTCCTGAACTGTTTCTGAAAGCTCTTCCTGATTTATCTGTTTATGTGTTGCGTAGTGTGTAAAAATTGACTCAATGTAGTTCATGTATTCGTCATAAACTGCCTGCACCATTTCCATACGGGCTTTATCACTGTCGCCAATTTGAGTATTTTTAGAATTTTCAATTACCTTTTTTAAGGATTCACTTGATAATGCTGTTGAAGAAGAATCGGACAATTCATCGAGGTTGTTTTTAGACACGCCAATATCGCCACCAAGACTCATGCCACCATCGCACAAAACTGATTCAAAGTTCCATTCTTTAAGTGCTTTGATTAATTCTTCAGTAACTGGAGCCGTATGTGGCAAAAGAATAAAAGAGCTGTCTAAGAGTAAATCACCTGTAAATGTCATGTCGGGACGTATTGACTCGACAGGAATTGTTTCCATTTCTATAATTCTCCAATTTTATTATCGACATATTATAGCATAAACTTAATAGAAATTAAAATTACAAAAATCTAAAAAAATGTAAAAAAAAAGTTGGAAAACCTCACACGCTTTCCAACTTTATAGTAAACATAGATAATTATAATCAGGTGTCTGGATGTCTTCCCACCCGAAGTTTATCATCACTAATTTATATATCGGAAATTCCAGAATTGACTTTAATTATTTTTCAAATATTTTTATAGAAAATCACATAAAAATATATGCGGATTATTGACTAATATGCAATTTTCTAACAAGATAATTGAATTATGAAGGGTGAAATAATAAATCGAGCTTATTTAGAAACGTTATCATTCTCCGATTTAAGTAATTTAGCAGATGAGTACGGAATTGATGTTCCTGAAAATTTGGACAGACGCTTTTTAATTGCAGAGCTGCTGGAAATTGCCGAAGAAAATGAAAATCTTGAAGATGAAATGATTATTTCTTCAGATAATAATCATAACGAAAAAAAATCATTACCAAAAAACTACAATGAAACTCAAATTTCTGGAATTTTAAGAAATCCTGCATGGTTATTTGTATTCTGGAATATCAGCGAAAATGACCATCAAATGATAAAGGGCATTCCTGGTTGTTCATTAAAAATCAGAATTTGTTCAATGGAAAATCCAAAAGATACAGTACCTGCCGAAGCGTTTGAGATTCAAATTAGTAACGAAACTCAGGAACAATACGTACTTTTACCAAAGGGGCAAAAATATATAAAAATTGAACTTGTATATGTAACTGCAACGACGGGAAAAGTTTTGGCTTTTTCTCCAGTAATTACAATTCCGCAAGGTTCTGTGCTTGTAAATGAATTACAGCCGGGTATGGAAACTTCTTATTCGGAAATTGTACAATTGTCTGGACTTGGAAAAGTTATTACAGACCAGTATAAAAACCACCGTCATTCCTTTTCATAATATTAGGAATAAGAAGATAAAAGTTGCTAAAATAGTACAGCTTTTATCTACATAAAGTTTGCGTTGCAGACTTTTTTTTGAGGAAAATATAATGCTGAAAAACTTAAGTTTAATAATTAATACTAATCAAATATTTATTTCGCATATTGGTGATGACGCAAAAACAAATGCACCAATTCTTAATACTTTGTTCGAAAATATTTCTGATATTTATATTCCATTATTGAATATGTTTGAAACTTTGGAAAAAAGTGATATTCCTTGCAAAATGGGAATTGTTTTGCCTCCAATTCTTTGTAATTTACTTACAGATTCAAATATTCAATCTTTATATGAACAATTTTTGGATTCAAGAATATTACTTGGACAAGATGAATTAAAACGCTGTTCAAACGATTCAAATTTAGTCGAAATTGTAAACAAAAAAATCCAGAAATTTTCGCAGCTTAAAAGTGATTTTACTGAAAAATATGCAAGAAATTTGATAAAAGCTTTCCGTGAAAAAATGGAGAAGGGTTACTTAGAAATTCTTGCTACTTGCGGAACTGATATTTATATTCCGCATTATGCAGATTTAAAAGAAATTATTTCTGCGCAAATTGAATGTGGTTTACATTCGTACAGACAGTTTTTTGGAGAAATACCAGACGGATTCTGGCTGCCAGAACTTGGTTATACTCCAGGAGTTGAAAAATTAATTAGAGCTTACGGTTACACATATACAGTTTTAGATGCACGCAGTCTTTTACTTTCTCAGACAATTCCAGAAAAAGGACTTTTTTATCCGGTTCGAACTGATAATTCCCTTGTAGTTTTTGGAGCAGATCCGGAATTTTCTTCAATTCTTTTTGGTGAAGACGGATATGCTGCAAAAGAATGTTATTTAAATTACAACCACGACATTGGTTTTGAATTAACTCCCGACGAACTTAAATCTGTACTTCCAGAAGGTGCAACACGCATTTCAACCGGCTACAAATACTGGAACAAAAACTTCGAAGAAGAAGCTTTATACGATGAAAATCAAGCTTTTAACGCTGTAAAAGAACATGCAAAAGATTTTATTACAAAACTTTCAGCAAAACTTACAAAAGCCGCAGAACTTTGTAATAATTCAGATTATGTATGCAATGTTTGTGTTTTAGATGCAGATATAATTAAACAAAATTGGACTGAATGTATTTTATGGATTGAACAGGTTATCCGCCAGGCAATTCCAAGTGGAATAAATATGGCCGCTTGTAATGAAATGCTGGAAAATCAATATAATCTTGAAAAAATTCAGCCTTATTATTCGTCTGCTGCAGGTGAAGGTTACGGTGAAAATCTTCTTTCAAGTAAAAATTGTTGGATGATGCGTTATGCAAGAAAAGCCAGCGAACGTATGGTAGATCTTTCTGATCGTTTTCCAACTGATACCGGTTTAAAAACTAGACTTTTAAATCTTGGTGCAAAAGAATTGATGCTTGCACAAAGTAGTATTCTTGCAAAAATGATTGAAAATGATGATTATCCGGAATTTGCAGAAAGACGTTTTAAAGAATCTATTGAAGCCTTTACCGCAGTTTTTGATTCTTTAGGTTCAAATACTGTAAGTACGGAATGGCTTACAACTCTAGAAACAAAAGATTCAATTTTTCCGTGGATGAACTACAGAATTTTCTCGAAAAAACGTTAGTTTATTGATTATCCTGCTCAAGTTTAAGACTTTCTTCAATGTGTTTAAACATATCAATCTGATATTGAGCACTTTCTATACCTAAAATTGCAGGATCAAAACGTTTATTCAATTTTAATGCTTCCTGCCAAGCGGCAATTGCACTTTCCCAGTCTGCCATTGCATAATATTTAAGGCCAAGTGCATAATATTCATCTACCTGTTTGGCTATAATGCTGCGTCCTCGGTCACCAAGCATAAGTTTTGAAGAAACACTAATTTTGTTTAGCGGATTAAATGAGGTCGTAAAATCAAGAGTGTAGTTAAAATTTATGCGGATTTGCTCTACTTCAAATTCAAATCCGGCACTTAAACGTGGATTTCCACCTTTAACTTCAAATCCGCCTAAAACCTGTAAAAAGTCCGTAAATTGAACAGAAATTCCTGCTCCTAAAGAAAAAAGATGATATTCCTGAATATTTAAAAGATTTACAGGTTGTTTAAAATCAATTGAAAGTGTAAAAGGTTTGATAAATTTACAAGAAATTCCTGCAGCTAAAACAGTTGGAAGAGGATCGTCAAGAACAATGCCGTTTTCAGTTCCCCAGCCGGTAAAAGAAACACCAAGGTTTTGTGCAGAAAAACCAATTCGAACGTTAGGATCGCGCGAAGAGTAAAACTTTAAAAAGTTGAACTGCAGCATAAATCCAACATCCCCCATAAGCGCAAGTCCTGACTGTGCTAATCCGGAGTTTGGAATGATTGCGTCCGTGTTGTTATCTGTAAAATTAGGCATTTGTCGCCAGCCTGTTTTAATTGTGCCGCCGAATGCAAAACCTTTAAAATCGTAACCGGCCAGAAAATTATAAGCAAAATTTATTCCCATTACAGATTCTGAATAATAATTGGATGCAACTCTATCACCAAAAATATTATATTCGGTAAATGGCAGATAAAAACAAGAAGCGTAATATCCAATTCCAAAATTTCCCCAGCGAGTAGTGTAAGCTAAAGTGTCGAGTTTTGAATCCGCAATCCAGGAATTATGAAAAACTGCAGCTTGAGTTTCTTTTAGAATTGAAGCTGCTGAAGGATTAAAGGCCAGGTAACTGATATCATCACATAATCCGGTATAAGCAGAACCAAGACTTTCTGTTCTTCCACCAAACGGAATTAGTAGTGAACGGAAGGTTGTTGTACCTTCGTTTGAATCGTTGAATGAATAAAAAATTTCAGAAATAGATGTATTTAAATCTGTATATGATAAAGCGAAAAACTTTTCATTAAAAAATGAGAAAATTAAAAATGTTGTAACAAAAATAGTCGTAATTTTTTTATTCATTTTGAAATAAACAACATTTATTTGTCGGATTTTTTTCTCTATATTATAAGTAAAAATACCGATAATAAAGTATAATAATAAACAAAATAAAAGAAAATGAAAAGAAAGTTTTTTCTTTGTTTGACATTCATATTTTTTCTCACTCCATACTGTATTTTCGCAAAATCAGGTAAAAAAACTAATGAGTTTGAAAATGTTGAACAGGATTTATCTTTGTTTGAAATTGACCGTCTTATTCGTAAAACTGAATACGATGAGGCATTGCGTCAGTTGAATGTTTACATTGAAAAAAATCCAGAAAATTTTGATAATGCGCAGATTAGAATCCGCCGTATTATGACAGCGCGCAAACAATATTCAATTCTTGCTGAAAAACTTATTGACTTAATTTTAAACGACCCGAACAATAATAAAGAAATTTACGAGATTACAGCTCAACTTGAAAAATTTGAACGACATCCTTCGGATCAGAACCTTCAGTTTATTGCCGATTTGAAAAAATCTGCGGAATTTAACTATTTCCGTTCTCTGTTTTTGGAAATTCAAACGCAATCCGCTGAACTTACAAAAAAAGGTCTTTATTACGATGCAATTGTAAAAACTCAGGAAGGTTTCTGGCTCTATAAAGATAATTTTTATGTAAAGTGGGAAGATAATCCTGAAATACTTACCAAAGTTGACGCAATTCTTGATAATTTAAATACTCAAATTCAAACTTATGGCGAGCGTAACTTCCTTAATAACTTTCAAAAATCTGTAGACGCCTTTGTAGAAGCCGTAAATAAAGATCAATATGATACTGCTTTGACATTGTGTTATGACCTTACAAAAAGTTTAAGCGGCTATATAGCAATTCGAAATGAATTTATAAATTGCGGAGTTCAGATTCAAAGTTTGTTCGAAGAAATCCAAAAAATTGATGAAGATTCATCAGATGCTTCGTTTCTTCCGTTTATGAACCGATTTATTCTTGGAATTGATACTGTTCCAGAATCTGGAATTGCAGGTGCTGTAAACGGACAGTGGAATAAATATATGTCGCAAATGAATGAGGCGGTTTATGAACAACTTACAAAAAAATATACAAAATTTTTGGAAAATCCTCTTGAAGACGGAAATACTCAAGTTGAATTGTATTGTAAGTTGGAAAATAATCTTCTTGCGTTGAATAATGTGCTTATTGAAGGCGGAGTTGACGAAATAAAAGCGGGTTACGAACATTATATAATTGCAGCTGATTATTTAATTTCTCTTTCTGCGCAGACTGTACAAATTATGAATGTTATGAATGCTGTTCAAAAGGAAAGTGGTGTTCAAAACGGTATTCTTGCTAATCTTCAAAAACAAAGTGGTGAAGAACGAAGTGCTGCTATTAAAGCTCTTTTTGATTCAAATGCAAAAATTGGTGATTTGGTTGGTGTAAAAGCGCAACAAGAAATTGAAGCGTTCGACTGGGCTTCAAAATATACAGAAACTGGTTATAGTGACTGGATTTCACTTACGAATTTTTATACAGAAACTTTAACTTCCATTTTTGACACTTCTTCAAAATTGCTAAACGACTCATGGCTTACTCTTTCTCAGTATTATAAAGACTCTGCGGATGAAAAATGTAAGCTTATTCAAACACATAATAATAATTCGGAAAAATATTACACAGGATTCTTTACAAAAATTCCAGAAAACATTCATAGCGAAATTATGCGAACTTCTGAAAAGGCATTTATGTACGTAAATACTTTTGAACAGAATGAAAGCCTGAATTTTGGTGTTTATTATAGTTATCCGGATATTACTCTTGAAGCTGCTTTATATACACAGAGTGAAGTTGACCGTTATATTAACGAAATTACCGAATATCAAAATATTTTAGAGAGTAATTATAAAGCGCATGAACAATGGACGTTTGATGAAAATATTACTGAAATTGTTATGAGTGCAAAGGATTATCTTGAGAAGGATAAAGCAAATCTTTTAGAGCTTAAATCAAAAAGCGCAGACTTTGCCGATTCGGCACGTAATAGTATGGTTGCTGCACAGTTAGCACAAAACGAAGCTGATTTACGTTTTGCAGAAGCTGAAGCTGCTTTAAGCCGTGATAATTTTGAACTTGCTCGTAAAAAACTTCAGGATGCGGTTGCAAAATATGATGAATCTTTAAAAAATCAGGATAGTGCACAATTGCAGCGTGATGTTGATAATAAACTGTTCAATCTTGGTGAGCGAATTACAAAAAGTGAAAATGAAACTGTTGTTCGCGAAGTACGTCAGCTTAAAAATGCGGCAAAAGATGCTTATTTGAACGGTCGTTTCGACGATGCGGAAAAATATTTGAATGAAGCAAAAATTCGTTGGGCCGTTACAAACGCAACCGAAGATGGTGAAATTATTAACTTGATGAACTTTGTAAATACAGCAATTTCAATGAAAACTGGTCGAGAAATTTTACCATCAGCTCCACAATATCCAGAAATGTCTCAGCTTTTGAACATTGCTAATCAGTATTACGAAAGTGGTACGGATAAAATTAAAAAAGGTGATTCTGACGGTGGTAATTCTGATTTGAATCTTGCATTGCAAAATACGCAGAAGGTTCAGTATACATATCCTTTAAACAGAGACGCCTCTTTACTTACGTTAAAAATTAACAAACAACGCGATGCAAAGAAGTTTAATGAAGAACTTTCGCAAAAAATTGAATTAGCAAAAATGATGTGCCAGCGAAAAGATTCTCAGCAGGAAGGTTATGCAAATCTTCTTGATTATTACGATATTGAACCTAATTATAAAGGATTAAAAGAACTTATTTATCAAGTAGAAATTGATATTGGAATTAGACAAAAGCCTGTTGATAACAGTGGTGCAAAGCGCGCAGAAAAATTGTTTGCAGAAGCTCAAAAATTATTCAAAAGCGCAGGGGATGATCCTGTAAAACTTGAAGCAGCTCTTGCAAAGGTGGACGAATCAATTATGCTTCATTCAGATAATGATGCTGCATTAAATTTGAAAGACCAGATTACCATTAAAATTGGTGGTAATACTTCGGTTACACTTTCAACAGATGATGAACGTTTGTATCGTTCGGCAATTGCAAAACTTCAGGCAAATGATATTTTTGGTGCTAATATAATTGTTCAGGAATTGCTGAAAAATCCAAGAAATGCTAAATCTCAGCAAATAAAAGATTTAAAGAGTAAGGTTGATGCCCGATTATAATAAATATATGAGTGTTTTGTGTTGCTTAAAAAAGAAAGTTTTCTCGTTTGTGGCAGTTTTATTCATGATTGCAGGGGCTCTTTACGCAGCTGATTTTTACTGGGAAAATCCAATTTCAATAACTGACTCAGATACTCAATTTCCGAAAACCCTTACAAACGATAAAGAAACTTTCATTTTCTGGCAGGAAGTTGATTCAAAAAATAAAAACATTTACTTAACCTGCCGTGCTTACACTTCGCTTACAACTTATGAAGAAAACAGACGTTTTGCAGGGCCTTTTTCCTATTCATCAGAAGTGCCGGAACTTTATTCAGTAACATTACGAAAATCCGGAGAAATATTAATTTCCGTACTTTCTAATCCGTATGAAATTTCAATTTATTCTTCAAAAAATAAAGGAAAAACTTTTACACAGACAAAAATCAGAACAAATGAAATTATGGTTGCGCCTCGTGTTTATGCTACAAACAAAGATTCATTAATTCTGTTTACCTCTGTAGGTGATGAAGATTCTTTTAGAATTGCATACTCAACTTCTGCTGATGGACAGAATTGGAGTGATTTTACTAATTTTGGTCCTTCAAGTGAATTAAGAAATCCGTTTATTCCTGTTTTAATTCCATTAACATCCAATGCAGGAATTAGCGGAGATATGGTAGTTTTTCAATCACAATATTTGGACCCAAAAACTAACCGATTTTCTTTTCAATTATATTCGACAATTTATAATGAAGCTTCTGAAACCTGGTTACCTGCAAAAATGCTTACAGATGTTCTTTCACTTTCAAATGGAGAAACAAAAGCTTTTAATCAATATCAGAATCAAAGTCCAAGTTTATATAATTACGAAAATAAAACTTATCTTGTGTGGGAAAGGACTGAAAGTGTAAATTCGGTAATAAAAATTGCACAGGTAAATACAGAAGGTATTGTCCCAAGAACTGTAGAAACTGTAGCTAACCAGGGTAGTGCTAGCCGCGGAAATTTATTCAATTATGATAATAAACTGTGTATGGTTTGGTTTGATACACGTCGTGGTAGAGAATCAATTTACATGGCTGAATTAAATGGTAGTTATTGGGAAGAAATCAGTCTTGTAGAAAATAAAAACTCAAATCTTTTTGGATGCCCAGTAATAATTACGGACCGGGAAAATCAAAATAAAAAAATATTATCTTTTATTTGGCAGCAAAAAACAGCTTCTGGAAAGAATACAATTGGAATGCTTTGTCCGGATAAAACTGTAAATCCGCCAACCTTTACACCGCTTTCTTTTAAAAAAGGAAAACGTTCGGCGGCTACAAATGTTTCTATACAAATTAATTTTCCTGAGGATTCTTCAAATATTGCAGGTTATTCTTACGTTTGGAGTAAAGGAAATCCTGATCTTCCAAAAAAACAAATTCAGCATTTTACAAAAGAAAAAAAAATTAATGTAAAGGCAACTGAGGAAGGAAATTATTATTTAAGTGCGCGCGTTCAAGATTATGCAGGCAACTGGTCAGAAGCTGAAATAATTTCTTACTATTTGGATATAACCCCTCCAGTTGCTCCAGAAATTGTTTTTAATAATATTGATGAAAACGGATTAATTAAGTCAAATACTTTTAATCTTTCTTGGAATAAATCTACCGATTCAGACACAATAGGTTATTCTTACAGAATTGATTATATTGGCGATATTCCTAAAAAACTTGGAGAATCTAAAAAACATCCGTTAAAGCTTTCGCCTGAAGAAACTTCACAAATTGTGGCAGAACTTAAAGAAAAGTACGAAAAATCCGCGCAAAAAGATCGCAAAATGGAGAAAAAAGTTCAAACAGCGGGTACAAACACAGTAACTTATTATAACCGTGCAAATGGTGTTTATGTTCTTTCCGTTGCCGCAATTGATGAAGTTGGAAACATTGGAGAGCCAAACAAACAGCTTTTTATTTTGAATAAATTTGAACCGTCTACATATATTTCATCAGTTTCTAAGAAGATGAACGATTCAGGTGATAATATTCTTACAATCTATGGTGGCGGCTTTACTTATGATGGAACTGTTTCTGAAATTTATATAGATTCGGATGGAAAAGCTCCATATGATATAGTTCTTTCAAAGGATAAAAATCAATATAAAGTACAATCTGACGGATTAATTACAAATGTAAATATTGGTTCTGAACTTGATGAAGGAAATTACAGAATTGGTTTAAAACATACCGATCGCGGATTATACATGTCGGGAAAAATCCTGCGAATTGATCAATCCGGAACATTGAAAATTGAAGCTCCATATGAATATCAGAATTCTTATACAACAGAATTCAAAACATATAAATATAAATTTATCGTAAATCTTTTTATAGCTCTTCTTGCAGTATTGATTGTTTTCGGCATTTTTATTTTTGCGCTCGAAAATTATACGGCTGAAGGATATGAAAGTTTTGTAGTTGGAAAAGAAGTTCAGGCAGTGCTCAAGGGGGAAAATATGCCATTAAAGAAATCCGAAAAGCAAAAAAGCTTAAAGAGAACAGTTATTCGTTTTACTTATGCACTCGTTATTCTTGTTGTTGTAGCTGTTACGGTTGTAAACTCGGTAAAACTTGTAAACCTCCAGAAGAATACAATGGCTTCCGGTCTTCAAAATCGTGCCGAAGTATTACTTGAAAGCTTGGCTTCAGGTGTAAAAAACTTTTTTCCTTCAAATAATATTCTTGAACTTTCAGCGCTCCCAGGCCAAAAAGATGCAATGCCAGAGGTAAAATATGTAACAATTCTTGGACAGCCACAAAATTCTGATTCTAGCGAAAATTTAAATTTTGTGTGGGCTACAAATGACCCTGATATTCTCGATAAAATCGATTCGTACACATTTGAATACGGACAATCAGAAATAAAAGACGAAAAAATATTGAATATAACGGCAAAGAATTCAGAGTTTGATAAACAAATTAAAGATGAAATAACACCACTTTCAAATCAAATTAATGAGCTTACAAATCAGCTTTTGCAGATAAACTCGAGTGATGTTGCCGATAAAGAATCTTTAATGGAGTCAGTTTCAAGTGCACAAGCTGCCGTAAGAACAAACCTTGATACAAAATTACAAGAGCTTGCAAAGCAGTGTAGTGGTTCGGAACCATTCTTTAATGCTGACGATCTTGATGAATCTATAACTGATTACATTTTCTATCGACCAGTAACATATCGACATGGAAATTCTGGTAATTATGTTCACGGAATAGTTTACATAGAAGTTTCTACACAAGAATTACTTGATAGTATTCATAAGGAATTGATAAAAAGTATTTTATCTGGTGTTTTCATTGCATTGGTTGCGGTAGGTATTGGAATTATTGGTGCATCAGTATTTGCAACAATCATTATTAAACCTATACGAAAACTTGAAGGTCACGTTATTAAAATTGGTAAAACAAGAAAAAAGAAGGATATTAAAAATATTGAACTCAAATCAAAAGATGAAATTGGTCGTTTAGGAGAAGCTATTAATAAAATGACCGACGAGTTAAAAGAAAATGAGGTAGAAAATAACCTTTTAATTGATGGTGCAGACGTGCAAAACTCATTAACCCCATTAAAAAAAGGTGAAACTTTCTCTGATTACAGTGATGATTTTATAAATGCCGCAGCTTATTTTCAGGCACAGACAGGAGTTTCTGGCGACTATTTCGATTTCCATCAGCTTGAAGGAGATTGGTATTGTTATATTAAGTCAGATGCTTCTGGACACGGTGCTCCGGCTGCACTTATTTCAACTTGTGTTGCTGTAATTTACCGTGAATATTTTTCTAACTGGAGTTTCAAGAAAAACGGAACCAGAGTTAATGAACTGGTCGAACGAATAAATGACTTTATCAGCAACTGGAACTTAAGCGGTAAATTCTCAACTTTATTGATTGGAATTTACAATAAAAAAACAGGCGATACATGGATGTGTAACGCAGGTGATAATATAGTTCACATTTATAGAAAAGACACAGGAAAAGTTGAAGTTTTAAATTTAAAAGAAACTCCTACAGCGGGTCCTTTTGCTACATTTATGGTCGATATGAAAGGAGGATTTATTGTAGAAAAAGCGCATCTTAATCCTGGTGATGTATTGTTCCTTTATACTGACGGTATTGAAGAAGCATGGCGTCGTATAAGATTTGAAGACTATACAGTAAAAAAATATGAAGTAAAAGACACCAAAAAAAATCCGGAAACTGGTAAAATTGAAGAAATAACAAAGTTTGAAGATGAAAAAGAAGAGTTTGGTCCTGAACGTGTAATGCAGGTTATAGAAGCATTTTTCCATAAACAAAAATTTATACTTACTAAGGTAGATAATCCTGATAAAAACGAAATTCTGGAGTTTGATTATTCAAAGGTTGAAACAAATTTGTATGGAGTTATTTTCGCATTGGCTTCAGCAGAAAAAGTATTCAGATTTTATAAGCCAAAAAATCTTGAAGAAAATGATTACATTGAAATTGATAAAAATATTGATGCATTTCTGGAAAAATGTTTCAACTCATATTCATTTTATAGCGAAAAGAAACAAAAAAATGTTGAAAAACCTAACTTTGTTGAATATCTTTTACTTAAAGAAGATGAACAGGGTGATGATTTAACATTGCTTGCAATAGAACGTAAATAAATAAAAATTGGAGTTTTTTATGGATACAAATGAATTAGGCAAAAAGGTAAAAGCTTTGTTTTCAAAAGGTGCTGAAGCTTCAAAAGAGGCTTTTGAAAAAGCTGGAGATAAAGTTCAGAATTTTACAGATAAAAGCGTAATTAAAATAGAAATAAAGCAACTTGAATCAAAACTTGAAGCAAAATTTGCTGAATATGGTAAAATTTATTTCGAAAATTCAAAACCTACTGAAGAGACTGTAAAACTTCTTCGTAATGAAATAACAGAATTACAAAAAGAAATACAGTCTAAACAGGAAGCGCTTGCAAACTAACGAAGCTGTGCACCAGAGTGGATTCTTTCAAATGTTTCTACTCCGGCTAAGATTCGTACCAGTTCCATAGCAAATTCTTCACTTGCACCAGGGCCTCTAGCAGTAACAAGATTACCATCAGTTATAAAAACTTTGTTTGAGTATTTATTTAAGTATGCAGGGTTTGATTCAGTTTCCATTCCAGGATAACAAGTCCAGTTTTTACTATCTGGAATTTTAGTTTTTCCTAATACTACAGCAGGAGATGCGCAAATTGCAGCTACAATTTTATTGTTGTCCCAGCAATTTTCCAAATGAGAAAGTAATTCATCAGTTTCACTAAGATTCTGTGCTCCAACAGATCCTCCAGGACATACAACACAATCAGGAAGGTTTTCGTTATAAGAACGTAAATAATCAGCAAGACACATATCCATAATAACAGGAACTTTGTGCGAACTTGTAACAACCATTGTATTATTAAAAGGTTTTCCTGTAACACCAACAGTTATTACATTCAAACCAGCTCTTCTTAAATAATCAACAGGAGAAAGTGCTTCAATATCTTCAAATCCATCTGCAAAAAAAACAGCTACAGTTTTCATAAATACCTCTTTAAATTACCGTTTTAGCGGTGAAACATATTTTTTTTTATGCCTTTTAATGTTATTATAAAACAATCATGGAAATAAGACTATCAAAAATACAAGATTTAGATAAAATTATGGCACTTTACGATATTGGTAGACAGACAATGCGTAAAAATGGAAATGATAAACAATGGATTAATGGTTTTCCACAAAAAGAATTAATTCAAAATGATATAGAAAAGCATATAAGTTATGTGGTTACACAAGATAATCAGATTCATGCAGTTTTTGCACTTATTTTTGGTGAAGATCCAACATATGCATATATAGAAAACGGAAAATGGTTAAATAATGAACCGTATGCAACAATTCATCGTATTGCAAGTGATGGAGTTTTACATGGAGTTGTTCAGTTTGTTACAGATTTTGCAAAAGAAAAAATTAATAATGTTCGAATTGATACGCATGAATTAAATAAAATAATGCAGCATACGGTGGAGAAGTGTGGCTATAAAAAATGTGGAATAATCTTTATTGAAGATGGTTCTCCAAGAGTTGCGTTTCAATATCAAAAGTGATAAAAAAAATGAAAAAATATTTAAAAAAAATGAAAATTAGTGTTGACATAAAATAAAAGAGAGTATATATTAGTTTTCACCGTCGCGTGAGACAGTCACACGATGAGACAAAAAGTCTAAGGTAACTTAGTCAAAATGTTCGAGTTTACAAAGTAAACTCGGTAAGTAAAAGCGAAGCTTTTACGACGTTTTTTGACAAATCAGGGAAGGAAACAATTGAACATACGAAAGTATGTAGCATTTTTTGAGCGATGTTTTGTGAAAGCGAAACTCGTAACAAAAAAAACGTTTTTGTAGTTTATGTCAAAACTACCCCGCAAGTTTAGTTCTTAAACTTGTTTGAATAAATCAATTTCAGCAAATAAATAAAGCTGAGGATGAATTACTTTATGAAATCATAACCCTTCGGGGTTTTGAAATAATCATGGAGAGTTTGATCCTGGCTCAGAACGAACGCTGGCGGCGCGTCTTAAGCATGCAAGTCGAATGGCAAGAGAGAGCTTGCTCTCTCCTAGAATGGC
>JAZLFF010000019.1:0-2999 GCA_045615645.1 Treponema sp.
ATCAAAAAGTTTTTGTAGATTTTGCAATTGACTGGATGGAAAGAAATAGGAAGTAACTTTGATAGCAAGTTGTATTGCGTCAATTATTTGTGCAATATATGCAATACTCTCTTATTATAAAAAAGATAAGAAGTAGTTAAAGTAAAAAAGTCGCCAAAACCTTCAAAACCTTGGCGACTTTTTTCGTACAATGTGGAGAAGTCCAAATGAATGGGCATTTCCTTTCTTTTAATATAACACCTAGAATTATATTCGTCAAATATTAAAATCCCTCTATCTCTTCTTCCCCACAAACAGCAAATGACTTGCACTTCCCAGCAACTCTCGCTTTTCGCAATTTGCAAGGTAGTATTTGTAGAATAATTTAAAATCGTGGTCGGACAGTTTAAAATCTTTGCCATGTTCGGCAAGTTCAAGAAGACTGTCGGTGCCGCAAGTCAGCAAATGTTCAACTGGTTTTTCGGCAAAAAGGGATTCAAACTCGGGAATTTCAAAACCGGTAAAAAGCTGCTGAGTAAAATGGCGGGTTTTGTAATCTTCATCAAAATTTTCTTTGAGGCCGGCTTCAAAGTTTCCGCTCAAATAATTTACGTACATAATTGCGTGAACAGAAAGGAAGGCAGTTAAAATCACTCCGCCTTTTTTTGTAACCCGGATTGCTTCATCAATTGCTTTGTTCTGATCTTCTTTGTCATAAAGATGATACATTGGGCCAAAGAGAAGCGTTACGTCAAAACTGTTATCTGCAAACAGACTCAAATCCAGTGCATCACCCTGTAACGCCTGAATATTTTTCAAATGGGCGCTGTTCTTTTTCAAAACTTCAAGATTGCTTTCTACAAGTTCAACAGCCGTAACTTCGTAACCTTCGTTGGCAAGCGCAACAGAATATCTTCCAGTGCCAGCACCAATTTCCAAAACCTTGTCACCAGCTTTCAAATACCGGTGAATATATTCCATGGTCGTCATATATTCCAACTGGCCGTGTCTGCTTTTACAAAGACGGGCGTCTTCATCAATACTGCCGTAAAAATCCTTTAACAATTCCTTTCTGTCAGAAGTTCTGCTCATGCTCAATCCTTATTTTTTTCACTTTATTGTAACATCAGCAGCAAGAAAAGCAATAATATTATTATACGTAATATCAAAAGATGGCATGTTGTAAAAATTGTCTACTAAGCAAGATTCATCGAGCGCTCGGTAATTATTTTAAATATCCTCCGTAACACCATCCAACCGTTTCGGCTTTACCTAGTTCAAGGATTTTAACCTTGGTGCCGGCCTGCCATTACTGTTAGGACTGACGTTGTGGTGGTTTCGCCGGAACGGAGTTTTAGGTTTTCGGTGACGAGCATTCGTTTGTTGACTGAGACGTTGGTAGATGGTTGTGTGGCTACTGTTTTTGTTGTGAAAGAGAATATTCCCAAGCATAATCAAAATTAATTAATCCAAAATTCATATTTTCTGCTTGTGATATACTTTTATTTGCCGGGGGAACAACGGAGAAATCCGCTAACTCGGGTCCAGCAGGCAAGATAGAGATTGCGACCATGACTCCATGTCGTTTTTCGATGTGCTGAGGTTTCAAAATCTCCATCTTGCCTCGTTTTATTTTAAACGATTAGTTTAATGATAACTTTTCTTATTTTAATTATTATTAAATAAGCTCCCATCTAATTGCAGAAATAAGAGCTTTTAGATGCGTAGCCATATGAGCGATAACCGTTTATATGACGTCTTTTTTGACCTGAGTTAGACACAACCTCTACTCTATCCTTATCATTAGATATGTTCGTGTGAGATAAGTTGCTGTGCCAGGTCATTTTTTTTTAACACCCCTCAAAAATTGGAACCCTATTATACATATACTTGACTTAATTTCTCATCAAATTTAAAATGATTATTGGAAACTTTCATAACAGTCTGCTGCTGTTCGGAAAAGGATGAATTAATCTGAGTACTGGCAGAATTAACGGTAGCTGCCCGAAAGTTTTCTGAAATGGGCTCAGTTTTTTCTGAGTCTTTTTTTTATATCTTTTCAAAAGAAAAATTATATTTCTTCCAACTGTGTAAAACTATTTGTAGGAATTTTTATTGTTGCAACAGTTTCTTTTTCTGTAAGATTAAAAAATAGTGACTTTGTATCTTTTGCTATTTTCTTAAGCATTAAAATTATACTAATAAGCCCAAGACCACAACCTTCAGTTTCGTCAATGTCGTTTATTACGTCTTCGAGCGTTGTATAATTTTTTGTCTTTTCGATTTTTTCGTTTATTCGATTTAATTCTACTTCTGTTATTTTTGTATTATTTGATACCTGCAATAAAATATCATCATTCACAGATAATAATAATTTAACAGTCAATTCATTTGATTTCAGATTTTGTAAAACATTTTCTGGCTTGATAATTGCCTGCTTAAATCCGACCATACCTTTTTGATAATCTGATGGATTTGTAATATCTAAATTATTTTTTTTGAAATAAATGCGTTTTACATTTGCTCGGTTAGCATTGTCTAAAAGTTCTAACAAACAATATGAAAGATAAGCAAACATATTTTCCTGTTTACATTCAGCTAAAAACACTTGTAATATTTCTTTGAATTTTTCTTTCTCTTCGTGATTTAACCCAGTACAAGAAAATACAACTTCCTGTCTTTTTTCTATTGCGGATTGAATATATTTTTTATCTTTCTGTTTAAGATAACTTTTTGTACTCATACAATTATTTAGTTGCAAACCGTTCATCCAGTTTTTCAAGTATTTTCGAATCTATTGATTCTTCATACATTTTTTTTAGTTTATCAAAACCAATATGAGTAAGAATAAATTTATCTCGCATTTCAAAATTGTTATTGTTTTTGAATATTTCTTCAAACGGAATATCTGTTTCTGTATTAAATTCCTTAAGCATTCCATTTATTAATTTTATATTTATTTCTACATCAGTTTTATATAATACATAACTGTATCGTGAATACATTAAGTAAGCCAAAAC
>JAZLFF010000020.1:0-44219 GCA_045615645.1 Treponema sp.
ATAGATTCAGGCAAAACTAAAACAATTACGGTAAAAATCCCGGCAGCAGCAATTTATTACAAAACAAACAGCGCAGACGTAATTGTTTCAAAAGCTGATGTAAACTATTCGTACAGAGTTAAGGATGAAACAAGTAAAAAACTGAAAGTAAAGTTTATGCAGGATAGTTTAGTTGCAGGAACAATATATTTAGATAATACTGCAATTACAGATGGTTCTATACTTAATTTGAATGTAGGTGATGAGCTTAATCTAAAATATCCAATTAATAATAACTGTACTTTCGTAAAATGGTTAATTGAAGGTTTAACTAATAATGAAGTAGAAATAACAAAAATAGAATCTGAAAATACAACCTTAAATGTAAAATCTGAATTTACTCAGAAAAAAGAAGAAAAATTAAATTATGATATTTTGATTAAACCTGTTTGCGTAGAAACTCCATATGTTGTGAACTATAGCACTTCAGGCACATCTGGTATATTAGATGCAAATAATTGGATTAGTATTGCATTTTCTGTAAATATGAAAGATTATCCTATTAATTTTTCAACTATTTCCATTAAAAATGATTTAGGAGAAGATTTTTCAACATATTTCAATGCACCAAAACTTTCTTCAGATGGAAAAACACTTTCCATAATTCCAAAAACAAAAGAGTTAAGTGCTAAAATACTTAAGTCTGTAACTGGAATTGTAACTATTACTGTAAAATTAACCCCAGAAATAAATAAAACTTATGAAGGCAAAAAAATTGAATTACTTCAAAATGAAAACTCTACGCTTACATTCAGATTTAGTTCAACTATTGAAAAAAATCCTCCGTTATTAGAAAACTTGATTATTACAAAATCTGATCCCTCTGAAAAACCAGATACAGTACCATTAAGAGTAAAAGCTTATGAAGAGTTTAATTTTAATGATTATACTACAAATGGCGATGTAAATATAAACCATGTAGGAGATAAAATTTTCCTAAACATTTCTGCTAGTGATAAAGAAAGTGGTATAGGCAATATCATTATTTATGAAACTTATAAGTATGGTAAAAAAGGAGAAGTTATATCGTCAACTTCACAAGTAGAAAATAATCATACATTTGATTATAAAACAACTATACCATCTTCCAGTTTTAATTTGAATGAAAATGAAAAATCTGAGTATAAAGCATACTATACGCTAAAAACAAAAGAAGATGGAGTAATTTATATTGAAATTTGTATAAAGGATAACAGTGGAAATGAAACTTGCAAAACCTTTGCTGTAATTCATGAATCAGGTGAAATACCATTTTTTCAAATTTACAATAATATGGAATATGAAGACTGGAAATCTGAAAACTATGAATATATAGGTGGCTTTTTAGCTGAAATTGGAAAACAAAGATTAATTGAAAAATATAACAATAATATTAGAAAAATTATTCTATCTGTTCCAGGAACGCAAACAGGTACAGTATGGACACAGCATATTTTGTATCCGGGTTTTAATGGTGATTATTATTATTTTAAAAATAATAGTGGTGGTTCGGAGTATTATCTACCAGAAAATACAGTTAAATTGTATTACCGTTATGTTGATGATAATGGCGTTGAACACAAAGAATTAATAGAAAAGAAAAAAACTACAATAGATACAATCCAACATTATATAGGTGCGGATGAAACGCCGCCACAAGTTGATAAAGAAATCAGAAGTTTTGATATTGAAAATGTAGAAAATCTTTCGGGTTTTTCTTTTGAAATAATTGCAGTTCTTGATGAAATTTACGAAAAATCCTATTCTTTTTCATTTCCTGAATATGAAAAAGTAATAGGAATTTCAACAGAAAATGATTTTATTTTCGAAAATAAAGATAATGAAAAAGGACTTGTAATTGTTGACGATAACTGTCTTGTATTTTCTTCTTATTCAGCAAATCGTAGTATAATAACTTTTGATTCAAATTTTAATTATTGTTTGGAAGGTATTTCAATATACAATTTTAATAATCCTGTTTATTTGCCTTCTTCAGTAAAAGAATATAATTTCCTTATAGACAATTATACATTTGAAGATCCTCAAGTTCGTCTTTTTGGACCTATTAATGAAAACCAGCCTGTAACAAAAGATGTACTATTAACAAAAGATACTGATAAAACCATTACTGTTGTATCAAAAAAATTAACGAAAGGTGAATTGAATTCTTCTACTGTTAAAGTTAATTTTACTTTGAATGACAATGTATGTACTGATTTTGATAAATTAGTTATTTGCAGATGGTGTGATAGTGGTGAGGGAACTAATAAATTTGATTATACAAAAGAGATAGTTTCTCCAAGTTCAGAATTTCAATACATTATAAATTATAATAGTTTAAAAAACTATTATTATGTTATAAATATGTATGGAATAAAAGATAATCAAGAATCTGAATCTACAACAATACGTTTTAACCCCTTAAATACACTTTCTACGGATGAGTTAATAAAACTGGATTCAATACCACCCAAAATATATACACTTGGAGGTATAGATAAATTAATAGTAAAGAATACTTCTTATGGAATCTATCTACCATTAAAAGTAGAAGAAAATGACTCAGAAATTAAATACATTAAGTATCATTATAATTATGAAAGTGAAAATGATATTACTCTTTTAGAAGATGAAAATTATCTTGTTCCTTTATTTGAGTTAGAGAATGGAAAAAACTTTATTACTACCAAAGTTTTAGATAAAGCAGGAAATATACAAATTGGAACTTTTTCCTTCGATGTACTTTTATTTCCAGATTTGGAATTTAGTGATAGAACAATTAAGATTAACAAAGAAAAGATAACTAATTTTTTAAATACAAACTTTTCTGCAACAAATAATACAGATATAAAAAATTTTCATTTAAATTTATCAAAATGGAATGAGAATAAATGGGTTAAAGTTATCGATAACTCTGTTCCAACTAACACGGAAAATTCTTTATGTTATAATGTTTCAAACGAAGAACTACCTGAGGAATTTAATGGATTTATAAAATATAATTATTTATATCAGTATTCAAACTATACTCTTTATTTCTATTCAAACTGGGGGTATTCATACATTGGCAACCCTTCAACTATTGAAAAAATGATTTCTACTTCAGAAGGTTTATTACTAAGTTCTGATCAACCAGTTCTTGCACAGACTTTAATTACAAAACATGCGTACGAAGAAGTAAAAGACTGGAAATATGAGCAATGGATAAACAACAGACAAGCTGTAAATGAAGAAGTTTTGAATTTTGCACCTTCGAATACGGCTAATCAAATCTACAACTATGACTTTGATCAAATTCCAGAAGGATACTGTTATATGGCTGTTCTTCACTTTGCAGACGGAAGTCACAAAGAAGGTCCTGTTTGTAAAAATTAAATTTTTACTCTTCAAACGCAAAGTTATCTAGGAAAAACTCTGGGACAATTGCACTACCATTTAGTCGCATTTCCCAGTGTAGGTGAGGACCGGTTGCAAGACCAGTAGAACCTGATTTACCAATTAATTCGCCTTGTTTTACGTAATCACCTTCTTTTACAGACATTTCTGAAAGATGATAATAAAGGCTGTAAAGACCTGGCAAATGTTCAATCACAATACTCCAGCCGGTACTTATACGATTTTCAGCCATTACAACACGGCCTTCAGCGCAGGAACGAACTTCAGAGCCTTCCGGAATACCGTAATCGTTACCATAATGAAGACTTGTTGAAGACTTTCCGTTGCTATAAGCGTAAACACGACGGTCGCCACAATAAGCTGTATAACGGTTTGAAGTTGTTGGACAAATATATTTTTTTAATGCGTAAACATCAGAAGGCATTGATGTAAATAAAATTGCATTAAGTTTATCTATTTGAGCTGCTCGTTCAGGACTATTATCTGTTTTAATAGCTGTATTTGCTTCATTTAATTCAATTACTTCTTTATTCCATTGACGGGTTTTAAAAGTTGCTGGAAGAATAAATTCTTTAACTTTATCGTCTCCAAGTGAAAAAATTACTTTAATGGAAAAGTTACCTTCATCAATCCATAAAGAAACTGGAACTCCACAAAGCATTTCAGCATAGTTTTGATTTTTTTTCTTTCCGATTGAATAAAATGGTGCAGTTTCTACAACTTTTTTATTGTCCTGCAAAAGTTGTAAAGTTGCTTTTCTTTCGTCTGCTTTTGCCATTTTATGACTTTTGGGAGTAGTAATTATCATACGGACAAAAACCGCATCACCAGGAGTAATATAATCAGTATAATTTACATTAATTGTGTAATCTTCAGCCTGATATTTTGCTGAAAGTGCAAAAATGCTGGTAAATTGTAAAAATGCAATTATTAAAGCTAAAGTTTTTTTCATATAAATTACTCCTCGCAAGTTCTAAGTTCTTTTATAATCAATTGATTTGTAAAGGTTTTATTAAAATAATTTCTGCTTAATGTAAAAAGTATATCACATTTTTGACCTACACAGATATCTTTTCGTAATCTTTCGGCTTGGCCCCAATACATTGCCGGAAATTTATATTTTCCACACTCAAAAGTAAGTTTTAAATGTTGAGGTTCTTTTTTACCGACTATCATTGCATCAATAATTTTAATGTTTGAAGACATGAAGGTAAGTTCATTGTTTTCAGAACCGTACGGCTCAAAAATATCAAGAAGTTTAAATACATCAGGTGTTAAATATGAAGGTGGAATTTCAGCATCAACTTCAATTGTTTGAGTTTCATCTTCAAGGGTAATTCCTGGAACTTTTAATTTTACTAATCCGAGAAAATCGTTTAATTTGTTTTTTTCAAAACTAAAACCTGCTGCAAAATCGTGTCCGCCATGATTTATAAAAAAATCGCCAAAGCTATCTAAAAAGGAAGTAGAAACAAAACCGCGGCAACTTCGCATAGAACCAATACAAATTTCATCCTGGAAAGAAATTGCAATTGCTGGTGCCGAAAAATCCTGCATAAAACGAGCTGCAACAATTCCTGTAACTCCCGGATTTATACATTCATCTACAATAACGCAAATTTTACCCAAGTTTTCTTCAAAACTTTGGCGCGCAGAATTTGAAACTTTAAACGTTGCATCTTGTACAAGCTGTTTGCGTTCTTCGTTTAATTCATAAATTTTTTCTGCAAGAATTGTACGCTCTTTTGGGTCTTCACTAATTAAAAGTTCTAGTGCAAGATTTGACTGTCCAAGGCGACCTGCAGCGTTTATAGAAGGAATTACTGTCCACGAAAGGTCAATGGAAGTAATTGCTTCTTTTTGAATGTTCAATTTGGCAAATAATTCTGCAAGTCCCGGACGAGGGGTACCATTTTTTATAGAAGCAATACCGTTATTAACAAAAATCCGGTTTTCATTTTTCATCGGCATAATATCGGCAAGAGCTGCTAAAGCTACAAGTTGTAAATCTTTTTCTTCATCCGATTTTTGATTTGGTTTGTTTTTCGCAATAATTTTATTTATATAGGTTACGTAAAGATTGTAAAGTGCCGAAAGAATAGTGCGCTCTGTTGTAATGTATTTTGCAATAAGTGATTTTGAAATCAAGTCTGAACATTTTGTGTTTTTTAAGGCAGGAATAATCTTACAAACTTCACTTTGCAAATCATTTAAATTAAATTCTACAGCTGAACCAAATATATTTTTTAAAAGTGTCTGCGTTTCTGCTGCGTTCCAAACATAAATAATTTGTCCTTGTAAAAAATAAGGAAGTTTCAAATCATAAATGCTTGTTTTACCTGGAATAATTTTTTCATGAAGCTCTTTTGTTTTTACAAGATTACGGATTTTTACACAATCAAAAGTACATTCTCCGTTAGTATCATCAATACTTACATTTAAAATACAGCATTCAAGATTATAAAAATCTGTAGAAGCAAAACGAAGTGCGGAAACTAGTTTATAAGCAACTGCGGCACCTGAAATATGCGGAAAAGGGTAACCAGAATTTTCAATTTTTGGGTCAACAATAATAATTGCTTCTGGTAATTCTTCTGGCGGATTATGGTGATCAGTAATGATTACATCAATACAAAGATCATTTGCGTGTTTTATTTCTTCGAAATTTGAAATACCACAGTCAACAGTAATTATTAATGTGCCACCAGTTGCGGCAAAATCATCTACTGCCGAAATTGAAAGACCGTAAGCATCGTCAGCAAGAGGTAAGCGCCAGGTAACGTCGTAATCATTTTTCTTTAAATATTCATAAAGAATTGCTGTACTTGTAACGCCGTCAACATCGCTGTCGCCAAAAATCAGAATTTTTTCGCCTTCTTCCTTTGCCTGAATAATTCGTTCAACGGCATCTTCCATTGTATTTAGTAAAAACGGACTGTGCTGAAACCGTAAATCCGTTTCCAGGTAGTAAAGAATATCTTCACCTTTTGTAATACCTCGGCGCACTAATATTGATGATAAAATTTGGTCAATGTTAAACTGACTGCACAATGGAGTAATTTGCTGTGCAGTTATAGGCTTTTTGTTCCAGTTATTCATGGTAAACTCTTATAAAATCCCCAACCCAGTTTCTATGGAGTTTAATTTTTGGTCGATATTATTTTCAATTAAGAAAAAGACAATGTTTTTAATCTGCTCAAACGATTCTTTGTCTATTTGAAGTTTTCGTACTTCGGAAGGTGATAAAACCGTAACTGCGGCTAAATACTGAACCGCCTGCGATTTAATCGGAATGCCTTCGTGTGTACAATTATTGCAGACAAAAGTATTATCAACGTTATTATAGTATGAAATATCAGTGGAAGTAAACACAGAATCTAAAAAAGAATGTCCACAGTATCCGCAAGAATGAGCGGTTGGTTGTACGCCAAGTAATTCAAGGTAACGCCATAAAAAACGGATTAAACCTAAGCGGGATTGTTCTTCATCGCAAAGTTCCATGCCATTTAAAAATCCGCACAAAAGTGTAAAGCATTGCTCGTTACTGCCAGCACATCTTGTTTTTATGGCAAGTTCGCCTGCTAAATTTGCGGCATAAATTTTAAAAAGGTTTTGATTAAACGACGGATGATAATTTGTAACTTCAAAATCTGAAATTTTTATTTGATTTTTTTCTGGTGTTTCATAAAGCCAGATTTTTCCAATGTTCCACTGAGCTACAAGTGAACGCATTTTACTTTTTGGGCCACCGTAAAGAGTAGCAAAAACAATTCCTCTGTCTGGTGTAATTAGTGTAACTGTGGAATTGTTTTCGCCTTGTGCTTTAAGAGAAACGATTATTGCTGTAGTCGTTGTGGATCTGTTCATAAAAAAAAGAATTTCTCACAGAACTATGGAGCATAAGAGTTTTTGTTATTGCGAGTTGAAGTCGAAGAAATCTATAAACTTCTCTGTGTACTCTGTTGCTCTGTGAGAGATTTATTTATTTGCCTTGACCGTAATAAGCGTTAGGTCCGTGTTTTCTCATGTAATGTTTGTTTACAATCCATTCTGGGAGTGGTTGCTGTTCTGGATTCAATGTAAGAGTATTCAAGGACATTTTACAAATTTCTTCCAAAACTGTTCCATTATAAACGGCTTTATCAGCTGTTTTTCCCCATGCAAACGGACCGTGTCCACCGCACAAAACCATATTTATTTCGTTCGGATTTAATCCGAGGTCAGTAAAGTGTTTTACAATTAAAAGACCTGTTTCCTTTTCGTAGTCAGATTCAACTGCTTCTTTACTTAAGTATGGTGTGCAAGGAACTGCTTTCTGAATATGGTCAGCGTGTGTTGTTCCAAAAAGAGGAACTGAACGTACTGCCTGTGCCCAACTTACTGCGAAAGTTGAGTGTGTATGAATAATTCCGCCAATTTCTGCGCCCTGTTCCATTCCAAACTTTTTATAAAGTATAGCGTGAGTTGGAGTGTCGCTTGAAGGATTCATGTTTCCGTCAACTTTTTTTCCTTCTAAATCAATAATTACCATTGATTCTGGAGTTAATTCGGGGTAAGGAACTCCACTAGGTTTAATTGCAAAAACTCCTTTATCTTTATCAAAAGCAGAAACATTTCCCCAAGTGTAAAGTGCAAGGTGATTTTCTGGAATTTTCATATTAGCTTCATAAGCTTCATTTCTAAGTGATTCGTATGTCATATTTAATTCTCCACATAAAAATTTGCCACAGATGGGACACGGATAGGTCACAAATATTTTTTTTATTTTATCTGTGTCTAATCTGTGTCCTATCTGTGGCTTAAAAATTACAAGTTCTCAACAGCGGCTTTTTCGATGGCAAGGCCTTTCATATATCTTTCAAAGAAAATTTCGAAGGATTCACAAATGTCTTTTTCTGGTTTTGCCGAAACAGTCTTACAACTGCCAAATACTTCCTTATTCAAGAATTCCGACAATTCTACATTCTTAATTCTTAATTCTTCATTACGAGCAGCGTAAGCAGCGAGCAACGCCATTCCCCAAGGTCCGCCTTCTCCTGCAGTTTCCATTGCACTAACAGCACATTTCATTGCAGCTGCCATGTATTTAAGACCTGCTTCAGTTTTGAAGTAACCGCCTGCACCGTACATACTTTCTACAGGAACGCCTTCATCGTAGAGAATGTTCATACCTGCACGCAAAGCACCAAGAGAAGTGAACATCTGAACGCGCATAAAGTTTGCAATGCTGAAGTTTGCATTTTCAGCGCGGGCAAACAATGGACGGCCGGAATTAAAGCCTGTTACAGTTTCTCCAGAAAGGTAGTTGTATGCGAGCAAACCACCACAGTCTTTATCAGCTTCCAAAGATTTCATAATCAGTTCATCGTAGTATTTACCAACTTTAACATCGTTACCAGGAATAAGTGTATCAACAACTTCCTTAAAGAGATTTACCCAGTAGTTGTGTTCGCCAGTACAGTTGTTACAATGAACCATTGCAACAGGACGTCCATCAGGAGTTGTTACAACGTCAATAATTCCAGGGTATACTTTTTCCAAATCCTTTTCCAAAACTACCATACTGAATACTGAAGTTCCTGCTGAAATATTACCAGTTTTTACAGCAACTGCATTTGTAGCTGCCATACCAGTTCCTGCATCTCCTTCTGGAGGACAGAATGGAATACCTTCTTCAAGTTCGCCAGTTGGGTCAAGGAATTTTGCACCTGCAGCAGTAAGTTTACCAGCAGCTTCACCTGCCATTAAAACCTTTGGAAATAATTGAGAATTGAGAATTGAGAATTGAGAATTATTTGAAGCTACGGCTTTTACTTCTGGCAAAGCTTCAAATTTTTTAACAAATTCTTGATTGTAATTAGCAGATTTTCCGTCGGCAGAAAGTTTTACCGGGAACATTCCGGAAGCATCACCAACACCAATAACTTTTTCGCCAGTGAGCATGTAATGAATGTATGCTGCAAGAGTGTAAACGGTCTGAATCTTAGAAACGTGTTCTTCTTTGTTCAAAATTGCCTGATACAAGTGTGAAATGCTCCATCTTTCTGGAACAGGGTAGTTGAACAATTTAGAAAGTTTACCAGAAGCTTCTCCTGTAATTGTATTGCGCCATGTTCTGAATGGAACAAGAAGATTATCATCTTTATCAAAAGCAAGATAACCATGCATCATGGCAGAAATTCCGCCGGCAAGGAATTTAGTCAGTTTAACACCGTACTTTTTCTGAACATCAGCTTTTAAATCTGCATAACAGGTTTGTAAACCTTCGTGAATCTGCGAAAGTGGATAAGTCCAGATGCCATTTTCGAGGGAATTTTCCCAAGTGTAAGAACCGCTTGCAATTGGTTCATATTTATTGTTAATCAAAACTGCTTTAATGCGAGTTGATCCAAATTCAATACCTAAAATTGCGTTTCCGCTAACAATTAATTCTTTATTTTCCATATTGTAATTATAAATCGATTAACTTAATATGTTAATAGGAAATTTTCTTTAGAAAAGTAGGATTATTTATGAAAAAACATGTTATTTTTGGGATTTTATCCGCATCGTTGTTGTATGTTTCTTGTGCAGTTACAAATACTGTTTCAAAAACTCAAAGCTATAAAACCGCATCTGCTGGAATGGTCGTTTTCGAAAATGTAGATTACGACAAAGATTCAGTTTTGTATGAAAAGAAGGTTGATGATTTTGAAAATGTAACAATTATTAATTATGCAAAATCAAAAGGAAGAAATCCGGTAAATGTAGATCTTTCAGAATTTGCAGATACTGAGGTTTTTGTAGAATTTTCATGTGATTTGAAAGTGGTAGATAAAACTGGTGCTCAAAACGATATTATCTGGATGATAAACGAAATGAACAATGGTTTTCCGGAACTTGCCCGTAAAAAGGTTGAATCTGATAAATGGAATCATTTTGCAGGAAATGCAACGGTTGCTTTATCTGGTCCAAGACAGTTTTATATTTCTGGTGCCGGAATTGAAAAAGAAAATGTTACTTTTTATATAAAAAATTTCCGGTTGAAGGTTAGTGGCGAAAGTATTGGCGTTGAAAAAGTTCCTCAAAAAAGCTGGAAGGACGAACCAAGTCTTGCAGAGGCTTATGCACCTTATTTTGATTATTTTGGTTTATGTGGTCCGAAAAATGGTGTTATGGATAACAGCGACGTTATGGAAGGTCTTGCACATCAGGCAAGCTGCTTTACTATGGAAAACGAATTTAAGCCGGATTTTACCTTTGCATGGCAAAAACCAGCTCTTTTACGTGATTTTACTGGTGAAAACGGTAAAATAATTCAAGTACCGGGCAATACTCCTGTAGTAGATAATATTGGAAGCATACTCAGACTTGCAAAATATATGGGTATTAAAATGCGCGGACATGTACTTGTATGGCATTCACAAACTCCAGACTGGTTCTTCCGCGAAAATTATGGAAGCAATAAGGAAGCTTTGGTAGATAAAGATACAATGAATGCCCGTATGGAATGGTATATCAAAACAATTTTGGAATATATTACCGATTGGGAAAACAAAAATAATAATGGTGAACATATTGTAATTACTTGGGATGTTGTAAATGAAGCTGCTTCTGACAATGCAACACAAAAGGTATGGCTTAGAACACAAAGTAACTGGTTCCAGGTTTACCAAAGTGATGAATTTATTGTAAATGCTTTCCGTTATGCAAATAAATATGCTCCAAAGGATGTTTTACTTGCTTATAATGATTACGGATGCGCTTCTCCAACAAAATGTGCCGCAATTTGTAAAATTGTGGATGCAATTCAAGCTGCTCCAGATGCAAGAATTGATGTAGTTGGAATGCAGACTCACGTAGGAATGAATACTCCTGTTACAGGTCCAAACAGTTTTGAAACTTCTTTGCAGACTTTTGCTTCTAAGGGAGTTGATGTTCAAATTACAGAAATGGATATTGGCCTTGATGGTCAAAAATATAATTCAGAAAGGCAAAAAGCAAAATATAAGGAATTCTTTACAATGTTCCTCAATAATCGTAAAACTTCGGAAAAACACGGAGTTCGTGGTGTAACTTTGTGGGGAATTATTGATGAACGTTCATGGATTTCTAATAACGGTGGAACAAAGCAGCATCCGTTACTTTTTGATGGAGATTATACTTGTAAACCTGCCTTCTACGGCGTTTTAGAAGCTGCACAGGAGTTTGGTAATGAATAATCACCATTTGAATAATATAAAACCGCTTTTTGAAAAGTATGTAAAAGAGCAGAAAGTTGCAGGGGTAAATCTTCTTGTATTTAAAGATAATAAAGAAGTTTGCTATTTTGAAGAAGGAATGGCAAATGTGGAAAAAAATATCCCTTTTGCACGTAACACTATTTGCAGACTTTTTTCTATGTCAAAACCAATTACTTCTGTTGCAGCAATGATTTTACTTGAGCAGGGAAAAATCGATTTGGCTGAAGAAGTTGGAAGATACATTCCAGAGTTTTGGAATCTTCAGGTTTGTACAGAAGGTGGACGAAACGGAAAATCGCATAAAGCTTCAAGAAATGTAACAATTCAAGATTTATTAAATATGACTAGTGGCTACACTTACGGTGCCTGGTGGGAAGGTGCGCCGCTTGGTGAACATCTTACAACTGATTTAATAAATGAATTGAATGAAGATGTTTGCAAAAATAATCAGATTACAACAATGGAAGTTGCAAAACGTCTAGCGGCAATTCCTGTAAATTTTGAACCTGGAACAGATTATCAATATGGACTTTCAGCTGACATTCTTGGTGCTGTAATTGAAGTAGCTTCTGGAATGAAATTTAGTGAGTTTTTGAAAAAAAATATTTTTGATCCGCTTGAAATGGAAGATACGGCTTTTTATATTCCTGAAGAAAAAATGAACAGATTTGCGCAGGCGTATGAAGAAATTTCTGGTAAAAATATGAAACTTTTTACTTCGCCTAATCTTGGTATTTCTCCGTGTATAAATGTTCCTCCAGCTTTTGAAAGTGGAGGGGCAGGTTTATATTCAACTGTTGATGATTATATGAAATTTGTTTGTATGCTTGTAAATGGCGGCGAGTTGAATGGAAAACGGATTTTAAAGCAGAAAACTGTAGAGTTTATGACTAAGGCACGACTTCGTTCAGATGTTCAGCAGCATTTTAACGAAAAAATGGAGCATCTGTCTGGTTATACTTACTGTAATTTGGTTCGAGTTGCATACGAGCCTGGAAAATGTAAGGCAATTACAGAGGAAGGTGAGTTTGGTTGGGATGGTTGGCTTGGTCCTTACATGTCGGTTGATGTAAAAAATAAACTTGGTATTGTAATGATGATGCAAAAAGTAAATTCTGGTACTTGGGATTTGACCCGCAAAATGAAAAATATTGTTTACACTGCGTTGTAAATTTCTGCAAGAATATTTCTGATATTTTCTATATTTTCATCAGTACCCTTATATTCAATTATTTTACTTCCTGGAATGTCGCGAATATAAGTGTACTGTTTTTTTGCATATTTACAGCTGTGGTGTTTTATAGCTTCCTTAATTTCTTCTTTATTTGTTGATTCAAACCATTCACTGTAACCAATTGCTTTTAAGCCTGGTGAATCTTTTGTATAACCTTGTTCAATTAGTGTATGTATTTCGTTTTCAAGACCTTCCTGGAACATTAAGTCAACTCTGGTACGGATTCGTTCGTAAAGGAGTTCTCTGTCGGGTTCTAAAACAATAAAAGTAAAATTATACAGGTCTCGAGGTTTTGGTTCTATTTTAAAACTTGTACGGGTTTTTCCGCTTAAATAATAAACTTCAAGTGCACGGCAGATTCTGTATGCATCGTTTACATGAATTACTTTGGCACTTTCAGGGTCAATTTTTTTTAATTCTTCGTATAATGCTGAGTTACCTTCTTTTTCAATTCGTTGCTTTAATTCGTTGCGTAATTTTTCATTGCTCATTGGAGTTGGCGCTACTCCATAAATAAAGTTACGGATATAAAAACCCGTTCCGCCACAGACAACTGGAATCATTCCTTTAGAAAAAATATTTTTGCATTCAAAGTCAGCCTGGTCGACCCAATCTGAAACATTGAATTGTTTATCGGGGGGTAAAATGTCAATTAAATGGTGTGGAAGTTCTTTTTGAAAAGCTTTAGAAGGTTTTGCAGTTCCAATATCCATTTGTTTATAAACGGCTTGAGAATCTGCACTGATAATTTCTGTTTTAAAAAGAAAATGACTGCCATTTGGCGAAAATAATTCGCGGGTAAGGGCAGTCTTTCCTGATGCAGTTGGTGCAAAAATAACTATAACTGGTATTTTTGTACTAGTCTTTGTGTTCAATACGATAATTTACCTTTTTAGTAAAAAGCTGACGTGCAGCTGCACAAACAACTTTATCATGATTTGCTTCAATATCTGGATCTTTAATTTTAGCCATTTGGTAAGCACGACGACTTGCGGCTACTGTAATTTCATAAATATTCTGGTCAAATTCTACTAACTGTTCCAATGGAAATACCATAGTAAATCTCCTTACTTAAAATGAATTTATATTTTAATGATAAGAGAAAGGGATGTCAACGGAAGGAAAAATGAATAAAAAAAGAATAATGCAGAATTATTCAATGTTTTCTCTTGACTCTGTGTTTGAAATTTGGCATAATAATAACACTTTATAAAGTAGGAGTGCCACCTCATGCCTTGTGGAAAGAAAAGAAAGCGCCAGAAGATGGCGACACATAAGCGAAAGAAGATGCTTAGACGAAATCGACATAAGAGTAAGTAACTTTTAAAGTCGAATTAATGTCAGATAGACCGCGAAAGTTTTTATAAACGGACGCGGTCTTTTTTTTGTTAAGAGTATAAGAATGCAGTTGTTAAAAAAGGTTCATTCGCCTGAAGATATTAAAAATTTTTCTCAAAAAGAACTTAAACAGCTTGCAGAAGAAATCCGCCGAACAATTATTGAAGTAGTTGGAAAAAACGGTGGACATCTTGCAAGTAATTTAGGCGTTGTAGAATTAACAATTGCTCTTCATCGGGTTTTTAATAGTCCTAAAGATGCAATTATCTGGGATGTAAGTCATCAGTGTTATACTCACAAATTGCTCACAGGTCGTTATAAAGAATTTGCAACTTTGCGTACAAAAGGTGGAATTTCTGGTTTTACAAACACAACTGAAAGTCCGCACGATTTTTTTATTAATGGACATTCATCTACTTCAATTTCTTCTGCTTTAGGTTTGCTAACGGCCCGTTCATTGCAGGGAAACGACGGAAAAGTTATTGCTGTAATTGGAGATGGAGCATTAACTGGCGGAATGGCCTTTGAAGGACTTTGCAATGCCGGACAATTGTGCAAAAACCTTATTGTTATTTTAAATGATAATCAAATGTCAATTGATCACAATACAGGTGCAATTTCCAGGTATTTAAGTCGCCTTGCAGCAACTTCAAAATATCAGAATTTAAGAAATAAAATTGACAAAGCAATAGATAAAATACCATATTTGGGACGATTTTTAGAAAAAGTGATTTTCCGTCTCAAACGTTCACTTAAAGGTATGTTTCTTACAAACAACCTTTTTGTAGATTTAGGCTTTGAATATGTTGGTCCACTTGACGGTCATAATGAAAAAGATTTGGAAAAAGTTTTAAGAAGAGCAAAAAATCTTCACCGACCGGTAGTTATTCACGTTGTTACAAAAAAAGGAAAAGGGTATTCACCTGCAGAAGATAATCCGGAATTATTTCATGGAATTGGACCTTTCCAAATTAGCGACGGTACTTTTGAAAAATTTGATAATTTAAGTTTTACGGAAAGTTTCAGTAATACAATTGTAGAAGCTGCAGAAAAAAATGACAAAATTGTTGCCATTACTGCTGCAATGTCTAAAGGTACGGGATTATCTGCTTTTTCAAGAAAATTTCCGGAACGTTTTTTTGATGTCGGAATTGCGGAAGAACATGCAGTAACCTTTGCAAGCGGACTTTCCGAAGGCGGAATGATTCCTGTAGTTTGTATTTATTCAACCTTCATTCAGCGTGCAGTTGACCAAATAATTCATGATATTTCACTTCAAAAGTCTCATGCAATTTTTATGCTTGATAGAGCAGGCGCTGTTCCAAATGACGGCGTTACTCACCAAGGTGTTTTTGACATTTCCCTTTTCAGGCCGGTTCCAAACATGGAAATTCTTTCTCCTTGTTCTGCCAACGATTTACGTATTTGTTTTAATTGGGCAGTAGAGCAGGGAACTTCAGTTGTAATAAGGTATCCAAAACTTTCTTGTCCTACAGAATTGCCTCAATTTGAACAGCCGGTCGAACTTGGCCGAGGAATTTTTGTACCTTGTTCAGAAACTGTTATTGGTGATATTTCGGAAACTGAATTAAATAGTCGTAAAAATAAAATTCTTGTAGTTTCAACCGGTGGAATGTACAGTGAAGTTCATACTGCAATACGTTCATTCATAATTGATGGCGGTTATGCTGATTTGTATTTACTGCGCTTTATTAAACCTTTTGATGAATCTTACTTTCTAGATTTGGCAAAAAATTACTTTGGAATTGTTTTTGTTGAAGACGGCACTATTATTGGTGGAATTAGTGAATATTTAAACAGTTTACTTTCTAAAAACGGTATTAAAAATACAACTATTCTAGGTTTTGAAGATAAATATGTTAGTCATGGAACAAGAAATGAAGTTCTGGAAATGACAAATCTTTCTTCTGCTGATATTATTAAAGCATTAAAATCATGCAGCAAATAATTTTAGGAAATAAGATTATAACCTCAAAATTGCCCGCGTTTGTTATGGGAATTGTAAATGCAACTCCTGATTCTTTTTACGAAAACAGCAGAGGCGGCCTCGATTTAGCTTTAAAATTAATTGATGAAGGTGCTGATATTATTGATATTGGTGGTGAATCTACAAGGCCTGGTTTTAATGAAGTTTCGGATGAAGAACAGTTAAAACGCGTAATTCCAGTTATTGAAGGAATTCGTAAAAAAGCTGATATTCCAATTTCTGTTGATACGCGGAGTTCTTTAGTTTTTAAAGCTGCTGTTGAAGCTGGAGCTGACGTTTTAAACGATGTTTCAGCTTTGGAAACTGATGAAAATTGTTTAGAAATTTTAAAAAAGAGTGGAGCTTCGGTTATTTTAATGCACGGTTATGCAAAAAGTGAAGAATATCAAACTGATAAAAATATTACCATGCAGGTGAAACAATACCTTATGGAAAGAACTGTGTTTGCCTGTGCGAAAGGAATTGATGAAAAAAAAATTATTTGGGATGCAGGTATTGGTTTTGGAAAAACAATGGAAGAAAATGTTCTTTTAATAAAAAATACCGATAATTTAAGTAAGGAAAAGTTTCCACTTGTTATGGCTCTTTCTCGTAAACGGGTAATCAGTTATATGAATGGTTGCAGTAAAGAAGAAAGACTTTTTGGAACTGTGACTGCTAATCAGTTTGCTGTACAGAAAGGTGCAAAAATTCTTAGAGTTCATGATGTAAAAGAAACTTTGCAAATGCTAAATATAATGAAATATCTTGATTAATAGTGTATTATTAAAAGGGTACTTATGGTTGGATTAGAAAGACTTTTACATATTTACGAGTATATTCGTCCGTTTTTGGATATTATTATTCTTACTTATATTTTGTATAAAGCTTACGACTTTATGGCAAAAACTAACAGTATGCAGCTGATTAAAGCCGCACTTATTGTTGCTGCCGCTTATGGTATTGCCGTATTGCTTGATTTACAAACAATTCTCTGGCTTTTAAATATTATTGCACCAGCATTAATTATTGGGTTTGCAGTAATTTTCCAGCCTGAAATCCGTAAAATATTTTTAAGAATTGGACAAAATGGATGGTTTGCGTTTGGTAACCGTTCAAAACATACATATGTAGATGCTGTTTTAATTGCTGCGGAAATGCTTTCTAAACAGCGTAGAGGTATGCTTGCAGTTTTTACGCGCCATACAAAAATGGATAATTTTATTCAAACTGGTACAAAATTAAATGCAGATTTATCTTCAAGTCTTTTACTTACAATTTTTGGTAAAGATACAACGCTGCATGATGGGGCTTGTTTTATTCAGGGTGGAAAACTACTTGCTGCCGGATGTTTTTTGCCGGTAAGTGAAGAATATAATATTAAAAAAACTTATGGTACACGTCACCGTGCAGCACTGGGACTTTCTGAAGTTTCTGATGCAGTTGTTTTAGTAGTTTCTGAAGAAACTGGAGCTTTAAGTCTTGCATATGATTCAAAGTTAAATTATGACCTTACAAGCAACGAAATCCGAAAAATTCTAGAAAATCTTCTTGATATTACACCGGAAAATAAAACTTTGGAGGATACAATCGATGAACACACGGCAACTAATTGATAAACTCCTCGAAAAATGGCCACAAAAAATTATTTGTCTTATGCTGGCAATTTTCCTTTATGTTTTTCATCAGGTTTCATTAATTGAAAAAAAAGTTTTTGTACTTCCATTAACTGTTATTGAAAACGGAAATGTAATGCAAATTGGAGACTGTCCTTCAAATGTTTCAGTTGTAGTTCGAGCAAATAACGATGTTATTAATTCTATTCACGTTCAGGATTTAAAAGCTTCAATAAATTTAAATAATATTGCACATGCTGGAACCGTAAAAGTACCAGTTACAATTGAATTAAATGAAAATCTTCTGGTTTATGATCCGCTGGAAGTTAAAGTAAAACCTGAATACATTACGCTTGAAGTTGATAAAAAGGTTGCAAAATATGTTCCTGTTGTTCCTTCAATTTCTGGTGAAGTTGCTGAAGGGTATATGATTACAAAAATAGATATAAATCCTTCTTCGGTAAGTATTTTTGGGCCTGAAATTCTTGTAAATAGTATAAATGAAGTTCAAACTGATGCACTTGTTGTTTCAAATGCCGAAACTAATTTTGCTGATGATATTTATTATCTTGAAGTAAACAAACTTATTTCTGTTGAGAATAAAGGTCCGTATAAAGCAACTGTAGTGGTCGAGCCAAAACCAATGGAAAAAGATTACGAAGATATTCATATTGTTACTAGAAATCTTTTGCCTTCGCTTATGATTGAAAATGAAATTCCGGATATTGATTTTACATTAAGTGGAACTGTTCCAATTTTAGGAAAATATATTCTTGGTGTAAATACTGTTTCGCTTGATTTTTCTGAAATTACGGAGCCTGGAGTTTATGATATTCCGGTTAAGTTTTTACTTCCTGTAAATATTATTCTAAAAAGTAAATCCTTTGAAAGTGTAAATATTACAGTTGTAGAAAATAAAGAAGCTCTGGAACCTATAGAAGAACCGGTGGTGACAGAATGATTTATGGAATTGGTACAGATATTGTAAAAGTTGACCGATTTAATAAATGGATTGAAAACGAAAAACTTTGCGACCGTTTTTTTAATGAAAAGGAGTTATCTTTAAATAAAGATTCTGTTGTAAAGTGTGAACATTATGCTAGCAGGTTTGCGGCAAAAGAAGCATTTTCAAAAGCCTTAGGTACTGGATTAAAAGGTTTTAATTTGAAAGAGGTTTTTGTAACAAAGGATGAAAATGGAAAGCCTTTGTTAAATTTTGCAGGAGATGCAAAAAAACTTTTGCAGGAAAAATGTGGGAATTGTAATGTTCATTTATCGTTAAGTCATGAAAAAGAATTTGCTGTTGCTTTTGTAGTAATAGAGCAAATATAAAAAGGAAAGTATATGGCTGCAAGTAAAAATGAAGGCGAAAAAAAGAAAGTTGGTATTTCGTATTGGTCTAAAGATAAATGTGCTTGTCCTGTTTGTAAAAAGGAATTTGAGCGCGAAGTTATGCGAAGTGGAAATGGTCGTATGATTGCCGGAAGTCTTACGGAAGAGCTTCACCGTAATTTTGAACCATCTGCTAAGTTTGGTAGAGTATATCCTTTAATTTACGAAATTGGTGCATGTCCAAACTGTTATACAGCCTTTTTCTGGAACGATTTTTCTGAAAAATTTGATGCTGCTGACCTCGATAAAGTTTTTAATCATATTGAAAAACGAAAAAAAGCCGCCGAAACTGTTTTCCCTTATTTTAATTTAAAAAAAGAACGTACTTTATATGATGGCGTTGCAATGTATTACCTTGCATTGATGACTTATGATGATTTAGGCGGATATATCCTTCCAACAATAAAACAAGCTATTCTTTCCTTGCGTTTAGCTTGGCTTACAAAAGAGTTGAGTCAACGTTGTGACGGCCATAATTTTGATTATTTGTCTAAAGGTTTTTATTCAAAAGCTTTGTTTTTTTATCAGCAGGCAGTTTATTGCGAAACAGATAAATCTGAAAAAAGTTCAACACTGGCAAATATGGGACCAGATATGGATAAAAATTACGGCTGGGACGGTGTAATCTATCTTTGTGGTTTACTAGAATACAAATATGGTCAAAAGGATGATATTCAGTTACGTTTAAAAAAATTGTCTGAATCAAAAACTGCAATTGCCCGTATTTTTGGCCTTGGAAAATCTTCAAAAAATAAACCTGGCCCTTTACTTGAACACGCGCGTAATCTTTACGATAATCTTTCAGTTGAAGTAAATGATGATGAATTCTAACATCATTGAAACTGAAGTAAAAAATAGAAATATTCTTCTCAAAATTTCTTACGATGGAACAGATTTTTGCGGATGGCAGCGTCAAGATGCAGTTGACGGTTCAGAAGCGGAACGAACGGTTCAAGGAGAAATTGAAAAAGCTTTAGAAAAAATCCATAAACAAAAAACGCAACTTTATGGTTCTGGAAGAACTGACAGTGGTGTTCACGCTTATGCTCAGGCAGCAAATTTTTACACGCCAATAAAAGAAATTCCTGCTGAAAATTATGTTCGTGCTTTGAATGCTTTTTTACCAGATGATATTAGGATAATGGAAGCAATGGAAGTTGCTGAAGATTTTAATTCAAGAAAATCAGCTACAAGCAGAGTTTACAGATATTTTATTTCCTTTTCAGAAAAAAATCCTGCAAATAATGCACGCTTTACCTGGTATGTAAAAAATTATCAGCCAAATATTGACCGCTTAAATGAGTATACAAAGTGTCTTCATGGTGAAATAGACTGTGCTTCTTTTGCTGCAAGCGGCGATTTAAGTGTTTCAACCTGCCGCTATATTGATGATGCTAAATTTTTTATACAAAAAGATATTTGGGGAAATGATTTACTTGTGTTTCAAATTGAAGCCAACGCTTTTTTATGGAAAATGGTTCGAACTTTAACTGGAACAATAATCAACTTAGATAAAAATAATGCCCCTGAAGATGCACTTAAAAAAATTCTTGAAACAAAAGACAGAACAAAAGCAGGAGTTACTGCTCCACCAACAGGGCTTTTTCTTTACGAAATAAAATTTGACGGAATTAGAAGACACGTTTAAAGAATACTAACCGGATCAACATCATATTCAATGTAAACATCCTGTGGGTGCTTATATTCAAAAGCAAGTTTTCGTGCAATGGATTGTAGCGGAATAATTGAAGTACCTTTTAATAAAATTTGAAAACGCCAGGAAGAATTTATACGTTCAATTGGACATTCAGCAGGCCCTATAATTTCAACTCCACGCACAGCATTTTCGTTCAAAATTTTACAAGCATCGTATGCTGTTTGTTCTGCAAGCGCTTTGTTAAAACTTCTAAAAACAAGTCTTATAAGCCGAGAAAAAGGTGGAAACTGAAGCATTTCGCGGAATTTAAGTTCATTATTATAAAAATCAGTAATTTTGTTTTTACAAGCAAAGAAAATTGGTTCGCGAGTTGGACTGTAAGTTTGTACAATAACTTTTCCGTCTGGAAAGTAACGGCCTGCGCGACCAGCAACTTGAGTAATTAAAGAAAAAGTTCTTTCGCCTGCACGAAAATCTGGCATATGAAGTCCTGCATCCGCTAAAATAACACCAACCAGTAGAAGATTTGGAAAGTTTAATCCTTTTGCCACCATTTGTGTACCAAGCATAATGTCGTATTTTCCCTGTTTAAAATCTTCAAGCAATGAAAGCAGCTGTTCCTTATTTTTTAAGGCATCAGTGTCTAAGCGAATGATTTTGGCATTTGGAAATTTTGCACGGGTTTCAGCTTCAATAAATTCAGTACCAAATCCGGAACTACCAATATCAAGTGAACCACAGTCAGGGCAACTTTCTGGTGGTAAAATTGACCAGCCGCAATAATGACAGCGTAAACGGTTTTCATTTCTATGGTAAGTGAGAGGAACTGAACAGTTTTTGCAGACAATTTCATAACCACAGGAATTACATCGAAAAAAATGTGTAAAACCTCGTCTGTTTAAAAAAAGAATAACTTGGTGTTTATTATTCAAGGTTTTTGTGATTTCTTCTTCAAGAGGTTTTGAAATGCAGCCGGTATTTGGAAAAAGGTTTAAGTCTATGCATTCAATTTTAGGCATTTGACCGCCTGCTAAACGTTTTGAAAGAAGGTGTCTGCTAATAATCCCTTTATACATACCATGCCATGCTTCAATTGAAGGAGTTGCACTTCCCATTACTAATGGAATTTTAAGCTGAGTACAACGGTGCATGGCGACTTGACGTGCATGATAGCGCGGATTATTTCCTGACTTATAAGAACCATCATGTTCTTCATCAATAATAACAAGGCCAAGATCAGGAACTGGAGCAAAAATGGCACTTCTGGCACCAACTACAACTCTCGCTTCTTTATGCATAATTCTGTGCCATTCTCCAAGTCTTTGTGAAGGCGTAAGACCTGAATGTAAAATTGCAGCGGTGTTTCCAAAACGTTCTGCAACTGCTTTTGCAACTTGTCCGGTTAGTCCAATTTCTGGTACAAGATAAATAACTCCTTTTCCCATTTCAAGGATTTTATCTGCCAATGATAAAAATACTTCCGTTTTGCCAGTTCCTGTAGGACCGTACAAATAGTGGAAAAAATCTTTACTGGAAAGAATTTCTTGTACTGCTGTTTGCTGTTCTTCCGAAAGCTGGATATCTGTTTTAGTTGAAATTTCTTCCTCAAAGGCAAATCCTCCGGCACTTGAGTCGCGCCTTCCACTTGGAATCATTGAAAAAACAGCTTCTCCAAAAGTACAAAGGTAATAATGCGAAATCCATTTTGCCATTTCAATCATATCAGGACCAAAAAGAGGTTCTTTATCTAAGATTCGTTTAATTGGTCTGATTTTTGTTTCATCAACCGGACAATTTTTTGGAATTGTTTGTGAAATATTGATTATAAAGCCTTCAGTTTTTTTATTTCCGAACATTATTTCTGCTCGTTTACCGATTTGAGGAATAAGTTCGGGTTTTTCATTTTCTGGAGGAATATAGGAATAAGTAAACCCTTGATTAACTGGTAAGTTTAAAATAATTTCCAGATACATCATTGGCAAAGTTCATCCAATTTTTTGCGGAATATTTTTAAGTCTTCCCAAGCAGGGCGTTTTAAATCTTGATTTCGTAAAAGTGCGCTCGGATGGTATGTAACCATAACTGGAATATTGTTATATTCGTATAATTTTCCGTGCATTTCGCCCATTGGAGTTTCTATATTCAAAAGTTTGTGGCCGGAAACTCGCCCCATACATAAAATCATTTTTGGTTTTAGAATATGGATTTGAGCTTCCAAAAAGGAAATGCAGGCAGCCTGTTCATCTGGAAATGGATCGCGATTTTCTGGTGGACGGCATTTTACTATATTTGCAATGTAAGTGTTAGTTTTGCGGTCAAGTTGAATTGCAGCTAGCATTTTGTCTAAAAGCATTCCGGCTTTTCCTACAAATGGAAAACCTTGCATATCTTCATCATACCCAGGTCCTTCTCCAATAACCATTACTAACGGCTTTTCAACTCCCTGTCCAGGTACTACATTATTTCTAGTTCGGGCAAGTCCGCAGCGTGTGCAGCGAATAATTTTGGAATTTAATTCTTCTAGTGTAAGACCGCCTGAGAGTTTGGAAGGGGAGTCTACATTGTTGTTACTTTGAGTTTGCTGATTATTGTCTTGTTGAAACTGTAAAGTATTTATATTTTGAATTTGTTTATTACTTTCGATTTCTGAACTAACATCATCAAAAAATTCATAAGTTTTTAAAAAATTTTGAGAAGAATATCCGTTTATGTAAGCATCAGCTTTTTTTAGTAAAGTAAATATTTTCTCTTTATCATCTTTTTTCATAAAAATACTCTATAAAGATTTACTTTGAACTTAATAATCTTTATTCTTCCTCCCAAAAAAAATACTTTTTTAACAATTATAATTATTAATCTTCATTATTTTTTGTTTTCCATTCAATTTCGCCGTCAAATGTAAGTTTTACAATTTCACGTTCCGAATAAGCTTTTTTGATTAATTCATCAACTTCAAGTTTTTTATATATTTCTTCAGCTTCTTCTGGTTTTCCTCGTAAAACTGGATGACGTGGGCTGAATAATACACAACAGTCTTCATATGGAAGAATAGAAGTTTCGTAGGTGTCTATAAATTCAGACGTTTTAATAATTTCTTCTTTATCCATACCGCATAACGGACGCATCATAGGAAACTCAGCAAAATGTTCAGTAACGGTCATATTTTCTATGGTTTGACTTGCAACTTGCCCAACACTTTCTCCGGTGATAATACATTTAGCATTGCAGCGGTTTGCGAGAATATTTGCAACTTTCATCATACAAACTCTAAGCATTAATGTTGACCACGCTTCTGGAGCTTTTTCCTTAATTTTCATTTGAACTTCGGTAAAAGGAATAACATTGAGATAAGTTGTAATTCCATAATATGCAAGTTTTTGAGCGAGTGTTACAACTTTTTGTTTTGCTTCTTCTGAAGTGTACGGATAAGAATGGAAATAACAGCATTCAATTTTCATTCCACGTCTGAGCATTCGGTAACCTGCAACCGGAGAATCGAGACCTCCACTTAAAAGTAAAAGTCCTTTTCCGCTAGAACCAACAGGAAGTCCGCGACATCCAACGTTTGCATCAACATAAACAAAGCATTTTTCACGAACTTCAACATAAATTGTTGTATCTGGTTTATGAACATCAACTTTCATAATTGCTTCAACATCACCGGCAGCTTCGCAACAAATTTCATAAGAATTCATTGGAAAACCTTTATCAGAACGTCTTGCGTCAATTTTAAAAGTTTTACATCCTTTATCAGCTTCAATTTTTGCAAGTTCATATACAGTTTTTTTAATGGCTTCAATATTTTTTTCACAAACGCTAACTTTTGCCCAGCCAGTAATTCCAATTAAATGATTAAGAAGAAATTCAACCTTTTGTGAATATTCCTCTTCGCATTCTATATACAAACGTCCAGCACGTAAATTTATTTTACAACCAAGTCCTTCCAAACATTTTGCTGCGTTATGTTTTAATAAATTTTCAAATTCCTGAATGTTTGAGCCTTTTAAAGTAAGCTCTCCAATTTTTGCTAAATATGTCATATGTAAAGTATAGCTTAAAAAAGACCGATATTCTACTTATGAGAAAAGGATTTTTAGTCGGTCTGGCTTTATTTTTAATTTTTCCTGTGTTTTCTCTTGATATGCCTTTAGAGTTGGAAGGTATTTGGGAAGGTAAGGATAGATTTGTTTTTTTTGAACAATATCCTGACGATAAAAATCCTGAACTCGTAGTTTTGCTTAAAGAATATTACGGATGGTATATAGACCGTACAGCAGAACCTGCAGAGTATAATGAAAAAGTTCAACGTGCGGTTAATTCAGGAACAACAAAAAAAGCCGAAAATATTGCAATTAGTTTTGAAGAAATTTACAAAACACAAGACTGCTGGACCGGATTTGTCTGCTTACAATTTTCAAAATCGCAAAGTAATAAAATTCCAGTTTGTAAAATAAATAATCAGCTTTATTTGGACTTCCTTGTACAAGACTCAGAAAATCCTCAATTTTACCGCGGAGTTGCAGTTTCTGAGGGAATTAAAATAGCACAGCAAAAAATCCCTGAAAATATTGCAGGGTTTATTATTGATGAAGAGAACCTTTTTAATATTCGCTATTGGAAAACTGATATGGATTTTTCTTCTGAAAATGCGACTTTTACTTATAATGGCAAAAGTTATACAGTTCCAAGACATATTAAATGTGGAAATACCTTGTATTCTTGTGTTAGTGGACGTAGTAAAAAAGTAAGAAATATTCAACCACCCCAAAAAATTAAAAAAGATGATTTTATTTGGAGTTTGGATAATAGTGTTTTAGTTTTAGATAAGGAACCGTATTTGTACCAGCTTGCAGAACATAAAACCTTTGAAGATTTAATGCAGATTGTAAAAGAACAAAATTCCAAAAGAAAACCTGATCCGCCACCATTATTTCCTCCAGATGATTTAAACTGGCACTGGGATTTAATTGATTTACTCGAAAAAGATAACGTTTTAATTCAGGAAGTTCGAAAACGTCAAAAAGAATTTGGACCAAGACCAAAAGATTTAAATAAATAAAAAGTGTGCTATAATTAAATTATGGCAAAAATTAAGGAAAAAATCCGGAATATTTTAATTCAGGTTCCAATTAAAAAAAGTCTTTTATTTTTATTCTTTTCAGTATTTCTGATTCCATTTTTTGTAATCTCAATAATCTACTGTGCTTATGTTTACAAAACAATGTATAATAACGAACTTGAAAAAGTGCAGACAAGTTTGGTCCAAACCGAAAATACATTTACAAATACATTAAATGATATACGAACTTTATCTGACCGTATTTATGTTAATAAACAGATTCAGGATGTTATTCTAAAAAATTATACGGATATTCAAGATGTTTATTCAGATTATGCAAACCTTTCCTTTATGGACAATTATCTTCATACTTACGACGTAGTTGCTAATTTTCGTATATACACAGATAATCAGTCTTTATTAAACAATTCTTTTATAATTAAAACAACTGAACAAGTTAAAAACGAAAAATGGTATGAAAATGCCTGTCTTTTTAAAGGTGCGCCGTTTTGGGTGTATAAAAAAGATTCAATAACTAATAAATCTTACTTAAGTTTAATACGTTCCATATGGAATTCTTCAAATGGAAAATTTGTTGGCGTTCTTGTTATAAATATTAGTACAGAAGCAATGAAAAAAATACTTGGTAATCAAATATATGAAACAATTGTAGAGTTTAATAATCAAATTTTATATTCTACAAAAAGTTTAACGGAAGTTGATGAAGAAAAAATTTTAAATCTTTTAAGTAAAAATGAAATTTCAACTAAAAAACAGATTCGTACAAAATTACGGACAGAAAAGGTTGATATTCTTGCAGTAAATTTTCATCCGAATAATTCAGTTTCGTTAAAATTTACAATTATGTATATTATTCCAATTTTTCAACTTTTCAAATCCGTTCATATTGTTATTTTATTTTCCGGATTAGTTTTGCTTTTGCTTATGGGCTTATCCTTTTTCGTTATTGTTATGTACTCTGCTTACATAAACGGACGCGTAAAAAAGGTTCAAAATGAAATTGGAAACATGGTAAATAATAATTTTGAAATTAGTCCAACTATTGGTGGTTCAGACGAATTCCAGATGATTTATTCAAAGCTTTATGAAATGTCCTGCAATATAAAAAACTTAATTGATGAAGTTTATAAGCAGAATCTGGAAAAAGAACAGATTGCAGCAAGACAAAGTGAAATGAGCTTTAAAATGCTTTCGAATCAAATAAATCCACATTTCTTATTTAATACACTCGAAACAATTCGTATGAAATCACTTGCAACTGGAGATAAAGAAATTGCAACAATGTTAAAAATTTTAGCATCGTTACTAAGGTATAATCTTTCAGTCAAAGGAAAACCCGTCCCACTTTTAGACGAAATTAAAGCCATTCAAAATTATCTTGATATTCAACATATGCGTTTTGGTGAAAGAATTTCTTATGATGTTGTAACAATGTGCGATATTTCAAACCTTATGATTTTACCATTACTAATTCAGCCTATTGTTGAAAATTCTTTTGGTCACGGAATGGAAAACAGAGTTTCAGGCGGATTTATCTACATTCTTATAAATAATGAAATGCGTGAGGAAAAAAATTGCCTTACAATTACAGTAAAAGATAATGGTTGTGGAATTGATGAAATTAAACTTGAAGAAATTAAAGAAAAATTAAAAAATCCGAAAGAAGATGATAATTCTTCCATTGGAATATATAATGTAAATTCTAGAATTAAATTATTTTACGGTGAAGAGTCTGGTTTAAATATTGAAAGCGAATTTGGCGAAGGAACTTGTGTCACAATGACAATAATACAGTAAAGGAAAATATAGTATGGAATTATTAAAAGTATTAATTGCTGATGATGAAGAATCAATTAGGAACGGCTTGAAATGTATTTTAGATTGGGAAAAGTGCGGTTATAAAATTTGTGGCGAAGCTTCCAATGGTAAAGATGCATTAAATCAAATTATAGATTTACAGCCAAATCTTGTAATTCTTGATATTAGAATGCCAGGATTAACTGGAATTGAAATTCTTTCGCAAATAAATGAATACAGCAAAAAAAATAATTTTGAATTTCCTTCAATTGTCATTCTTTCTGGTTATGCGGATTTTGAATATGCAAAGCAAGCAATAAATCTAGGAGCAAAAGCATATATTTCAAAACCGGTAGACGAAGATGAATTACAAAAAACTGTATTACAAATTGCAGAGGATATAAACGAGCATAAAAATCTTACAGAAGCTTCAATAAAAGCTGATATTTTGCAAACAAAAGATTGTATATTACAGTTGCTTCAAAATGGAAAAATAAATCCTGTAATTAAGTACGAGCGCCTTCCATTTTTTGAGAATCATTCTGAATCAAATTATCAAGTAATTCTTTTAGATTGTAATTTTGTGCATAATCGTACGCTTTCCGATATAGAAAAATCTCTAGATAATTATTTTTCATTTTTTTCAAGAGTTTTAATTTCACTAAATAATACAATCGTAATAGTATTAAAAACAACAAATGATGTTGCCGTTCAAAATTGTCTTGAACGCTCTGCAAAACTTTCAAATGGACGAACTTTTATCTGTTTAAGTGAAAGCAGGCTTGGAATTGAAGGAATTGTTCAGTCTTATAAAGAAACTAAAGATATTCAAAAATACTTGTTTTTTATTTCTAATCAGCATTACATTTCAAAAGAAAAATTAGTTTCTACAAATATTGAAGTTGATCAGGAATTATTAAAAAGTAAAATTGAAGAACTTCTTTTTAGTATTGAAACTTACGATAAACAAAAATTAAAAAAGACCGAAGACGAATTAAATAAAGTTTTTTCTAATTTAGCAGGAGATGAATCAGTTACAAAAAAGAATATGATTTACTGTATTTTGGAATTACGTAATGCATTAAAATCAAAATATCCGGAACGCGAAATTGTAGATGGTGAAACCTTTGATGTAGTTCAAACAATTTTAAAAATGAAAACTTATGAGGAAGCCTTTATTGCGTTTAAAAAAGAACTGAATAATTTTATTGAAAATTTCAATTTTAATACGGCCGATTCAGTAATTGTAAAAGTAATTGCTTATGTTAATTCAAATTATTCAAATGACTTAAAACTTGAAGCTTTGGGAGATATGTTTAATTGTAATAGTGCATATCTCGGAAAAAAATTCAGAAAACATACAGGACAGCAATTTAACGCTTATCTTGATAATATTCGAATTGAAAAAGCAAAAGAAATGCTTAGAACAACAGAATTACGTATTTATCAAATATCAAAAATTGTAGGTTATTCAAATACTGATTATTTCTTTATGAAATTTAAAAAAAGTACTGGATTAACGCCAAAAGAATATAAAAGTCAGGGTAAAAATGAATCAGAATAAAATTAAAATATTAACTATTTTGTTTTCTATAAGTTTACTTATCAGTTGTAAGGGAAAATCAGCTTTACTAAAAAATGAACCGCCCGTTACGTTTTCGTTTTTTTCAGTAGATTTGATGGAGCCTGAACTTTTTGATGATGTTATTGCTAAAGAAATTACAAAGCTTACAAATGTTTATCTGGATTTAATTCCGCGAACTACAGAATTAAATGAATGTATAAAAATTCTTATTGCAAATGGAAATTATCCGGATTTAATTTTTGCAAAAGGTGATTTAAGCAGCTTAATAGAAGTTGGAGCTGTTATTCCACTTGACGATTATATTGAAAAATATGGAGAAAACATCAAAAAACTTTATGGTAATCAAATTGTAAAATTACGTAATACTTTGGAAGATCCGCACATATATTCAGTTGGAACTTATGAAGTAAAAACTAGCATTATGGAAATTTCAGGGAATCTACAAATTCAAAATGCCGTTTTAAGAGAATTTGGTTATCCATCAATTAAAACCCTGGATGATTATGAAAACCTTTTGTTAGCTTATAAGAAAAAATATCCTGTAATAAATGGTAAAAACACACTCGGATTATCTTTACTAACTGACACTTGGTACTGGCTTTTAAGTCTTTCAAATCCTGGAAATTATTTAATCGGTTATCCTGATGACGGACAGTGGATTGTTGATCAAAATACAATGAAAGCTACTTACAAATTTTTGTATCCAGAAATGAAAATATTTTACAAGTGGCTAAATAAAATTTACCATGAAGGACTTTTAGATCCAGAAAGTTTTACTCAAACCGAAGATTTGTGGAAGTCAAAAATTGCTTCGGGTTGCGTTCTTGGTACTGCATATCCTTACTGGGGTTTAGGCGACCTTCAAAATGGCCTTGTTCAAAATGATATGGCCGAACGTACTTTTGCATACCTTCCAATTACTGCAGACGAAAAATATAAAGATCCAACTTTAAAAGATTATGGATTTTCAGGAGGCTGGGGGATTGCCATTTCCAAAAATTGTAAAGATCCTGTAAGAGCATTTAAATTTTTAGATTGGATGTGTTCGGAACAAGCTCAAATTCTTACTAACTGGGGAATTGAAGGTGAAGATTATTTTTATGATGGAACAGGGCACAGAATTAGTTCACTTTCAATTGATGAAACTAGAGGTATTGGTCACTGGGTTTATCCGTTTCCGCAAGGTGGAGCCGGTTTTATTGATTCTACGGGAAATCCGTTGGGAAAAACGAATCGCGAAATTATTATAAAAAAATACAATATTGCTGAAAAAGAAACTTTAAAAGCCTATGGTGCTGAATGCTGGCCGGATTTGTTCCCTACAAGTCAGGAATTAGGAGTTTCAAAGCACGGGCAAGTTTGGCAATATCCGTTAAGTACTCCAATGAAAGATTTAATTAATGAAGCGGATGATTATGTAAAAGATTCTTTAATTAAAATGATTATTGGTTCAGAGGAAAACTTTGATGCTGAATGGAAAAAAATGACTGAGCATTTAGTAAATATGGGCATTTCAAAAGTTGAAGAAGAAGTTACAAATTTAATCAGTATGAAAATGGAACTTTGGAAAAAATAGTAAATATAATTTTTTACTGACGATTTTCCTTCTTTTCAAGAATATCTCGGATTTTGTATAAGCGTGGAGAATTGTAACGTAAAATCATAAAAGGTAATATGCTCAAAATAAAATTTATTATACAAACAGGAATTCCAAAAGAAAGTTTTAAAGCGGAAGGAAAAATAAAAATTACTGCAAAACCTAAAACTGCATTCCATAAATGAATTGACCAGCCGTAATTACTTTCTAGAATAAATCGTTCAATATATTCACGACTGTGAGGATCAGCAATATTTTTTTTACTAAAGGAAGTAAAAACTCCAAGTTCCAAAACTTTGTCTTTCCAGCTTTTAATATGTAAAAAATCATAAAAGCGACATTCTTTTTTAGAAACTTTTCTAAAACTAACTTTATAATCATACCATTTGTTAGGTAAACATCTTCGTATAAATGTTGCAATAATTCCATCCCAGGTAATTAAAATTACAGGTGATAAAACTGCCCAAATAATAAGTGATAAAAGTTCGGTATTCTTGTTAAATAAAAAATTAAGTAAAAATATTAAAGCGTCGCCGCCAATAATTGAAATTAAATATAAAGCCATACATTTGCCTCATTTATTGTATACTAAAGGAATTTTGTAAAAATCTTCATAACATTGAACCCATTTTTCATAATTTAATTTTTTCATATATTCAATGTTTTCTTTATTTGATTTATTTGCATCAGGATAAATAGGCGAAAGAACATTAATTGTATATTCTTGAATAAAAAATCCGTCTGAACCAATTAATTCTGAATCATTCATTGTAATGAAAACTGGCAAAATCGGTACATTATTATCAACAGCAAATTTAAAAGCTCCATTTGTAAGTGGACGAGGTTTTCTGTAATTCCACCACATTCCCTGTTCTGGATAAATGAGAATTTTTTCACCGCGATTAAGCAAAACTTTTATGGCAGACAAAAATTTCTTCATTGTAGAAAAATTACTGCTTAACGGCAAAGTGTTACAATGTCTGAAAAATAATCCATAAAGTCCAGGAAAATTAGTAAAATTACCTTCGCGAATAATTTTGTAAAGTTTTGTGCCAATATAAGGATGAACCATATAATGAATTGCAAAATTATCAAAAGCATTAAAGTGATTACAAGTAATAATAAATCCTTGATTTAACAAAGTTTCAAAATTTTCAATACCTTTGATTTCTTTAATAATTAGTTGTTTTTTAGAAATAAGGTTTTCTATAAATTTATAAGCTTTAATATTTATAAAAAAGGATAAAAGTTTATTTATGAATTTTTCATTAAGGTAATCAACTTTGTCTGGAGTTAGTGGAATTGTAGGTGGATCATCTTCAACATCTTTTGACCACCATTCCTTTTTTTCAAATTCGTCTATTTTCTGTAAAATTTTCAGACGACTTTCATCTTTTTTAATGATATTCGTTTCTTCATTCATAAGCTTTTCTCAAAATTATATATTTATAAAAATAGAGACAATTTTTTTTATATATTTAATAAATGAATATGTAATAAATTGTTTCTTAATTGTAATAATTCTTGAAATATTTTTAAATACAGGTATTTTAGTAATATTATTTATGCTACGCTGAAGGTAATTATGCTGAAGATCTCGTTTAATTGAACGCCTGTAATTAAAAAAGTCTTTTGAATCTTCTATTGCAAGCTGTTGTAGAAGTTGGAAGGAAAGTTTATCTTTTTCTTTTCTTTCATTTGAATAAGTTTTAAGTTCATTTTTAATAAAATCATAAAATTCGGTTTGATAAGCATATTCCCAAAAATATTCTTCGTATAAAACATTTTCATAATGCCAAGGTTTCCAACCTAAATTGTAATGAATAAGCTGTAAATCAACATTGTCAAAGCCAATTTCTTCAAAAGGCATTTTATTCCAGCCTAAATCCAAATAACGAACTTTATCCTTGCATATTACATTCAAATAATCTTCATCTTGTGTAATTCTAAAAGTAAATCTGTCTATTAAGTTAAAAAAAGTTTTTATAATATTACAAGCTCTGAACATTGCAGTATTTATTAACAAAACTCCAGCATTAAAATATTGCTTTCTTTTAATATTTAGAGCTTGTTCTACATAATTACCAAATGCATCATAATGGTTCATTACCTGTTCTTGAACTGCGCCAACTAAATAATTTGAGATATTTGTAAAATACAAATCGGATATATCACCCAAAATTGTAATATCGCAATCCAAATATAAAACTTTGTCATATTCAGGAAAAAGATCCGAAATGAAAAATCTATAATAAGTTTCAATTGAATAGTAATCACGTAAATGAAATTTTTCTTTAATTTTTTCAAGTTTGTCTGACAAATTATAAAATTCAATGGAAGCATAGGAAGTTTCCATTTTCTTTATTTTATTTTGGATTTCTTCCTTCATGTTAGAAGTTAGAATATGAATCTTATAAAAGTATTCCTTTGAAGCATTTACTAATAAAGATTTTAAAGTTACTGCTAAATACGGTGCATAATTATTATCAGAAGCAAAAAAAATTGGAATTACTTTTTGTTTTGTTCTAAAAAGCATATTTATCCTAAAACCCTCCATAGCAATAAATCTAATAGTAATTATGACAATTCTGCAATTTATGTCAATAAGGCTATTTGTACAAATTACACATAAATCTATATAGAATAAACTACATGTTTATGCTATTATGAATAGATTATATTAAATCTAAGATACTAAAATAATTGTATTTTATGAAAAAAAAGAGGATAATAAATGAGTTTCAAACCAGTTGATCCAAAAGTAGATTTTCCAAAACAAGAAGAAGAAGTTTTAAAATTTTGGGAAGATAAAGACATTTTCAAAAAGTCTGTAAGCCAAAGAGAAGGGGCAGAGGACTTTGTATTTTATGACGGACCACCATTTGCTACAGGTCTTCCACACTTTGGACATTTTATTCCATCTACAATTAAAGATATTATTCCTCGTTACCAGACAATGAAAGGTAAAAGAGTTGAACGCCGTTTTGGATGGGACTGTCACGGTCTTCCAGTAGAAAACTTAATTGAAAAAGAACTTGGCTTAAACTCTAAACACGAAATTGAAAATTACGGAATTGATAAATTCAACGATGCCTGTCGAGCTTCAGTTTTACGTTACACTTCTGAATGGCGAAAAACAATTACTCGTATGGGCCGTTGGGTAGATTTTGACAACGATTATAAAACTATGAATCCAGAATTTATGGAATCTATCTGGTGGGTTGCAAAATCTCTTTGGGATAAAGGACTTATTTACGAAGGAAAATACATTCTTCCATACTGTCCACGTTGTTCTACAGTTCTTTCTACACACGAACTTGCACAAGGTTACAAAGATGTAAACGATACAACTGTAACTGTTCGCTTTAAGATTACAAAAGCTCCAGACGGTGTAAAAGATCCTGATATGGCAAACGGAAAAACTTACTTCCTTGCCTGGACAACAACTCCTTGGACACTTCCTTCAAACCTCGGACTTTGTATGGGTCCAGATATTGATTACGTAAAAATTCTTGATAAGGATTCTGGCGATTACTACATTTTTGCAGAAGCTCGTCTTGCTGCTTACTACAAAAATCAGGAAGAATATGAAATTATCTACCGCCATAAAGGTAGTGAATTTATTGGTGCAGAATACGAACCATTGTTCCCATATTTTGCTTCATTAAAAGATCCAAAAGTTTGCGAAGAAGAATCTAAACTTAAGTGCGAAAAAGGTGCTTTCCGCATGTTCAATGCAGAATACGTTTCTACGGAAGACGGTACTGGTATTGTTCATATTGCACCAGCTTTTGGTGAAGACGACCATAAAGTATTTGCTGGAAGTGGTGTTCCAGAAGTTGAACCAATTGACGCTGAATGTAAGTTTACAAAACCTGTTGTAGATTACGAAGGTCGTTTTGTTAAGGACTGCGATAAAGATATTATTATCCGTCTTAAAACAGAAGGTAAGCTTGTAAAGAAAGATCAGATTCTTCACTCTTATCCACACTGCTGGCGCTGTAATTCACCTTTAATTTACCGTGGAATTGGTTCTTGGTTTGTTAAAGTTGCAGATAATCATGATAAATTATTAAAAGCTAACTCTCAAATTAACTGGCAGCCTTCACACATTAAAGAAGGACGTTTTGGTAAATGGCTCGCAGGAAGTCGAGACTGGGCAGTAAGCCGAAACAGATACTGGGGAAACCCAATTCCAATCTGGCGATGTGATGATCCTGAATGTAAAAATGTTCTTTGTGTTGGTAGCAGACAGGAATTAAAAGAGTTAAGTGGAACTTACCCTGAAGATTTACATAAACAGTATGTAGATAAAATTACATTTACATGTCCAAAATGTAAAAAAGGCACAATGAAGCGTATTCCAGAAGTATTTGACTGCTGGTTCGAATCAGGTTCAATGCCTTATGCTCAAGTACATTATCCATTTGAAAATAAAGATAAATTTGAAAAGAACTTCCCTGCAAACTTCATTTCAGAAGGTCTCGATCAGACTCGTGGATGGTTCTATACACTTACAGTTTTAGCTGCTGAATTGTTCGACAAGCCTGCATTCGAAAACTGTATTGTAAACGGTATTGTTCTTGCTTCTGATGGACGTAAAATGTCTAAATCTTTACGAAACTACACAGACCCTGTAGAAGCAATCAACAAGTTTGGTGCAGATGCTATTCGTTTGTTCTTAATGCATTCCGCTGTAGTAAAAGCAGACGAAATCCGTTATTCAGATGAAGGTGTTCGCGATGTATTAAAATCAATTATCATTCCATTGTGGAACTCTTATTCATTCTTTGTAACTTATGCAAATATTGATAAAGTATCTCCAACTGGACATATGTTTGATAATAAAACCCCTTCAAATCCTTTGGACGCATGGCTTTTATCAATTACACAAAAACTTATAAAAGATGTTTCAACTTCTCTTGATTCTTACGATTTATCAGGAGCAATTGATCCAATCGTTAAGTTTATAGATGAATTAAATAACTGGTATATTCGCCGAAGCCGTCGTCGTTTTTGGAAATCTGAAAACGATAATGATAAAGCAGAAGCTTATGAATCACTTTATATTGCTCTTAAGACTTTTGCTCAGGTTGCAGCTCCATTTGTTCCTTTCATTACAGAAAACATGTGGCTTAATCTTAAAAATGAAGATGATAAAGAGTCTGTTCATCTTTGTAATTATCCAGTTCCAAATGAAAAATGGATTAACGAAGACCTTGAATTTAAGATGACTACTGTACAGAAAGCTGTTTCAATGGGACACAGTTTACGTAATACATTTAATCTTAAAAACCGTCAGCCACTCGCAAGTGTTGCTTTAGTTACTCGAAATGCTAACGAAAAGAAAGTTCTTACCGAAATGGAAGATTGTATTCGCGAAGAATTAAATGTAAAAGAAGTAATTTTCCACGAACGTGAAGATGAACTTGTTGAATATAAAGCAAAGGCAAATTTCAAGGTTCTAGGAAAAGAGCTTGGACCTTTAATGAAACAAGCTGCAAGTATTATTGCAACATTAACTTCAGATCAGATTCAGTCAATTCTTGATGGAACAAAGCTTACAATTGAAGTTGAAGGTAAATCAGTTGAACTTGATGCTGAAAAAGTAATTGTTGATCGTTTCGAAAAAGATGATCTTAAAGTTTTGAATGAAGGTACATTAACTGTAGGGCTTGATTCAAAAATTACGGATGAACTTAAAAAAGAAGGTTACGTTCGTGATCTTATCCGCGGTATTCAGAATCTTCGTAAGGAAAGCGGATTTGAAGTTACAGATAGAATCAAACTTACAGTAAGTGGAGATGCTGATCTTGAAGCTGCATACAAAATGTTTACAGATTTCATTTCAAACGAAACTTTAGCTTCTTCAATCAATTGGGCAGCTTCTATTGCAAAAGCTACTGCTGTTGAAGCTGATGATAAAAAATGGAGTATTGTTGTTGAAAAAGCATAAACTGCATGGTTTTATCTTTTTAATAATTCTCGCATTAACAGGGTGTAAATCAGTACCTTCTGGCTTACCTGTTAATGCTATTGATTTATTAGATAATGAAAGTGCATTTTATATTACAATACCAAAATCCGCTGATCCCCAACTGTTAGAAACAATTATTAATAATGCTTATAAAAATCTTACACAAAAAGATATTCAGCAATTAGTAGATAGAATAAATACTGTTTATTGTGGAATAAATCACAAAAAAAATAACATGGAATATCAATTGTCTGTTTCAGGTGATATTCCGGTAAAATATGTTGCAAAAATTTTAAACAAAAAAAATGGATGGAATGTAAATACTTACAAACCGAATGATTCAGATAATGAATATAAATTATACAATCACGTAAACATAAGTGAATTACAGCTTTGTTTTCCATCAAATCAAATTATATGTGCTGGAAGAAATATTACTGGCATGATAAATAAATTTGATACAATAAATAATATTTCATTTGATTCTAATATTGATATATCGGAAAGTTTTTCAGATTTTGATGAAGAAATGTACGATTGGTTGTCAAATACAGATAATTCAATACATTTTTACGCAAACAAGCCTCAATCTTTTCTATCAACTTTAACAGGTTCTCAGCTGGACTTAAAACTTTTTAATGTTAAAGGTTCATTCAAAATAGATGAAGAATATACAGATCAATATATTTTAGATTTGTATTTTAATTTTAAGAATGATAAATTTAGAAAAGTTGGAAAATCTCTTTTGTCACTTGCTTTTGGCTTAACAGATTCGCAAACAAAAGTAATTGGTGAAACGGAATTAAATATAACTGGTATTAAATTGAACAAAAAACAATTATATCAATTATTTAATATTTAAGAGGATTAAAAGATGGAACAAGACAAAATTATTTTAAAAGCAGAAGATTTGGACGGATATTTAACAGCTGAAGATATGGCTGACTTAAAAAAGCTTGATATTATGTTCAAGGAAACAATGAAAAGCTTTGAACCTGTTAATGAAGAAAAAATTATTGAAGGTTACGATAAACTTGGACATGAAATGCAAAGTATATGTGCAAAACATCCTAATATAAAAGTATATTCTTTTGTAACTGAAGAAGGTGCACATGCTGAATGTTCTCGTGTAATTTCTAAATTAAGAGATGTAAAAACTGATCATCAGGAATTTATGTATTACAGTCAGAGAGCTTATGAAATGCTTTTCCGCATGGCATATACTGATCAGCATAGTGATAAAAAAGGTCATATGATTGTAAAAACTCCTGTAACTTTCCCAGTTCAGAATTATGCAGTTCATAAAATTCCAGATATTGATAAGAAAATTGAAAATACAGCAGTTTGTGTAATGTTACGTGGTGCTTTACTTCCAAGTATGATTATGTCAAAAGAAATTCAAGAATATTCTTCACATGGATACAAAACTCCTTTCGCTTTATTTAAAATCAGTAGAAACGATACAAAAAATGAATCTAACATGGAATACATAATGGATTTAAATAAATCTTTCTTTAATTTGGCTGATTTGGATGGAAAAGATTTGATTTTTGCAGACCCAATGAATGCTACAGGAGGTTCACTTGTAACTGTAGTAAAATATTTACAGAGTCAGGGAGTTCATCCTAAATCAATTGCATTCTTTAATACTATTTCTACATTAAAAGGTTCTATTCGTGTTACAAGAGCTTTGGAAAATTGTACTTGCTATACACTTTGGATGGATCCTGTAATGAACGAAAAAGCATATATTATGCCAGGTCTTGGTGATGCAGGAGACAGACTTAACGGTTGCGATACAAAGGATGCTCCTCGTAACATGATTCAACTTATTGCCGATTATGGTCATAATATTTCAGGATTATATAAATCACAACTTTATGAAATTGAAAAAATTGTTTTGGGCTAATATATTAACTTTAGCTCTATTTACATCTTGCGCCTCAAAACCAATTCCAATTCCCGGAGATTCAAATAAAGTCCGGGAAAATACATACAATGAATATATGAATATAGCTGATATGTATTTTGATTTGGAAAAATACGATAAAGCTGTAACATATTATAAATTGTGTTTAGAAAAAAAATCATTGTATTGGGCTTCATATTATAAATTGGCAAAAACATATGCATTAATGTCTAATTGGAATGAAGCCGCAAAGATGTACGGAAAAATTTTGGAACGTGATCCAGAAAATGCTTCCGTAAAATCTTCCATAGCTTATATTTATGCAATGCAAGGAGATACAAAAAAGGCGCTTGAAATATATAATGAATTAATACAGTTACAACCTGAAAATCAAGAATATCTTGAAAATTATATTGCAATTCAACTTTTATCTAAAGATTTAACTGATGTAGAAGCTCCAATGGCTTTATTAAACAGAGATTTTCCAGACAGTGAAAATATTAAAAAATTTCAATCAACAATCGATACAATAATTGCAGAAAAAGAGCAGGAAAAAGCTGAAACTGAGGAAACAAAAAAATACGAAGAATCCGATAAAGCAGAAAAAGAATCTGAAAAAAATGAAGAAATAGAAAATTCTGACAGCAAAGAGGAATAAAAAATTATTTATTTTCTAAAAACTGTCTGTATTTTTCGGCATTCGCCCTAAATGCAATAATTGGATTTTCAGGATTTTCCTGCGCATGTACAATAGCTTCATCAGCTTCTAATAATAATCTGTCACTTGCAATCATACGAATTGTTCTAGTTGTAATACCAATATAACATTTGCTGCTTTGATCAAGAATATTAACAATTTCAACATAAAGTTTATCTGCAAATGAAAGAGCATCATCCAAAATCATATTAATTTTTATTGCAACAATAGAATCTTCTTTATATTCAAAAATTAAATCTTTAAACTGAAACTGAGATATTAAGAAATCTGCAATTTGTTTAATTTTGGGATTATCCCGTTTAATTCCAGGAATTTTAAATTCAAATAATGATAAATCAAATTCAGAACTTATTGCTCTGTTTAATTCATTGTCTAAGCGAGTAATTAAATAAGATTCCCAGCCTAAGCCTGTAGTAGGAGAGAATAGGCCTGAAGGTGATTCTGGTTCTTCGGAAGGTAAAGTTTCAATTTTTACAGGTTCAAAATCCTCAGATGGTAACGAAATTTTTTCTTTTTTTATAGTTGAATCATCTGAAGTTTCAAAAATAGCAATTTCATTATTATTTAATTCATCTGTTTTTTCATCAAAACTGTCAACTTCAGTAATTTCTGATTCAGAAGTTTCTAAATTTGATTCATCAATAATTTCTTCTGAAGTTTCTTCTGATTGTGTTTCTGTATTGCTTTCAGATTCATCACTTTCTTTAGATTCAATTAAACTTTGCTTTGCGGATTTATCACTTACATTATAATAAATAATTAAAATAGCAGTAATAATTGTAATAATTATAATGATTAAAAAGGAAATACGTGAATAATAATAAATTGAATAAGGTCTTAATGTATATAAATCAGCTGAAACAGAATATTTAATTTCATTAATTGAAAAACTAAAATTGTAATTTGAAATTAATTTGGAATCGGTATTAGAAACTGCATTTGATTCTGGATAAATAAAAATATTTCTATTATTTTCTTGAATTTTTAAAAAAGAGAAATCAGATAAGTCTCCAACAGCTTTGTTTAAATCAGTTTTAAAATTATTTACAGAACTATATTGAGTTTGACAAATTTTTTGAATACTATTTGTCATATGTTCAAATCTTCGTTTTGTACGTTCTGGGCCATGACTGTATTCAGTGTAAAGGTTATATCCCAAAAAAACTAAAGAAACAACAAAAATAATAGAAGCAAAAATTGTATAAAAAACTAAAAATTTATTTTTTTTCATATAATCTATTATAACTTACAAAATAAGAGTATGCAAGTTTGACTAAGGTTTCAAAATCTGACTGCGGATTTTTTGTTCGAAGATATGAGATTAACGGTAACAAGAAAGTATAATTGTTCGTATTAAAGCTTTTTTCAACTTCTGAATAAAAATTTGAAAGATTAAGTGAATAATTTAGGTTAAAAATAATTTGTTTTTTTGAAATAGGATTTGAAATTATATATTTATTAGTTTTATATTCGAATGGACATTTTTTTGACTTTAAGTATTCTTCAAAAGAGATTTTATAGGAGTTTAAAACGGACGTTGTCATTATTGAATTTGAAAGTTTTATAGTTTCTGTTCTATACATTAATTTACAAAAAGATTTTTCACTTGTTGTAAGTTTATTTTCTTCCAAACTGAAATTTTCTTCTAAATAAGTACCTTTTACATAAGGTTTTCCATTTCTATAGGAAAAATCTGCTCCTAAAACTTCAATTTGATTAAATCCTAAAAATAATGCAAAATCTAGGGCAGCAATTGTAACAGTTCCAGAACCAGTATAAATAAAAGGTAATTTATTACTTAAAAGATTATTTATATACGAACTTAAAGGGTGTCCGGAAATAAAAAAAATTCTGTTTTTTTTAGGAATGTTATTTGCTGCCGAAAAATTTGCACATAAATCGAAAGCAAAGAGTGTTTTAGATAAATTCTGTTTATTTTGAATAAAATGTTTTTGAGATATAAATTGTCCATCGATTGAAACTACCATTTCAGGATAAATTTCATATTTTATTAAAGTGGAATAGGCCGTGTCTGTAGAAATCATATATAATGAATTTATATTATTTTTTAAATAATCAATTTGTTCATCTAAAGAAGGTCCTGCAGCAATAATAACAGCTTTTTGTTTATTTGTAGAAAACGAAACAAAATTATTTAATAAATTACAATTTTTAAGAATATTTTTTTGCCAGATTTTACCAAAATGTGCTTGAACTGAAAAATCTGCAGAAATAATTTTTAAAGCTTCATCAAATTGTTGTTTAATAAAAGAATAATTATTTTTATTTTCGTTTACCCATGGGAAAAGTTCTATAAGTTTTAAATTTCCGTGTAAAGCAGGTATATAGGATTGAATTAATTTATTTTGTAAATCCTCTACAGAAGTAAAAATAATATTTGAATTATTAGAAAATTTTTTTACTTCTTCAAAAGTTTGCAAAAATTGAATATCTATGTCTGTATTTTCAACACAAAAAATTATTGAATTTGGAAATTTAATTGAAAGTTTGGAAATAAATAATCCGCTGGAAATTCCAAAAATAACGAAAAAATTAAAATTTTCAGTAATGGTAGATAGCAAATTGTCAGCTTCACGTTCAGGATTATATTTGGATTCCAGTGTTCGATTATTTGAAACTGTCGGAATGATAAATCCTGTTTTTGTAGTTATTTGGCCTGTGTATAGTGAATTAATTTTCATTAAATAATTTCCTGATTTTTGATAAAAGTTTTTCAGTTTTAGTGTTTATTCTCTGAAGAATTGCAGTTGAATCTAGTGAGTTGTGAGAAAGGGAAACATAGTCTAAAGGAAATAAAAGTTTACGTGTATTTTCGTTTTGAATTTCTGTAGTAATAAAATCTAAAATCTGTTTATTTGTAAAATTATAATCAGTTTTAATAAAGTAATCATTAAAAGTGTTTTTTTGTTGTTTTAAAAGTTTACAAATTTCTAAAAATTCTTGAGATGAAAGGTCTTTAATTTGTCCAAGTTTATTATTTATTTCATCGTTTTCAATTACTCTAAAAACTTTATGATTTAATAATTCTTTATTTTTAAACCATTCTTCGTATATTTTTAAGCTTGCTGAAGGAAAACTTCCAATGGCAGCTCGTTTTTCATTTGAAAAAATGCGATTATCTTTTAATGAATTATTTAATTCAATTTCGTTAGGCTGAGTATGCTGATATCCTTTTACGGAAGATAAATCTAGACCTAAAAAATATATATCGTTTGTAAAATTAGACAAAGCAAAATCCAATGCAGTTCCGCTAACTGTACCATTTCTTTCTGCTTTTATACCTTTAAAATTCAACTGCTTAAGCAATTTATAAGAAAAACCATCATTATAAAAAAGTGGAATAATTCGATTATTCAAAACTGAAATTGGAGAGTAACCTTCCGTTGGTAGGGCAAGTGGTAAAGATGATTTTTTTAACGTTTTTAAGTGCTCTCCAGCCCAATAACCACCGTCCGTAGATAAACATAAGTCAGGCACAATATCACTTTTTTTAACGACTGAAATAGCTGAAGATAAACATATTATGAAAAAATATTTCTGATACTTTGCAATAATTTCCAAATTTTTTTTCAAACTAGGTCCAGAGGCAATAATTAATACTGGAAGTGAAATTTTTTCTTTTAATAAATAACCACTTTTTATATTTTTTATAAATTTGCAAGTATTCAAAAACCATTTTTTTTCAAAATATTCACGAGTAATTAAAAGGGTTTTTGATTTTTCTGTAGCTTTTTTTATAGAACTCCAGACAATATTATCCATTTCAGAAAATACTTTTGAAGTTGGAGCCCAGGAAATAAATAAGCAAGAACAAAGCTTTTCTTCACCTAATTTATTTAAAAGAAAATTATCAAAATTATTAGAGATATCTTTTGAAGAAATTGAAATATCATATTCAGAATTATAATCATTAAAATCGGAAGAATAACGAATTACTCCAAAACTACAATTTGAAAATCTTAATTTTGCAAATTTTAAAAGATAATTAAGCCCTGGTTCACAAAAAATAATAGTAGTTGGTGTAAAATTACATTCAAGATTATTAATAAATCTATTTGCTTCATTTGAAGGCGAGTAGGCGGAATGTAAAAAAATTGAATTTAATTTAGCAGTTAATTCACCATTTTTTGCCTGAATAAATTCAACATTCAAAATTATTCCACCTTAAGGAAATCTTTAATTTCGTTATATGTTTCAGCTTTTCCAATGTATTCAACTTCAATTAATTCAGCACAATTTTCAATAACATCACGTAAATTTAAAATTAAATGGTTTAGAAGTAATTCAGCATTTACTTTTTCTTCGGAAAAAATAATTATATTATTGTTAAAAGCTTTTGTAGTTATTGTAAGGTTAGGCGCATAAAAATAATTATTTAATCTATTTGAAATTTCGCTTAACAATGCATTTTTAAAAATTTTAGATATTTCTCTTTGTTTCTTAGTTTTTAATTCCACATAAGATTCTACTGCTTCTAGATAATTCAATTTATATTTTAAAACAGAATATTTTGAAACATAATCCTGATTAATTCTGCTTAAGTCAAATTCTTTATTGTCAGCATTTAATAAACTAATATCATGTATAAAATCATCAGTAATTTCTTCATTACAAAGAAGAATAATCATATCATTCATTGCATAAATTGAAACCATAGAAATTTTTTCTTTCATAT
>JAZLFF010000021.1:0-36267 GCA_045615645.1 Treponema sp.
AGGTTTTGTGTATCTGTACTGTTTATGTCAAAAGTTACTGTATACTTTGCTCTCCATGTTGCTTTATATGTTCCGTTTTCTGTAAAGGTTTCCGGTAATTCTGGTTCCCAGTCTTTAAACATTTCGCTAGCCTTTGAAGGATCGGAAATTGTACCAATTGGTGCACCATATTTTCCTTTAATTTCTGTTGGAGAAATACTTTCACCGCCATCAAAATCGAAAGTAAATGTAATTATGTTTCTGTCGTAGTAAATTTGTACAACTGTACTTCCGTCGGCGGCAATTTCTTTCTGGTCAAAAGTTTTACCTGTAAAGCCTGTATAAGTTTTTGACTGTGCGGCTGTCTGGGTAAAGGTTGTTCCTTCAAGGTTTTCTGTATCTTTGAGTGTGTAGTTATCATCCAGAATGTTCTGCTGGTAGTGTTCTACTTTGTAAGGGGTATGGTCACTTATTTTCCACAATGCGTAAAGTGTAATACTTGCATTTGGCTTGTATTTTGCCTTGTTTCCAATGTCTGCCTTAGCTGCATCCTTTTTGGTTGCCCAGCCTGCAAACTCGTAGCCTGGCTTTTTAAATGCATTTGCTGTAAGTGCAAGTTCAGTTCCTTCATCAAAGAACTGGCGGTTCATTGTGCCGCTTGCGCTGTTTGCATCAAATTTAACAAAATATCCCCAGCGGGCTGTAATTGTTTCGTTTTCTGAAAAGATTTGTGGAACTGTAATATCCCATCCGCCAAATTCAAAGCCTGTTTTTTCTGGGGCTTTTACTTCACCTACATTGGCGCCGTATCTGCCTTTTAATTCAAGTGGTGTTGAACCAGTACCGCCTTTTAGGTCAAATGTAAGTGTAATTATGTTTCTGTCGTAGTAAATTTTTACAACTGAACTTTCGTCGGCGGCAATTGTTGTCTGTTCAAATGCTTTGCTTGTAAAACCTGTGTAAGTTTTTGCTTCGGCTGCTGTTTTTGAGTCTGTTTCACCTGTCAGGATTTCTTTTTCTTTAAGTGTGTATTCATCATTTTCAATATTCTGCTGGTAGTGTTCTACTGTGTAACGGGTTACTTTTCCTGCTGCCCACACTGCATAAAGGGTTACGTCGGAAGTTGCAGTGTATTTTGCTTTGTCCTCAATCTCTGCATTTGCTGTGTCGGCTTTTGTTGACCAGCCTACAAAGGTGTAGCCGAGTTTTTTAAACTTGTTTGCTGTAAGGGCTGCTGCTTTTCCCTGTACAAAAACCTGGTCTTTCATTTCGCCGCTTCCGCCGTTTGCATCAAATTTAACTGTAAACTTCTTGATTGAAACTGTAATTTCATATTCTGCGGTTTTTGTAATTTCGCCTTCTGTATATGTTACTGTTACTTTTTTTGTTCCTTCTGTTGCTAAATCGACTTCGGAAACTGTAAAATCTGTTACTTTTTCCTGCTTTTCTGTTGAATAGGTTGCGGTAACTTCAAGGCCTTCTGTATCAAGTTCTTCGCCCAAAAAATATTCTGTTTTTGGCAAAGCTGTTATTTCTATTTTTGTAAGCTTTTCTGCTGTTACGGTTACTGTAAAGGTTGATTTTTTTGTAATTTCTTCTTCAGTGTAGCTTACTGTTACTGTTTTTGTTCCTTCGGTTGTAGTGTCAAATCCGCTTATTTCTGCCAGTTCTGTTACATCTTTTGTTGTTTCATCACTGTAAACGGCTTCTACAACAAGGCCTTCAGTGTCCAGTTCTTCACCAATTAAATAATCAGTTTTGTCTGGTGCTGTAACTTTTATGCTGCTTAATTCTGCATCCTCTTGTACATTTCGTTTACAGCCTGCTGCTGATAACAGTATTAATGCTGTAAATAATGCTGTGGCAAGTTTAAAAAACTTTTTCATTTTTCCTCCAGGGGAATGTTTGGGAAAAATATCATGTTTTTTTAGATGCTGAAACAAGTTCAGCATGACGTTTTTTTTTAAGCATGATGTTTTTTTTAAGCATGACGCTTTTTTCAGCATGACGCTTTTTTTCTGAAACATTCCTTAATTTTTATAAAAAAAACGCCAGAATTACACAGTTACCTGTATAATTCCGGCGTTTTAATTTCCTTATTAATCTGACGAATTACTTCTTTTTCTAACTGAGAACTGAGAACTGAGAACTGAGAACTGAGAACTGAGAACTGAGAACTGAGAACTGAGCGTATCCATTTGTATAACTTTCGTCAACATATGATTTATTTTAACATAAAACTTTCTTCTAATAAAGAATTATTATCCGTCAAAAACGTAAATCCTATTTACCCAAAGTATGCCTTATGCAAAATCTTTACTGCTTCATCAGCCTGGTCTTCATCTACAATCATACTAATGTTTACTTTACTTGCACCCTGCGAAATCATCTGAACGTTAATTCCTGCATTTGAAAGAGCATCGAAGCCGCTTGCCAAAATTGCAGAAGATTGAGCAACATCGCAAATAATTGTAACAATTGCTTTATTCTGGCGAACAGTTACATCACTAGCCTGCTGTAAATCAGCTACAAGACCAGTCAAATCTTTTTTAGTATTAACTGTAAGAGAAACAGAAACTTCGGAAGTTGCAATAACATCAATAGAAATATCCCATTTTAAGAAGTTATTGAAAACGTGTGCAAGGAAACCTGCAGCACCAAGCATACGTGAAGAAACAATATCGATTAATGTAATGTGTTTTACAGTTGTGATTGCGCAAACTGGGGCAACTTTTCCTGCATGTTTTTCTACGATGATAGAACCTGGACTTGAAATATTGTAAGAGTTTTTTACACGAACAGGAGTTCCAGTTTTACGAACAGGAAGCATTGAACGAGGATGTAAAACTTGTGCACCAAACATAGCAAGTTCCTGAGCTTCTTCATAAGTTACTTCTGGAACAGGATGAGCTTCCTTTACAACACGTGGATCAGTTGTCAAAATACCGTCAACATCTTTCCAAGTCTGAACTTCTTCGGCACGCATTGCAGCCCCTATCATAGTTGCAGTAAGGTCTGAACCACCGCGACCTAAAGTAGTAATATTGCCTTTTACATCCTTTGCAATAAAACCTGTAACAATTGGAATTGCATTATCTTTTCCGTCGCGGTAAGCACCCAAAGCGGCTGGAATATTATCCCAAACTTCGTCGAGCAATTCCGCAGCCATAAAGTTTGAATCAGATTTAATACCAATGTCCCAAGCATCGTAGAATTTAGCAGGAATACCCTGACTTTCAAGATAAGCCGCCATCATGCGAACAGACATGCGTTCACCAAAACTAACAAGATAATCGCGTGAACGTTTGCTGATTTCTTTAAGCATAGAAATACCAGTCAAAAGCTGTTTTAATTCGTCAAGTAAAGCTTTGATTGTATCAATATTGATACCAAGTTCTGCAGCTGTCTCTTCATGAAGTTTTGCAACCCCTGCAACATCAACAATACCTTCCACAGCTTTATCAGCCGCTTCGAGCAAATGATCGGTTGTATCACCCATTGCAGACAAAACAACAGCCGGACGTTTTTCCTGATAAGCTTTAATAATAGAAGCTACATGCTTAATTCTTTCAGCATTTGCGACACTAGAGCCGCCAAATTTCATTACAATCATATTTTCCTCGCGAAGTTTTTATGAATAGGAACAGTATAACGAAATGAGTGAAAAGTGAAAAGTGAAAAAATATCTCTCACAGAGCTTGGAAGCACACAGAAATTATTTTAATAAAAACTCTGTTAGCTCTTATGCTCCGTGAGAAATTTTATATAACAAAATTTACATTCTGAGTAGTAATATCAACACTACTAACTTTCAAAGTAACTTTATCGTTCAAGTTGATTGACGACTGCGCCTTCAAAGTAGTCTGCATATCCAAACCAGGAATTAAAAACAATGCGTCCGTTCCACGCTTATCAATACAAAAAGCTTCGTAAGTAAGGTCAGGATTTTGCAACAGATAAACAAGCTTCCAGTGAGTGTCGCTCAGTCTGCTGGCTTTTTTTGCGGCAATTGAAGCTGCATCCCCGGCAGCAATTCTTTCCAGCATTTCATCCTTATCCATAATTCGCTCACCTTTAATAAATGCACGCAACTGCTGATGAGCAACTAAATCAGAATAACGGCGAAGCGGAGATGTAACTTGACTGTAAAAACTTAAACCAAGGCCAGCATGAGGAGCCGGAGTAATTCCAACCGAACGTTTACGCATACATTTTACACGCGCAAACTGCCCTGCCCAACCGTCAGGTAAATTATCCGGAAAAGCTGGTGCTTCCTGACTTACGTACGGAAAAGGAATCTGATTTTTAAATGCAAAACGGGCAGCACCTTCTCCAGCCAAAAGCATCATTTCCTGAATCATATCATTACTTTCGAATTTTTCTTCAGGAGCAATACTAACTTTTTTAGTTTCGCGGTCAACTTTAATACGAACTTCCGGCATTTGAATAGTAATAGCATTATTTGCGTTTCGGCGTTCAAGATTTCTACGTGCAAGCTCAAATAAAGGTTTTAATTCTGGAGAATCTTTTTGCTCTTCGGCCTGCTGGTAGGAAATCATTTTTACATGAACGCGAACTTTTTTTACGTCGCATTCACTAATCTGGCAATTTTCATCAACTTTTATTTTAAACGCAAGTGAACAAGACATTACGGATTTATCGTCACCAGCCGCACGCTCTTTTAACCCAAGTGCATAATCTTCGAGACAACTTTCACAAAGCATACGACTCGCACCTTCTGGAATGTAAAGTGTAGTTCCGCGACCACGAGCAACCATATCAATAGAAGAATCAGGCAATACCGAACTTGCAGGGTCAGCAATACAAATCCAGTAATATTCACCATCAAAACCGACAGCATCATCAGGGTCAGTTGAATCTGGCGCGTCAATTGCATAACAAACACAAGGTACAATTTCGCGTTCTTCATCAGACATTCTTCCAAGCTGTTCGCGAGCGGAATCAAAACTAAAGCCAAAACGTGTCGGATACGGATTTTTCGTAAAATCCCAAATTCCAGTGTCAATTAAAAGTTTATGTGCTTTTTCTACAGACTGATTTATTCCTGCTTCTGATAAAATTTTTGATTTTTCAGTTTTACATAACGCATAAGCTTCCACTTCACCCATAAACTTTGCGTCTGAAGGAAGATCTAGTTTTTTATTTTTAAGGCGAGTAATAAATGCAGCTTTAATTTCTGCTTCATGTTCTTTTTCATAATTTTTCTGATTTATTTCGTTTATTTCTGATTCATTTCTTAAAGTATAAATTATTTTTCCGTTTTTTAATTCATCTTGATTTAAACAAAATTCTGGCATTTTTCCAACAGCTGTAAAAAAAGCCCACGAATAATCAGGATTAAAACTGCCAAGTGCATACTCACAAAGATCACCAAGTGAAATTGGCTCTACCGCAGTTGACTCATCACTCTGTAAAAGTTCATAAGTCTCTTTTAGCTGATTTGAATAATCCTGCTTTTCTAGTTCCAATACTTTTTCTAGTGAAGTAACAGGGCCTTCGTGAATCAACACAACATCTTTTTCGCGAACTTTCTGTTCACCATAAACAGCTTTTTTTCCAGTAGAAGTTGCCGGTTGTGTACAAAATCGGATTAAATATTTTTCACCGTCACGGTCAGTAATTACAGCGGGAAGAAATTTGTATAATACAAGAGAATTTTTTGTCATGATTATATAATAACAGAAAAAAAGAATTTCTCACAGAGCTTTTGAGCAGACAGAGAATAATATAAAAAAAAGACGCTTTGAAAACTCAAAGCGTCTTTTCAATAATAACTTCTAATTACTTAGAATTACCATTTCTTTTCGATCTGGTCGCAGATGTTCAATTCACCTTCGTCCATAGAGAAGAATTTAGCTTTTGCCATATTTGGTACAACGTTTACAGAATCACCTAAGCGGAATTCTGCATTTGCGTTTGTATTAACAATAATCTGCTGACCTTTGTTAGAAACAAGGTACAAGTGTGTTGAAGCACCAAGTGGTTCCTTGTTAGTAATCTTCATCTGCATATCATCTTTTGCAGCTGGTTTGTCAACATAAGAAAGGTCTTCTGGACGAATACCGAATGTAACTTCTTTTCCAACGTAATCTTTAAGAGCCTTAGCCTGATCATCAGTTGGGTTAATTTCGAAAGAACCTTCATCACAAACGATTTTTCCGTTCTTTTCAAGAATCTTAACTGTCATGAAGTTCATTGGAGGAGTTCCGATAAATCCTGCAACGAATTTATTAATTGGGTTATTATACAAGTACAATGGAGCACCAATCTGCTGGATAACACCGTCTTTCATAACAACGATCTTTGTACCCAAAGTCATAGCTTCGATCTGGTCGTGTGTTACGTAGATGATTGTTGCCTGAAGTCTGTTATGAAGATCAGCCAATTCAACACGCATTGTTACACGGAGTTTAGCATCCAAGTTAGAAAGTGGTTCATCGAACAAGAATACTTTAGGATTACGAACGATAGCACGACCTACAGCAACACGCTGTCTCTGTCCACCAGAGAGAGCCTTTGGTTTACGATCAAGATACTGTGTCAAGTCGAGCTGTTTTGCAGCATCGCGTACACGACGATCAATTTCAGCCTTATCCATTTTACGGATTTTAAGACCGAAAGCCATGTTATCATATACTGTCATATGTGGATAAAGAGCATAGTTCTGGAATACCATGGCAATATCACGATCCTTTGGAGGAACGTCGTTCATTTCAATACCATCAATGAACAATTTACCATCTGTAATATCTTCCAAACCAGCAATCATACGTAATGTTGTTGATTTACCACATCCTGAAGGTCCTACGAATACGCAGAATTCCTTGTCTTCAATTGTGATATTAGCATTGTTTACAGCACGAACACCGCCATCGTAAACTTTACCAATACCCTTAAGTTCTACCTTTGCCATTTAATTTGGCCTCCTATTAGGGTTATATTATTATTATAATTTTACGACCAAACTGATTGTAAGTCAAGAACAAATAATAATAATCTGCGTAAATCTGTTTTCATCTGCGTGATTTGCGTTGAAACCAAAATAATTCAGTTCTCATCCGTTATTTTTTTGCAGAAATTGAATGTATTCGTTTTTTGGAAGTGGTTTTGAAAAATAGAAACCTTGAATGTAATCGCAACCGGCCTTTTTGAAGTATTCATACACTTCTTTTGTTTCTACACCTTCTACGACAATTTCAAGATTTAGCGATTTCATCATTTGAGTCAAATTATTAAAAACAACAGACACTTTTTCATTTTTAATTTCATCGGTTATACTTTTGTCTATTTTTACAATGGTTAACGGGAGACGAGAAAGACGTTTTAAGTTTGAATAGCCGCTTCCAAAATCGTCAAGCGATATTTTCACTTTGTTTTTTGTCAGCTTATCAAGATTATTCAAAAACTTTTCTTCCGACATTGCAACTTCTGTTTCAGTAACTTCAAGATTTATTTTGTCAGGATTAATTTTGTACTTAGTAAGCATATCAAAAACCTGCTCTGTAACATTATCCTGCATACAATGAGCCACAGAAAGATTTATTTCTATATAATCAATTTTCAATTTTGAAAAATCGTCACTTGCAATAAACTTACAAACTGTTTCTAAAACCATATTATCAATTCGATGAATTGCACCGGAACGTTCTGCTGCCGGAATAAAAATTTCTGGTGAAATAAAACCATATTCAGAATCTTTTAAACGAAGCAATGCCTCGGCAGAAGAAAATCTTCCAGTTTTTACAGAATAAATGGGCTGATAATAAACTTCAAATCTATTTTCTACAAAAGCTTTTTCTATCAAATTATCAATTTTCAAAAGCTTCATCATATAATCTTTATTGAAAATTTCTTTTGCATACAAAATATAACCGGTATGATATTTTTGATCATCAAGTTCTTCGCCAAACAAAATAAGCGTATCAACTGCATCAATTTCATCCGGACATTTTATAATACAAACGTTTACAACCGGCTTTACAGATAAAGAATGAACAGAAATGTATTTTTTAAGTTCTGTATTAATTGCATCAGCAAATGGTAAAACCTTTGCAAAATTATCTTCATCAACAATAAGGCGGAATTTTCCTTTTCCAATATAGTAAATTTCGGAACCAAGTTTCATTGAAGAATTCAGGCTTGTAATAACATTTGCAAAATAAGCTGAAAGTACAAAACCAGATTCATATCCGACAATGTCTTTCAAAATATCATAATTAATTACATTAATAAAAATCTGCTGAACGCTTTTTCCATTTCTGAAAATTTTCCTGCAATCTTCAGTATAAGAATTCAGATTTCCAAGTCCGGTTGAAGAATCATTTAATTCTTCAGGGCGCTGAATTGTATACGAAATAAAAAGTAAACCTAGAGTATTTGCAAACGGTTCAACTACAACATTCGGTATAAAAAATTCAAAAATCATTGAAAGAAAAATAACAGGAAAAAGTAGGAAAATTGAAATAAATACCTTTTTGTTAAACAAATCTTTATATTTAAAAAGATATACGAGGGTAATTGCCAGATTAAACACGCCAATCAAATAAAACAAAAGAATAACCTTTGTTTTACTGTACAAATCCTGTTCGTTAAAATAAAAAACAATTGGCTTAAAGAAATTAATAATTATAAGAACAGTAATAATAATTGACGGAATAAATATGTACAAATATTTAAGTTTATTCTTTTCTATTTTATACCAGGTATCTGAAAGTGTTAAAACGTAATACAAAAAGAAAAGTGCCGTATAATTATGTAGTAACAGATAAGCAGAATGAAAAACCTGTTTCAAGCCTAAATGACCGGCGCCCAGATTATCCAAAGTTAAAGTTACAATTCCTACAAGCGAAGTACATAAAATTTCTATAATTGTAGCAATAAAAGCACGATTCGCCTTTCCTCGAGTTCTTTTTTGAAGAATCAAAGAGATTAAAAGCGTAAAAATAATTAAAACTGCACCATAATCAAAGTAAACAATTTTCATGTGCTTATATTATAGATTGCAGTTTTAAATTTGTCTAAATTTTTTGTTCAGATTAAAAAAGATTTTTTACTAAAGGAACACAAAGTACAAAAAGGATTTCAATTACAAGTGCTGGTAAAAAATTTGCAGTTTTGATTTTTTTTAAACCAAGTAAATTGATTGAAATCATAACGATAATTGCACCACCACAAGCAGAAACTTCCTGAATTAAAAGGTCTGTTACATATGGTTGAAGCCATTCAGAAAGTAAAGTAAGGGCTCCCTGATAAACTAATATTGCAATAGTAGAAAATGCAGTTCCAATCCCCATTGCAGCGGTAAAACTGATAGCCATAAATCCGTCTAAAATTGACTTTGTAAAGATTGTTGTATAATTATGATTTACACCAGCTTCAAAAGAACCAACAATTGCCATAGCACCTACACAAAATAAAACTGAAGAATTAAGAAAGGCATATGCAAAATTGTTTTTACTTTCTGCTGCATCCGGATTTTTTTTACTTGTAAGGCGTTCAAGTTTTTTTCCAAAATTCAAAATTGCGCCGTCTATATCTAGAGCATAGCCAATAATTGCACCAATAATTAAGGAAAGTGCAAGATAAACAATGCTGTCGTATTTGAAAGCCATTTGCACGCCAAGCACAAGTGTGATTACTCCACACGCTGTTTGAATCATGTCGGAAAGTTCCTCTGTAAACTTTTTAGCAAACAATAATCCAATTATGGAACCAAGAATTACGGCACCACAGTTTACGAATACAGCTAACATTTTGACCTCCAACAGTTTCGTACAAAAAAAAAGAGACCGCCTTGTAGACGATCTCTTCGTTGCGGAGGAGCCGACTTGAACGGCCACGGCTAACGCCACAAGCACCTCAAGCTTGCGTGTCTACCAATTCCACCACCCCCGCGGAATGTGATAATTACTATATAGAAAAGTTAAAGTTTAGTCAATAGGATTAGTAACTATTTAATCCACCAACTTTTACTTGAAAGTGACTGAACTCCATACTAAAACTAGCTCTTCCCTGTGTAGCAGAACGTAAGTTTGTAGTAAATCCAAACATATTTGCCATTGGCGCCTGAGCGTGAATAATTTCGCCAGTTGGTTTGCTGTCCTGTCCCATAATGCTTCCGCCGCGTTGACTAAGCTGACTTCCGGCAGGTCCTACAAATTCTTTTGGACAGGAAATATCAACATTCATAACTGGTTCCAAAATTTGTGGATTTGCAGCGTTACATGCTTTGTCAAAAACCTGAGCCGCACATGCTTCAAATGCAAATGGAGTTGATGTAAGTTCGTTGTAATCTATTTTTGTAACCTTTACACCTACTTCAGTACATGGATAACCATATTTAATTCCCGAATCCAATGCAGACTGTAATCCGCTACGAACGGCTTCTACAATTTCTTCCGGCAATTCCGAAGTTTTGCAAGTAATTTCAACAGTATTTGCACTACCCTGTTCAAGTTTTTCTACACTAATTGTAAGCCCGGCAGTATTTTCTTTTCCGGCAAGTACGCGGCTATATTCTTCGCTTGCTTGGGCACTTGAGCTTACAGATTCGCGGTAAGTTACCTGAGGAGCACCAACATTGCACTTAACTCCAAAATCATCGCGCATACGTGTAACAAGTACATCAAGATGAAGTTCACCCATTCCACTGATAATTAACTGACCAGTTTCTGCATCTTCGTGGCTTGTGAACGTTGGGTCTTCGCGGCTCAAAATTTCCAAAGTTTCGTTCATTTTGTCTTTTTCACTCATGCTTTCTGGTTCAAGAGCAACAGAAATTACCGGCTGAGGGAAACTTGGCTGTTCAAGCAAAATTGTAAATGCTTCTGAACCGATTGTATCTCCTGTTTGTGCAAGTTTAAGTCCAATAAATACGGCAATATCACCTGCCTGCAAATTGTCCATTGGTTCAGATTTATCGGCATGCATACGTAAAATTCTGTTTACGCGTTCACGCTTCTTTTTATTAACATTAAAGATTTGAGTTCCGGCCTGAATTTTTCCTGAGTACATGCGGACATAACACAAAGGACCCATTTCGCGGTCGTACTGAATTTTGAAAACAAGACCAAGAGGCATTTTTGTTGAATCGCATGGAACTTCAATATCTTCCTGCTGATCTTTTTTTATTTTAATTCCTTTTGCTGGAGGAACATCAGTTGGACAAGGTAAATAATCAACTACAGCATCAATTAAAGGCTGTACTCCCTGATTATGTCGAGCACTCCCCATAACAAATGGAACAAATGCACGGTTGATTGTTCCTTCCCGGATTGCTTTTTTAAGCTGTTCAACAGTGATTTCTCCGCCTTCCAAATAAATTTCTGCAAGAGCGTCATCAGTTCCGGCAACCATATCAACTAACTTTTCGCGCCATTCCTGGGCCTGTACCAAACGGCTTGCATCAATATCACTTTCTGTAATTGTTTCGCCTTCATCTTCTTCACTCCAGCGCAATTCCTTCATTTTAAGCAAATCGATTACACCTTCAAAATCAGGACCTTCGCCAATAGGAATCTGTAAAGCAAGACAATCCACACCAAATTTTTCGTGAACATCATTCATTGAACCAAAAAAGTCTGCACCAATTCGGTCCATTTTATTCATAAAACCAAGACGAGGAACATTAAATTCATCAGCCTGCTTCCAAACTGTTTCTGTCTGTGGCTGAACTCCATCAACTGCACAAATAACAGCAACGGCTCCGTCCAAAACGCGCAAGGAACGTTCTACTTCGGCAGTAAAATCAACATGCCCCGGAGTATCAATAATATTTATCTGGTAACCTTTCCAATCTGTTGTTGTAGCGGCAGAACAAATTGTAATTCCACGTTCCTGTTCCTGCTGCATCCAGTCCATTGTAGCCTGGCCGTCATCAATTTCACCAATTTTATGGATTTTTCCTGTGTAATAAAGGATACGTTCTGTAGTTGTAGTTTTACCAGCATCAATATGAGCCATAATGCCGATGTTTCGCATTTTTTCTAATGTCATAATTTTCCTCGTTTGATTGGATAGTTTAGCATTATTTATTAATTTGTACAATTTAGAAAGGGGTGCTACGTTGGACAAAGGGAAACGTAACTATCCTTTTTTTTAACGCAGATAACGCAGATAGATCGGGATATGTGTTCAAAACAATTATTAATAATCTGTGTAAATCTGCTTTCATCTGCGTGATTTGCATAAAAAAAAGATAGGAAAAGTTTTTATAAATCTTCCACTTCTACAATTTCGTAGCCAGAATCAATTAATGCAGAAATAAGGAGATCTAAATAATTATAAAGAGGTTCGTTTCCTGAACTTTGAGAAAAACCTACAGAAACAGGAACAATTCCTCCATTTGTTTTTTTCAGCGAATCAAAATACTGCTGAATCATTTCCTGCGGAGACAAATCTATTCCGTTATAATCATTATAATCATGATAAGAATGGATATATTTATAACCAGCATTTTCAGCATATGAAATAATATTTGGATCAGCTTTATAATATGGAGCGTGCCAATTCAACGATAATTCACTCGATGTACAGCTGTAAAATTCATCTTCATTTCTTGCCAAACCCCGACGTATAAAATCTTCATCCATTACAAAGGAATTGTCGCTGAGATTTGTTGTAGTAAAAAACATTGAAGCGCATGAATGTCCGTTGGAAACAATTTGACGAGTTTCTGCTGGGTAACGGCGGATAAATTCTCCATTAAGGAAGAAAGAACCTTTTACATTAAAGCGCTTAAGTACAGAAAGAATTTTTGGAAGTCCGTCGGCATTATCATAAGCATCAAATACAAGGGCAACCTTTTTAATATTGTCATTTCTTTTTACACTTTCCGCAAAAAGAGGTTTAGTAACTGCTTTTTTTGTAAGCGTTCTAACATAAAGCGCATTTTCAAAAAATTTATTTGAAGTTGTACCGGCAAAAACTCGGTAACGTCCGTTTTGTGCAAGAGCTGAATAATTTGTAGGGGCATTTATTAAAACCCAAGTACCTTTATCATTTAAGTATTTATAAAAACTACCAGAAGCAGTTTCTGCAAGAATTGAATAATCCGTATCATTCCAATAACCGGCCGTTACAGAAGAAAGAGAAACAGTTTCATATTTTCCACCGTATAAATCCCACTTTCTAATACTTCTTTCTCCGCCGACATAAAGTGTACTGTTATTTATCCACAAAGCAGAAGTTATTTTTTCACCTGATAATTCACCAAGTCGAATCCATGAATTTATATCGTAAACATAAATTGTAGCACCAGCAAAGAAAGCTATTTTTGAACCGTCTGGGGAGATAAAAGGTTTTCCAGAATCTTCAATTTCCAAAACCTGCTGAATTTCTGAACCTAATTTATAAACCGAACCGCGTTCATTTTTCGATTTATACGGAAGTTTTTCCTGCCACAAAACAGGAGAACCAGCCGCATTCCAAAAAATGTATGAATCAACAAGAGAAGCAGAATTATCTGTATAAGGGCGTGAATAAATTACGTCCATATAATCGCAGGAAGCACTTTGAACATGAAGGTAAGAAAATAGTCGGTTGTTCTGAATGATTACAACGGACATTGCTTCTGAATCTGCAGAAAATTTATCAGTCTGCGGATTAAATCTGAAAGGAAGACGGCCCATTGCTTTTCCCTGACCAATAATTCCTGCATAAAGTCCAAGTGTATAAAGCTCTTTAGTATTTATTCTATATAGAAGATAATCGTCAATGTAAGCTAAATATTTTGGAGAAGCCCAGTTTATTGAATTGATTGTTCCTCGACCAATTTTTCTATATTTTTCTTCAATTTCAACCTTTCTAAGCATTGCATCCGGATTACAAAAGTACAAGTTTCCATTTTTTTCGTAAATTAACGCACTGCTGTCGGGTGCCCACTTTACCGGAACCGCCTCATAACTGTTGATTATTTCATCATTTAATACAACCGATTTTCCAGTTGAAGAATTTTCAAGAATAAGTACACCTGTACACAAATTATTTTTTTCAATTCGGCAGAAATAATTTCCGTCTGGACTTACTGAATAAGGTGCAATTGGAAGGGAATTTACAGGAATTCCCGGATTTTGATTTATCCATTTTAACGATTTTGAATCTGAAAAATAGCGTGCAGTTCCGTATCTGTTTCTAACCTGCAAAATTTTTCCGTTGGAAAGTAATTCTATCTGTTCGGGATAACAAGTAAGCAGTTTTGGCTGATTATCCGCTTCGCCATCCACTAAATGTGCATAAAACAAAGATTTATAAGGATTTGTTCCTGCCATATCAACTTTAACTGTAAAGAGAACTTCATCATTTAAATTTAAATCTGATGTTCCAAAAGAAATACCAGCGAAAAGTGGTAAACAGCAAAATGTAATTGCCAGTAACAAAATTCTTATTTTTTTCATTTATGCATCTCCGCACTTAGTACAAGAACCGAAATTTCCCTCTCTAAATTATCAAGTTGTTCTTCCATTTTTTCAAGTTGATCGTAACGTTTTCTATCTCGAACTTCTTCTATTTTACGATACAATCTTTCATCCGAAGCTTCTGTCTGCTGTTTCATTCTAGATTCGCCACACCATGGGCAATAATAAAACTGACTCTGAATAGTTCTTCCGCAATTACCACAAATACACATAACTCTAAAATTTCCTTAATTCTTACTTCTTAATTCTTAATTATTTAAGCACCGTCATTGGATCAATTGTCTTACCATTTTTATAAACTGTAAAATGAAGATGAGGTCCAGTTGACTGCCCCGTTGAACCAACAAGGCCAATTCTTGTACCCTGACTAACCCACTGTCCTTTTGTAGCAATAATTTTTGACATGTGAGCATATAAAGTCTGGTAACCATTTCCATGTTCAATAATAACGTAATTTCCGTAAACGCGGCTAAGACCAGTATAACTAACACGGCCACTCATTGCCGCTAGAATTGGAGTGCCAGTTGGGCAGGCCATATCAGTTCCTGTATGGAACGATGGAGTTCCTGTAAGCGGATAAGGACGTGGACCGTACGGTGAAGACCATCTGAATTTTGCTGCAATTGGTAAACGGAATAATTCGCCCATCGCATTTTTTAGAGCAGCAGCATCCATACTTGCTCCTGGCAAAAATAACTGCTGTCCGGCCGTTAAAGTTTCTGTTGTAAGTTCATTTACATCTAAAAGCGCATTCTGACTGATTTTATACTTTGTAATAATAGAATTTATTGAATCGCCTTTTTTTACCGTGTAAACAATACCATCAATTGAAGGTATACGAAGTTTCTGACCAGCGCCAAGCTGACGAACATTTCCAATATCGTTTACAGAAATAAGAGTCGAAATATTTGTTAAACCAAATTTTTTTGCAATTCCGCTGATTGTATCTCCAGAACGAACTTTATAAGTCTGATAAGTAACTGGCTGTGTATACGAAACCTTTACAGTAACTGCAGAATCAATAAGTTTTCCCGACTCATCGTAATCAGGAGTTCCTGCCAGTGCAAAATTTGACATCATTTTATTAAGATTTTCAATATCGAGCGTATCACCTAACTGCATTTTTACAGGGCCAGTATGATTTAAATAATACTGAACACCAAATATTGAACAAATACCAGCAAAACCTAAACCAAGGAGAATAAAAAATCCAACTGCAACTTTTGTTTTATTATTACTGATAAAAGTTTGACAAGAAGAAAGAGCTCGTCCAATTTCCATAAAAACAGTTTTTACAGAAACAGGATTATGAACCTTTTTTACACTGAAAGTTTTTAGTTCTGTTGAATATAATTGATACGATGCAGCCGATGAATGAGACTTTTCGCGTCTTTCAAATACTGGCAGTGAAAACTTTCGCTGTCGAGGCTGCTCCTGAACGTAGTTTATTATTTCCATAATTCAACTATCGGTCTTTTTTTTAATGAGATTAAGTAGAATTTTCTATAATATCGATGTATATTTATTAATGGGTGGAAAAAAAATTTGAGTAATGATTTTTTCAGAACAAAACGAATAATTTTCTTTTTTGTTTTTTGTGGGATTCTCGTTTCTGCAATACTGATTAAGTATGCAAATTTAGCAGTACAACCTGTTCAAGCAATTTCTCAAAATACTCCTACTATTGAACGAGGTTCTATTGTAGACCGTTCTGGTTTTCCTCTTGCAGTTCAGACTAATTTTTACCATGTTGGAGTATCTGTAAAAACTTTCCGCGAGAACGCAAAAGCTCGTGACAGTTTTGCGCAAAATATTGCTTCAGTTCTTGATATGACCGAAACTGAAATTATTTCAATTCTCGACACAAACAAAAGCTTTGTATATCTTCGGAAAAAAATAAATCAGGCAATGTACAACGATGTAAAAGCGGTTGTTGATGATTACAATTATAACTTTGTCAGTTTTGAAAAAATTCCTGGACGAACTTATCCGAATAATTCCCTTGCCTCTCAATTAATTGGTTACATGGGAGATGATGGTAAAGGGCTTGCGGGCATTGAGTTTTCGCAGCAGCAAATCCTTCAACCGGAATTTAACAAAGACGATGAAGAAATTCCTCAGGGACGTAACATTTTTCTGAGCATTGACGCAAACCTTCAGTACAAGCTTGAGGAAATTGCTCAAAAAACAATGACTGAAACTCAAGCAGAATCTATGATGCTTATTGCCGCAGATTGTCGTTCCGGCGAAATTTTATCATATATTTCTTTTCCGGCCGCAAACCTTAATGAATACGGGGCAGCTCCAATGGAAGCTAAAATTGACAGGCCTGCAATGACAGCTTATGAACCTGGTTCTGTATTTAAGATTTTTACAGTTGGAATTGTTTACGATGAACACGGCATTTCGCCTAATGATGAGTTTTTGTGCGACGGACTTTACGAACACCGAATTCCTGGTGGAGAAGCAGTTCGCATTAAATGTCTTGAACATCACGGTTGGTGTACACCTCGGGACGGACTTCGTTATTCTTGTAATGATGTTCTTGGGCAAATCAGCGACCACATTAATGAAGATGTATTTATGGACAGAATTCGAATGCTTGGATTTGGTTCACGCACTGAAGTTGAATTGCCTGGCGAAACTACGGGTTCTGTAAAAGATACTACAAGTAAACTTTGGTCGGCGCGTTCAAAGCCTACAATTGCCATTGGTCAGGAAATTTCTGTTTCAGCATTACAAATGGTTCAGGCTGCTACTTCCATTGCAAACGGCGGAATTCCTGTCAAACTATCATTTATCCATAAAATTACAAACAAAGATGGCACTACATATTTTGAACATAATCCAGAATATAAAGACCGGGTTTTCTCAAAAGCAACTGCCGACTACATTTTAAGTTGTATGGAAACTGTTGCAAAATCGGGAACTGGTTCTCGAGCAAACTTACGCGACGTTGACATTGGTGTAAAAACCGGAACTGCGCAAATGGCCGACAAAGAACACGGCGGTTACAGTGAAACAGACTTTTTATCAAGTTGTATGGCAATTTTCCCAATTGATAGTCCGCAGATTGTACTTTACATTGTTGTCGAAAAAGCAAAAGGTGAAACTTACGGTGGACGAATTGTTGCTCCAGTTATTGGTGAAGCAGCTGATGTAATAATAGACCACTTAGGCATGAGTCGAGGCGGAGCTGCATCACTTGAACACAGTGGTATTATTTCCATTCCTTCATCTCAAAATATAACAATTGGTACTACAGTTCCCGATTTTACGGGTTGCTCAAAAAAAGATTTGCTGCCACTTTTGGAACGTAAAGATTTGAATCTTAATATAAACGGAAGCGGATGGGTTACAAGCCAGAATCCGGAACCTGGAACACCTGTAACGGAGAATATGGTAATTGAACTCAATCTGGAATAAAAACATATCAGCCTTTAGAGTTCGATTCCCTTCTCTTGCAGAAATTTATAAAGATTTTTGTACAGACATTTGTCCAATTTCTTCATTACCCTGGGAAATTTCTGTTTCTAAAAGCGGAGAACCAACGGCAACTCAAAACGCTCTTCATCTGCATTCACTTTATAATCCCTCCAGAGAAGCTTTTAGCGCAATATCGAACGCAGAAGTAAATGCAAAAAGCACTACAGTTTTTTTAGGCTTCGGACTTGGATATCATGTAATTGAATGGGCCAAAAATTATAAAGAAAAATCAGCTGATAAAAAGCTTATTCTTATTGAACCTGATCCTTTTTATTTTTTTGCGTCACTTTCCATTTTAGACTGGACAAGCGTTTTTTCTGTAAAAAATCTTATTATTGCAATTGCCTGCCCTGTTGACAATATTATGCAACTTCTGGAAAATCCCGCAAAAATAAATATGGGCAACGAAGGTGTAAGTGATTCGTACTTTTTTAATAATAAAGCTTTTACTCAACACGCTGCACAATATTTTGAAACGGTTACATCGCTTATAGAAAGAAATAAAAGAAAAAATGAAATTAACGCGGCCACTTATAAAAAGTTTGGAAAGCTTTGGACAAAAAATACAAATAAAAATCTTCATTGGATAAATGAATGTACTTGCGTGAACGATATTGCAAAAAAATTAAGTTCTACAAATACAAAACCATTTTTACTTGTGGCAGCAGGGCCGACACTTGAAGCAATTTTGCCTCACATGGCCGAATTAAAAAAACGGACAGTTATTGTTTGTGTGGAAACGGCGCTTCGGGCAATGCTCAAAGTTGGTGTTGAACCGCATTTTATAATTTTAACAGATCCGCAATATTGGGCATATCGTCACATTGCAGGGCTTTGCGCTCCAAACTCAGTTTTAATCACCGAAGTTTCAACCTACCCGTCCGTCTTCCACTTCTCTTGCAAAAAAATTGTACTTTGCGCGTCGCAGTTTCCAATCGGACAAAAATATGAACAGGAGCATGAACTAAACCTTGGTGACCTTGGAGCCGGTGGTTCAGTAGCATCTGCCGCCTGGAACTTTGCAAAACTGTGCGGTGCAAAAGAAATTTTTACCTCTGGACTTGATTTGGCGTTTCCGAAAAATCAAACACACATAAAAGGAAGCTCTGCAGAACAGACTTTTCATACCGTTTCAAACCGCTTAAAAACGGTGGAAAACTTTACAATTGGCACACTTTACAGTGCAAATGCTCAAATGGGCACTGATTATAATAATCAGCCGGTTCTTACTGATTCCCGTATGCAAATGTTTGCATGGTGGTTTGAAAGTAGACTTGCAGCCTGTCCAGAAGTAAAAACTTATACACTTTCCCCAGACGGATTAAAAATTCCAGGTATTCATCCTATTTCGGTTAATGAACTTTTGGCACGACCTTTATAGCACTTCTCTCAAAGCCTCCTTTTTGATACAATTTTTTACATGAGTTTACACATTGGTTATCATGAATCCACATCTGATGGATTATTCGCTTTAGGAAAAGAAGCTGTTTCAGTTGGAGCCGACACTTTTGCATTTTTTACACGAAATCCGCGTGGAGGAAAAGCAAAGGATATTGATGAACAGGATGCAAATAATCTTGTTCAGTTTATGAAAGAAAATAATTTTGCACCTCCTGTTGCTCATGCGCCTTACACTATGAATCCTTGTTCTGCAGATGAAGGTTTACGAAAATACGCTTTAGATATGATGATTGATGATTTTTTACGTCTGGAATATACACCTGGCTGTTTTTACAATTTTCATCCGGGAAGTCACACGGGACAGGGAACGGAAATTGGTATTGACCACACTTCTTCTATGATTGCGAACGCTATTAAAGCTGCTGAAACTAAAGTTTCTGGAGGAAAACTTTCTACTACGCTTTTGATTGAAACTATGGCAGGTAAAGGTTCGGAAATTGGTAAAACTTTTGAGGAAGTTCGCGCAATTCTGGATTTGGCCGAAGAAAAGTACGGAAGTTCGCTTGGTGGCAAAGTTGGCGTTTGTTTAGATACATGCCACATTTGGGACGGCGGTTACGACATTGTACACAATCTTGATTCGGTTATTTCTGATTTTGACAAAGTTATTGGTTTAAACAGACTTTATGCGGTTCACTTAAACGACAGCATGAACGATTTAGGTTCACACAAAGACCGTCATGAAAAAATCGGGCAAGGTCACATTGGTCTTGAAGCACTTGTTCGTATAACAAGGCATGAAGCTCTTTGTTCGTTACCATTCATTTTGGAAACTCCAAATGACAAAGCAGGTTACAAAAAGGAAATTGAACTACTAACAAAGAACAGTTAGTAATAGCTGATAAAAACCTCACATTCCAATCGCGACACACCTTCCATTCGCCCCTTCACTTTTCGTTTTTTTCCATGTATAATATACTTGGTGGGAAAAAATGGCATACGTAAAAAATTTATTTGATCAAAACTTTATTCAATATGCAAGTTACGTTATTCGTGATCGTGCAATTCCAGAAATTACAGACGGATTAAAACCTGTTCAACGAAGAATTATTCATACACTTTTAAAAACTGACGACGGAAGATTTGTAAAAGTTGCAAATGTTGTTGGTAAAGTTATGGCATACCATCCTCATGGAGATGCTTCTATTTATACAGCATTAGTAAACCTTGCAAATAAAGAACTTTTTATAGATAAGCAGGGAAACTTCGGAAATATGTACACTGGCGACGGTGCATCTGCTCCCCGTTATATTGAATGCCGTCTCCGTCCTATTACACGCGATATTTTAAATACTAATCCAAACATTACAAAATATGTAGACACTTACGATGGCCGAGATACAGAACCGGTTTCTTTTAGTGCAAAACTTCCACTTGTTCTTATTATGGGTGCTGAAGGTATTGCCGTAGGTATGAGCACATATATTTTAAGTCACAACATTCACGAAGTTATTGAAGCAGAAAAGAAATGTCTTCGTGGCGAAAAATTTCAAATTTATCCGGATTTTCCAACTGGTGGTTTAATTGATGTAACAGATTATCAGGACGGTCTTGGAAAAATTATTACTCGTGCAAAAATGGATACAAGTGATGACAAAAAAATTGTTATTACAGAACTTCCTTACGGGTCTACAACAGAAAGTCTTTGTGATTCTATTGAAAAAGCTGTAAAAAATGGAAAAATTAAGGCTACATCAATTCAAGATTACACTTCAGACAAAGTAAATATTGAAGTTCGTCTTCAGCGTGGCGTTTATACAAAAGATGTTGTTGATGCACTTTACGCTTTTACTGATTGCGAACAGACAATTTACTGTAATCTTCTTGTTATTAAAGACAACATGCCTGTTCAAATGACTTGTACACAGGTAATACAATATCACTCGAAACAACTTGTAGGCATTTTAAAACAGGAACTTGAACTTGAAAAAGCTGATTTAATGGAAAAACTCCACCTTCGAACTCTTGAACGCATCTTTGTTGAGGAACGCATTTACAAAAAGATTGAAACTCAGAAAACTGAGGAAGGGGTTGTAAAAGCAGTTTTACTCGGATTTAAACCGTTTAAAGCAGAACTTCTGCGTGCTATAACACCAGAAGATGTTGATCACCTTTTGAAAATTCCAATCCGCCGTATTTCTCTTTACGATATGAGCAAAAATAAAGCTGAAGTTACAGCAATTAACAACAGAATCAAAGAAATTAATAAACTTTTGAAACATCTTGTAGATTATGCTATTTCATGGCTCGACGGAATTGAGAAAAAATTAGACACAGAATCTATTAAACGAAAAACTAAGATTACAAACATTCACACAGTTGATGTAAAAGCCGTTACAAAACGTGATATAGCACTTAAATATGACGACAAATCTGGATACCTTGGAGTTGACGTTTCTAGTGGAAGTGAATTATTCAAAGTAACACCTTTCGATAAAATTCTTTACGTTCGAAAGAGCGGTATCTTTTCAGTTTCTGAAACTCCAAAGAAAATTTTTGTTGGTCCGGAAATGAAATACTGTGGTTTTGCAGATAAGGAAAGTCTTGGTAAGGTTTTATTTACAATTCTTTATCGAGATCCGTCAACTCAATTTGTTTATATAAAACGCTGTAAAATTGCCGCTTACATTATGAACAGAGATTATTTCTTTGCTCCAGACGGAATGGAAGTTCTACATATAGACACTCGTAAAGCTTTTGATTTTACTTTGAATTACGTAAAAAAGCCTAAGGTTAAAATCCTTCAGGAAAAATTTAAAGCTACAGATTATGAAGAAAAATCTTTAAAAGCAAAAGGGGTTCGTGTAGCTGCAAAAGAAGTTCAGACAATTACAGTTCAGGATCCTCAGCCTAGAAACGGAGAATTATTTTAATATTTCAGAGCTGAAAATGAATATTTTAACAAAACAGGTTCAGTTTGAAGAAGTAATAAAAGGTTCTCGTTTTTTATCGGAAGTAATTCCATGTGATTCTCAAGTAAAAGCACGCGAAATTATTAAAGCTCAAAAAACTAAGTATGCAGATTCTACACATGTTGTTCACGCTTTTATTGTTGGAAATGCCGCGGAAGTTATGGGAATGAGCGACGATGGAGAACCTTCAGGAACTGCAGGGCGCCCCGTTCTGGATGTATTAAAAGGTCACGGTTGCACAAACCTTATATTGACCGTAACCCGTTGGTTTGGTGGAACTTTACTTGGAACTGGCGGACTTGTAAAAGCATATTCAAACGGCGCAAAACAAGTTCTTGAAGTTGCAGACAGTCAAAATGCCTTCGAAGAATATGTCGCAAAAAAAACATTTACCTTCACAACCGATTATTCCTTTTACAAGCTTGCAAAAAAACTAATGGAACAATATCACTTTTTTGATGTTCAAGAAAAATTTGAAACAGAAATAACCGTTTGTGGAAAAATCCGCCAGGACGAAGAAGATTCTTTTTCAAAAAAATTATTCGACAGTTCCAACGGAAAAATTTCCCTAAATTCCTAACGCAACGTGCAAAACTTCTTTTACATCACTGACCGGAATAAACTTTATTCCTTTTTTTACAATTTCTGGAATATCATCCAAATCACGTTCATTTGCTTTTGGAATAATAATAGTTTTAATTTTGTTACGTTTTGCGGCCACAGTTTTTTCGCGCAAGCCTCCAATCGGCAAAACCTGTCCGGTGAGCGAAAGTTCACCAGTCATTGCAAGATTTGGTTTAAGTTTTTTACCAGTAAACAATGAAACAAAAGTTGTAGCCATTGTAATACCCGCACTAGGTCCATCCTTTGGTGTAGCCCCTTCCGGAATATGTAAATGAACTATATTTTCCTCAAACCATTTTGCCTTTTTAGTCCCACGTTCAAGCACAAACTTACGTGCCCAGTTAAAAGCAATTTGACTTGATTCCTTCATTACATCGCCCATTTGGCCAGTAAGAACAAGACCGCCTTTACCTGCAAATGAAGTTGATTCTATTAAAAGCGTATCGCCACCCATACTTGTCCAGGCTAAGCCAATTGCAGTTCCTGGTACGGCCGCAGTTTTTATCTGACTTTCATCAAAATCAGGTTTACCAAGATATTTACTTAAATCAGGAGCATCAATTACAAAAGGTTCAGTTTTTTCATTTCCAGAGATTTTATCCTGCAAAGTACCGTTTACCTTTTCGAGCACAAGCTTTCTGTGAATTTTATCAAGACACTTTTCGTAATTACGAACTCCGGCTTCACGAGCATATTCTTCCGCGATTCTTAATAAAGCTTCTTTTGAATATTTTACATCCGTTTTTTTCAAACCATTTTTCTCAAGATTTTTAGGAATAAGATATTTTTTTGCAATTTCCAGTTTTTCCTGATCAATGTAACCACTAAGTTGAATTATTTCTGCTCTATCCAAAAGTGGAGATGGAATGGAATCAAGAGTATTCGCTGTAAGAATAAAAAATACATTCGAAACATCAAACGGTAAATCTAGATAGTTATCGCGGAAAGCACAGTTTTGTTCCGGATCTAAAACTTCGAGTAATGCAGAAGCTGGATCTCCATTATGACTAGCGCCCATTTTATCAATTTCATCTATCATAAATACAGGTGATTTTGACTTTGTAATTTTTAATCCCTGTAAAATTTTACCAGGCATAGCTCCAATGTAAGTACGTCGATGACCTTTAATTTCGGCTTCGTCACGCATTCCACCAACTGAAAAACGATAAAAAGGTTTATTCATTGCATTTGCAATTGACCGTCCAACTGAAGTTTTACCAACCCCCGGAGGACCAACAAGCAACAAAATTGAACCTTTTGTATCTTTTTTAAGTTTACGCACCGCAAGATATTCAACAATACGTTTTTTTACATCATCCAAACCAAAGTGATCAGATTCAAGAATTTTCTGAGCCTTTACCATGTCAAAATCCGTAAAAGGTTGATCGTTCCAAGGCAAATTACATACTAACTCAAGAAAATTTCTTGTTCCCATATATTCCGATGAATTAGGATCCATCAGATTAAATTTTTCCAGTTCACTTTCGACAGTTTCTTTAATTTCGCCTTCAAAATTAAATTCCGAAAGTTTGTTTTTAAATTTCTGATAATCAGTGGATGCACCAGAACTTGTTTCACCAAGCTCCTCCTGAATGGAACGCATTTCTTCACGTAAAAAATATTCCCGCTGATTTTTTTCAATTTTATCATTTAATTCCGTCTGGATTTTTTTCTGCACACGTAAAAGTTCCTGTTCCTTTTTTATAAAAACAAGAACTTTTTCCATTCGCTGCCGAACATTTTCACATTCAAGAATTTTCTGCTGCTCTTCTTTGTCAACGTTTAAAATGGAAGCAATAAAATCTGCTACTTTACCAGGATTATCAATATTTACCATATTTAAACGCATTTCTTCGCTGAACAAAGGATTATTTTCACTAACCTCTTTCATCTCGCTGATTAATGCACGCGTCAAAGCTTTTACTTCAAAAGTATCAGATTCTTCCTCTTCAATATATTCAACAGCCGCAGCCATTGGAGCATTTGCATGCAAAGATTTTCGAATTTTAAAACGCTTAAGTGTAGAAATAAAAAGATTTACGCCACCATCCGGCAAATTAACTTTTTTAATAATTCTGGCAACAGTTCCAACTCTATATAAATCAGAAACACTTGGAGTTTCCGTTTCATTTTTGAGCATTACAATTCCAATAAAGCCCTCATTTTCGTAAGCTTCGTCAACAACTTTAACATCATCACCAGAGTTTATCATTAATGGAGTAAAAATGCCGGGAAATATCGGACGTCCCTGCAAAGGAATAAGCATAAGTTTTGAAGGCAAAATTGAATCCGTAGAGATAATTGCCTTTTCAATTAAATCATCATCTTTCTTAGACATACTATAAATATAATAATAAGCGACGTTTTAGACAAATAAAAAAGATTGTCAGTTTGACTTAAGCGAGCTGGAAATAAAAACTTCGTCCTGAAACCAGTCGATTAAAAGTGAAAAATATTCTGTATTATATTCGGGCGCAACAGCGCGTAATTTCCATACGTTTCCAGACGAAAGGTCTTCAGCATTTACTTCCGAAAGATTAATCCATTTATTATTCATCAGAATTTCAAAAGTGGTTTTTTCCGAAATATTTTTATTTGTGTCTGCATCAAAAGCAAAAGTTGTAAATTTCAACTGACGTGTAGTATTTTTTAGAAAATCGCAGGTTATATCTATATCGTCTTGTCCAACTGTAAAGCTTTTCCACCACACGTAAGGACCAACTACAACTTTTACGCGATAATCCCCTTCCTTCAAATAAACATTTTTCATTACGTAAGTTTTATTTTTGCTTGCCGGACGCTCAACTTGCAAACCATTTTTAAACGTAAGCAAATTGTCCAATTTTCCGCTGCCAAGTAAAACAAAATTACGGCGACTTCCTTTTACTTCAGGAATAGAATCATTATCATTTTCAAAAAAGAATGCGCGTACTGGTAAATCTAGGTTTTCAGAAAGTGCCCGTGGAATAACCATTTGAATTGAAACTGCCGAATACCAGTGTTTTAATACATATTTGTGAATTATTCCCGAACTCCAGCAACATCCGAAAACTACGGCGGCTAAAATTACACTTAAGGAAATATTTTTTACTCTACGGCGGATTTTATCTTTTGTTTCAATTACCGGAAAACTGTACTGATTTTGATTGTAAACGGATTTTGCAACCTGAACGCGAAGTTCATGAGTATCGTAATGTGAAAGATATTTTTTTACAACCTTTAGTACACCGTCAATAGATTGAAAACGTTTGCTTGCTTTTGGGCGAATCATTTTATGAATGAGTTTGCAAACACTTTTTGGAATTTTTTTATCAATTTTTCGAGGACTTATGTAGCGGCCTTTTTTTATTGTATTAAGAGTTTCAATTGTAAAAGAAGAAGGGTACGGTTTTGTGCCGGTAATCATTTCGTAAAGCATAATTCCAAGCGCATAAATATCTGCACGATTATCAACCTTGGAACTATTTTCAAACTGTTCTGGCGGCATATAAGCTGGTGTACCAAGAGCAACTCCCGTCTGAGTAATATTATCTCCTTCGGCTGTATCACTTGCAATACCAAAATCAGCAAGTTTGATTTCGCCTCGCTTAGAAATTAAAATATTTCCAGGTTTTATGTCGCGGTGAACAATTTCCTTAGAATGTGCATACTTAAGTGCAAAACAGGAATCCTGCATAATAAGCATTGCTACTGGACATGGAAGAGACTGTTGTTTTTCAAGTAATTTATCAAGTGCAATTCCGTCAACAAGTTCTTCAACCATATAACGAAAACCAGCTTCGGTAAAATAATCAAACAGATGAACAATATACGGACTTTGCAAATCCAAAAGAATTTGTGCTTCTTTTTTAAAACGTTCAGCATTTCCGGATTTTCCGCGTGCCGTCATTTTTTTAATTACAACGAATCGTTTTAACGACGGATGTAACGCTTTGTAAACGACGCCCATTCCGCCTTTTGCAATAATTCCTTGAACTTTATATTTTCCTATCATTGGTGGAAATTCATCACTCATTTTTCACCTCACTTTTTAATCAATTGCAACATTTATTATATCTTCATCCGGATTAAATTTTTTTTCACCGGTAATAATTACAATATTCTGTTTGCTCGGATTATGAATTTGAACGTATAATCCGCTCTGCCGTAATTTATAATTGGCTTGCACAGGTCTGTGTCCACCAAAATAAAGATAATTTGATTTATCTTCTTCACGCACAAGTTCTTGTATTATTCCCGCAACACTTCCAATTTCTGCAGCATCATTATCAGTCCAGGTTAGTCCTTCTACAACGGATTTATCACTTCTTGCATTTATAAGCTGTGTTTTTGTATATATTGATTTTGGTTCTGCATGCGAAATTACACATCCTTTACAAACTGCAACAAGCGGCAAAGCTTCTTCGGCATAATGTATAAGGTACAAAACATCATCGCCATAATAGTGACGAATAAATTCCATAACCATTTGTCCTTCATCTGCGTATTTTCGAAAGCTGAAATCTCCGTGACCCGTACGGTTTAAAATATTTTCATGATTTCCTTTAAGAAAGTGGAAGTTGGAAGGAAATAACGTTTTTAGTTTCATTACACCGCAAAGTAAAGCAAGTCCATCTTTCATTTCGCCAAGCATGGCAGGACCTGTAAAAATTTCCTGCTTCATTTCGGTTTCTGCAGCAGCCCATCGTAATCGTGTAGATTTTTCTGAATGAAGTGCGTCGCCAACACAAATTATACGGATTTTATTCTGACAAAGTAAATCAAAAACCTCAGAACCATTGATACTGTAACTCAAAATATTCAGCAAGAACTGCGGACGAGCGTGTAAATCTGGAACAATTATTACAGGAAGTGTAGAATCTTGAAAATCTAAAAGACTTCCGGGAGTTCCAGTTTCAGAAACTTGACGATAATCTGTGTTTTCTTCTTCTAGAATATCGCTTACCTTTTGAGTTAACTCTACAATTTCTGCATAGGAAGGCAATGAGTCAGAATTTAAAAATGATTTTACATCTTCAAAAGGATTTGCCATTAGGAAATTACCAGGTTCATATTTCCGATTGTAATTTTATCGCCAGGTGCAAGCTTAACGTATTTATCAGACGGAATTTTAATACCATTTAGGAAAGTTCCGTTTGTACTGCCAACATCTTTTAAAAAATATACATCTTTAATTTTTTGAATCATAGCGTGATGACGGCTGGCAAGTTTATTGTCAACAACAACATCATTGTCTGATTCACGGCCAATAGAAATTTTGGCAACCAATTCAATTTTTTTCTTATTAAACATCAGGTAAGAAGCGGGTCTTGTTTCGCCAATTGAATCAAGATGTTTTCCTACCGGGCTGTTTGTAACGATTGTTGTATCTCTCATATTTAAAAATTATATTCCAGTAAACCTTTTGGCGCAAATTATTTTTAGTTTTTAACGAAGTTAACAATTGGAATCTCATCCTGCAGAACTTTTTTTAATTCGTTTATAATGCGTTTAATATTTCCTTTTGTATTCTGATCAAACGAAGCGTACTTAGCAATCATTTTAGTTGTAGAGGCAATAGGATTTTTTGTTAACTCAAGTACGGTTTTATAGTCAGATGCAAGAAAAACATCAAATAAAGAATCAGACAGAATTTTTTTATCTTCATCCGAAAGTTTATCTGCCCATTCGTTAAAAGACTTGTAAAAAAATTTACTTTCCGAAGTAAAATCCTCTCCTGGTGTAAATTCTTTTCCCAGGATTTGCCAAGTCATTCCATCATGCTGACGAATCCCTTTTCCACAGCTTTTAATAATTTGATAATCTTTTCCATGTTTAAAAAACATTCCGACAATATCATGCTCTGGAAAAACTGTTACAACTTTATTCTGAACAAGTTTATACTCCAGAGAATTAAAAAAATCTTTTGAAAAACCAGGTCCATCCAGATTGTAAATACCCTTAATCCGCCTTTTTACGTTTAAGTTTGCTTTTACACCAGAATACAAAGCAAGATTTCCACCTTTTGAATGTCCAGTTACATATATTCTTTTTCGCTTAAAAAACTCACCGGCATTATTTACATATTCTAAAGCATCTTTTTGGGCAGGAATCGGATTCATATATGAAATGTTGAAATCTTCTTTCCATGAAATTATGTAATCGTCAGTTCCACGAAGCACTATTGCAACATTTTTTCCAAACAAAAAACAAGCAGCCGCAAATTGTTCACAGTTTTCTTCGTTTAAAATTGATTTTACTCCGCAAACATGTAACTTTCCGAATCTTTTTGATTTAGCACAAACGAATAAAAGATTCAGATTTTCCGGATTAATTAAATAACCTAAGTTGGAACGTTCTGTAAAATCTTTCGAATTCATAAAGCGTTCCACAACTTCTTCTAAAGTTAGAGAATAATTAAAATCATCTGGAAAAAGATTTTCTATTTTATTGTAAATAATTTCTGCCAAAACAAGTGCATCAACAGCGTTAAATTTATCTTGCTCAAAAGATAAATCACCACGCCATCTAACGTATTCCAAAACATTTCCTGACATACACTCTCCTGTTGGGCAGGATACTTGTTTCTATTTATTTTTTTTCTTGGAAATATCAAGCATTTTACGGAATGCACTGTTTTCCTTTGCCAATTCTTTTGAGCCACGAGTAATTTTACATAAAGACATTCCAAAGTTTTTAGCAATATCTCGCTGTGTTGTACCTTTATCAATTTCCTTTACCAAAAGCCAGCGATTAGCTATATCTTTTAGTTCTGGTGGAGTAAACAGACATTTAAAGAATTCTGCTAAAAACTCTTTATCACCAGATTCGGCAATCAATCCACATAACTCATCAATTGTTTGCGAAACCATTGTATTTGAATCATTAATATTTTCGTTATTATCCATAGAAACAATTATAATCCCAAAAAGCTTATTTTTAAAGAACTTTTTTCTCTATTTTAAAAGCGATTCTATCTTTTTTGCAGCTTCATCTAAATATTCACAATTAACGCTTTCAACATCACCGGCATCAACTGCTCTTGAAGTTGATTCTTCCATTGGTATGCGTGCTAAAACCGGAATATTAAAATCTTTTGCGATTTGTTCAATATTGCTTTTACCAAAAACTGTAATTTCTTTACCACAATCTGGACATTTCACATAGCTCATATTTTCAACAATTCCTAAAATTGGAATGTTCATCATATTTGCCATATTTACGGCTTTTTCCACAATTACACGAACAAGCTGCTGAGGAGAACTTACAACGATAATTCCATCAACTGGAAGACTTTGAAAAACCGTAAGAGGAACATCGCCAGTTCCTGGAGGCATATCTACAAACATGAAATCTACATCATGCCAAATTACATCTGACCAAAACTGTTTTACAGCTCCTGCTATAACTGGACCACGCCAAATAACAGGATCAGTTTCGTTTTGAAGCAAAAAATTCATAGACATGATCTGAATGCCAGAATCCGTTACAACAGGATTTAACGCTTCTTCTCCTTCTACGGCAGTTGCACGTTCTTCTCCAAGTCCAAAACTTTCAGGAATTGAAGGTCCTGTTATATCTGCATCCAATATTGCAGATTTGAATCCATCTTTATTAACGTGGCTTGCCAAAAGTGACGTTACCAAAGATTTTCCAACACCACCCTTTCCACTTACAATTCCAATTACTTTTTTTACGGAACTACCTTTATGTAAATCAACATGAAAATCTCGTTTTTCGCACTGCTCGCCGCAAGAACTGCAATTATGTGAACATTCTGCCATTTTTTACCTCGTTAAAATTTCAAAGTTACTATAACTAATATAATCAGAATAATTTGTAAAGACAAGTAAATAAATAAAGAGAAAATGGAAGTTCGGAGGGATGTCTTCTTGTTCATTTTTTTTGTGAAATGGAGGTCCGTCCCCTTTTTCATGTTTATGTGAAATTGGGGACGGACCTCATTTTCATATTTTTATGAAATTGGGGACGGACCTCTTGATATCAAAATAAATAATTCTTTGTATAACAAGAACTTACACATTGAATAATATGGAGGTCTGTCCCCTTTTTCATGTTTTTGTGAAATGGAGGTCCGTCCCCTTTTTCATGTTTTTGTGAAATTGGGGACGGACCTCGTTTTCACATTTTTATGAAAAAGGGGACGGACCTCTTAATACAATACTTTACCTATCCCTTTCTTGTAACAAATCTCGATTTTTAATATAATTAAAGAGTATAAATCTTATTAAAAAATGGAGTAACATATGACTTCACAGATGATTGCACAGATTATTGCATTTGTGCTTTACCTTGGTCTCATGGTTTTCGTTGGGTTAAAAACAGCTAAATCAAACGAAACTTCATCTGACTTTTTCCTTGGTGGTCGAAAAGTTGGCCCTTGGGTTACAGCCTTAAGTGCCGAAGCTTCTGACTCGTCAGCTTGGCTTTTAATGGGCCTTCCTGGACTTTGTTATCTTGGTGGTTTTAAAGAAACTTTCTGGACAGCAATTGGACTTATTGTCGGAACATATCTTGCCTGGTTAATTATTGCAAAACCTTTACGCAAATGTTCTATTACCTTCGGCGATTCAATCACAATTCCAGAGTTTTTTACAAATCGTTTTAATGATAAATCACACGTTATTTCCGCAGTATCAGTTTTCTTCATCGTAGTTTTCTTTACAATTTATACAGCTTCCGGATACGTTGCGTGTGCAAAACTTTTCCGCTCTGTATTTGGTCTTCCTTGGAATCTCGGACTTTTAATCGGATTTGTAATCATCCTTTCATATACAATCTTAGGTGGATATAAAGCCGTTTGTACCACAGACTTTATTCAAGGAACACTTATTTTCGTTGCTTTCGTAATTTCTTCAATTGTAATTATTTTTGCACTTGGCGGAGTTGGAAATGCCGTTGATCAGGTTCAATCGTTTACAAACCGTGCAATGACCGGTGAGTTTGGCGAAACAATGAAGGCAAACTTTACAGCTAATAAATCTTTCAGCGCAATGTCTGCAATTTCTGCTTTTGCCTGGTGTTTAGGCTATTTTGGAATGCCTCACATTATTGTACGTTTCATGGGAATTCGCTCAAACACTGAAGTAAAAACAGCTCGCCGCGTAGGTATTATCTGGATGATAATTTCTTACATCGGAACATTCATTATCGGAACCTTAGGTACAGCTTACCTCATGAACCACGGATTAATTCTTGATGGCTCAACAGCAGAAACTGTATTCAGTGAAACAATGATTAAAATGTTCCCAGCATTCATTGCAGGTATTTTCCTTTGTGCTATTCTTGCCGCAGCTATGTCTACAGCCGATTCACAATTACTTGCAGCTTCTTCAGCCATCGGACAGGATATTTTCAAAGGTATTGTAAAACCTGATGCCTCTGACAAAACAGTATTAACAGTAAGTCGTATATCAGTATTGATTATTTCAATCCTCGGATTACTTCTTTCTTTAAATCCAGAAAGTTCAATTTTCAACTTAGTATCCTTTGCATGGTCAGGATTCGGCGGCACATTTGGCCCTCTTATTATTCTTGCACTTTACTGGAAAAAAACTACAGCAAAAGGTGCTATTGCAGGACTTATCTGTGGTGGAATTACAGATGTTGTTTGGCATTATTTACCAGCTTCAAAATGTGCAATTTTCGGATTATACGAAATTCTTCCAGCCTTCATTGTTTGTTTAGTTGTAACAATTGTTGTTTCTCTTTGTACAAAGCAAGATGAAGAAGTTCTTGCTAAGTTTGAAGAATATAAAGCAATGAAAGACTAAATAATTGATAATGGAGAATTGATAATTAGTTCTCCATTTTTATAATTATTCAAAAAAAAAGGATGATTTTCATATTTATTAGAAAATCATCCTTTTTTTATCATACAGATTAGTTTTTTAACAGAAAAATCGTAGCATTTTCCAATCCGTGTAATTATTTTTTATACACGCTCTACATCATATGATTTAGCATCTTTTCCCATAACAACTACAATGTTAGAACCATCCTTAATCATATTTACAGGAACATATGGAGAATCAACGCGTTTTCCGTCTACTTCTACGTATTCAACGCCTTTACAAACGTGCTGTGGATTCTTCACTTCAATCTTTAAGTTCATTTTTCTCCAGCGACGTTCAACAGTATAACCATCCCAATCATGTTTAATACAAGGATCAAAAAGCATACCATCGTACTGAGGTTTTATACCAAGCATATACTGAGTTATTGCATAGTAAGACCATGTACCAGCACCAGAAAGCCAAGATGTACGTGTATTTCCAGGACGTTTAGAGAATGTAGAGTAAGTCGTTTGACCAACTACATATGGTTCACTCTGACGGATTTCAGCCTTGTCATTATAAGCTGCCGGAATAGAAGCCTTACAATATTCGTAAGCACGATCTCCGTTTCCAAGCATTGTTTCTGCAATAATACCCCAACCCTGAGTATGATTAAAAATACCTGCATTTTCCTTAATACCTGGAAGGAATACAACAGAACTCATAATGTCTGAGCGAGTTTTTACAAATGGAGGCGCACAAAGCATCAAACCATAAGGAGTTGCAAGTTTTTCCTTTACACTTTCCATACAAATACGAGCCTGATCTGCAGTTGCAGCAGAAGACATAACAGCCCAAACCTGTGTATTAAAGTAAATCTGACCTTCCTCAATTGTCTGAGTACCATAAACAGTTCCATCTTCACCAACAGCCCAAATAAACCATTTTCCATCCCAACACTTTTTCTGAATATTAGCATCCAAAGTTTCGCGTTGTTTCAAAGCCCAATCAGCTTCATCTTTCTTCCCAAGTCGTTCAGAAATATCAGCATAAGTTGTAAGACCAAGACGCAATTGGAAAGCAACGAATAAAGATTCACCATGATATCCAAGTTTAAGACAGTCGTTCCAGTCAGCCAAAAGACCACAAGGAAGACCATCCTTTCCCATTCTTTCAAGGTTAAATTCGAGCGCACGCTTAAGATGTCCGTAAACAGTAGCTTCTCCACCATCAGCATACGGAACAACCTTATTATAAAAATCAAAATTACCAGATTCAGCAACATAACATGGAACAGCATTAAAGAACCATTCACAATCATCCGAACGGAATTCTTCAGGCTTTGGAGCCTTTTCATGCCCAGCATTAAAATCCTTAGAAATTACAGGTACAGCTCCACCATTCTGACACTGACCGCTAATCATGCGCACAAGACGTTCTTCTGCTTCTTCAGGAATAGCAGCAGAAACACCAAGAATATCCTGAACTGAATCTCGGTAACCAAGACCATCACGTTCTCCGTTATAAACAAGAGAAGCAGCACGGCTCCATGCAAAAGTAATCAAGCAGTTATACAAGCCCCAAACATTTACAGTATGATTAATATCTTCGTCTGGAGTAATTGCTTTATATGAACCAAGTTTTGCATGCCAGTTAGCAACCAATTTATCAAATTCTTCGTCAGCACGTTTAAAGTTACCAAATTCGTTAACAATTTTCTGACCAACAGCCAAAGCATCATCAATACCAAGCATCAACATAATTTCTTTAGTTTCGCCAGGTTTAAGTTCCAAATCACCTTGAACAGTACCACAAGAGTTATCTCCAAAAGCTTCAGAGTTTGTACATTCCCCGTCCATAACAGCTTTTGGATGCTCGTAAGAACCATAAGTTCCAATAAATGCTTCGCGACTTGTATCAAAACCAGTCATTGGAGTTCCAATTAAAGCAACCCACTGACTCATGTAAGCACCACCAACTTCCCATTCTGGATGTTGAATATACAAGTTATCCTGAATTGAATAACGAAGAAGATTATCACCTACTTTTTGTCCCTTTACGATAAATAAAGAATACTGTAAGTTTACCTGATCCTGAGTTGTATTCCACTGATTTGTAAATTCACAATAAGAAAATACACGAATTTTACGAACTTTATCAGAAGTATTAGTAACCTTAAGTCTCCAATATTCAAAATTCTGTCCAAGAGGAACATAATACTTTGTTTCAGACTTAATGCCTTTATATTCAGAAGTGATTGTAGTATATGCAGTACCATGACGACATTCTGATTTATACTGATCTAAAGGTTTTCCTACAGGTTGCCAAGAAGCCGACCAGAAATCTCCGTCATCTTGATCACGTAAATAAAAATAACGACCTGGCTGATCCATTGGAATTGAGTTAAAACGAAGACGCATAAAACGTCCCTGTGCTCCAGATTTATAAAAACCATAACCACCAGCATTGTTAGTAATTACAGCGCCGTAAACTGTTGAACCTAGATAGTTACTCCATGATGTTGGAGTATCTGGGCGTGTGATAACATATTCAGCGTTATCATCATCAAAATAACCGTATTTCATATACCATCCTATAGATTTAATTATTTACAACGTTTTCGTTAGACCTTGCAAATAATATTAGTTTATAACTAAAAATAATTATAAATGCTAAAGTGATTATATTCAAATAAAAAATCTCTATAAAAATTGTAGAATTATTTTTCAGAGAGATTTGGAACAAACGAGAGTAATGAAATTATGTCACTAAACTTTTCAATTTTTTCTTCGTACGAATCAGCTTTTCCAAAACCATAAGCAGCCCAAATAAAAGGAACTTCCGCTTTTTTACAAGAATCACAATCCCCTTGAGTATCGCCCACATAAACTGGAAAATGCAAATTATTCCGTTTACAAATTAATTCTATATTTTCAAATTTTTCTTTTTGGTTATTTCCGTAGCATTCAAAATCTGTTATTAAGCTTTCAATATTGTTTTTTTTCAAAACCAGCTCAATATAACCACTTTGACAATTACTTACAACAAATAAAGGGATTTTCTCGTGAATAGTATATAAAGTATCGATTACACCTTCATAAGTTAAATCATTTGTATTCTTTTCTATAGCTATCTGTTCATTTTTAGCACATTCATCAATTAAGATTTTTCTTTCACTTTCGCTGATTAAATTAAAAAGATTATCAGAAATTACTTTCATTGTTTTACCAAATTGCTGCTTTAGTATTTCTGAAGTAACTAAAGGTATTTGTGGATATTTTTTTTCAATTACGCTATTCCATGCCTGTGCAACAATACTAGTTGTATTCCAAACAGTTCCATCAATATCTAAAATAAGACCATCACATTTCATAATTCGGATTATATATGATTATATTAATAAAAAAAAGGGCAACTCTTTCGAATTGCCCTTTCACTACAAGTTATAGTAAATAACTATTAGTTGATTCCGAGGTTGTCAGCAACAGCCTGTTTGAAGTCAGCAATAGCCTGTTCACGTGTCTTGTTTCCAGCAGCATACTGACGAACCTGATCACGCCAGTATGAGTTGATTGATTCATCATACTGTGTAAG
>JAZLFF010000022.1:0-2617 GCA_045615645.1 Treponema sp.
ATTTCCCCGTTCCGTTGCAGGAACAAAAAAGTCAAAACATTCTCCGTGGCCGTCACCATTTGTAGAATGCCCTTTAATACCAACTAAAAGTGCAATATCGTCTTTATAATCTTTTTCAATTTTGTTTATAACCCATTTTGTAAGTGGATGCATAATTTCCATTTTATCCTCCGAAAAATATTGATTTTCGAACGCTCGTTTTTTTTAATTTTTAAGATCTTATGTGATTATAATAATGGGGACTGTTTTATAAGAAAAGTATCAAAATTCGTTTAAAATGATTTTACGGATTTTCTATTTTTTATCCAAATCAATTTCTATTTGTAGGGGAAAGCGATGTTTTGTTTTCCGATATCTTTGAATCGAAAACAAAACCCGTTAGCGAAGCGGCCCTTCCCCTCGCTCGCATTCGTAAGCTTCGCTTACGCTTGCTCTCTGCCCCTTCTCCTAGGGCTGCCGCCCTAAAACCCGCTTGACTCCACTTTTTAGTTATAAATCGCATAAATCAATCCAATTAACAACCCTATTATACACAACGGTAACGCAAGTGCTTTATATTTCCAATAATCAGCTATTTCTTCTTCTTTTTTCATTTGAGCTTTATATTAACATATTCGGGAATGCATATTTTTTTGCAAATATATAAAAGATGATTTGATGCCGCCAGCAGTTCCCGCCGCTCACAACAGCTTATGTGATATTTGAAGAACAGGTTAAAATCGTGGTCGCCCATTTTAAAATCTTTTCTGTTTTCTGCCAGTTCAAGAATGCTGTCTGTTCCTGCAGTTGTAATATGCTCTACAGGTTTGCCTTCAAAAAGCTGTTCAAAATCAGAAACTTCAAAGGCTGTAAAAACCTGATTGTCATAATGAGTTGGTTTGTAATTTTCATCCAGGTTGATTTTTAATCCTGCTTCAAAATTGCCTTTTAAAAAGTTGCTGTACAAAACTGCATGAACCGAAAGAAAAGCAACTAAAATTACACCGCCAGTTTTTGTAACACGAATTGCCTCATCCAAAGCCCTGTGCTGGTCTTCCGAACTGAACAGATGATACATTGGTCCTAAAAGCAGCGTTACATCAAAGGTATTGTCATCAAAACGGCTTAAGTCTAAAGCATCACCCTGCATGGCATTTACATTTTTAAGGTAGCCAATGTTCTTTTTCATTACTTCAAGATTTGCTTCCACCAGTTCGAGAGCAGTTACATCATAACCTTCCTGCCCAAGTTTTACGGAATAACGGCCAGTTCCCGCACCAATTTCAATAATTTTACTTTCCGGCTTCAAATACTGGTGAATAAAATGCATGGTTGTCATATATTCCAACTGCCCGTGACGACTATTGCACAAACGCCCGTTTTCATCCTGAGAGTTATAAAGCTGATTCAGAATTTCTACTCGCTTTTCCATATTAGTTTGCCTTTTACATCTCCTGTACCAATTCTTTACAAAGCAAAATCAAATTATATCGTATTCCTTGTCTTGTATTTTAACCACGAGAATTCCATTCTTCATTTTTTATTTTCCACCAGTTTCAGTTTCGAAAACTTCGGCGTTCAGTTCATTTTTGGAAAAACTGACAACTGCGTAAAACTCTGCATTCAAGTTTTTTTTGAGTACAAAACAATCATCTTTCTGCTCAAAACCGTATGCAACAAGTTTTTCTGTTTGAGGAATCGAAGTGAGAATACCAAATAATTTTAACGCTGATTTGATTTTTTGAGTAAGTCTTTGTAATTATTTAAATCAATTCGTATTTGTGGGAATAAGTACCTTTTTATTTTTGAAAATATCACTATGTGTATCTGTATTAACTAAAGTCAAAACAAGAACATTCATTTTTATCTTGTCATCATATTCTTTTAAATACAGTAAAAGCCAGTCTGGTTGAATATGACATTCCTAGATTCCCTTGAAGTCTCCAACCAATTCATGATTATGATTCTTTTCCTCAAGAGGCTCATCTTTCATAAGTTTGTTTACAATATTTTCAAGAAGAGAAATATCTAGACCACGTTTTCTTACAAGTTTAAAACTAGCCTTGAATTGCGAAGTTTTCTTTTAAACACATTCCATTACTCGCAATCCTCAAAAAGATCCTTTGAACTTGAATAAGATTTTACTGTTGGGTCCTTACTTATTCTGCGAGCTTCTTCAATTGCAGAAAGTGTTTCTTCTGTAAAATTGTATTTAGGAGGAACAATATCAAAAGGGATTCTCTGCTGATTTATTGACTGCCGCAAGAAAAGTCGGATAGCAGTTGTAATATCCAATCCTAATGATTCAAAAAGTGACTCCGCTTCCGATTTCATCTCTGAATCTACTCTTGTCTGTAAAACTGCTGTAGCCATAAGTACCTCCATAACATCAATTACACTTCAAATATAATACAATTATAATCTAACTGCAATATTATTTAAATGAATTTAAACTATGTTACTTTTTACTTTTATCTGATTTTTCAATTACATGTAAAATAGATTCGTTATCCAATATTTCGTGAATGCTTTTTTTAATAAAATCTGGCTTTATATTTTGAATCTCAATATTTTCGATAGGAATCCAGACTAACTTTTCGCCTTCATCAGTTTCAGTAGGAATTTTATTAATATCATC
>JAZLFF010000023.1:0-10487 GCA_045615645.1 Treponema sp.
TGCATTGCTTAATTTCAGACAATTTGAGCAAACACATCTGATGGAAAACGCTATATATAATGAACTGATTTACAGAGGGTATAATGTTGATGTTGGTGTTGTTGATGTTAGAATTGAAGAAAACGGAAAAAAGCTTCGCAAGCAATTGGAAGTTGACTTTGTAGTCAATCAGGCAAGCAAGCGGTACTACATACAATCTGCTTTTGCTTTACCTGACAGGGAAAAGGTTATGCAGGAACAAGCTTCATTGGTAAAAATACCAGATTCATTCAAGAAAATTATTGTTATTGGAAATAACCAGCCAATCTGGAGAACTGATGGAGGAATTACAATAATTGGAATATTTGATTTTATGCTCAATAAGGATAGTCTTGATTTATGAAAATAGGCGTAATTGTTGCAAGTTCAAATAAAGATAAAAATCAGCTGGTTTTTGAAGCGGTTCGTAAAGTTGCCGAGCCAAAAGGGCATTCTGTTATCAACTTTGGTGTTTTTGATGATGAAGAAAATTTTTCTTATGTGGAAATTTCGCTTGTAATTGGCATGCTTTTGAATCGTGGAATTGTGGATTTTGTTGTTACAGGCTGTTCTTCCGGTCAGGGAATGATGCTTGCCTGTAACAATTTGCCTGGTGTTATTTGTGGTTACGCGCCTACTCCAGAAGATGCATTTTTGTTTGCCCGGATAAATGATGGAAATGCTGTTTCGTTGCCGCTTGGTTTGAATTTTGGCTGGTGCGGTGAACTTCATTTGCAGAATACAATTGCGGCTCTTTTTGACGGAGAATTTGGTTCTGGCTATCCTGAAAAAGATGCGGAACGTAAGCGCCGTGATACTGCCTTGTTGAAGAAAATAAAATCGCTTTCAACTGTAAGTTTTGAGGAACTGCTTTCAAAACTCGATGAAAAGCTGGTGGAAAAAGCGGAAAATTATTTGAAGAAGTGTGAATTCTGAGGATTTTTCGGCGGTGGTAAGGGGATTTTACGGGTTAATTAGGTGGGAGTGCGTCGGGAAACGGTAAATTTTCTGGAAACTGGGGGATTTTTTTTGGTGAAATTTGAAAATTACGGGTTTACTTGACTGGAGTGCGTCGTTAAACCGTAAATTTTCTGGAAATTGTGGAATATTCTGAGGTGAAATTATGAATTTACGGTTTAACTTGGTGTAAGCGCGTAGTTAACCCGTAAAATGTCTGAAAACTGGGGAATATTCTGGGGAGAAAATTGAAATTTACGGGTTTATCTTGGTGGAAGTACTTAGTTAAACGGTAATACAACTAAAAACTCTGAAACTTTTTGCTGAAATCAGGTAATTTTACGGTATACAACGGCGGGAGAGGCTAAAACACCCGTAATTTGCCTGAATAATTGTAAAACGCGTTAGCGATGTGAAAGGCGCGTCAGCGGCCACTGGACTGAGTGAGTGAGCGGAGCGAACGAACGAAGGAAGCGGCTGGAACGACAGTGGAACCTGGAACGTAGCGACCCGGAGCGAACGAAGTGAGCGGAGGGGAACGCCCAAGGAAGCTTTATAAAAATGATAGAAATAAAATATGTTTCTGAAAAAGAAAAACCGTTCTGGTATTCTTTAGATAAGCATTTGCCGGAATCGCAGTTTGAAATTAAAGTCCGCGATAAAATGGGGTATGTGCTTTTTGAAGATGGAAAACCGGTGGGGATACTTCGCTATAATTTATTTTGGGATAATACGCCTTTTTGCAATATGCTATTTGTTGATTGGAATTGGCAGAAAAAAGGATATGGTCGTAAACTGATGGAACATTGGGAAGCTGATATGAAATCGAAAGGCTATGGTATGCTGATGGTTTCAACTCAGGTGGATGAAAATGCTCAACATTTTTACAGAAAACTTGGCTATAAAGATTCTGGTGGTTTAACTATTGATGTGCCTGGTTATGAGCAGCCAATGGAATTATTTATGATTAAGGGGATTAAATTATGAAAAAAACAACCGTCTTTGTAAGCTTTTTTCACAGTCCACTCAGAAGAGGAAGCTGTATCAGGTTTATCCCAATTTTCAAAACGAAATATTATCCCTTAAAAAATGTGGATTTAGGAATAAAAAGTATAAAATAGTAGACAATTTAAGATAATTTATATACTAACTGCGATTTATTTTGCAATATGCACATCTAACAGCCTTAGCATTCCGTCTTTTTTATTAGTATACTCCAACCTCTTTTAAAATCACGCTAACTCGAAAATCTTTCACTTGAATGCAAATTTCCTCTGTTTCAGTTTCTGAAATAACGCAGATTTTTTTATAACCGATTGTCGTTCCCACATAAATTTTTTGCCAATCACCCTTTTTATCCTTCGCGTAAATTTCAAACTGTTCAACTCGCTGGCTTTTTGTAATATCTTCCTGAAGAACAATGCGATTAATTTGCACGGGCTTTTCCCAGCGGATATAACGTTCGTACACATCGCCTTCAGTTGTACGAACTTCTACGGCTTCATTCAAAAGATTCTTTGCATAAGTTTTTTTCAGATATTTTCCAAGCTCTTTAAGTCTTTCTACATCATTTTTATGAAATAGACCTGTTGGGCATGGAGGGATATTCAATAAGAAAGTTGCATTTCCGCCCACAGATTTTTCATAAATATCAATAAGTTTTTCCAAGGGACGAACCTGATTATCTTCATATGTATGATAAAACCATCCAGGTCTTATAGATGTATTTACTTCTGCAGCATACCAGACTAAATCTTTTTCATTTTTTAAGATTTCACGACTTCCTAAATCACGGTCTTGAGCATTTATTTTACGTTCACGGAATTCTGTATTATCACTTTGCTGACTTTCTTCTTTAATTTTTTCAGTATCGCGAGTCCTTAGTGGAACTACACTCCATTCTGAAGGACGGGTATCTCCAGCTTCATTTCCACACCAACGAACATCTGGTCCACAAACAGAAATACAAGCCTTAGGTTGCAAACGTCGAATTGTTTCATAATAACGTTCCCAATCATAAATCTGTTTTTTCCCGTTTGAACCTTCACCGCACGCGCCATCAAACCAAACCGAAAATATTTCTCCATAGTTTGTGCATAGTTCAGAAAGTTGATTTACAAAAAAATCATCGTAAAGCTTTCCTTGCCCATAAACCTTACAATTTCTATCCCACGGACTAAGGTAAACTCCAAATTTGACACCACCTTTACGACAGGCTTCTGCAGTTTCAGCAACAATATCACCTTTTCCATTTTTCCACGGACTGTTTTTTACAGAATGTTCAGTAAATCTAGATGGCCATAAACAAAATCCATCATGATGTTTACAAGTTAAAATCAAACCTTTCATTCCAGCCGCTTTTATTGCCTGAACCCATTGAGTAGCATCAAATTCTGCAGGATTAAAAATAGATTCAGATTCAGTACCATCGCCCCATTCTTTGTCTGTAAAAGTGTTTACCGTAAAGTGGACAAAGGCATAAAATTCAAGACTTTGGTGAGCTAACTGACGTTCACTTGGAACAATATGTACAAAACGAAAATCATCTTCCGAAAGCATACTATTTCCTCTTAATTTCTAAAGTAAAATCAACAGTAAATTCTTTTTCATTAAACTGATATTTTTCTTTAAGATATGGACCGCAGCTGTTTGAACCTACACCACTCATTTTATAATCGGTACAAAGAATTGTGCTTCCGGATTTTTCCAATTCCCAGTTATGAGCTTTTTCTGAAAGTTCTTCCTGCGAATATTCCGATGCGTTAAAGCTGAATTCTTTTGGAGAGGTAACTGTAAGCTGCAATTTTCCGTTGGAAAGAGTTACAAAACTTGTTCCAAAGTGAGAACCATTTTCCTGCGGGCGAACATATGGTTCATACAGATCTGCAACTTTTGATTCAAACAAAGCTTTCCAAGTTGAACGGTGCTTATCTTCGTAGCTTTCATGTGGGCCATAACCGTAATAAGTTACATTCTGGAAAGTTTTGTTCAAGAAGAAGCGAAGTCCAAAACGAGGAAGATATTCTCTTTTATCTGTGATTTTTACCTGCGATTTAAAGTGAATTTTTCCGTCCGCGGCAATTGTATATTCCGAAATGAGGCGGAAAGTATTCTTATAAACGAGCCAACCTAAAGCGGTGTCTGTACAGATTGTTACAGAAGTTTTTTCTGCGGATTCGGCAGGTTCTGTATTCAAAGAAACGGAATAAACTTTTGTAATCTGACTTTGTAGATGATATTTGTACCAGTCGCGTTTTACGTTACAGTCATTGTCAGTTGGAGCACGGAATGCGTTGTATTCTACTGGTTTATCAATAAGCTTTTCTCCATCAAATATAATAGAAGAAAACTGTGCAAGGCGCTTATCAAAATAGTATTCAAAATTCTTTCCACAAACTTTAATCTGGCGGGAATCTTCTGTGACAGAAATAGTCTGACCTTTGGAAGCCGCTGCATTCGGCGTATTTTGGCTGGCAGCGTTTTCGAAAAGTTTTATCTGATCAAAACCAGCTTCACTTCCATTCTTGCGGTTGTAAATAAAGCGGACAAAAATCTCTCCACCTTGCAGATTTTTCAGTTCACTAACTGCCACTTCCCTTGTACTTTTTGCAGGAATATCCAGATTTAATTTACCTTTTTTTACTACAACACCGTTTTCTAGAACTTCAAAACCAACATCCAGTTTTTCTGCAACGGAAGAAAAATCCATTGTATTTGTAAAACGGAATAATCCATTTTTTGCATCTACAATTTCACAGCGCAAAGGACGGTAAACATTTTTTGCTTCTTTTAACCCTGTGTGAGGTCGTCGATCTGGATAAACAAGTCCATCCATAACAAAGTTTCCGTCGTGAATCAACTCTTTAAAGTCCCCACCATATGCATATTTTGGCCTTCCATCCTTATCTTCACCAATTTTTAAACCATGATCACACCACTCCCAAATAAGCCCACCGGCAATTCTGTCGTGTTTATAAAAAAGCTGCCAGTAATCTTCCAAATCTCCAGGTCCGTTTCCCATAGCATGGCAATATTCGCAGAGCATAAAAGGTCTTGTTTCTTTTTCATCTTTTAAAAATTCATTTTCAATCCAATCGGGACTGGAATACATTCGGGAAACTACATCTAATGTTTCAGGAGAATCAACTGGCTGAGGATAATCCTTTAAAATATGAATACTTTCATAATGTACAAGACGGCTTGGTTCATTGTCTTTTATCCAGCGCGCGGCTTTTTCCATAAAAACGGAATATCCAGCTTCATTTCCAAGACTCCAGAAAATTACACAAGGCCGATTCAAGTCACGATTTACCATAAGTTGAATACGGTCAAGAATCGAGTTTTCAAAAACAGAGTCATTTACAGCAAGAGCAATTCCTGTGTAACCCATATCAGGATTATCAAAACAATGACTTGCGTCTACACTTCCATGAGCTTCAAGGTCAGCTTCATCAATTACATAAAAGCCCATTTCATCGCAAAGCTGAAGAAACCACGGAGCTGGCGGATAATGCGAAGTTCGAATTGCGTTGATGTTATGTTCCTTCATAAGTTCCAGTTCCATTCGTGCAAAATCTCGAGGAACATAAAAACCTGTTTCAGGGTTACTTTCGTGACGATTTGTACCCTTTATTTTTATGGCAACACCATTTACGCACACGGCACCATTTTTAATTTCGATTTTACGGAAGCCGATTTTTTCACCAATAATTTCGCCATTACAAGAAAGAATGAGTTTGTACAAATAAGGATTTTCTGCATTCCATAAAACAGGATTATCTACTTGTAAGGCAAGCTGATTATCACCCCCGTTTGAACAATCAACCTCGCCAGCAGCAATTTCTTTCCCTTCTGCGTCCTGAAGAATTGCCGTACAATTTGAGTTTCCCGTACAATTCATAAAAACTTTCACAGCACCATTAAGTTCGTTTTCAATTCTGTAATTTTTTATACGCACTTTAGGACGTGACAAAATAAATACATCACGGAAAATTCCACTCATTCGCCATTTATCCTGACACTCAAGGTAAGTTCCATCGCACCACTTCAGCACCACAACCGTCATTTCATTTTTACCGTCTTTCAAAAATCCAGTAATATTGAATTCGTGCGTCATATGACTTACCTGACTGTAGCCCACAAACTGATTATTTACATAAAGATAAAAACAGCTGTCCACTCCTTCAAAATTCAAGAGAAAATCAAAATCTGCCTTCAAAGAAACTTCAAAAGTTCTGTGGTAAACTCCACATGGATTTTCATCAGGAACAAAAGGAGGATTATAAGGAATAGGATATCTAGTGTTTACATAATCTGGATGGTCAAAACCTTGAAGTTGCCAGTTTCCAGGAACATTTATGCTGTCCCAATTTTTAATTCCGTCTGAAAGTTCAAGATAGTCGCGAAAATCTGAAAAATATTTGAAATCCCATTTTCCATTTAAAAGCATAAAACGGTCGGATTTTTCTCTCCAGGCAAAAGGGTCTGTTCCTTCTGAAAAAGGAATAAAATAATTTCTATTAGGTTCTGTATTAAGATGAAGAACACCTGTGTTTTCGTGATAAAGTTCCATAAAAATCCTCTTTTATCAAGTAAAAATCAGTTTAAAACTGTTCGCAGCCTTTCATTATACCTTCAATCATCAATGGTGATTTTACTTCACCTGTCTTACGGTCAATTAACTCGGCTGTATCCCAGTAAAAACTACAAAAACCATATTTACCAGCAGTTTCTTTTGTAAAAAACTCTGTAAACTTAGCACCCTCTTCATCGGTAATGGCCTCATATTTCAACTTTCCATTATCATCTTTTCCTGGAAAACGTCGACTTAAAGTGCCCCATTCTCCAATAATTACAGGCATATCGTATTTATCTGAATATTTTTTCATCAGAGCAATATCTTGCAAAAGATTCGATTCCATATACGCTTTCCATTCAGTTTTCCAGTTTGGAAGCCAGCTTTCTTTACTCCACGTAAAATCCATTGGAGCATAATTATGAAGTTCCAGAATCAAGTGACGGTCAATATTGTCTTCCGGTTTTCCAAGATTTCTAAGATTAAGATCATTTCCAGCACAACAGTACGCTCCAATCACAAGATTTCTACCAGCATTATTTCCACCAGTAGAACGAATTGTATTTACAAAAAGCTGATTCCATTTTGCCGCTGTAACTAAAGCTTCATTGTTCGCATTTCCTTGGCATACATCATTTACCATTTCGTTTGTTCCGCACAGAATCAGTTTTTCGCCAAATTCATTAAATTCCTCACCAATTTGCTTATATAGTTTAGCATAACGATTCTTATATTTCTCAAAATGTTTTTCATCACACTTTACCCATCCACTATCATGATGAGTATTTACAAGGCAGTACAAATCTTCTTCCAAAATCCATGTTGCAACTTCTTTTACACGAGCCATCCATTCTGGAGAAATATTATCCTCTTCATCAAGATGTTCAATCCAGGTTACAGGAAGACGAATTGCACAAAATCCTTGAAGCTTTATTGAATGAATAACTTCTTTTGTTATTTCCGGTTGTCCCCAGGCTGTTTCCCATGCGCGAGGAGTTCCATCGCCCCATTTAATTATCCAACCAGGTTCAGTTTGATTTTCATCGTAAGAACCACAGTCAAAATTATTTCCAAGATTTACACCTGCTTTCATATTTTTAACTGCAGTAAAAGCATCTTCATAAGTTACATTTGAAAGAGGTTTTTCCGGTAAATCGACAGGATAAATAGATTCTAATTCCAAATCACCATTTGTATTTGTTGTTTTACAACCTGCAAAAATTAAACAAACCAAAATAATTAAAATAAATAATTTTTCTTTCATAAATTGCCCTCGTTTTTTATTTTGTAATTTTATTATTTATTATCTTTACAAAATCCGCAATCATAAGATATTATTCATTATGAATATATGAAACTACAAACTACAAATATTAATCAGTCTATTTATCCAATTACACCATTGTCCATTTCTCTTCCACTGAATATTTTTGGAATTGGTTTTGAAGAAAATCAGAATCACATTATTAGAAAGGAAGGTTTTCATGTTCATCAATTCTTTCTTTGTACAGCTGGAAAAGGAAGATTATTATTCAAAGATAAAGAATATCAGATAAAACCAGGGGATTTTTACTTTGTACCAGCCCATATTCCACACGAATATTATAGTTTGGAAGAACCTTGGAAAGTTAGGTGGATTGCTTTTTATGCAGATGATAATTTACTTGTAAATTCTGGATGTAAAGATTTCTTTATTTTATCACCACAACAAATATCTTCTTACGAGACTTATTATAGAAGAATAGCTACAGTGTTAAAAAATGAAACTGATTCTGGAAAGTTTCAGGCGTCCGTAATTCTTTATCAAATGATTTCAGAATTATATTCAACCTTTCATCACCAGCAGGAAAATTCCGCAAGTGAAAAACTTGTTATGGATAATGCTATAAATTATATAAATACCAATTTTTCAAATTATTTTACAATTGATGAACTTTCAGAAAACTGCAAAGTTTCGCCACAGTATCTTTGCAGATTATTTCAAAAACATTTGCAGATGCGCCCTTTTCAATATCTGGCACTTAAACGAATTCAGCGGGCAAAAGAACTTTTACAAAAATCTTCAATACCTGTTTCAAAAATTGCAAAAATGGTTGGATATGAGGATTTCAGTTATTTTTGCTTGGTTTTCAAAAAAATTGAAGGCATTTCTCCTACCCAATTTCGCGGAATGTGGTAAGTTTTCAAAGGTTTTCAATAATGCACCAAGAAGTCGTAACCGTCAATTCTCATGTATTTTCCCAAAATAAATATTTAATCTAAACTTCTACCCAAGGTGGAAGAAATTATGAAATCAAATTACAGTCGTGAAGAACGTCAGAAAATTGTTGAGGAATACATTCTGTCAGGAAAATCACAGACAGTATTCGCTCCCGAATACGGCATTAAACCAAATACTTTGTCTGCATGGGTGACTAAATACAAATCTGCAGAAGCATGCCAGGCTGCAGATGTTCATTTCGTTCCTTAATTTTGTGAACCGCAAGTTGTTTCAACAACTGAGGATTCACAAAACGTTCGCGAGAGCGAACAGTTCGATAGAGAGTTTCGTCAGAAACTCTTTATTAAATTAAAATCAACATTCATACCCATTTTGTGTATTCAGTGTCCTGTAAAAAACTCATTCCAAGCTTTTCCATTACACGGTCGCTGCCAGGATTATCAACTGCAAACTCGCCTTGAAGTTCCCGAATGCCACGAACAGATTTTACATGCTCAATAATTGCACGTTCTGCTTCTGTAACTAAACCTTTGCCCCAGCGGTCGTGGCGTAAATTGTAACCTACAGCCCAAACATCCAAATCATCGTGGTAGTAAAGACCTCCGCTTCCAATTACTTTTCCTGTTTCCTTTTTCAACAAAACAATATTCGTATGAATCAGGATTTGTATGATCAATGCTTTCAATCCAGGCACGAACATCTTCGGCTTTTGTGTAAAGAGAATAAAGCATAAACTTATTTACAACCGGGTCGCCGCACCATTCAAACGCATCAAGATAATCATCCGGCATAATTGGGCGGATAATCAAACGTTCGGTTTCTAAAACGGGTTTTAATTTGCTAAAATCTTTTTCCATAAAAGCCTCCATAATGTGATTATAGAACAACGGTATCCGCAAATTAAATTTACGTTTACAAGAAGTCTACAAAAACTAAGGGGGCGTTATTCACAAATACAATATCAGAATCACAACACTTTCTTATAATCTACAATATTTTACATACCTAGTAAAAAGATTTTGACTTAACAATTTTTATTCACTGGAACAGGGAGGAATTATTTGACAAATAAATCTTCTTCTACATCTCAAAATCCGTGTGAATATTCATAACGACATCAACTTCATTCAGAATTTTTACAAGGCGTTCATCTAAATCAACATTGTTGTCAAAATAATCGACTTCGGAAAATTGCGGGCGTACTAGGTATGCAAGTTTTTCCTGTTCAATACAGAACTCGGCATGAACGGTAGATTTGTTTCCGCGGCAAACACGATTTTACCCAGCAAATGCCTGTTCCATTTTGCAAAACTTCGCTTGCGGTTTTAGAAACAACGGTTGCACGAACATCCCACGAATGAGTTATCTGGTCGCGAACAAATTCGTACGCATTTTGTTTAGCATAAAAAATCTTCTTGTGGCCTAAAAACTGCACGACCAGCCCGACGAACTTCCACTACCCTATAACCTGCTTTTGTATAAATCTTTTCTGGAATGTCTCCGTCCGGCCAGATGTAATCATTTTTTATTCCGTTTGAATGAGCCCAGTTTACATATTCATTAAACAGCGCAGTTCCAACACCAATTCCTCTGTGCTTTTTTGAAACAAGAAGATAATCAACGCGGCAGGCTTTTTCGCTGATGTGACCGTAAAGTACACCGACAGTTTTTCCTTCAACCGACGCGGCAAAACACCAGTAATTTTCATTTTGAATT
>JAZLFF010000024.1:0-56892 GCA_045615645.1 Treponema sp.
CAAAACATCGCTCAAAAAATGCTACATACTTTCGTATGTTCAATTGTTTCCTTCCCTGATTTGTCAAAAAACGTCGTAAAAGCTTCGCTTTTACTTACCGTGTTTACTTTGTAAACTCGAACATTTTGACTAAGTTACCTTAGACTTTTTGTCTCATCGTGTGACTGTCTCACCCGACCGCGAAAACTAATATATACTCTCTTTTATTTTATGTCAACACTAATTTTCATTTTTTTTAAATATTTTTTCATTTTTTTTTATTTTTTTTCATTCTGGCTTTTCTTTTTTTTTATTAAACGCAGATTGAATGGAATGTTCGAACATTTTTTATTGATATAAATAGGTAATTTTTTAATTTTTCAGAATATCTACACAGTGACTGCCGGCACCTACTATTTCTGGACGGTCACAATTTTTAAGCTGATATTGAATAAACGCATTGAATTCTTCTTCTGACATTTCGTTTAATTCACGACGCATGTAATCAGCTGGTCCATCTGCAGAAATAATTTTTATACGTTCAAGACCTGCAGCTTTGTTCAATCGGTCAATATCGGAAAGTCGGACATAATCATATAAATCTTCTTCGGTACAAATTGTATGAAAATCTGATGAAAGGCCATTTTTTTCTGAAACTTGAGCCCACTTATGTTCCTTAAAGCAGTAAGAAATAACACTGTAATCATCCATTACATAAGCAACAAGGATAATTCCACCTTTTTTTGTAATTCGTCGCGCTTCAGCAAGAGCTTTAAGTTTATTTTCATCGCCATGAAGATGATAAAGCGGACCAAAAACAAGAGTGATATCAAAAGTATGGTCATCTAAAAAGTGAAGATCGCGTGCATCACCCTTCCAAGTTTTTATATTCTCGTGTTTCGCCCGTAAAATTTCTAAATTATGAGGAACAAGTTCTACTGCTGTAACATCAAATCCACGATGACAAAGTTCAACTGAATAACGTCCAGTTCCTGCTCCAATATCTGCGAGTTTTAATTGAGAATTGAGAGTTGTGTTTTGAATGAGGGAAACCGCCTGTTCAATTGCATACATAGTTGTCGTAAATTCCACCTGTCCATGACGTGTTGTAAGCCGATGCTCTTCATGAAATTTATTATAATACTTTTCAATTTTAGTCATCTTTCTTTTTCCCATAAAAAAAGCCGCCCCATCAGAAGCAGCTTTTCTATTCAATTAATTCTCAATTATCAATTATCCTACTTCCACGCTTTATCAACACCTGCAATTGCTGCCTTCTTTTCTGCTTCTGACATAAATGAAGAAGTAAAACTGTTCTTAATTAAAGTTTTAATTTCATCCATTGTGAATTTCAAACTCTTAGAGCAAATCCAGAGTTCATCAAGCATAGTTGTTTTAAAGAAAACAGGATCATCAGTATTGATACAAACCATCATACCTGCATCGAAGAATTTTTTAACTGGATGGTAACGTACCATTTTTACAACTTTTTTAGTAAATGTATTTGAAGTAATACAAATTTCAATTGGAAGCTGGCGTTTTACAAGTTCATCAATAAGTTTTTTATCTTGAATGGCTGTAATTCCATGTCCAAGTCGTTCTGCGTGGCATAAATTCATTGCATCCCACATAGATTCAGGACCAACATCTTCGCCAGCATGTGCAACTGCGTGATAACCTTCGGCAAGTGCGCGCTCGAAAACCGGTGCATACTCTTTAGCTGGACCTTTACTTTCAGCGCCACCAAGTCCAATACCAATAATATTCTTACTTGGAACTGATTTAAGCATTTCGTAGTTTTTCATTGCATTTTCGCAACCAAAAGTACGAGAAACGTCCATTAACAATTTAATTGTAATGCCATCTTTTTCTTTAATGCGTTCAATCTGTTTGTCAAAGATTTTTACCATTTTCTTATAATTGAAGCCTTTTTTAATAAATGCAGAAGGTGCAAAGAATGCTTCACAATAAGTAATTCCATTTTTAACAAGATATTTTTCCAGTTCACGGAATACAAGGTTAAAATCTTTTTCAGAAGTAAACATATCCTGAACTTTCAAGAAAGCCTGTATAAATCCATTTAAATCGTCGTAGGAGAATAAAGCAACCTGTTCTTCTTTTGACATTTCTTTTCCGAAGCGGGTTTTATAAAGTTTCTTTACACCAGCCATAGAAATAACAGCTTCAATATGGATATGTAACTCAGCTTTTGGAACAGCCTTCAAAAAAGTTTTAAATTCTGATTTTGTCATAAAAATCTCCTATAGGTAAAAAAGAGCGTCTCCACCCTCCGTGGTAACATCGTTTGCTGTTAAATTCAAACGAATGGGAAACACCCTATAAATAGTATCGGCCGGAGTCGTTAATAACTTTAACATTTTTTTGAAAAAAAATCTCACTTTGTTTAAGGTTATTATTTTTGCTAGATTTTGCCGCGCCGAGCGTGGAACCCCTGCGAAGCAGCCGACCGGAGCGAACGAAGTGAGTGAGGACGGTGAGCGCCTAGCGAAGGGTGGAAGGCGAGTTGGTAGATAAATCTGCGCTAAAAATATAAAATAAAAGCTATGAACTACATTTTTAACAATAAGGAACAAAAAGATAAACTTCTGGAAAGATTTTTAAGATATGCAAAAATTTGGTCGGAAAGTAACGGTGTTGCGGCTGATGGTGGAAAAATGCCTTCTACGGAACAACAGTGGGATTTTGCCCGAGCTTTGGTAAAGGAACTGCGCAATTTTGGAACACGCGATGTGTATTTAACTGACGACGGTTATGTTTTTGGAAAAATTGAATCTAACATTTATGACAAAGATGAAAGAAATGCATTTCCACGAACTCTTTTAATGGCACACATGGATACTGTTGATGAAGTAAGTGGTAAAAATGTAAAACCGCAGGTATTGTGTGAAAATGAAGATACAATTATTCGTTCGGATGGCACTACCCTTCTTGGCGCGGATGACAAGGCTGGAATTGCGGCCATTATGACGGCAGTTGAATACATTATGGATAAGGATTTGCCTCATGGTGATATTGAAGTAATGTTTAGTCCTGATGAAGAAACTGGTCACGGTATGGATAAAGTTCCTATGAAGCTGATTAAGGCCGACAGAGCTTATACAGTTGACGGCGGAGCGGAAGGTGAACTTGAAAGTGAATGTTTTAACGCCTGGTCTGGTTCTGTAAAATTTTCAGGATTTGCCTGTCATACGGGAGATGCTAAAGCTGGAAAAATGGTAAACGCAAATCTGATTCTTTCTGACTTTATTGCAAAACTTCCGGAAAATATGCGGCCGGAAACTACGGAAAATTATGAAGGGTTTATTGCCGTTATGAAAACAGACGGTTCTATTGAAGAAAGTTCGGTTGAGTTACTTTTGAGAAGCTTTAATCTTGAGGAAATTGAAAAAGAAAAAAAGATAATTTTGGAAGCGGCAAACGAGGCGGCTTTGAAGTTTGGAGGAAAAACTGAAGTTAGTTTTTCACAGCAATATTTAAATATGAAAGATAAAATCAGTTTAAAACCTGAAGTTATTGAAAAACTGGAAAAGGCTTATGAAGCTGCCGGCGTAAAAATTATTAGAAAACCGATTCGCGGTGGTACGGATGGCTCAAGGCTTACTGAAATGGGTATTCCAACTCCGAATATTTTTACAGGTGGACATAATTTTCATTCGCGCGATGAATGGCTTTCTCTAAACCAGTGCTCAAAAAGTGCCGATGTAATAATAAATCTATTATGCGGTAGGTAATTAATATGTACGAATATGTAATTGAGGGTGGGTATCCAATTGGAGGAACAGTTACAGCTAGCGGAAATAAAAACGCAGCATTACCATGTCTTGCAGCAACACTTTTAACAGACGAACCTGTAATTCTTCACAATATTCCTGAGATTCAAGATACAAATGTAATGATTGAAATTCTCAAAGCGTTGGGTGCTAAAGTTGAAAAACTAAGTAAGAATAACTGGAAGATTCAATGTGATAAAATTAACACAACTGAGCTTCCGTCTGAACTGACTAAAAAGATTCGCGGTTCTATTGTATTTGCAGGACCTCTTTTGGCACGCGCAGGAAAATGCGAAATGATGCCTCCTGGTGGTGATGTTATTGGCCGTCGCCGTGTAGACACTCACTTTTTGGCTTTGCAGCAACTTGGCGCAAATATTCATGTAAATGGACATTTTGATTTTTCAGCTACTAAGTTAGTTGGAGCGGATATATTTTTGGATGAAGCCTCTGTAACTGCTACAGAAAATGCAGTTATGGCAGCAGCTCTTGCAGAAGGTGAAACTATTCTTCAAAACTGTGCAAGCGAACCTCATGTTCAAGATATTTGTAAAATGCTTGTTAGTATGGGGTGTGAAATTTCTGGAATTGGAAGCAACATTCTGCGTATTAAGGGTGTAAAAAAACTTCACGGCTGCGAATTTACTATTGGACCGGACTTTATTGAAATTGGTTCATACATTGGTATGGCAGCTGCAACAAAAGGTAAAATTACTATTAAGGGGATTCGCCCTGAAGAAATGAGACCTTTAAAATATAGTTTTGCAAAACTTGGCATTAGTTGGCGCATTGATGGGGATGAATTAACGGTTCCAAATACACAGGAGCTTAAAGTTAATGATGATATGGGTAATGCAATTCCTAAAATTGATGATATGCCTTGGCCAGGATTCCCTGCTGACCTTACATCTATTATGACTGTTGTTGCAACACAGGTTGATGGTACTGTTTTAATTTTTGAAAAAATGTTTGAAAGCCGTATGTTCTTTGTTGATAAACTAATTAGTATGGGAGCAAAAATTACTTTGTGTGATCCGCACAGAGCTGTTGTTTGTGGTCCTAGTATGCTTCACGGAGATCACCTTGTTTCGCCGGATATTCGTGCCGGTATGGCTATGGTGATTGCTGCAATGTGCGCTCACGGAGAAAGCAGAATCAGTAATGTTTACCAGATTGAAAGAGGATATGAAGACTTGGTTGGTAGATTACAGGAACTTGGAGCACACATTAAGAAAGTTGAAGTAGAGTAGGATAATTAAGAATGGAGAATTGAGTAATCTTGTTTTGGAAGAAATATGGATTGCTTCGATTTGCTCGCAATGATGAAAAAGGAAGTTTTTTTTCAATTATCCATTATCAATTATCAATTAATACCAGACCTTTGTTATGAAATCTCTGGAGTTCGCGGATGAGCTCTGGGGATTTTTTTATTTGTTCTAAGGCAGATTCTCGGGCGGTGGGAGTTGCGGTTGGGGAAAGGGAATTGATAATTGAGCATTGTGAATGGAAAACTGAAGAGGATTTTATTGGGAGGGTGTATTCTTCCTGCAGGTAGAACCATGTTAGAGTTGGAGTTTTTCCTTCCTGCACTACCAGCTCACTTCCAAGCCAATATAACTCCCCTACCAAATTATCAATTATCCATTCTCCATTATTAATTATCTCGTATTTTTCAATCATCTTTTCTACAAAATCCTTACCCACCGTTGGAGTTGGAACTGGAAAATTAAACCATTTTTGAACTTTCATTTCTAATTTTTGACCTTGCATCCAGGAATCTACTGCAGCATCCAAGGACGGACCAAATTTCTTAAATTTTTCAGCCTCGCGGGTGGTAAACGTATCTTTCAATTTTGGATAAAGTTCAGAATTTTTTGTAAGCATAAACTGATGCCAGAATGCACTGTCTAAAAGGCCAGCTGCAAAAAATTGACGGAGAGTTTCCATTGAATCGATTATGGTTTGCGCATTGTCGTACCAAAATCCGTAAATCATGTAAGAATGAACTAAAATGCCAGCTTCTTTAAAAGCAGCGCAAGCACTTACAATCGACTGTAAATCCGTACCTTTGTTTACATTTTTAAGGCCAGTTCCAGTTGCAACTTCTATTCCGGCACTGACAGCACCAAATCCGCAGTAACTTAAAAAAGCTGCAAAATCTTTTGTAAATGTTTTTTCAAAACGGACATTTCCCCAAAAATAAAGCGGATTACCGTGACGAGCGTTGCAAATTGCAAACCGTTTTAAAGCGGCCGGTGGAAGTGCTTCATCAACAAAATGAATACCATAAATATTTTTTTCACGTGCAGTCTGAAGTAAACTTTCGTAAAGATTTTCTACATCAACCATTTTATAACCGCAAACGTAATCGAGATTTGTGTCGCAAAATGCACATTTATGCCAGTAACATCCGTGGGCAAGATAAGCTTTTATCCAAGAACCATCCGTCCAAAGTCTGTGCATTGGATTTTTGTCATCACAAACACGAAGATAACGCGAAAAATCAATATCAGCGTAGTCTGGAGTAATTTTCGTAGTGATATTGCTTTCAAACTGTTGAATTTGTGGAGCATTCTCCGAACTTTTGTAATTTACTACTAAAAAATTCTGTTTACATTCGGTTTTGTAAGTTGATTTATCCCGTACTTGAGGAACAAACTGTGTAAGCTTGTAAATTGGTTTTGGATTACCAGCTTCGGTAAGTTGATTTTTCTCTTCAAAACGTTCAATCAGTTCTTTGTAACTACCGTATCCGCGGTCATAGGAAATATAATCGACATATTTTCCAAGAGACGGATTTGAAAAATCACGAAGTTCTGTATTTACGTAACCACCACCAATGGAAATTTTTACGGATGAACCGAATTTTTGTTTAAGATAACGTGCTGTAAACAGTGCTGGAATGTAAGTTCCGGCAAAAGGTATGGAAATACATATTAACGTTGGAGAGTTGAAATCAGCTTGTGCAAAAAAATGGTCTAAAACAGGAGTGTAAAAATCACGGAGGATCGGCGCATCTAGTTCTGACTCGATTTGTTCAAAGGTTCGAGCGTCAGTTGTTACGGCTTCTGCATAGCGTATAAGAGAAAAGTTAGCGTCGTAAACTGCGGTGATGTAGTCGGCAAGGTCGGCCAACGCGTATGAACATAAAAAACGAACGTCGTCGACGGTAGGGTCATGGTCAAGGTTAGATAAAAAACTTTCCATTCTGTTGCCGCGCGGTGCGAAAGGTGAAAATAGAAACTGATGTTCTTTTTCGCGGGCGTGACCTGTCAAAATGGAGTTTATTGAATCTATGTTCGAAATCCAGGCAGAGGCGGTTGAAACATAGCGGCGTAAATTAAAAGCTGTTGATGTATCACCGAATTTTTGAGATTCGTCGGCCATTTTTAGGGCTTTTTCGGAAGTTAGCTGAAACAGTTTGGTAAGCCCTTCTCTACTGAAAATTGAGTAATAAAGTTCAATACTTAAATCATACCAAACAGCAGTACAATTCATTTTTTTGAAAAAGGAGGTTAAGTAGGCACCTGAAGGATATGGTGTGTTTAATTGTACAAGTGGTGGGATGATTGTTATTACATTCATAACTACACTATAAACAAAAAAAAGACTGCCGTAAAGGAGGAAAAACGGCAGTCTTTATACATAAAAAAATGGAGGTTATCATATTAGTAATTCACTGTTGTTACACTAAAACAACAACCTCATTTACAAATAGTTACAAAAAAACTCCTTTTTTTTATTTTTTATGCAGATTTTTGAGCAGTCTTCTTTTTGAAGAAAAGTAAAACGCCAAAAAGTAATGCAAGTCCACAAATCCAAGAAATAATTCCTGAAACCACGATACCGAGGTTCAATGTAAGTCCTGCAATTACATAAGTTACAAAGGAAACTACGGCAACTGTAATTGCGTATGGAAGCTGTGTTGAAACGTGATTTACGTGTTCGCACTGAGCTCCAGCTGAAGCCATGATTGTCGTATCTGAAATTGGAGAACAGTGGTCACCGCAAACTGCTCCTGCCATACAAGCAGAAATTGAAACGATGCGGATTGCACCTTCTGGGAATGCAGCAATACAAATTGGAATAAGAATACCGAATGTACCCCAAGAAGTACCTGTAGCAAATGCAAGTAAACAAGCAATAATGAAGATAATTGCAGGAAGGAACATTTTTAATCCTGCTGCAGAGCCAGCAACTAAACCGGCAACATAATCTTTCGCACCAAGAGAGTCTGTCATACCTTTAAGTGTCCAAGCCAATGTCAAAATAAGAATGGCTGGAACCATTGCTTTAAATCCGTCTGGAACACATTCCATAGATTCCTTGAATGAAAGAACTTTACGGCACATGAAATAAATAATTGTAATTACATAAGCAGCAAAAGAACCAAGAACAAGGCCTACAGAAGCATCTGAATTAGAGAATGCGTCCTGGAAACGGTGGAAAGATTCAGATTCAGCATTAAAATATCCGCCTGAATAAATCATTCCAATTACACAGAAGATAATAAGCATTACAACTGGTAGGATTAAATCAATAACTTTACCGTTTGCATTTGCGGCAGAATCTTCGTCTGTAGTAATATCGCTCATCATTTCTAAAGCTTTTTCGTATTTAGACATTTCACCATATTCAAATTTCATGAATACGAGGGAGAACATCATTACAATTGTAAGAATTGCATAGAAGTTGAAAGGAATTGCTTTACAGAAAAGTCCGATACCGTTTTCACCTTCTGTAACAAAGCCTGCAACCGCAGCGGCCCATGAAGAAATTGGAGCAATGATACAAACTGGAGCTGCGGTAGCATCGATAAGATATGCTAACTTTTCTTTAGAAACTCCGTATTTGTCTGTAACAGGTTTCATTACTGAACCTACAGTTAAACAGTTGAAATAGTCATCGATAAAAATCAAAATACCAAGGATGATTGTACAAACTTGTGCACCAACCTTTGTTTTGATGTGTTTTTTTGCCCAGTTTCCGAATGCTGCAGAACCGCCTGCTTTATTCATAAGGGCAACCATAATTCCAAGCACAACGAGGAATATTAAAATACCAACGTTATAAGCGTCTGCAAGGGAAGCAACGAATCCGTCCTGGAAAACATGTGTCATAAATCCAGCAAAACCAGTTCCAGCATCAATTGAAAAGAATACACCGCCAATTGCGATACCAATGAATAATGAAGAATAAACTTCTTTTGTGATGAGAGCCAACGCAATAGCAACAATTGCAGGCACTAAAGACCAAAATGTTCCTGTCATTTTTTATAATTCCTTTTTTCTTTTTTTTCGGATTTATTCCGAAATTTTTAATTTATTTTTCTACTTTTGTAAAATCAGCTGTAAGAGGATTATTTACTCCATCTTTTTCTAATTTTTCCAAAACTTTAATAACGTAATCAACAACTTCTAGTAAACCAGCAGCAGTATATGTTTTGATTGTTTTTAAAGATTTGATAGCCTGTTCGTTTGTCATATGTTACCTCCAATTTTGAGATTATTTTATTATACCACAAAATTTAAGGAATTGGGGAAAAATTTGTGAAATGGAGTTTTGAAAAATGGAAGGGGGTTCGTTTTTTCTGGTTTTTGTGAAATGGAGGTCCGTCCCCTTTTTCATGTTTTTGTGAAATTGGGGACGGTCCTCTGGTTCATATTTTTGTGAAATTGGGGACGGAACTCTGTTTTAGAAAAATCTTAATTCTTTGTATAGCAAGAAGTTACGTTTTTTGTAATATTGAGGTCCGTCCCTCTTTTCATCTTTTTGTGAAATGGAGGTCCGTCCCCTTTTTCATCTTTTTGTGAAATTGGGGACGGACCTCTTTTTCATAAATTTATGAAATTGGGGACGGACCTTTGTTTTTTCTTCTGATTTTCGTCCCCTTTGTATATTATAGTAAAATTTGTTATAATGAATGTATGGTTATATCATCAATTGACTTAAAAAATGGACATGTTGTTCAACTGAAAAATGGAAAAGAATTGGTTTTGCAGCGCGACGATGCGGACGCATTAATCAGCCAGTTTAGTATGTATGGAGAAGTTGCTGTTATTGATTTGGACGCAGCTTTAGGAAATGTAGATGCAAAGGGGAATACAATCAATACTCCTCTACTTAAACGTTTACTCCATCAGGGAAATGTTCGTACTGGCGGTGGAATCCGAAGTGTAAAACGTGCGCGCGAACTTGTAAGTCTCGGTGCTGAAAAAGTAATTGTTGGTTCTGCAGCATGGAATCCTACACCAAAAGCTGGAGAATCAGTTTTGAATGAAGACTTTTTAAATGAACTTGCCGCAGCTATTGGAAAAGACCGTATTATTATTTCCGTTGACGCAATAAATGGTAAAATCGCAGTAAAAGGCTGGACAGAAACCGTTAATATTCCACTTGTGGAAGGTGCTAAACAAGCTGAAAAGTTCTGTTCGGAATTACTTTTTACATGCGTTGAAAAAGAAGGCTGCATGCAAGGTACAAACATGGATTATGCAAAGCAATTACGCGATGCAGTTCATTGCAGAGTTGTAGTTGCAGGTGGCGTTTCCAGTCTGGAAGAAATTGTTACTTTGGAAAAAATGCATTGTGACGTTCAACTTGGCATGGCTTTGTATACAAATAAGGTAAACTTGAAAGATGCATTTATTGGTTGCCTTGATTTTGAAAAATCACCTTTAATTCCTGTTATTGCTCAGAGTGTAAATGGTGAAGTTTTAATGCAGGGATTTGCAAATAAAGACGCATTTGAAAAAACTTTCGAAAGTAGAAAATTAACATTCTGGAGCCGTTCTCGTAATGAACTTTGGACAAAAGGTGAAACAAGTGGAAATTTTTTACAGTTAGTACGACTACGTGCAGATTGCGACCGAGACTGTGTTCTTGCAACAGTTTTACCTACAGGTCCTGCATGCCATACAGGAAGCTGGACTTGTTTTGGAAGCGATCCTATGGAAAAATCTTCAATGGGACGTTTATACAACATTATTGCTGACAGATTTGCAAATCCAAAACCTGGAAGTTATACTGCAACACTCGATGCAAAACGTGTTCGCGAAAAGGTCGAAGAAGAAGCCGAAGAACTTTGCGAAGCAGACGGAAAAGCTGAAGTTATCTGGGAAGCAGCCGACCTTCTCTACTTTGTAAACGTTTTAATGTACAAAGAAGGCGTCAGCTGGCAAGACGTATATAACGAATTGGATCGCCGACACAAGGATCATTAATATAGAAAAACCGTTAAAAACAAAGCGCGACAGCGGTTTGTTTAGGTTTATCGATAAAATATGACTGAGCGAGATTTATCGAGCGAATAGGAGATGGATTATGATTAAGATACAAAAATATACAGAAGTCGAAGAAGATTTTTTTAAAGGACGTTCATTTGGCGACAGTAATGAAGTAGTAAATTCCGTCCTTGAAGAAGTTCAGAAAAAAGGCGATGCTGCCCTACGTATTTACGGACAAAAATTTGATGTTTCTGTTCCTCAAAGCTTTGAAGTACCACAAGAAGAATTAAAAGCCGCCGCAGAAAAATTACGACTTGAAAAACGCGATATTTACGACGCTATTGTTTATTCACATGATTTAGCCCTAAAGTTTGCAAACCTTCAGCGTAAAAGTTTTAAAGATTTTGAAGAAGAACTTGAGCCTGGAATCCTTACAGGACAGAAAACAATTCCTGTAGACCGAGCCGGATGTTACGTTCCTGCAGGAAGATTTCCCCTTGTTTCAACTGTAATCATGACTGTAACCCCTGCCGTTGCTGCAGGCGTAAAAGATGTAATAATGTGTACACCTCCAAGAGTTCATCCGGATGACAAAGTTGAAGCAGGAAAAACCGGTGCCGGCGTTCCAGGAAAAGCATATGTTGGTGGTAAACCGTACGCCGACGAAGGAATTATGGCAGCAGCTTACATTTGTGGTGTAAATCACCTTTATGCCGTAGGCGGTTCACAGGCAATTGGTGCAATGGCTTATGGAACTGAATCAATTCCTAAAGTTGATGTAATTGTAGGACCAGGAAATAAATTCGTAGCTTCAGCAAAACGTGCCGTATTTGGCAACGTTGGTATAGACATGGTAGCTGGCCCAACAGAAGTACTGATTATTGCCGACGAAACTGCAAATCCTGTATGGGTTGCCGCAGACCTTCTCGCACAGGCAGAACACGACATTGTAGCCCAGCCAGTTTTGGTAACAACAAGTGAAAATTTGGCAAAAAAAGTAAGCGATGAAATCGAAAATCAACTTGAAGTTCTTACAACAAAAGCTACAGCACGACAAAGTATAGACAACTTCGGTAAAATCATCCTTGTAGAAAACCTTGATCAGGCAGTTGAAGTTGCAAACCGTAAAGCACCAGAACACCTTGAGCTTGCAATGGAAGATACAAAAGAACGTAAAAATATTGAAAAAGCCGTTCACAATTACGGTTCCCTTTTCATCGGCCACTACTCTGCAGAAGTATTCGGAGATTACGCCGCAGGTTTAAATCACACTCTTCCAACTTCCGGTTCTGCTAAGTTTACAGGCGGATTAAGCGTTCGTATGTTCTTGAAAACCGTTACAACATTACGCGCAATCGAAAAAAAATCAGGAACAGTCAGAAGTGCAGCGGCAGCAGGATATTTAGGCGATGTTGAAGGATTAGCCGGACACGCACACGCTGCTCGTTTACGTTTAGAAAAATAAGAGGTTGTACATATGTTATTGAACATTACAAAACTTGGAGAAGATATATTACGTCAAAAGGCATTACCAGTAGACGAAGTTACTGACGAAATCAGACAGCTTGCTAACGATATGTTCGAAACAATGATTGAAGCAGACGGTGTCGGACTTGCTTGTCCTCAAATTGGTAAAAGTCTCAGAATGTTTGTACTTATTGCAGACGATGATGTTCGCCGTGTATTTATCAATCCTCAAATAATAAAAACTTCAGAAGAAGTTTGTGATTATGATGAAGGTTGTTTAAGCATTCCTCAAATATATGAAACAATTTCTCGTCCTGAAAAGGTTACAGTACAAGCACTTAACGAAAAAGGTCGTCCATTTACTCTTGAAGCAGACGGTTTTTTAGCTAGAATAATCCAGCACGAATATGACCACTTGGACGGCATTTTGTACATTGACCGTGGTGATAAAGCTTTTGCTGAAAAAACTACAGAGCAGTTCAAAAAACGTGCAGAACGCGCTGCTGAAAAAGAAAAAGCTAAAGCTGCAAAGGCTGCTCGAATTGCAGCGAAAATTGCAGCAAAAGAAGCAAAGAAAAATAACAAATAGTGGGATAAAAAATGATTAAAGTTTTGTTTGCGGGAAGTCCTGATGCAGCAGCTGTAACATTAGAAAAACTCATTGAAGCACAAGGCGATAATTTTCTTATTGCAGGGGTTTTGTCAAATCCACCAACTGCAAAAGGCCGCCATTCTGAATTACTTCCAACTCCAGTTGCACAAATGGCACAAACACATCAAATCCCAGTTTTTACACCAGAACACCTTGATTCAGCAGCTCGCGAACAGATTTTACCACTCAAAGCTGATCTCCTTATTAGTTTTGCATATGGTCACATTTTCGGCCCAAAATTTTTAGCAATGTTCCCAATGGGCGGAGTAAATCTTCACCCTTCCCTACTTCCAAAATACCGTGGTTGTACTCCAGTTCCTACTGCCATTTTAAACCGTGACATCCAGACTGGTATTACAATTCAAAAGCTTGCACTTAAAATGGACGAAGGTGATATTCTTGCACAAACAATAGTTGATTTGAACGGAACTGAAACAAATGAATCTCTTTTGAATTATGCAGCAACAGAAGGGGCTGGATTACTACTTTCCGTTATTACCCAAGCTGCAAAAGAAGGAAAACTTTCTGACGGCAAAGCGCAAGTTGGAGAACCTTCTTATACTAGCATGATTACAAAGGAAAATGGTAAAATTGATTGGAATAAAAGTGCTGCACAAATTGATGCAATGGTTAGAGCTTATTATCCGGAACCTGGAACCTGGTGTATGGATAACGGACAAACTTTGCGAATTCTGCAGGCAATTTATATAGAAGAAACTGATGCTAAAGCTATTCCATTTGCTAATGAAATACCTGGTAAAGTTCTTCAGTTTTCTAAACCAGAAGGTATTTATATTAAAACAGGAAATGGAATCCTGATTGCCAAAACTTTACAAAAGCAAGGCAAAAAATCCATGAATTATAAAGACTTTATGAACGGGGCTCGTGATTTTATCGGGTCAGTTTTACAATAACAGAGGATATGTATGAAAAAAGAACGAAAACCTTTTAACATTAAAAACTTCCGCGTAAGTTTCTCGGAATCGTACGAAAAGCTTCAGTCTAGTGTTCCAGTATTAGCTATAACCTGTGTTGCTGCATTTATTGTTATGGCTCTTGTAGCTGCTGCAATTTTCTTTGCAAATGTAAAAGGTCCTGAAAAAGTTCTTGTACCAAATGTTATTGGCAAAGAGTTGGAACAGGCTCTTATAGAAATGCAGGTAAAAGAATTATATCCTAAGATTAACCTTCGTTATTCGGATGTTCCTGGCGATGAAGGTAAAATTCTTGACCAATCTCCAGAAGCTGGTTCAATTGTAAAAGGTTACAGTAGAGTTTCTCTTGTTGTAAGCCGTGGCGTAATTGTAGATAAAGTTGAAGAATATATTGGCATGAATTACAACGATTTGCAGCTTAAAATCCAGACTTTATTTGCAGGACAAACAAAACCTCTTATCATTCTTGATTCTCCTGAATACATTCCGGACATTTCTGATGCAGGTACAATTTTGGAACAGGATCCTCCAGCAGGAACAAATATTTCAGAACCAGTAACAGTTCATCTTGTTGTTAGTCGTGGTCCAAATTACGATAATACTCGAGTTCCATACCTTGTTGGCCAGTCTGTAAATGACCTTCTCCAAACTATCACTCGCTCTAAATTGGTATTCAATATTTCTTCACATGAAGCTTCCGAAGATGAAAATCCGGGAACTGTAGTTTCGCAGGAAGAAATCACTGAAGAATTCCTTCCAAACTTCAGCTCTATTGATATTGAAATGGCCATGCCAGCAGGTGAATACAACGATAATATTTACGGTATTTTCCAGACAAACCTTGTTGAATATCCATATCCAGTTCCTATGAAGCTTGAAGCTATTCCTTCCGAAGGTGATTCTTATACAATTGTAAGTTTTAATCATCCTGGTGGAATTTTGACAATTCCTTATGCAGTACCTCGAGGAACAACACTTGTTCTTTCGGTTGTAGATAAAGTTACCACAAAGAAAACTATTAACTAGTAGGATTACTTATGAATCAACCATTAATCTGCATGACGTTAACTGGTAAATCTCTTGAAGAAAATGTAAGGCTTGTAAAAAAATACGACAAGCATATTGATATTGTAGAGTTACGAGTTGATTATCTTAACGAAGAAGAACAATTGTATGCACGTCGCTTTCCTGCGTTAGTTCGACAGCCGTGTATTTTGACTATTCGTCGAGATGTAGACGGTGGGCAGTTTAGCGGTGGAGAATTTTCCAGAACAAACCTTTTTGGACGTGCGCTTGCTTTTGCAGACCCAGATAAACGAAAAAACTTTGCGTATGTAGATTTTGAAGAAGATTATCAGATTCCAAGTATTCAAGATGCTGCCATGGCTTTTGGTGTAAAAATTATCAGAAGTTATCACGATATGTCTGATGCTGTTACAAATCTTCGTGAACGAAGTGATGCTATGCGAAAAACTGGTTACGAAATTCCAAAAATCGCATTTATGCCTAAATCTCTTTCGGATGTGGCAAACCTTTTCAACGAAGGAAGCTTAATGACAAATTATGACCACATTCTTGTGGCAATGGGCGCAGAAGGTTTACCATCTCGTATTTTAGCTTCCCTTACAAACTCTTATTTAACTTACGTTTCTCCACAAGAGTTTTTAGGAAACACAAACGGAATTGGTCATATTGATCCTCTTTTGCTTAATGAGCTTTACAATTTTAGAAATATAAACAACGAAACTCAATTATTTGGAATTACAGGATGGCCGCTTCAAAAAACTTCAAGTCCTGTTCTTCATAATAACGGTTATAGAAATCTTGGATTGAATGCCGTTTATCTTCCAATTCGTTCAACCTTAGTTTCAGAAGCTTTGAATTTTGCAGAACAAATCGGCATGAAAGGACTTTCTGTTACAATTCCATTTAAAGAATCTGTACTTTATTATTTAAGTGAACAAACTCCAGAAGTTATCCAAATTGGTGCATGTAACACTGTGGTTAGAAAAAATAATAAATGGATTGGATATAACACAGATGAATACGGATTTAGAAGAGCACTTGAAGAATTTCTTGGCGGGCAAAAACTTAGACGCCAGAAAGTTGCTTTGATTGGTGCCGGTGGAGCTGCTAAAGCTGCTGCTTATGTTCTAAAACAAATGGGTGCAAAAGTCTGCATTTTTAATCGAACTATGGATCATGCACAGCAACTTGCAGAAAAATACGGTTTTGCTTATTGTCTGCTTGACCCTAACTGCGTTGAAACTCTCGACGAATATTCTAATTTAATTATTCAAACTACTTCAGTCGGCATGAATGCTGATGGTATTTCAAACAAAGATAATGATCCAATTTATTTCTACAATTTCCGCGGAAATGAACTTTTGTTTGATATGATTTATACACCTGCAATTACTCCGGTTATGAAACGAGCTTCTCTTGCCGGATGCAGAAACTGTAATGGTTATAAAATGCTCGAATATCAGGCTTACATGCAATTTAAATTGTTTACCGGATATGATTATCAATAAATAAATTTAAGAAGGCAAAAAAAAATGACACAATCTGAACAGAAAGTTCTTGTTGCAAATACTGCAATTGATACACTTATTGAAAAAGGTCTTATTTTCAGCGGAATGAAAATTGGACTTGGTACTGGTTCTACTGCGATGCCAGCTGTAAAACGTTTGGCAGAACACATTCAAAATGGCGACTTAAAGGATGTTAAGGCCGTTGTTACAAGTTTTCAGACACAGAATGCTTGTCAGGATTACGGTATTCCAGTTTATACTTTAAACGACAGAATTATTGGTGGCCAACTTGATTTAGCAATTGATGGTGCAGACGAAGTTGACCCAGATTGTAACTGCATTAAAGGTGGTGGTGCTGCTCACGTTCGCGAAAAGATGGTTGAATACAATTCGAAGATTTTTGTTGTAATTGCAGACTCTTCCAAATCTGTTCAGACAATTGGAACAAAGTTTCCAGTTCCTGTAGAAATTATTGGTGAAGCTCGCGTTCCAGTTTCAAATGCTTTAATTGCACTTGGAGCAACTCCAGTTTTGCGAGAAGGCGTTCGTAAGGCAGGACCTGTAATTACAGATAACGGCAACCAGATTCTCGACTGTACATGGAAAGAACCAATCAACGTACCAGAAATGGAAGATAAGATTGATGCAATCACTGGCGTTGTAGAAGTTGGTCTTTTTACAAAAAATAAACCTATCGTCTTTATTTCAAAAGAAGACGGTTCTGTAGAAATTAGAAACTTAAAATAGATGTTTCCACCGTTTCCAGAAGAATTAGCCTATCATTATTGTCAGGTGCTCATTTCGCAAATTGAAAAAGGAGATGTAATTCTCAAACAAATTGCAAAAGTGAGCGAAGAACGAAAAGATAACGGCATAATGATAGGTTGTCTTGTCTGCTGGAACAAAGATAAAAATCAAAGAGAAATTGTATACGCAGTAAGTGGGAATGCAAAAGAATTAGTTTATGCTGATTCCGTTACACCCCTTCCAACCGCCCACTTTGCCCCAAGCATAGCCACAGCCCCGCAAATAGCACAAGCCCTCGCAGAATACGACCGCGAAATCCACGAACTTACCGACAAAATCAATCAGCTAAAAAAATCAAAATCGCCCGACACCAGCGCCCAGCTCCAGGAGTTAAAAACCCACCGAACATCCCTTACCGACATTTCACTCCGCCGTGTTTTTTCACTCTACACCTTTACCCGTTGGGACGGCCAGAAAATCACACTTGACCAGATTATCGCCTCTCACAACGGAGAACTCCCACCAACCGGCACCGGCGACTGCTGCGCACCAAAACTTTTTTCCTATGCATTCGAACATAACTTGCAGCCCGTAAGCCTTGCCGAAATCCACTACCCTGACGGCGTTTCTTATCCACCTTGCGACGAACGCTGCGGTTACATTCTTCCATATATACTTGGGCTCGAAATTGTTTACCGCGACAGCCAGATTATCGTTGTAAATAAACAATCCGGCTTACTTTCCGTTCCTGGCCGTGGCGAAGATAAACAGGATTGCGTTGTAAACCGAGTAAAAGCACTTTTTCCAAGCTGCATAAATCAGCCTTCAGTTCACCGCTTAGATATGGAAACTTCCGGACTTTTAATTCTTGCTTTTACTCAAGAGGCACACAGAAACTTGAATGCACAGTTTGAAGCAGGCACTGTTCATAAAAAATACACAGCCTTGCTAGATGGTGTACTGGAACGGGCAAAAGGAGAAGGTGCTCCAAAACACGGAGAACAGTCCGGCCACCTTGAGTTAAAATTCCGCCTTGATGTAGAAAATCGTCCGCATCAAATTTACGACGAAGAAAATGGAAAACTTGGTATTACCGACTGGGAAAAATCCGGTAGCGAAGTCTATACAAATCCTGCGACCGGTGAACAAAAACGTGCAACTCGCGTAACGTTTTATCCACGAACAGGCCGTACACATCAGCTCCGGCTTGCCGCAAGCAACATTCACGGATTTGGACTTCCAATAATCGGCGACACCCTTTACGGAACGTGCACACCCGGTCAGCGTTTAATGCTTCATGCATTCGAAATTGAGTTTAAGCATCCGGTGAGCGGGGAAAAGTTAGCGTTTAAGATAGAGAAATAAAAAAAGACCGCCCACCAAAAGTGAACGGTCTTCGTAAACTAGACAGTAAACTTTACTCCAATATAGCACCTTTATCCGCACTGCTTACCAACTTCGCGTATCTAGCCAAATATCCTGTTGTAACTTTAGGTGCAGGAGCTTTCCATGCGGTACGGCGGCTTTCAAGTTCTTCGTCGCTTACTTCCAAAGTAATTTTGTATGCATTTATATCCAAAGTGATTTTATCACCTTCTTCTACCAATGCAATTGGACCACCAACAGCAGCTTCTGGAGAACAGTGTCCAAGACTTGCGCCGCGAGTTGCACCACTAAAGCGGCCGTCTGTAATTAAGGCAACTTCTTTATCAAGTCCCTGACCGGCAAGTGCTGCAGTTACGGCGAGCATTTCGCGCATTCCCGGTCCCCCTTTTGGACCTTCGTAGCGGATAACTACAACGTCACCAGGTTTAATCTGGCGTTTCTGAACAGCTTCCATTGCTTCAGATTCATCGTTGAATACACGGGCTGGACCTGTGTGCTTCATCAATTCTTTAGCACAAGCTGAACGTTTTACAACTGTTCCGTTTGGTGCAAGATTTCCGAACAAAATGGCAATTCCACCGTTATCGCTGAATGGATTTTCAATCGGGCGAATTGTTTCTGGATCACGATTGCGAACATTTTTAATATTTTCTGCAACAGTTTTTCCAGTTACTGTAATCAAACTTGTATCAATAAGATTTTTCTTTGCAAGTTCTGCAAGGACCGCCTGAACACCGCCGGCATCATCAAGTTCGCACATAAAGGTGTGTCCTGCAGGAGCTAAGTGGCACAAGTTTGGAGTATTATTTGAAATTTCATTTACAAGCTTTAAATCAATTGAAAGGCCGGCTTCGTGAGCAATGGCAGGAAGATGAAGCATTGTGTTAGATGAACATCCCAAAGCCATATCTGCAGCCAAAGCGTTTCTAAATGCCTTTTCTGTAAGAATCTTGCGGGCTGTAATTCCTTTGTTGAACATTTCCATAACAGCCATACCAGCTTTTTTTGCAAGAGCAATACGTCGGCCAGTTACTGCAGGAATTGTTCCGTTTCCAGGAAGACCAAGTCCAATTGATTCAGTAAGACAGTTCATAGAGTTTGCAGTAAACATTCCAGAACATGCACCGCAACCAGGACATGCAACACGTTCCATCTGTTCAAGCTGTTCTTCTGTAATTTTACCGGCACTAACTGCACCTACAGCTTCAAACATATCTGTTAAAGAAAGATTTCTTCCAGCATAAGGATTTGATTTATCTTCACCAGGAATGCGACCAGGCATCATAGGTCCGCCAGAACAGAATACTGTTGGTAAATCAAGGCGGGCAGCAGCCATAAGCATACCAGGAACAATTTTGTCGCAGTTTGGAATCATAACAAGAGCATCAAACTGATGAGCTTTTGCCATACATTCAATTGAATCTGCAATAAGTTCGCGAGTAACAAGGGAATATTTCATTCCTTCGTGTCCCATAGCAATTCCATCACAAACACCAATTGCAGGAAATTCTACAGGAGTTCCGCCAGCCATGCGAATGCCAGCTTTTACAGCTTCAGCAATTCTGTCCAATTCAATGTGACCAGGAATAATTTCATTCTTAGCACAACAAACACCTACCAATGGGCGATCCAATTCTTCGTCAGTATAACCCATTGCATAAAACAGAGAACGATGTGGAGCTCTTTCAACTCCACGTTTTGCATTGTCACTTTTCATTTTATTCTACATCTCGAACAATTAATTTGATAAGGTTATTATTTTTAACACCAATTCGCTTGCGTTGTTCAATTAATTCTTCTTTTTCAAGATTAATTCTAGACTGCTCACAAATTGTTTTACAATAATCAGATAAAGTTGAAGGACCTTCAGCTTCACATGCAAGAAGAACATTTCGTTTATTAATATAATGGAAATAAAACTGCATAAATTCTTCGTTATCTAAAGGTAAACCAGAAAGGAAAATTATGCGACGAAAATCCTGTATACGTGCAATTTTTTGAGCACAGGCAATAAGTTTGTCAGAAAAATCTTCTTTTTCAGAAATAACAAACAAATCAAAATCTGCAGGAGCTTCATCGGCAGGTTCGCAAATAACAACTTTACTATTGGCAACAGAATCAACAAGAATCTGAGTTTTTCCATCCAACTCGTTAATATCTGCAGTTTCTTCGTCAGCTTTCTCGTCTGCTTTAACATCCTGCTCATGCGAAGCTGTCAAATTAGCAAGTTCATCCTCAGAAACATAAGCACCTTTTGTTGTAGAAGGTTCACTCATTACATCCATCATTTCTGAAAGAACAGCTGATTCTTCATCACTAATTCCAATATCAGCCGAAATCTCATTACGTTCTTTTTCTTCACCCATGATATCAGCAAGAATATCGTCAACATTGTCTTCTGCCATTTTCTCATCTCCTTTTATATTTATATCAATATCTGCTTCAGAACCAAAGAAAGTATCATCTTCTTCGTCTATATTTTCATCCGTATAAAAATTATCAGATTCATCATCTACATTTTCTTTATAAAAACCGACATTTGCTTCAGAAACACCGGCAATTCTTATTTTAAGAATATCATCACCTTCAACATTGCGTTCATACAAACAACCATCTTTTTCATTAATATAAAACAGTTTATTTGATTCTGCAATTCGAATATTATGAATATTGTTACACCCTTCAAATACATCGTCAGCAAGTGCATAAATTCTATCTGGCAAAACAACAGTTTCAAGACTTGTACAATCGGCACAGGCACGCGAACGAATAGCATTTATTGTTGGTGGGAATACAATGGATTTTAATGATGAACAACCTTCAAAAGTTTTTTCATGAATTTCATCAATTCCAGCTCTAAAAGGAATGTCTTCAATAGAAGAACAACCTTGAAAAAGCCCTTCCGGAAAGCCTTTTAATGAATTTGGCATTATAACTTTTTTAAGATTTTTACAACCCGCAAAAAGATACGCTTCCAGTTCTGTTTCTTCAGGTGGAAGTTTAATTTCTACCGCATTTCTATCAATAATAACATCAGCCATAGAAATAATTTTACCCTACTTTTAACGATATCGCAATAATTGTTTTAAGTAAAATATTCGCACACGCCTAAGAAAAACTTGAAAATCTTTTTCCATACTTTCAAGTTTTTCTCCATATTTCTTCATTTTCTACAACTGTGCAAGATACTTATTTAAAATCTCTGTTGCTTGCTTTGGATTTGCCTTACCCTGCGACATTTTCATTACCTGTCCCATAAGCCAACCAACAACATTAGTTTTTCCACTCTTCCAGTCTTCCACTGCCTTTGGATTTGCAGCAAGAACATCCTGAACAATCTTATCAATTGCACCAGAATCGCTTACAACTTCCATGCCCTTTTCTTTAATAATTATAGAAGGCATTTTGTTTGTAGCCATCATTTCGGCAAATACTTCCTTACCCTGCTTAGAAGTAATTTTTGAATCTTCCAAAGCGTCGGCAAGTTCTGCAATATGTGAAGGAGTAATCTGAACATCATTTATTGACTGTTTCTTTTCGTTCAAAACGGCAAGCAATTCAGCCAGAATCAAGTTTACAGCTTTTTTAGGATTTTTAGATTTCTGTGCAGCGTCTTCAAAGAACATTGCCAAATCTTTTGTAGAAGTAATAGTTTCTACGTCAAAATCAGACATTCCGTACATCTTCTTATAGCGCTGACGTTTAGCTTCAGGAAGTTCTCCAACTTTATCCTTTGCCGAAGAAATAAGTTCTTCGCTAACTGTAAATGGCTTAATATCTGGTTCAGTTGTAAAGCGGTAATCTACGAAAGAGTTTTTTGTACGCTGAACAACAGTTTTTCCTTCAACCTCGTTCCAACCCATTGTAACTTTGAATCCGGCATTAAATTCCTGGCGGTCTTCCTGGAATTCTTTAAGCTGACGCTGAGCTTCGTACGCACAAGCTTCGCGAATTGCCTTAAATGAGTTCAAGTTCTTAATTTCAGAAATTGGAGTATGATACAATTTTCCATCTTCCCAAACGTTCAAGTTGATGTTTGCATCACAACGCATATTTCCCTCTTCCAAGTTACCGTTTGTAACTTTTACATAACGAAGGATTTCCTGAACAGTCTGCATAAATAAGGCAGCTTCTTCAGGACTAGTCATATCTGGTTTTGTTACAATTTCAATAAGAGGTGTACCACAACGGTTATAATCGATATAAGAGTGAGCACCTTGCAAGTGTAAAGACTTACCTACGTCTTCCTCAAGGTGAATACGTTCTACGCGAACTCGGCGATATTTTGAACCGTTTGTTTCAATAATACAATCTTCGCCTTTAAAGTTTTTGTCACGGCATTTAGCTCCGCCTGGCTGTTCCTCTTTTGGGAATGAACGGAAAGGCAAATCAACATAACCGTCTGTACAAAGTGGGATATCGTACTGAGTAATCTGATAACCTTTAGCCAAGTCAGGATAGAAATAATGCTTGCGGTCAAATTTTGTAAAATGAGCAATATTACAATTCAAAGCCTGTCCGGCAACAGCACCAAGTTCTACATAACCTTTAGAAATACGTGGCATAGCACCAGGGAGTCCTAAACAAACAGGACAAACACGAGTATCTGGAATACCACCATATCTATTTTCACAAGAACAGAATGCTTTAGTTTTAGTTAAAAGCTGAGTATGAATTTCACAACCGATTACAATTTCCCACTTATCAATCATTTTTAAACCTCAAAATAAAAGTACCTTTAATTATAATGAAAAAAATGCGTTGATTCAATGAGATTTTATTTATCGTAAATTTTTATATTATTTCGTCCAGATTCTTTTACATCGTACAAGGCATCATCAGCTTTTTGAACTGCTTCTTCCAGATTTTCAGTTTCTGTTGTAACAACTCCAATACTACAAGTAAGATTATATTCCTTTCCAACAGAAATTTCTTTTAATTCATTTTGGATACAATTTGCTTTTCTAATAGCCGGTATAGAGTCTTTTACATTTTTCAAAAGAATAACAAATTCGTCACCACCAAAACGTACAGCAATATCATTCTGGCGACAATTTTTACGAATAGCTTCTCCAACAAGTTCCAAAATATCATCACCTACCAGATGTCCGTATTTATCATTAAAATTCTTAAACTTATCTATATCTATAAAAATCAAAGAATACAATTCCGTAGTTTTTTTAGAATAAAGATAATCATTTATAAGATTTTGCCCCGAAATTTTATTGAATAATCCAGTTAATCTATCAATTTGACTTATTCGTTGAGCATCTTCAGCTTTTTCAATTGCCGAATCTAGTTCAATCTGCTGTTTTTCTATAGCCTTTTTCTGCTCAAGTAATAATTCTTTACTTCTTACCTGTTCAGAAATATTTGCAAAACCTAAAACAATACCAGTAATATTTCCATTTGTTTCAATTTTTGCCCATTTTGCCTGATAATATTCCAACCTGCCTGTACTGTTACTTCTAAATTGTCGCTTAAGGTAAGGTCGGTTTTTAAGTTTTTTAATAAGAAAATCTCTGTCACCATAAGGAAGCATATCTTCCCTATCCTCGACAAAAACATAATCATTTATGTACATCTTATAAATTGCACGGTAAGCAATATTTTCCTCAAGAAATTTACCATAAGCTTTTTTAATCTGCGAATCCATTCGATAAGGTTTTACAGAATCACTTTCCATATCAATGTAATAAACAGAAGAATACTCTGCTGCAAGTGTAAGCAAAACCGCACCATTAGTTTTCTGTTCATATTCAATTTGTTTCTGACGTAAAAGTTCACTGTTGATATAAATTGAAACAGTTCTTACAATTGAAAAATCGTCTATATTTACCCGAGGATTATCAAAACCAATTAATCCAAAAACCTTTCCAGCCGAACATAAAGGCGAAATAATTGCAGAAATTATATTATTTTTTCGAAAATATTCAGACAGATTAGGATCTCCACTTACATAATCAAAAACATTCGAAACGTGATATCCATCCTGATAAGTAAAGCGATCTGTCCATATTCTAGACTGTTCCTTAGGAATTAGCTGCAATTCATCAATATGCGACTGAACTCCCAAACGGCAGTATTCGAAATCACAAGCCATATTATCTTGATTATCTTCGCAATAACGTAAAATAAAAACTCGGTTTGAATCGTAATAATTACACAAAAGCGACAGTAAAGTTTCTATATTTTTTTCGACCATTCCGTTGGTACTTAAAATCTGATTACATTTATCAAGTATTTGTTTTTGCTTTAACTCAAGAGTTTTACCTTCAGCAACTTCTCGTTCTACAATTACATCAAAAATAAAAAGGATAAAACAGGCAAGTGTATAGCCAAACGAATCATAAGGATGAATTGGCCGTATAATTTGCATTATTCCAGTAAGAATTGGAACTGCAGAAAAATATAAAACCCCCGTTCGAATTCTACCTTGTTTTTCTTTATCAAAAAAAGAACTAACAGAAAGAATTAAGGCAAATCCAAAATAAAAATATTGAATTGCATAAAGAAGAACAAAAAGTACCGTATTTTCTTTTATGTATAGATGATTTTGAATATCAAAAATAAATTTAAATTTTAAATTCAAAAGAATACAAACAACATAAATAAAAATCGGAAATAAAATTAAACTACAAAAAACTTTGAGATGCTTAATCTTTTTATCAAAATCCGTACAACCTATAAGATACCGCAACCAAGCCCCTGCAACCCACACAGAACAAATATAATACATTGAAGTTGCAAACATTACGTATGATAAATCAAAAATTTGATGAGAAGCTATTAATCCCCAGAAAGCGTCTACCAGACAAAAAACTACAACACTTATAATTACAAATCTAAAATAAATCTGCTTACGTCCAATATTCGAGTAGTTTTCGTTTTGAAATCCGAGAAATGCTAAAATAATAATGCAAAAAAAATCAATTAATGGATAAAGGACATCTACCATTCGCGACAAACCCTCTGGTAGATTATACACTGAAATTATAAAACTGACAAATATCTATCGCCTGTATCAGGAAGTAGAACTACAATATTTTTGCCTTCCATTTCCGGACGTTTTGCAACCTGAATTGCGGCACATAATGCAGCTCCGGAAGAAATGCCAACAAGAACCCCTTCGCGGCGAGCAAGAAGTTTTACCATTGCAGGAGCTTCGTCATCAGTAATTGTAAGTACTTCATCTAAAATTGATTTATCCAATACAGTCGGTACAAAATTTGCACCAATACCCTGAAGTTTGTGAGGGCCAGCTTTTCCCTGTGTTAACAAAGGAGAAGAAGCAGGTTCCATTCCAATAATTTTTATAGCAGGATTTTGCGATTTCAAATAACGCGCAGTTCCTGTAATTGTTCCGCCAGTTCCTATTCCAGCAACAAAAGCATCAACTTTTCCATCTGTATCACGCCAAATTTCCGGACCTGTAGACTTTTCGTGCGCTTGAGCATTCACAGGATTATCAAACTGACCGGCAATCCAGCTTCCAGGATTTTGCGAAGAAATTTCTTTAGCTTTTGCCACTGCTCCCGCCATTCCTTCTGCTCCCGGAGTAAGAACAATTTCAGCACCATACAATTTCAAAAGATTAATACGTTCAACGCTCATTGTGTCCGGCATTGTAAGAATAATCTTAATTCCGTAACTGGCCGCCACAGCTGCAAGTCCAATTCCTGTATTTCCGGAAGTTGGCTCAATAATAATGCTGTCCCGTTTAAGTTTTCCGCTTGCAAGAGCTTGGTCAATCATTGCCTTGCCAATTCTGTCTTTTGCAGAACCAGCTGGATTTAAATATTCCAGTTTTGCAATTATGTGTGCTTTTAATCCGAATTCTTTTTCAATATTTTTAAACTCCATTAAAGGAGTATTTCCAACTAAATCAGTAATATTTCCCGCAATTTTCATGTTGTCCTCCAATAAAATTTCTCACAGAGCTTAGGAACCCACAGAGTTTTTTTCCCCACTCCAAACTTTCATTTTTCTTTTTTCACTTTTCACTTATCTTTCCACTTTCAACTTTCAATTTTCCACTTATTATACTTTTCGCACTCTAAAATTTCTTTTGCACGTTTTACACTTTCTACAGTTGGACTGTCTAAATCTTTTAGAGCATAATCAATTCCCAAATCTTTGTATTTCATAGCGCCAAGACCATGATACGGTAATATTTCCACACGTTCAACATTATGCAACGTACGGATAAAATCTCGAGTTTGTATTAAATACTCTTCCTTATCAGTAATGCCGGGAACAAGAACATGACGAATCCAGATAGGCTTTTTAATTTCATCAAGATAAGCGAACATCTGTCGAATGTTTTTTCCACTCTGTCCCGTAAGTTTTACATGTTCGTCTTCATTTATATGCTTAATATCCATCAAAAGAATATCCGTAACTTCCATCAGTTTTTTAAACTTTTCGAACCACTCCCCTTCCATCGTAAACGGAGAACCAGAAGTATCAATACAAGTATTAATATTACGCTTCTTGCATTCAGTAAAAAGTTCAAGGAGAAAATCAATTTGAAAAAGAGGCTCTCCACCGCTTACCGTAATTCCGCCTTTTTTGCCCCAGTACTCACGGCAAGTTTCGGCTTCGGCAAGTAATTCTTCTACAGTGTACAATTTTCCTTTTGTCATTTCCCACGTATCCGGATTATGACAATAAAGACAACGCATTGGACATCCGCTAAAAAAGATTATAAAGCGACTTCCAGGTCCATCTGCGCAACCAAAGCTTTCCAACTGATGAATGTATCCTTTCATACTAACCTCTTTCGCATTAAATATACCGTTTTTTTCGCCTCTCGTCATTACTTTTCATTTTAAAGACAAATCACTACAATCAACTTATGTCATATGTAAAAGCGTCAACACAATATAAGCGCGAGCACAAAGCTGATTATGGTCGCGAAAGAATTGAAATTTTATATCAGGATCAATGGATTGTTGTAATCAATAAAGACAGCGGCCTTTTGTCAGTTCCATACCCTGGAAGTAAAGTGAGAACTGCACAATCTGTTTTAGAAGAATTACTCAGAAAGCAAGGAACTGTAAACTCAAAGCACAAACCTTATGTTGTTCATCGACTTGACCGCGACACAAGTGGAGTTATGATGTTTGCACTTACAGAACAGGCACAAAAAGTGATTATGGACACCTGGCATCAAATGGTTACAGAGCGATTGTATCATGCAGTGGCAGAAAATGGCCGTAATGCAGATTTACAGGCAAACGGATTGATTGATGATGAGCTTGCTCAGAATGCCCACAATGTTGGTTATGTTCCAGAAAAAGGCGCAAAAGATAAAAATGGAAAAATTGTAAAAACAGTTGCAGCTCGTACACATTATAAAAAGATTATTGAAGGTCCAACTCACACTTTATTTGAGCTTTCTTTGGACACTGGAAAAAAGAATCAAATTCGTGCACATCTTGCAGCACATGGTTATATTCTTGCAGGAGATGAAGAACACAGGGCAAAAACTGATCCATTTGGTCGGCTTGCACTTCATGCTAGAACGCTGGAGTTTGATCATCCGTTTACAGGTGAACACATGAAGTTTGAAGTTCCAGAACCGTCGGAATGGGAAGCGTACGTTCGGAAGGGAGATGAAAAACCTGCAAAGCCAGTTTGGAATGCGGAAAAATCTTCAACAAAACACAATTCCCGCAAAAACGACGAACTCAAACTTGGAGAACGCCGTCTTTCCCGCAAAGACACCGCCCACATGAACTTTATCGAACGCGGTAAAAAACACAGATAAAACCTCTCACAGAGCAAAAGAGCTAAAGAGAGCACTATATAAATAATCTCTGTGTACTCTAAAGCTCTGTAAGAAATTTTTTTCATAAAAAAAAAGACGCCTCGTTTCCGAAGCGTCTTTTGTTATAAAGTCGCACGGCTAACGCCGTGCTTCACGAGTTTTTCTAACGAAAAACTCGCCCCCCAATACTAGAGTGATGCGTGGCAAGTACGAGCGATAACATCGTCCTGCTGTTCTTTTGTAAGGTTGATAAAGCGTACTGCATAACCAGATACACGAACTGTGAAGTTTGCATATTCAGGTTTTTCTGGATGAGCCTGGCAGTCCTTAAGTTTTTCAACACCGAATACGTTTACGTTCAAGTGGTGAGCACCCTTAGAGAAGTATCCGTCGAGGATATTTACCAAGTTTCCAACCTGTTCATCTTTATCGTGACCGAGAGCTGAAGGGTTGATTGTCTGTGTATTTGAAATACCATCCAAAGAATATTTGTAAGGTACTTTAGCAACAGAGTTCAAAGATTTTACCAAACCTTTTGTTTCTGCACCGTAAGATGGAGAAGCTCCTGGAGAGAATGGAGCGTGTGCTGGACGACCGTTTGGAAGAGCACCTGTAGCCTTACCGTATACAACGTTAGAAGTAATTGTAAGGATAGATGTTGTTGGGTCAGCATTGCGGTATGTTGGATGTTTCTTAATCTTTCCAATGAAAGTCTTAAGCAACCATACAGCGATTTCGTCAGCTCTGTCATCATCCTGACCGTAACGTGGGAAATCTCCTTCTGGTTTAAAATCACAAGCTAAACCGTGATCATCGCGGATAACCTTAACTTTTGCATATTTAATAGCAGAAAGTGAGTCTACTACATGAGAGAAACCTGCAATACCAGTTGCGAATGAACGGCGAACATCAGTATCAATAAGAGCCAATTCAGCAGCTTCGTAGTAGTATTTATCGTGCATATAGTGAATCAAGTTCAAACAGTTAACATACAAGTCACAGAGCCAGTCCAACATAACATCGTACTTTCTCATTACTTCATCGTAATCAAGATATTCAGATGTGATTGGCTGTAATTCAGGACCAACCTGAGCATATGGAGTAAGACCTGCACCTTCGTCTTTACCACCGTTGATAGCGTAAAGCAAAGCTTTTGCCAAGTTAGCACGAGCTCCGAAGAACTGCATTTCTTTACCAGTCTGTGTAGCAGATACACAACAGCAGATTGAGTAGTCATCAGACCAGATTGGACGCATAATATCATCGTTTTCGTACTGGATAGATGATGTATCGATAGAAATCTTTGCAGCGTATTTGCGGAAGTTTTCTGGAAGTCTCTTAGAATACAAAACAGTGATGTTTGGTTCTGGAGAAGGTCCCATGTTTTCCAATGTGTGGAGGAAGCGGAAACAGTTCTTTGTTACCATTGCACGTCCGTCCTGTCCAAGTCCACCTACTTCCAAAGTAGCCCAGATTGGGTCACCAGAGAAGAGCTGGTTGTAAGATTCAATACGAGCAAAACGAACCATACGGAATTTCATTGTGATATGGTCAACAAGTTCCTGAGCCTGAGCTTCAGTAATAAGACCTTTCTTCAAATCGCGTTCAATATAGATATCCAGGAATGTTGAGATACGTCCAACAGACATAGCAGCACCATTCTGTGTTTTAATAGCAGCAAGGTAACCAAAGTACAACCACTGGAAAGCTTCTTTTGCAGTTGTAGCTGGTTTAGAAATATCATAGCCGTACAAAGCAGCCATAGCTTTAATACCTTTCAAAGCTTTAATCTGTTCAGCCAATTCTTCACGCTGACGGATAATAGCTTCTGTCATTGTACCATCGCCACAGTTAGCTTTATCAGCTTCCTTCATTTCGATAAGGTAATCAATACCGTACAAAGCGATACGACGATAGTCACCAACAATACGACCACGTCCGTATGTATCAGGCAAACCTGTTAAGATGTGAGCTTTACGAGCTTTACGAATCTCTGGAGTGTATACATCAAATACAGCGTCTGAGTGTGTTTTGTGATATTCTGTAAATACTTTGTGGAGTTCAGCATTTGGTTTATAGCCATACATTTCGCATGACTGTTCAGCCATCTTAATTCCACCAAAAGGCATGAATGCACGTTTCAAAGGTTTATCAGTCTGAAGACCAACAACCTGTTCAAGATCTTTACCATCAGCACAAATGTAACCTGCAGCGTGTGATGTAAGTCCTGAAACAACGTCTGTATCCATATCAAGAACACCAGTGCGTTCCTTTCCATCCAAACCAACAGATTTCTTGTTGTGTTCTTCTTTCTGTAATTTCTGCAATTCATCAAACAATTTGTTTGTTGCTGCAGTTGGGCCTGCTAAGAACGAAGCATCTCCATCATATGGAGTGTAGTTAGCCTGAATAAAGTCGCGAACATTTACTTCGCTAGTCCATAATCCAGCAGGATTAAATCCTTCCCATTCTGGTCTTAAAGCCATAAATATACCTCTTTCCCTCGGGACTCCTTTATGATTCCCTAGGATATAAATTTGTACCGATTTTTCTAACGGGCTCCTTAATGATCCTTATAGAAAATGGAAAAACTTTCCGCATCGGAACTTATATATTAATACAATTCATTGTTTTTTTCAAGAAATAAAAAAATTCTGAAGTTTATTGAAAATAATAGACAAAATAAATGCGAGAGTAAAAAAAAAAGAGTACAATCACACTCTGCGGGGATGAACAGCTACCGTGCCAGCGCCGCAACCGTGTATATTACACTCTTTTTTTTGCAGAAGTTTTTTTTCTGCCTTATTTTATCCTAAAATATATTCTTTTTCAGGTTCGACAATTTCAACATTTGGAAAACCAGCTTCTGCCAAATGCTGTTTAAATCCTTCCTGCTGATCAGTTTCACCATGAATCAAATAGATTTTCTTCAACCGAGAAGTATCAATTTCATGAAGCCATTCAATCATTTCATTGTAATCAGCATGTGCACTAAAACCGTTACATTTTTCAACTTTGGCATTTACTTTATACATATCACCAAGAATTGAAACTTCCTTCTGGCCGTCAAAAATACGTCGTCCAAGTGTATTCTCTGCCATGTATCCAACAATCATAATTGTATTTTTTGGATTACTAATTTCGTTAGCCAAATGGTAAAGAACTCGTCCAGCTTCACACATTCCATCAGCCGAAATAATTATCATTGGACCTTCTTTTTTGTTCAACTGCTTAGAATCTTCAACATTTGTCGTATAAGTAAGTGAATTAAATCCAAAAGGATTTTTATGATGCTTGAGAAAAGCTTCGTTTACAGAATCATCGTAACATTCCGGATGAACGCGGAAAACTGAAGTTGCATTACTTGCCATTGGAGAATCAACGTAAATTGGCACAACCGGAATCTTTTTCTGATCTGTAAGAAGATGCAAATAGAAAACAAGCTCCTGCGCACGCTCAATTGCAAATGACGGAATAATGATTTTTCCTTTCTTTGCTGCAGTATCGCGGACAATTCGTTCAAGTTCCTTCATTGCTACATCGTGATTGTCGTGAAGTTTATTACCGTATGTAGATTCAATATAGATATAATCCGGAGCTGGCATATTTACAGCAGGATTACGGATAATCGGTTTACATTTGCGACCAATATCTCCAGTAAACAAAATTCGAGTCTCTTTTTCCGGATTAGACGGATTAGGATTTATTGTAACATTTGCGAAAGCTGAACCAAGAATATGCCCTGCATCAAAAAATTCCAACTGAACATCTGGCGCAATGAACATTTTTCGATTGTAAGAAACACCAATAATCTGATTTGCAGCATCGACACAATCTGCTTCATCATATAAAGGTTTCCAATAAAACTTTTCACCTTTTTTACGTGCCTGCTTTGCAAGGAACTCTGCATCGTGTGCTTGAATACGTGCACTATCCATCATAACAAGATTAGCAATATCTCTTGTTGCAGGAGTTGCATAAATATTTCCTTTATATCCACGCTTAGTCAGTAATGGCAAAAGTCCACAGTGATCCAAATGTCCATGCGTTAAAATAACACCTTCAAGCCTTTCTGTATCAATATCAAACTGTCTATTTTTTTCATCTGATTCTTTACGTTTACCTTGAAACGAACCGCAGTCAACCATGAACATTCGTCCGTCAATATCAAAAATATGCTTAGAACCAGTAACTTCCTGTGCAGCACCAAGTGAATAACATTTAATAGCCATAAAAACCCCCGTTGTCAATAAATAAAAATTAATGATTACGATTATTAAATAATTTCACTTGTTTACATTGTAAGTCCTTTTTAAAAAATGCACAAATTTTTTGTTAATTTTCAAATGTGTATTTGCATTTATACTCTCGCGTTTCTACTTCCCTTTCCAAACTTTTCCGTTTATAATGGAAGAATGTATTCGAGAGAATTCAAAACCCCTCCAACTACCATTGTGCAGAACGGAAAAGCAAACTTTGGCAGTTACGAAGGAGTTTCCGAAAAAGTTGAAATCCGGGGTATGCGCGCACCATACGCAGGAATCCCGTTACCAGCTTTTTTATCAAACCTAAGAATAAAAAGTAGACTCAATTATATTTTTAACCTTGATAACTATATAGGTATTGCTTCCTTTTTTGATTTTAAAGTTTTTGGACTTGCAGAATTTATTTTCTGGAATAAACAAACAGGAAGGAAAAATGCTTACCATGCAACAATGCCTACACGTCGTCGATTTGTACCAACCTCAACTTCACTTGGCATTTGCTCTTGTTACCGAAAATCAAGATATATAAAAATTTCCTGGGGCAGAAACCATCAGCATCATTCACTTTCTTTTAAAATTAAAGGGGATGATGTACGTCCAAATGCAGAAGGTTTTATTTATTCTTCAATTAAAGATGATTTTCATCAAGATAAGCTTTTCGTCTCTCCATCCCCAGCTTCTTCCAGAGTTTCTACAACATGGATTACACCTATGAACGTTCAAGGCCATTTTTTAGTGAATGGAGAACAAGTTGATGATTCTAAGGGTATTGCAGCAATGATTCTAAACAGAGCTTACTATAAAACCGCAACCCATACAACAATGATTTACGGTCTAGGAACTGTACAAAATAGAAACATTGTTTTTAATATTAAACTTTCAAATCTAGATGCTGCAGACAGTGATAAATACAATGAAAATGTTTTATTTGTAGATAAAGAATCAACTCCTCTGCCTCCAGTTTACATTACACATCCATTTGGAATTAATAAAAAATGGATTATTCAGGATACAGAAAGTATGATTGATTTATCCTTTACGCCTATATCAATAGATAAAAGAACATTTAATATAATTGCATTACGTACACAATATAGTACAATTTATGGTACATACGAAGGTGTTTTACTTACAAAAAATGGTGAAAAAATTTTATTAAAAAACTTTCCAGGTATTGTATACACAAGCCTGTTAAGAATATAAAAAATTGGAGATTGATTAAAAGATGAGTGATGAAATTAACAAAACAGCAGATTGGGAGCCAGGAACATTAGATAAAACCAGAAAAAATATTGGTCAAATCGATGCTTCAGAAGCTGCCGATATGGCAAAAAAACTAGGTGGTGAAGTTTTATACGAACGAACTTCATCAAATTCTGGCAGTAACTCTTCACATTCAAACGGAGGCTCAAAAAACACCGGACGAATAGTAAGAAACACCTCGTCTTCATCTGCGAACAGTTCATCAGCAAATTCATCTTCAAGCACAGGAACAATCGGTATGACATCTGGAAAAAGATACAACAGGGAATCTTTACCTGTAATTAACAAAAAAGTAAATGCAGCAATAGACAAACTTATGATGTCCAATGAATACAAAATTAAACCAAACTATGGATTTTTTAATTTTGTACGCAGTTGGCAAAAAAACGGAACTGAAAAAATACTTCCAGCTTTTTATCAATATGACTTAAAGCAAATGATGGATCATATGGAATCTTTTATTACAGTTATTAAAACTTTAATTCAGATTGCTCCATCAACCTATAAAACTAAAATTGTAAATGGAACAGAAACAAAATTTAAGTTTTTGCGAATGGTTGCAGGATGGTCAATGCAGCAAATAAAAATTGAATATTTGAATCTTGAAAACGCACCTCAACCAATGATTGTTGCCGATTTAATTCCTTTTACACGAGCAATGTATAAACCTTTAATTACCGTTTACTACTTTGGTACAACAAAAATCCCAAAAGTAATTAAAGAAATTTATAATGATGAAGCCGCTTATCCTGATGCACCACATGACAAACTTTCAAGCATGGCAAAACAAGCAATTACAGAATGGCTCTACCTTGAAAACGAAATTGTAAAAAAACTCTACCCGCTTTTAATGCGAATGTGTTGCGATGCCTACGAACCATATCCAATGTTCTTTAATGCAAAAGTTGGGGAAATTTTGAAATTCGTTCAATTACACAAGTTTGATTTGCTTCTTCCAGAAAAACCAAAAGAGCCTTCACCAGAGGAAAAAAAGCCAAAAATTGCACCTCCTCAAAAAGGTATAAAAGATTCAACAGTATTAACCGGATTAAAACTGCTTAATCAATTATTTCCTGAAGCAGGTTTTGATAAACTTGATGAACATCCCGATATGTATCCATATTTCCAGCCACTTTACAAATACGAAGACGGATTTAATCTTCTTTCACCGGAAAATCCACTTCAAGTAATTGTAGTTTTACAGAGAATTATTGAAGACTGTTTCCAGGGGTGCCGTAACATTAAATTTATTGAAACAGAACAAAAAAAGGATGCAGAATCCATTCAACTTGTAATGGATGATTGGTCTGCATATCGAGAAGACTCTTTTGAACGACTTTACTGCGAACCTTTAGTAGATTTAGTAAATAATATTTATTCACAAACTGATTTTGAAAAATCGCATATGGGAAAACGAACAATAACTTCGTTACTTTGGCAGACAACTTATCACTTCCTGCCAAACTTCAAATTTGACCAGCTTCTTTTGGAACATCCTGCTGACGAAAGCAAGTATAAACCTTTGTTCCACAGAACTGATTATGCCCGCAAATATTTAACATTAGTTGTAAATGAATGCGACGAAGCTGCAAAAACAAAAGGTAAAACAAAATTTATTCAAAATCCGTGGGAACATTACCATTTTGATATTAAAAATGAAGTTTCAAAACGACTTGATGTTTTACTCGGTGCGCAAAATCATACAGCAAATACAACCGCCACAAATGCAAACTTATTAAAATATACACTTTGTTTTGTTTCGGTTTTAGACTGGTTTATAAACAATCCAGACAGTCCTGCTTATACTTCCGATCCAATGCACATTTACCGAGTTTCATTAACCGACGGCAAACCTCAGTTCTCAACTGAAGTGCGTAACGATCAGAATAAACTTTTTGCTGAAGCAATCCGAGCAAGTTATCAACAGCAGGCAAAGTGATTATTAATGAATAATTAAAAATGAAAAATTTTCTCAAAAAAATCTGATTTTTTGGCACGAAACTTGCTATAATCCTCCGTTTGATTTAAAGGGAGGTCAAGCAGTAGCTTCTATGAAGTTCTATGATAACAAGGGTAATGACGGTGCTGTATCTTCTGTAGATTACAATATTTGGTTCAAACCATTTTATGTTGCTACTATACAGATTGGTAACTGGACTACAAACTTGAATCAGGAAACAATTGATTATTCTAATACAGCCACAGATATTAATACAGATGGTTATGCATTGTGTAATAATTCTAATGGTTTTGAATTTGATGTGTTCTTCACAACTCCATTTCGGTATTTTACGTGCTGAACTTTATGCTACAACAAACATCATTGGAATTGGTATTTCTGCTTTCTTAGTAGGAGGATATGCTACAGATGTTGAAGTAAACATTGCACAGGATAAACTTCAGCGGTGCAATTAGAAAATAAAAAAGCCCCTGTTCTTACGAACCGGGGCTTTTTTATTTTGCTAATAACTAACTAATTAAATTAGAAGTTCATAGCGAATTCAACTGGAACGTTGATTTTTACGTTCTTCTGGAGTGTAGCTTCTACAGAAGCTTTGATTTCACATCCACCAACGTTTGTTGTGAAACCTGGCTGTACAACCATTGAGAAGTCTTTAGCGAGGAAATCACCGTCTTTAATTTCAACGAATCCACCGAGTGTACCCATTGGGAATGAGAGTTTAGCATACATACCAACGAATGCAGCTGGTTCTCCAAGACCATAACTTCCACCAACGTGCCATCCTTCAACACCTGTGAATGCATTAGCTGCACCAACGTTTGTAGCAGCATGGTATCCACCAGCGATGAATACTTCATATCCGAGTGATCCAGCGTTTCCACTTACATCAGCTTCAACACGGATTCTCTGGAATTCTTCAGCAGCGTAAGTACCAATTACGTTTGCCCACAATCCAACTGGAAGACCAGCTACATTAACACCAGCACCAAAGCGGAAATCTTTGAATGTGTTGATTGCATTGAACATAGCATTGATTGTACCGAAGTCAGCACCAAACTGGAATTTAGCATAGAGTTCAGCAACTGAAGCATCTCCTTCTTTTGGAACTGAAACGAATGCGTTTGAGTTTCCTGAAGCTAAGAAGATATCTGCAGAGAAAGAACCTGAACCGAATGACAATGCATAACCGTCTGTTTCGATTCCAGAATCTGTATTACACCATCCAATGTGTTCCTGGTTCAAGTTTGTTGACCAGCGACCAACTGTAACTTTAAGAGCGTCAAATGGTTTGAACCAAATTGACCAAGCATCTGTCTTAACAGCATTGTCTGTTACATCTGTTAATTTTAACTGTCCACCAGCTGTATCTCCGCCAATAGCGAAAGAAATTGGTTTGTGGTAGAACTGGTTTTCATGATGTTCTTCAAGAAGTGTTACATTTCCTGATTCATCATAACCAAAAAGATTTCCCTGAAGTCTTACGCCAGCAGTGAAATCAACAGCGAAAACGCTTGCAGCCATAGCTGCAGCTGCGATAATTCCAACGATTTTTTTCATTTGAAAAAATCCTCCTTTTTTTTCTACGAGTTTTACAAGACCGACGATCTGTACGTAAAACTCACTTTTTAATAATCTTAACACGCCATATATGTGAAGTCAAGAAAAAAAACATAAATTATGTAATCTTATGCCATTTTTATGCGTATTTATGCTATTTTTCAATAAATAGTTTGATATAGTAGAAAATCAAAATAACTGTTACAATATAAAGATGAATAAGAAAAACTTTGATTACAGTGTTATTTATTCGGATGATGATATTGTTGTTTTGAATAAACGTAGTGGAATTTTAATTGCCGCTGACCGTTATAATCCGGATGCACCAAGACTAGACTTGCTTGCTGAAAAGGAATTTGGCAAACTTTTTGCAGTACACAGAATTGATAAAGATACATCAGGCCTAATAGTTTACGCAAAAAATCCAGAAGCGCAAAAAAATCTTTCTATGCAGTTTGAAAATAGAAAGGTTCACAAAATATACCATGCGCTTGTTTACGGTCATCCAATGTGGGAAACTTTACACGTTGATTTAGCGCTTCAGCCGGACGGAGATTCTAGACACCGTACAATAGTAAGTAAACGGTACGGAAAACCTTCTGTAACAGATTTTACCCTCATGGGAAACTACGGCCCTTATTCATGGATTGAAGCACGCCCTCTTACCGGCCGTACACATCAAATCCGCGTACATTTAGCTGCAAACGGACTTAGTATTGTCTGCGATCCTTTATACAGCGGAAACCAGAAACCTGTACGGCTTAGTGAACTTAAAAAGAAATGGAATGGCGATGAATATGAAGAAAGACCGCTTTTAAGCAGACTTGCTTTACACGCATACAAAATTGAGTTCACACATCCAACAACTGGCGAAACAGTTACTTTTACTGCAGATTATCCAAAAGATATGGAAGCCACAAAAAATCAACTGGAGAAGATTTTTGGATGAAAAATAAAAAAACTTTTCTTTTTGGAGCATTTTTCCTCTATATTTTGAACGCTGCTTTTGGTAATGAAAACCTAAAAATTTCCATATCGCCACAATTTAGTATTCTAGATGGTAGCATTGGTGAATACGTTTATGAAGAAGCTTGTACGAATACCGCACATTTGGAAAGTTATCTTGATTGGGAAGTAATAAAAGTTCCAACTTTTTCACTAGAAGTAAATGCTCAAATTAAAGAAAAGTTTATTTTTGTAATAAAGCCGGAGTTTGGACTGCAAAAATCAATTGGAAATATGCAGGATTATGACTGGTTAAATTATTTCAACTTTCCTCAAGACGACCCCACAGAACTTACAAATTATTCCATTCATGATAATTTTTTGAAAAATTACTTCAACATTGCGTTTAATTGTGGCTATAAAATCAACCTGAATAAACATAATTCAATTACACCGTTTTTAGGCTTTACTTACAATACAATTACAATGGACGGTTCTTACGGATACAGTACGTACAAAATCTATAATTGGGAAAAAAATTATTTTAATGGAAAAGTTATTTCATATAAAGTTCAAAGCTCTTCCCTATTTTTAGGAATTGATTACTCCTTGCAGGCAATTCCACGCACTACCATTTTAATCAGTTGTGGTGCAAGTCCATTTCTTTCATTTATTGACTGTTATGATTACCACTGGATAAATCAGCAACGAAATAAATCGCTTTGGGGTACTGTTTATTTCGATGACGTAAACTTTAGCTGGCAAGTAATAGGAAAAATTAAAGTTGATTTTGCACTTACAGATAGGTTTAAGCTTTGTGCTGGTGCTCAATTATTTTATGCTCCAATTGCCACCGGAAACGATTATTCTAAATTTATTGACCAAAATGGAAATATTGCTTCTTCAAAATGGTCTACGGCTGGTGCAGGAGTTTGGTGCGGTACAAGCAGAGTTTTTAAATCTGCTTTTGCGGGTATTTCTTTTACTTTTTAAACTTTAATTCGAATTTGCGAAATACGGCGATGCTGAACTTCTTCGGCTGTAAAAATGCTGTGACCGTGAATGTAAACTGTGCCGGCAGCTGGAAGGTAACCTAATTTTTCCAAAAGCCACCCTCCTAAAGTATTCATATTTTCTGACTCAAGTTTTGTACCTAAAATATGATTTACATCTTCCAGACTCATATCTCCGGGAACAAGAAAAGTATTTACTGACACAAGTGTAATTTTATCTTCTGGAGGTAAATCTTCGTACAGGTTTTCATCAGTCATACGGCCAAAAACTACACGCATAATATCTTCCATTGTAACAATACCGGAAGTTTGTCCCTGCTCGTTCAAAACAACTGCAAATTTGTGTTCACTTTTTCGGAAAGAATTCAAAAGTTCAAGAACAGAAAGTGTACCTGGAACAAAAATCACTTCGTCCATTATACGGCCGGCAAAACCTTCACCGCAGTTTGTATTTATTTTACTGTCAGAATCAAAAAGAATTTTTTTATAGTTGATTACGCCGGTAACATTTTCTCGGTTTTCTTTGTAAACAGTAAGAGTTGAAAATCCGGATGATAAAAACTCTTGCGTAACTTCGGCCATTGTTGCACTTTCACTAATCATGCTGACGCGAGAACGGTGTTTCATAATGTCACTTGCGTCCAAATCGTTAAATTTTATGAGTTTATTGAGCATGTAGCTTTCATCTTTTTCGATTGTACCTTCATTTTCACCAATATCTATGAGCGTTTTTAACTCTTCTTCAGTAATAATTGAATTTTTTGGTTTGATTATCAGTTCAACTGCAAATACTACAATTTTCGAAAGGCCTTCAAACACGCAAACTACGGGAAATAATACTATTTCAAGGATTTTTAACGGAACTGCCCACAAAAGTGAAAATTTTTCAGGATATAATCCGGCGGCTGTTTTTGGAATTATTTGTCCAAAAGTTGTAAGAATAAACGCAACAAGAAACGGTACTATTTTAACTGATTTTTGTCCAAAAATACCAATTGCCATAGCAGTTATGAACGCCGAAGTGAAGGAATTTACAAGGTTTGTTCCTATTAAAACAGTTGTAAGCAAACGGTCCATATTTGATTTTAGTTTTTCAACAACTCTGGCTCCGTTTTTTTTCTGTTCGAGCATACTGCGAACTTTTAATTTTGAAAGTGATAGATATGCGGTTTCGGAAGATGAGAAAAATCCGGCGCAAAGAATCAGGAGAATAATGAAAAGTATTTTAGTTATTACCATTTTGTATCCTCATCCGTTCTATTCGATTACGTTGAATTTTTGTTACCGTAAAGGTGTAATTTTCGAAAGTAATTGTGTCGCCTGCAACGGGCATTTTGTTTATTTGTTCAGTAAACCATCCGCCAATTGTTTCGTTTATATTTGATTCAAGGTTTATATGCAGGGCATTTTTTAACTCTCGGAGCAAAACCAGACCATTTATTTCAAAATCGTTCGGATTTTCAACTGCATCAATATCAAAAACTTTTCCGCGCAGACTGTCATCACCTGGAAGTGCAAAAATTTCGCGGGAAATATCTTTTTCGGTAACAATTCCGTCAGTTCCTGAATATTCATCTACAACTATTGCCATAGACTGGCGGTTTTCAAAAAGCACTTCCTGAACTGATGACATTTTTTTAGTTCCGGGAATAAAAATTGGAGAACGCATTACATTTTGAATGTTAAAAGATTCCGGACAGTTTTTATACGCCAGAAGGTCTTTCAAATAAACAATTCCTATTATATCATCAATTGACTTACGGTAAACAGGAAAACGTGTAAAACCTAATCGCTGCGAAAACTCAATTACATCACGATAAGTTGCCGTACACGAAAGAGCGCGGATTTTTGTTCGTGGCACCATAATATCCTGTGCTTCTAAATCTGAAAATTTAAAAACTTGTGACATCATGCGGTTTTCATCTTCTTCAATTACACCATTTTCCCAGCTCATGTCAAAAAAAGTTTTAATTTCGTCTTCAGTGTATGATGTTTTTTTACTTTTGGATTTTATGCCGAAAATGCGGAGAACAAAACGCGAAATAGCAGTTAAAATAATTACTACAGGTTTTGTAATAACTGTTGTCAATTTTATTAAAGAACTTAAACCGTATGCAATTTTGTCAGGGCAGCGAGTTGAAATATTTTTTGGTGTGATTTCGCCAAAAATTAGTAAAAGAAGTGTAGCAATAAGAGTTGCATAGCCTACTCCACTTTCGCCAAATTTTTGCATGGCAAGGGACGTAATAATTGCTGAAACAAAAATATTTACAAGTTCATTGGCTACAAGTAAGGAATTTATAAGTCTGTCTTTATTATCAATAAGTTTACCGATACGCAGAGCCCGTTTATCTTTCTTTTTTCGTAAAAGTCGGAGGCGCAACTTGTTCATTGCAAGAATTGCACTTTCCGACATTGAAAAAATAAATGAAAGAGTAATTAAAACTATAAGTATGGGTATTTCCACTGGCTAAATCCTGATTATTGAACTAAAGTTTCCTCTGTTTCTGGCTCAGATTCCGGTTCTTCCGGCGGATATACAGAGTTTACAATTTGTTCGAGTGAATCAATAATCTGCTGAATGTGTCCAACTGCAACACTTTCCGGAGAAGCTTCAATTGCTTTGTACAAAAACTGCAGAATTGTCTGGTAATCATCAGAACCGCCTATACTCAAAAGATATGCAGCCATGTAATAAGCCTGCTGTCGCTGATCTGCGTCAAGTTTTTTATTCTGACAAACTTTTGCATAGGTTTGCGAAGCTAAAATAATGTCACCCTGCTGATAATATTCAACAGCTTGTAAATCAGCTTGAACAAGCAAATATTTACTTACAAAGCCAGATTCATCTTTTTTGTCGAGAGACAGAAGTTTATCAACTGCATCTTTTAAGAAAATTTTATATTCGGCTTCGGTATAATTATAAAGTTCGTCAATGGCAGCAATTTTTTCGTTAGTTGTTCCATTCTGGATTACGCCGGCAAGACGGTGTATATCTTCGACTGCCGGTTCGTAAACTGCAAGAACCTCTTTAAACTCATCTACAGTTTGAAGGTTTGCAGCATAATCCAGTTGTGAAATAAAATAATTTTCTTTGGACAAAAGATAGAACGAAGGAGTTACTCTTACATCAAGCTTAGTTGCAAAAAAAGAATTTTTCTGCATTACTTCAGCTAACTTGGCAGATTTTTTCTGATCACTTTTCGAATCAGTTTCTTTTACTACAGTTTTTTCGTAAGTTGCCTGTCCAAAATCCATTGCAAGAACTGCATAATTACTTGCAACTTCATTTTTGAACTGCTCACTATGTAATATAGAAGAAATAAAATCAGAACTATATGCATCATCGTTTTCCATTGTAACAATAACAAGAATATCCTGATTATTTTTCTGAGCTACTTTTGTTGCATCTTCTATATTATTATACAAACCGTATTCATCTGCTTGTGGCGCACAGGAAATGAAAATAGTCATAAACAATGCTGTAATTATTGATTTTATCATTTTCCTATTCATAATTTTCAATTCTCCATTCTCAATTATCAATTATCAATTATTTAAAGTAAGCAACTCCGGCTGCAAACAGGTTTTCGCAAGTTGTTTCGTTTTCGTTTGTAATTGGATTTCCACCCACGTTCTTGAACAAATCAAAGCTGCTGCCGTTTTCACCAAGTCCTACACCACGCTCTGAGTGTCCCATCTTGCCAAGTACATGTCCGTCTGGAGATGTAATACCTTCAATTGCGAATGCTGAACCGTTTGGATTGTCTGGTTCGGCAATTGCTGGAACGCCAAATTCATCTACATACTGTGTGAATACCTGTCCGTTTTCGAACAATTTCTTAGCAGTTGCTTCATCACAAACAAAACGTCCTTCTCCGTGGCTGATAGCAATTAAGTGGTTGCGTTCATCAATTACAGATGGATGCTGTGCCCAAGGTGACATTGCAGAAACTACACGAGTACGTACGATGCGGCTGATGTGGCGGCCAATTCTGTTATATGTAAGAGTTGGCATATCATCTTTCATGTCGCAGATTTCGCCGTACATTGCAAGACCAGTTTTTACAAGCGCCTGGAATCCATTACAGATACCAAGAACAAGTCCGTCACGCTTCTTCAAAAGATTCATAACTTCGTCGCTGATATTTCCAGCTTTCAAAACGTTTGCAATGAATTTTGCAGAACCGTCTGGTTCGTCTCCAGCAGAGAATCCACCAGAAAGTGCGAGAATCTGAGAATCTTTGAGTTCTTTTTCAAGTTCGAGCAGCGAGTCTGCAAGCATGTCTGGAGTTTTGTTGCGAAGGACTACAATTTTTGTATTTGCGCCGGCAAGGTTGAATGCGCGGGCCATATCAAATTCGCAGTTTGTTCCTGGGAATACAGGGAGCAATACCTTTGGAGAAGATTTTGCCTGTACAAATGCAGGAGCTTTGCGGATATCGCTTAATGATTTATGTACGTTTGTTGCCCATTCTGGAAGTTCTGGTTGTAATGCAGCACCAGAAACGCGTGGGAATACTGTGTTGAGTTTTTCTTCCCAAGTGTTTACACAATCTTCAAGGTTGATTGTAACTTCTGGATTTACTTTTCCGGCGAGAGCAGCGTTTTTAATTACGATTGTACGAGCTGCAGTTGTTGTACCGATTTTTTCTACAGTTCCAGCTGCAAATCCTGCTTTTGTAATATCTTCTGCCGATTCTACAATGATGAAACCGTATTTTGGTTTGAACATATTTGTAATGTCTTTCTTACAGCCTTCGCAGAGTGTAAGTTCGGCACCGACCATGTTACCCATTGCCATTTTTGTGATTGCTTCTGCAATACCGCCGGCCTGAACTGGGTACATTGCGCTGATTTTGCCGGATTTGTTCAAGTCGTAGAGAACGTCTGAGTTTGCAAGGAATGTGTCGAAATCTGGAGCAAGCTGTGCAGAATATGGAACTTTTACAATGTAGATTCCGTTTCCTGCTTTTTTGAATGAACCGCTTGTTACGTTCTGTGCTTCGTCGTGAGTTACGGCAAAGCTTACTAATGTATGTGGAACGTTGATATCTTCGAATGTACCAGACATTGAGTCTTTTCCACCAATTGAAGCACATCCACATTCAATCTGAGCGTCTACAGAACCAAGCAATGCTGCTGTTGGGTAGCCCCAGCGTTTTTCGTTTACTGCGCGTCCAAAGAATTCCTGGAAGCTTAAGCGAGATGTGCGGGCCTTTCCACCAATACAAGTAATTTTAGCAAGTGAAGAAAGAACAGCAAACTTAGCACCGTGCCATGGAGACCAGTTTCCAATGCGAGGGTCAAATCCGTAAGCCATTAAACTTACAGTTGATGTTTCGCGAGGAGAAACAACTGGGATTTTTGCAGACATACCAGCTTCTGGTGTGTTCTGATATTTTCCACCATAAGGGAACAAAACTGTGCTTGCGCCAATAGAACCGTCAAAACGTTCACCAAGTCCACGCTGAGAACAGCAGGCAAGGTCGTTCATGTTTGCAAGCCATGCGTTGCGTACGTTGCGGTCAACACATTTTTCGCATTTAACTTCTTCTGAAAGCTTTTCTGCAACTGAATCAAGTGGATTATTGATTGGAGATTTTTCTGGAGCTGCAGGGCTTTCGATTACAGCATTTGCTTCGTGGTGAGCACCTGCGGCGTCTAAGAATTCACGTCCGATATCAACAATTGTTTTACCGCGCCATTTCATAACAAGGCGGTTTGTATCTGTAACTGTAGCAACAACTACAGCATTTAAGTTTTCTTTCTGAGCTGCGGCAATAAACTTTTCTACATCAGCTTTGCGTACAACTACAGCCATACGTTCCTGTGATTCAGAAATTGCAAGTTCTGTACCGTTCAAACCTTCGTACTTCTTTGGTACGTTATCAAGATTAATGTCCAAGCCTGGAGCAAGCTCACCAACGGCAACTGAAACACCACCGGCACCAAAGTCGTTACAGCGGCGAATCATCAAACTAACTTCTTTATTGCGGAACAAGCGCTGAATCTTACGCTCTTCTACTGCGTTACCCTTCTGAACTTCGGCAGCAGCAGTTGTTACAGATTTTACAGTGTGAACTTTAGAAGAACCTGTAGCACCACCAATACCGTCGCGGCCAGTACCACCACCAAGCAAAATAATGATGTCGCCTGGCTCTGGGCGTTCGCGGATAACTGTATCAACTGGAGCAGCAGCAATTACAGCACCAAGCTCCATACGTTTTGCGGCAAAGCCCGGGTGATAAATTTCCTGAACCTGTCCGGTTGTAAGACCAATCTGATTTCCGTAAGAAGAGAATCCGGCAGCTGCTTCGCGGCAAAGTTTAATTTGTGGGAGCTTACCTTTCATTGTGTCGGCAAGTGGAACAGTTGGGTCTGCGGCACCAGTAATTCGCATTGACTGGTAAACCCATGAACGGCCGGAAAGTGGATCGCGGATAGCACCACCAAGACAAGTTGCAGCGCCACCAAAAGGTTCAATTTCTGTTGGGTGGTTATGAGTTTCGTTTTTGAACATCATAAGCCAGCGTTCTGTAGCTTTTGGATCATCTGCTTTGAGTGCTTTACCGTTTTCGTCAGTTGTGTAATGTACATCTATGTAAACAGAACATGCGTTATTTTCTTCGGAAACTTCCATATCTTCAAGCTTTCCGTGCTTTTTAAGATACTTCATTCCAATTACGGCCATGTCCATTAAACAAACTGGCTTGTCTGAGCGGCCGGCATACAAATCTGTACGCATTTCGTTATAGTTTTCAAGGGATTTTTTGAAGAGATCGGCATATGGACCATCTTCAATTTTGATATCTTTTAATTCAGTTAAGAAAGTTGTGTGGCGGCAGTGGTCAGACCAGTAAGTATCGAGTACGCGAACTTCTGTTTCTGATGGGTCACGGCCTTCACTTTTGAAATAATCCTGCAAGAATTTGATATCTACAAGGTCCATAGCAAGACCCATTTCCTGACGGTATTTTTCGAGTTTTTTGTCGTTCCAGCCAATAAATCCGTTTACAGTTGGAATATCTCCAGGATTTTCAATTTCCATTTTTAATGTGGAAGGTTTTTTGGCAGTTGTAAGACGAGAATCTACAGGGTTGATAAGATAAGCCTGGATTTTTTCGATTTCTTTTTTAGAAACTTTTCCTTCCAAACGCACAATTTTTGCACATCGAACAACAGGCGCTTCCGAATTAGTCTTTACATTCTTGAGACCAGCACGAAGCAAAGAAATACACTGCTCTGCACTGTCGGCACGCTGATCATATTGTCCAGGTAAAAACTCCCAGATAATTTCTGCAGCTTTTTCTTCGTTTGGTAATTCTTCGAAAGTAACATAATCGCTCTGTGGCTCAGAGAAGATACGAGTTGCGGCAATTTTAGCAACTTCATCACTTACGTTTTCGATATCGTAACGATTAAAATAACGAACTCCAGTTACGCTGGAAATTCCCAAAAATCCATTGATTTGTGATAAATAACTTTTTGCCTCGTTTTCAAAACCAGGTCTTCTTTCTACGTAGAGTCTGTACATTCTTTAAGTATACTGAATTCTTTTAGTAGTATCAATGAACTCAAATTAAGAATCAGAAATGCGAAATCATAAAACTACAAAATAAAATCCGCATTTCTTAATTCTTAATTCCAAATTCTTACTTCTTAATTCTTAATTAAAACTTGTATGTTCCAGTAGTAATTGTTCCACCGTTTGAATAAATATCAAAGTTTACTGATTTTTGTGCTTTTGCAAGTTCTGAGTAGAAATCTGCAAGACTTGAAACTGTTTTTCCATTTACGGCAGTAATTACATCACCATTTTGGAGGCGGAGACTTGCAGCTGGAGATTTTTCTTCAACACTTGTTACAACTACACCTTTTACTTTTTTATCATCAATTTTGAGTTGTTCGCGGGCTTTATCATCTAAAGGAGTAGCAATAAATCCAGGCCACATTTTGTTATTATTGATTTCATTTTCTTTTGCACGTTCTTCAATCTTAACTTGAATATCATCAATGCGTTTACCGCCACGAATAATTCCGAAGGTTGCTGTTTTTCCAGCTTCAAGGCTACCTACATCACGAACAAGTTGATTTACAGTTTTTACTTTACGTCCGTTCAATTCAACAATATAATCGCCTGGTTTTACGCCACCTTTGAATGCAGGAGAATTAGTAAACACTTCAGCAGCAAAAGCACCATCAATATTGTTTACTTTCAAATCTTCTTTATATTCTTTAGGAATTTCAACAAGAGAAACGCCAACCCATCCGTAAATAACTTTACCGTTTTTGATAAACGAATCAATTGAACTCTTAATATTATTGATAGGAATTGCAAAACCAAGACCAACAGAGCCACCACTAGACGAAGCAATCCAAGTATTAATTCCAATTACTTCTCCGTAAATGTTTACAAGCGGACCACCTGAGTTACCTTGATTTATTGCAGCATCCGTTTGAATATAATCACTGATTGAAGACATATGACTTTCACTTCGACCAGTTGCACTGATAATTCCCTGCGTTACTGACTGGCTGTAACCAAGTGGAGCTCCAAAGGCCATACAAATATCACCTGGCATAACTTTGTCTGAATCGCCTAAAGTTGCAACAGGAATTGATTTATCAGTTGATTCAAATGAAACAAGTGCAATATCCATGCGTTCATCAGTTCCAACAAGTTTTCCTTCAAACTCTCGTTCATCATTTAGTTTTATGCTGATTTTAGTCGCAGTTCCGGCAACATGATTATTTGTAAGAACATAAAGTGTATTTCCTGTTCGGCGGACAATTACACCAGAACCTAAACCTCTTGTTTCATATTCACGTTTTCCATCATCTTTCTTTTTTTCATCCTGATTAGGAGTTCCAAAAAAATATTCAAATGGATTCGTAAAGTTATGGAAAGGATCTGTATAAGTTTTAGTTTCGGTAATATCAACTTCGACTACAGCAGGAAGTAAAGTTTCACTAACAGAACGGAAGGTTGTCTGAAGCGCTTCAACAACACTCAGTGCAGCCTGATTTTTTTTAGGTGGATCTGCAAAAATAAAAGTTGTACTTAAAGCCAACAAGGCAAATCCAATAATTTTTTTCGAAAATCTGTTCATAATTTAACCTCTGATATTAATATAATAATGAATTTTGAAAATGGTTACAAATTTTTTTTGAAACAAATTATTCAAGTGAAAATGATAAATGAGGAAAAAAATATAAAAAAAGGGGACGTTTTTTAGAGGTCCGTCCCCTTTTTCACATTTTCATGAATTTGAGGTCCGTCCCCTTTTTCACATTTTCATGAAAAAGGGGACGGACCTCTATTTCATATTTTAAGTAAATTTTTCAATCTTATTTTAGCTAAAATTTTGCTGTTATTTTTTTATATTTTTTACTCTCTTTCCTTATTCCCTTTTGCATCTCTTTACATATACTAAAGATTTTCAAAAATATTGAATTTATATAGAAAATTCATTAAACTTATCCACAAAAATTATTACCCAGAGGGAAAAAAAGAGGTACTATTATGAACATTTTTAAGGGTGCTTTCACGGCTTTAATTACGCCAATGAACGCAGATGGTTCGGTTGATTTTGATGGATTCCGCAAGAATGTCAAATATCAGTTGGAACAAGGAATTGATGGATTAGTTCCACTTGGAACTACAGCAGAAACTCCAACATTGGATGAAAAACCAGGAAGCGAAGAAGACAAAATTATTGAAATTGTATTTGATGAAGTTAGAAAATTTGAAAAAACCTCTGGCAAAAAAATTCCTGTAATTATTGGTGCAGGTTCAAACAATACAAAGGATGCAGTTACTTACTGTGAACGTGCAAAAAAAGCTGGCGCAGATGCTGCATTAGTTGTTACACCATATTACAATAAACCTTCAAAAGAAGGTATTTATCAGCATTTTGCAGCTTGTTCAAAAGTTGGTATTCCAATTATCGTTTATAACATTCAGGGAAGAACAGGCTTGAATATTCCTACAGATTTGTTGGCTCGCATTGCTGAACTTCCAAACATTGCCGGAGTAAAAGAAGCTTCTGGTTCAGTTGCTCAGATGATGGAAGTAATTGGACAGATTAAAAATAAAAAACCTGATTTTGCAGTTATGAGCGGTGATGATGGATTAACATTGCCATTAATGGCTGCTGGTGGAGACGGAATTATTTCTGTTGCATCAAATATGATTCCAGGCCTTATGCACGAACTTGCACAGACTTGTCTTGACGGAGATTTTGCAAAAGCCCGCGAAATTAACTATCGTTTAGCTCCATTCTTTAAGGCCGAATTCTGCGATGGTAACCCAAGTTCAATCAAATATGCAATGAACTGCAAAGGAATGCCAGCAGGAACACTTCGTTTGCCTCTTGTAGAAGTAAATGATGCTGCAAAGAAGACAATTGAAGCTGCAATAAAAGAGTGTAACCTTTAAAATAGTTTCCCTCAGATTGCGCACATAAACGCAGTTTTTTTTATTATCTGCGAAAATCAGCGAAATCTGCGGGATATCAAAAGGAATATTAATGATTGATTTGCATTGTCATTTAGACGGAAGTATTACTCTGGATATCGCAAAAAAGCTTGCGGTTCTTCAGAATATTGAACTTCCGGCAAAAAGTGATGATGCACTTCTTCGTAAACTTTCAGTACCAGAAACTTGCGAAAGCCTTAATGATTTTCTTGAATGTTTTGGTTTACCGCTCCGGCTTCTTCAAACAAAAGAAGGAATTACAGAAGCAGTAAGACTTGTTCAGGAAAATTGCAAAAGTCAGGGAATTGTTTACCTTGAAATCCGCTTTGCGCCACAGTTGCACTGCGTAAATGGACTTTCACAGGAAGAAGTAATTCTGGCAGCTTTAGAAGGATTAAAGCAGTCAGATTTACATACAAACTTAATTTTGTGTTTGATGCGAAGCGATCACAATCAGGATGAAAATCTTGAAACTGTAGAGCTCGCAAAAAAATATTTAGTAAAAGACGAAGGTGTTGTTGCCCTTGATTTAGCAGGAGCAGAAGCACTTTTCAAAACTGCAGATTTTGAAAAAGAATTTACACTTGCCCGTAAGTATGGAATTCCTTTTACAATTCATGCAGGAGAAGCAGACGGTGCTGATTCAGTCTGGTCTGCAATAAAGTTTGGTGCTAAAAGAATTGGTCACGGGGTAAGAATTTTTGAAGACCCTGAACTTTTGGAATATGTAATTAAAAATCAGATTCCTTTAGAAATGTGTCCAAATTCAAACCGCCAGACAAAAGCAGTAAGTGATATGTCAAATTATCCGCTTCGAAAATATTTGGAAGATGGTGTAAAAGTGACAATCAACACAGACGACATGGCTATTTGCAGAACTTCTTTAAATCACGAGTTTAATTATATTTCTGAACTTTGTGGTATAACAGAAGAAGAAAAAAAACAATTATTGCAGAATGCCGTAGATGCAGCGTTTTGCAGTGAAGAATATAAAAATAAATTAAGGGAAATTATTTCCCGCAGATAATCGCAGATAATCGCAGATTTTTTTTTATCTGTGTAAATCAGCGAAATCAGCGGGAGAATTCCTTGGAGGCATATATGAATAAAATTAAAGTTGGTGTTTTGGGCGCTACTGGTATGGTTGGTCAGCGCTACATTAAATTGTTGGAAGATCATCCTTGGTTTGAAGTAACATTCGTTGCAGCTAGCCCTCGTTCGGCTGGTAAACCTTATAAAGAAGCTGTAGAAAACCGCTGGCTTATTGGTGCAAATATTCCAGCTGCTGTTGCTGATTTAATCGTAGAAGATGCAAACTTCCCTGAAAAAGCTTTAGGAAAATGTCAGTTTGTATTCAGCGCTCTTGAACTTCCTAAAAAAGACGATATTAAAAATCTTGAAGCGGCTTATGCTGCAGAAGGAATTCCTGTTGTTTCTAATGCAAGTGCAAACCGCTGGACTGAAGATGTTCCAATGCTTGTTCCAGAAATCAACTTCTCTCATTTGGATGTAATTAAAGAACAGAAAAAACATAATGGATGGGATAAAGGCTTTATTGCTGTAAAACCTAACTGTTCTTTGCAGACATATATGATGCCTCTTCATGCTTTGATTATGGCTGGTTATCCTGTTAAGAGAATGATTGTTACAACTTTGCAGGCTACATCTGGTGCTGGTTATCCTGGTGTTCCTTCTTTTGATATGATTGATAACATCGTTCCATTCATTGGCGGTGAAGAAGAAAAGACAGAAAAAGAATGCTTGAAGATTCTTGGTTCTGTAAAAGACGGTAAGATTGAAAATGCTTCTTACCCAATCGTTTCTTCTACATGTACACGCGTTCCAGTTGTAGACGGACATACAGCTTGTGTTTCTTTGGAATTTGATTTGCCAGATGACAAAAAACCTTCTTTGGAAGAAATCGAAAAAGTATGGACAAGCTATACATCACTTCCACAGGAATTAAAGTTGCCTTCAGCTCCAGAACATCCAATCGTTGTTCGCCACGAAGAAAACCGTCCACAGCCACGTCGTGACCGTGAAACAGAAAAAGGTATGGCTTGTGTAATCGGCCGACTCCGCCCATGTAACGTATTTGACATTAAGTTCGTTGCATTGAGCCACAACACAAAACGTGGTGCCGCTCTTGGTGGTATCTTGAATGCTGAATTGTTAAAGGCTAAGGGATTCTTTGACAATCTCTAGACTATGTCATTCCCGGACTTGATCTGGGAAACTATAGATTTTCGGGTCAAGCCCGAAGATGACAGAAATGTCACACGGATTCGAAAAACCTAACGGTTTTTCAGATAAAAATTATGATTTTACGTTAGTAAAATCGAATCCGTGTGACAATTTTTTTTAACTTTTTATGTTTAATATTTTCAATCTTGTTTTTACAGATCCTAATTTTCTTAGTGTCTTTTCTCAGACAATTATAATTATTGCCTTAGGTTTCTTTTTCATGCGCAAAGGGATTATTGATGTTTCAGCAAAAAAGACTTTAACAGCCCTAATCTGGAAGCTGGCAGTTCCTTGTTTTGCCTTTAATGCCTTTATGCAAGATTTTGAATGGCACAGTTTTAAATCTAGCATTACAGAATTCTTCCTTGCTGTAATCTTCTATATAGTTTTAATTATTTTCGGCAATCTTATTTTCCGTAAGAAAGGCAAAGATTTTTCCACAGTTGCAGGTTTTATGATGGCAATTGGACAGACTACCCTTTTCAGTATGCCAATTCTCCAATCAGTTTATGAAAGTAGTGCCCAGGAAGTTATGCTTTACATCAGTACAATCAGCATTGTTTTCCGTATTTTTGTTTACATTGTGGCAACTACAGTTATTAGCGGTGAAAAGATCACGATAAAATCTCTGGGACCCCAGATAAAAAAAGTTTTCCTTACACCGGTAATGGCAGGCATGTTCTTTGGAATATTTGTGTTTGTAATCCAGAATAAAGCACCCGTACTTCGCATAGACAAAAGTTTACCTATCCTTTATGTAACCGTAAAAAGCCTTGCAAGAATGGTAGGGCCACTTTGTATGCTGCTGATTGGTATGAGTGTTGGTGAAGCAAAAATTTCTGAATGTCTTAAAGATAAATATGCCTGGTGCCTTGCCTTTTTAAGAAATATTGCCAGCCCTGTTATTGTTCTTATTTTATGCTTTATTTTGCATAAAACTGGCATTTACAATTTTAATGAATATTCACTTATGGCAATTGTGGTAGGTTTTAGCGCCCCAATCAGCGTTACCCTTAGCATTGCCTGCATGCAATATGATAAAGAAGAAAAAATGGCCAGCAGAGCATGTGTAATTTCAACTCTCCTGACCATTGTAACTTTCCCTTTAAGTTTTGTGATTGTTCACTTTGCCTTACAGTGGATGTAAAAATCTATTTTACAACCTTTATTGGTTCAGACATTTTTGTTGTACCATCTGCATAGTAAACTTTTACAACATAATAGTCGCCATTTAACATCTCTGATGTATCTACGCCGTAAATCTGGTAACCACTAAGTTGTTCAAGACCAGTTTTAGCACTGTATAATTCCCAAGACTCTTTGTCATTTTCAAAGTTTATAGTATTGTAAATAGTTTGAATTAAATAGGGTTTATCACTTGAAACGGAAAAAGCTGTATCATTAATCTTGGCAAAATTCTTTTTATTACAAATAACCTTTTCACCATCCCCCGAATAAAAATAATAAGGAATTGAAATTGATTCTTCATACAAACCATAAACAGCATAAAACTTATTCTGTTCCAAATTATGTTCTTTTTTATCACAACTTATTTGTTCAAACTTACAATTTTCGTCATCGTATTTACTTATACATACAAAAGATTCTGTAGTTTCAATTTTACTATTTTCATACTTAAAACTAATATATCTATTTTCTGGATAGAAAAATAAAACTGAGTTTGGTTCAAAACAAAGTTTTTCATTTCCAGAAGAATCTATTAGATATACATAAATATAATATTCTCCCCTCCAAAGACCAATTACTGGTAAATATGCATAATAACTATCGCTATAGGGTCTTGTATCATCGAAATAAACTTTACGACCATCACCGTATTTTAATAACAATTGTGAATAATCTAAATCTTTATTTAAAAGAGACGAATCGACAAACCAATATTGCAACACCCATTTATCATTCTCTTTTTTAAAACCAGAGTCATCTCCTACTCCAATACTATACATTCCCTGTAAGCCATCATAAGCAAAAATATCGGTTTGTGTAAATGGAGGGTCTACATCTATGTTTCCATAACCTTCTACATCTTGCGTTTTTTCATTACTAGCAGAATGTCCATTCTCATCAAATACCAAAAGTTTAACTGTATATGTCTCATCATCTTTCCTTCTTTGCACAATTAATTCGTTATTATCAAATGACGTATACTGATATCCCCCTCGAGTAGCAGTAAGTACATAATGCTCCCCTTTTTTTAATGGATCTTTGAAATTTATAATTAATTTTGAATGTGAATAGTCATTATCAATATGACGTGGAGTAATTTCAAAATCAGGGACATCGATATCTTTTGTACCTTTATCCGGTATTCTGTATACACTGACAGGTCCAAACAACTTATTTTTTTCACTATCTATAAAATAACAAGGATATGTAAGTACTGTCTTTTCTCTTGAAGAACAATTTTCATCAACAGAATAGCCAGATTCACCAGGGTAAGGTGATCTAACAGTAAAATTATCTGTTAAATCATCTGTTGGATCTAGTATAGTTAAAAGACGATATTTTAAAGTTCCAAAATCACTGTTCCCGCTCAATTTATAATTAATATAAGGATCATCTCCACTATAATAATAGTAGTTCGGAGTCAACATTTTAGGAATACATCTTAAAATTGAATATTCATTTCCAACCATATCTATAGCTGTTATTTTTAAATAATTATCATATTCTTTAGAAAGATTTTCATATTTAAATAATATTTCATCTTCTGTTGCAGAATTAATATTAATAATTACTTCTTCTAAATTATTTAAATCAGTTCCACACCAGAATTTAAATTCCAAGTCTTTTGTATTTGTAGCAAATCTAGCAAAATAAGTATCCTTTAATGAAGAAATACGAATATTTTTTATCTTCTCATTAATCTCTGCTACAGTAGTTTTAAAATTCGGGTCATTACGGTTGTTAAGTTCATAAGGCACATCATTTCTTATTGAAATACCACTTAAATTAAATACAGAATCTCTCAAAACAACATAAACTGGTATTTTTGACATATCAAGTTCTCTGTTTCCGCAGTAATCAACCGGAATAAATCTAACTTCCACCACTCCATCATCATAGTCAACTTTTGTAAAATCATGAATAAAAGTTTTTGACTGAATAGAACCATCCATTGGCAATTCATTAAACATATATTCTGTTTCAACAATTCTATTTGATTCCTGAGCCCTATCATTATTCCTTGTATATATCAACTTTTCCTGAACAATAATCTTTCCAATTCCACTTAATTCATCATAGGCAGAAAAAGAAAACTGTAATTTATTCATAACATATATATTATTTCCATCGCTATTATCAAAATCAGAAGCATTACCATTATATGCACGGTAATCAAGAGGTTCTGGAACAACTTCACCATACCGTCCAATTTTATTAGCTGTCAAACTTCTAATAACAGGAGGGTCAAAATCACGATTATCATTTATTTTATAATTCCACTCATAATCTTTATTTAATTTTACTAATGAGTCTTCAAATTCTGTTTCGGATTTCAGTATGAACTTTATATTTCTTGTACCATTTTCATTAGTTTTAGGAAGATCTGCTGGATTTGCTCTAATAGTTACAGTTTTACCTTCATTAGAAAAGGATGGTGCCAAATAATGATTAGACAAATCGTATGCTTCTACAGCATCTTCAATTCTAAACTTAAAGGCATCCTGTTTTATTGGCTGATTAGATGTAATAACAAGACTTGTATTTTTAGGAACACCATCTGCAACATTAGCGGGAGTAAAATCAATTTTTATATTCTCAATACAAACAGGATGAATTAAAAGTATAAAATCAGTTTCTTTTAATACTGTTAGATTTGTTTTTTTGCTTTCAGGATTTTCAATTTTAATTATATCTTCAATTTTTTCTTTTGTATCAAGATTCAAAACTTCCCAATACTTAAAGGTATAACCATTAGCTTCCTCAAAAGATATTTCTATTTTATCTGTTTGTTTTACTGTTTTTTCTCCCGCTGGAAAAACAGATCCTGTGTTGGCATCTGCGACTATATTTATCTTTATAGGTTTATAATTCGCATAGGCAATCTGTTGATCAAGTTCTTCTTTTAACTCTTCTCCATTGAGAAAGTTTCCACATGAAATAATTGTTAGACTTAATAATAAAACACCTAATAAATTAAAAATCTTTTTCATACTCTTCCCTTTTATAATAAATATTATCTTTTTGCCACAATTACCATAGTCTTAGCATTCTGATCATAAGGAGAAAAATCGTAATCTCCATATGCTTTTGCCTCAGTAAAACCACATTTTTTCATCTTTTCACAAAGGTCTGCTGCTGAATATAAACGCTGCACAAATTCATGATCAACTACAGGCTTAGCAGTAGCAGGTGCACCAAGTGGATACAGTGTCCAGCGGGAACTAAGTCCTTCCCAGGCACCTCGAACTTTAAAATGAGTACGAACGGTATAACCAGCGCGATCAAATTCTTCTCCTGGAGTCCAGTATAAAATTGAAGTTTCGCGGCTTACACATTCCAAAATAAAAGTGCCACCATCGCGTAAAGACGCTGCAATATTTTTTAAGATTTCCATATCCTCTTCTTCTGTATCACAATAACCAAAAGAAGTATAAAGATTTACTGCACAGTCATATAAACGGTCCGATTTGAAAGTGCGAAGGTCT
>JAZLFF010000025.1:0-73006 GCA_045615645.1 Treponema sp.
ATGTGTCGGAAAGATTGAAAATCTTGAAGTTCAGAACGGTGAAGAAATTCGTAAGATTAAAAATGGTGCAGAGCTCGCAGAATGCCGTGCATATGGTATTGGTGAACTTATTGACGCTATTTGTGTTGAAGTTGCTTCTGATAAAATGACTGACTCAAAAAAAAAGAATATCGGATAGGTATTCAGATTCTTTTTGCGGGGCTCTGGCCTCCTGACTGGAGCTCCGAATACGAGGAAATGAAAGAAAAAATTCCATTTCCTGAAAGTGAAAACGGTTACATCCTTGTACGCCGTAAAGATTTTTCCAATTACATTACAGATGAAATTCTCTCTCTTATAGAAATGTGGCACAGAATTAAAGCTTATGGCTGGCCGCAGGGAAAAGGCTACCTTGCAGAGCCAGAAACCGTAAGACTTGTTGTAGAGTTATTTGACGCTGAAAAAGAAACTTATTTAGCATGGAAGGAAAAGAATAATGGCAAATGATCTTACAGAAGAACTAAGAGTTCTTGTCTCAGCTGAAGTTGATAAAGCGATAAAAGGACTTAAGGATGTAGATAATTCTACAAAAAAAACAGAATCAAACTTTAAACTGTTGGGTAAAACTATTTCAGCTGCTTTTGTTGCCAAGGAAATAATTAATTTTGGAAAACAAAGTGCATTGGCTTTTGAAGAAAGTCAGAGAAATATCAGTGTCCTTAATGCAACTTTACAAGCTACAGGTGCTAATGCCTGGACTAGTTCAAAAGAGATTCAGGACATGGCCAGTTCATTACAGTCTCTAACAAATTATGATGATGATTCTATCATCAAAATGCAGACTGTCTTGCTCGGATTTAAAAACATTACCTGAGATTCTTTTGAACATGCTACAAAAGCAATTCTGGATATGGCAACTGTTATGGATATGGATTTATCCTCTGCAGCTCAGGCAGTTGGTAAAGCTTTGGATGATCCAATTAATGGTATTACAAGTCTCCAGCGTCAAGGATTCCGATTTTCAGATTCTCAAAAAGCTGTAATTCAATCTCTTATTGATACAGGAGATGTTGCAGCCGCTCAAAAAATAATTCTTGATGAACTAGATTCTACTTACGGAGGAGCTGCTGAAAGTGCAGTTCGAGCTTCTGTTCAAATTAAAAATGCATGGGGTGATTTACAGGAAGGTGTTGGAAGCTTTTTGTCAGGCTTAGTAGATAGTAATGCTGGAAAAAAACTTGCAGACATAATCAGCTATGTTGCAGATGCATTCAGCACTTTTCATGATAATGTTGCTTTCTTAAAAGGCCTAAAATCAGAAGAAGCATTTAATGAGTATTATGCAGGTTTAACTGATATAGAAGATCAATTACAAGCTGCAACTTTTAGAACTGAAAGTTATAAAATAAAGGTTATTGAATTAAAAAATGAACTTAAGAAAGGTGGATTGTTAAAATTTGCAGAAGAACAGAAAAAAGCTTTGCTTGAAGAAGCCGAAAATAACTATCAACTTTGGAATGATGAACTTCAAGCATTGCAAGACATAAAAAAAACAAACGCAGATATTCAGCAACAGGAAAATGATAAACTTGCAGCAAAAACGGCAACAAAAGAGTTGATGCATTCAATTTCCATTGAGTACGAAAAACTTTCTAAAGATGATCCTGTCGTACAGCTTCAAAATTATCAGAAACAGCTCGAAGAAATAGCCAAGAATAAAAAGACTCTTTCTGCAGATACAACAGGTAAAGATGTTTCTGAATCATTAAAGCAGCTTGATTACAATGCAGATGCAATTAAAAAGAAAATGAAAGCATTGCGCGACAAAATGCAGGAAGACGGTGTAAAAAGCTGGCAGAAATATTTTGAAGATATTACAGGCGTTTCGGAATCATCATTTACAACGGGTAAACAAGCTGCACAAAAATATATTGAGGGCCTTGAACAGACTTTTACTAATTCCAAAGATATACAGGAAGTTTTAGGAAATAGTTTTAATGTCAAAGACTTGATTGAAGATGAAATGTCTGAAATCGAAAAAACTCTTACAGAGCTTCTTAATATTCCTGCAGATAAAATAGACTCTGCATATTCCAAAGCTGATGATTCTGTAAAGATTCTAATCGCTCGCTATAAAGAATTAAACAAACAGAAAAAAGAATTTGAAGTTGCAGATTTATTAAATGAGCTTCAAGAAAAAGTTGATGACCTTGGAAAATCTGAGAAAGAATTATACATAGAAACGCTTGCTGCCAATAATGCTACAGATGAACAAATACAAAAGGCAGAAGAACTTTTCGAAATTTTAGAAAAAGGAAATGATAATAACTTTTCTTCTTGGGATGATTGGTTAGAAAAACAAATTACTCCAGGAATAGAAAAGTTAAAGTTATTTGCAGAAAATGCAGAAGAAGCAAATAAATCAATAGCAGCATTAGGAGCTTCTTTAATCAATTTATCTCTTAATAGTACATTAACAGGCTTTGAAACACTAGGTAAAGCTTTAGGTGAAGGAAAAGATGCTGGGGACAGTATGAAAGAAGCTTTAGTTTCAATGTCTCAGGAAATACTCGACCAGCTTCCAACTTTATTCCTACAGGCAGGTTTACAGCTTATTGCTCAAGGCCAGTGGGGCTTAGGTCTTGGATTTGTTGCTGCAGGATTTGGGACTTCATTTATTTCCGGTTTAAATCAGGGTTATCAGGAAAGTCTTGAAAAGAATGCACTTGGTGGTGTTTATGGAGACTCTGGATATGAGGCATTTGCAAAAGGAGGTAGTTTTACAAATCAAATTGTTACTTCTCCAACTTTGTTTAAATTTGCTAGTGGTGGAAATTTCAAAACTGGTTTAATGGGAGAAGCAGGACCTGAAGCAATAATGCCGCTCAAACGGGCTTCTGATGGAAGTCTTGGAATTGAGGCTTCTGGTTCAGGAACTTCTGTTCAAGTTTTATTAGAAATAAATAATTACTCATCAGAAAAAGTTGAGACTCAAGAATCTACAGATGAATTTGGTCAGAAAAAATTGATGGTATTTATTGGTTCTGCAATAAATAGTCACATTGCTAATGGAAAAGCTGATAAAGCGTTATCAGCTCGTTACGGCTTAAAAGCTCAAGGAGTTTAATTATGACAGATATTACATGGCCAGCAGAATTACCTGAACTAATCATACTAAATGGTTTAGTAGCTAAGAAAAACTCAAATGTTATTCGAACTTCTATGGACGCTGGTCCTCAAAAAACAAGACGCCGTTATACAGTACAAACCAAAAACTTTGACGGTTATATTGTTATTACAGAATCTCAAAGAGAAGTATTGGAAGATTGGTTTGACAATACAATTGGAAGTGGTTCTTTACGTTTTAAGATGAAAAATCCACAAACATTGCAAGTAGAAGAATTTCGATTTAGAGAAGACTATTCAGAAGAATCTTCTGATGGGCTTTGGAAAATAGTATTACCTTTGGAGCGAATGGATGCCTAGTTCTAATTTTATACAAGCTGCAACTGCACAAGAAACAGAAGCTGTCTTATTAACTTTACTAACTATTTATGTAGACGATGAGCCTGAGTTATATCTTGTTGATGATAAACAGTCTATAACTTCAAATGGACATGTACATTATCCTTGTTCTTTTAAAGCAATTTTGCCAGACCAGTCTTCAGATGGAAACAAAACTTGTAAATTGCAAATAGATAATAGTGATTTAGCAATTTATAAAACTATTAAATCTGCAATTGGTCACAAAATAACATGTGATGTAGGAGTTATTCTTTCAACTTCTCCTAGTGTATATGAACAAGGTCCTTTTAATTTCATCCTCAGAAATATAATTGCCAATGTAAGTACAATTACTGGAGATTTGTATGATATGTATATTCAGGATAGAAAACTAACAAACATAAAATATACTCCAGATACTTTTCCGGGGCTCTTTTTTTAGTATGTATTCTTGGTGTTCAAAATATGTTGGAATTCCTTTTGTCTCTGGCGGTCGTTCTTTCTCTGGAACTGACTGTTATGGATTGGTGAGACTAATTTTCCTTAATGAATACAATATAGAATTACCTCTTTACAACGGATATGAAAATGCTCTTAATTCTCAAGAAACAAAAAAACTCTTCTCTGAATATTTCCCAGTAATTTGTGGAAACAAAATAGAACAAGCAGAAGAAAAAGCTGTTTGTTTAATTAGAACTACAGGCGGACTTCTTACACACGTAGGGTTATACGCTGGAGACGGTTTTATAATTCATTCTAAGAATAAAACCGGATCTGTATGTGAAAGATTATCTTCACCATTTTTAACCGGACGTATTGAAGGATGGTATCATGTCTGTAAAACTTATTACCCAGCTAAACCCGTTTTCAAATGAACGAGAAATTCAGAAAATCAAATCTTCATCTATTCAAGATATTATAAAAAAAATTGACTGTTTTAAGGCTGTTAATACAGGGTGGCGAGTTTTAATCAATGATAAAATTGTTACAGATTTTACAGAAGTCGCAAAAGATGGCGACACAGTTTACATCAAAATAGTTCCAGAAGGTGATAATCAGGATGTAGGTGTTGGTGAAAAAATTGCCGGTGGTGCTTTGGTTCTTGGAGGTTTGGCACTTACTATTTTTACATCAGGAATAGGAGCTTCCATTGGAGTTGCATTAATAGGAGCTGGTATTGGGCTGTTTGCTGGTGGAGTATCAATGTATAACTTGGATATTCCTAGTGTTAAAAACCGTGAAACCCCAGAACAATCACCTTCCATTAGAGGTTCAAAAAATCAAGCAAGACCTTTATCTTCTATTCCTATCCTTTTTGGTAAACGACGTATTTATTCCGACCTTGCTGCAACTCCTTATACTTGGGTTGATTCAAATGGGGACCAGTATTTATATCAGTTATTTTCTTGTGGACAAAAAGACCAGGTTATTGATACTTCTAGTATTAAACTTGGAGAAACAAATATTGTTGAGTATTCTTCAAGTGGAAATATTAATAATGTTACAGCAGGAACAGATTCTTTAATCAATTTATCAATTGCTTATGGTCAAGAAACACCACCATTCTTTGATAAGTGTATTCATGAAGAGATGATTAATGCGGAACTAAAAAAAATTGTTGAAGAATCAGATGGTGCCATAATAAGAACTACTCCAGATAATACAGAAGAAATCAATGTTGATATTTTCTTTCTGTCGGGATTAGGAAAATACGATGATGATAATGACCTGGTATCAACTTCTGTTCAGGTTGAAGCATATTATAAAGCTGAAAATGCAAATGATTCTGATTATGAATTACTTGGATATTTTAATTCTGGTTCAAATATTATTTCTGGAAGTGAACTTAAAACAAAAAGATTCTCTGTCCATAAAACAGGATTAGAACCAGGTAAATACACTGTTAAAGTTGTCCGAGTAACAGATGATCATGATGATGATAACAAAATTATTGATACTGTGTATCTTGGTTCGATTCGTGCCATTAAAAATGAGCAGGCAGTTTCTCAAGTACGTTGTGAGCAACTTACTCTTATTGGATTAAAAATTAAAGCTTCTGAAAAATTAAATAACTATGTTGAGCAACTAAACTTCATTTCTCAATCACAATTACCAGTTTATTCAGGTACTTCTTCTGGTGCAAGTCAATGGGCTACTTTAGGTAGTACAAGTAATCCTGCATCCGCGGCTATATATGCAATGCAAGGTGAATTAAGCCAGCAGAAACTGAATGATTCTGAAATTGACTGGCCTGCATTTGAAAAACTCTATCGTTGGTGTGCTGCAAATGGATATGAATGTAATGAATATGTATATAACGAAATGTCTATTTCAGAGATATTGAGTTGTATTGCTTCTACTTGCAGGGCGGAAATTTTTAGATTTAACGGAAAAATTACAGTAATCCAAGATATTCAAAGAGATAGTTTTGTTCAGATGTTTACACCAAGAAACTCATGGGATTATCAAGAACAAATAATTATTCCATCTATACCAGATGCAATGTCATTACAATTTCCTGATAAAGATTCTGGCTATGCGGAACAGGAATTAAAGGTTTACAACACTCCATCTGGAAACAAAGAAAATGAACCCGATGTAGTACAAGATGTTACTTTGTGGGGAGTAACATCAAGTGTACAAGCTAGAAAACTTGGAATGTATAAATATGCTGTCTCTAAAAACCGACCAGTTTTACATAAGTTTTCTGCAGATTTTGAATACATGCTTTGTACTAAAGGTGACTGGATTAAATATGCAGGTGATATTGCACTGGCTGGAATAACACAAGGTAGAATTAAGGAAGTAATAAGAAGCGGCTCTACAATAACAGGTTTTGTTAGTGATGAATTAATCTCCATGGAGAGTAACAAACAATATTCTGTACGAATCAGAAAAGAAGATGGAACTGCTTCTCTTTATTCAATTGTTAATAATGAAACTGAATCAAACACAGTAATGTTTTCTGGTGAACTTGGAGAAAATGCAATTCAAGAAGGAAATCTTTTTACTTTCGGTACATCCGGGAATGATTCAATTGATTTAATTGTAACTGATATTCAATGTGGAGAAAACTTAACCGCAGAAATTACAGCTGTCGAATATTCACCAGAAATATTTGGTGTTGATAGTCCTGATTTTGTATTACCTGAATTTGAAAATAAAATTACGGATGTTATTTATGCAGCTGATAATAAGGTTGATGTTTCAGAGTGGCAGATTTTCACTGTTTATAATGACAGTGTATCAAAACCATCACTTCCAACAGGAACTGGAAATGATAATGGATGGCATACTAATCTAACTCCAAATACAAGATGGCAATCTTCCAAACGTTCTAAGAATATTAATACAGGATATTGGGGTGCACCAGTTAATATTGCTTACAGTGATGCAATTAAGAATTTATACTCAAATCATATTGTAACTTTATATCGTGAACTTGGTGATGGTGAAGCTCCAATGATTTCAACTGGTATCACTTCTGTAATGACATATTCTTTTGCTGATAATTCAATCATCTGGGAATCTAGCAATGGTTCTAATGGATGGAGTACACAATATCCTAGCAATCCTACAAGACCTGTTTATGTTACTAGTGCTACAGCTTACGGTAAAGATTCTACAGATACAATTGCAGCTTCAGAATGGGCAAAACCTATAGCTGTTGGTCAGAATGGCGTTAATGGAATTTCTGTTTGTACTATCAATTTATACAAACGTTCTCTTTCTCAGCCAGAAAAACCATATGTATCAGGTGTATATTGCTTCAATGATGGAGAGTTTACATGGTCTGAGCCATCGCAAAGTAATGGCTGGCAGCGAGATATTCCGCCTTTAGATGAACAAGGATTACCAATTTGGACTACACATGTTACTGCATTATCGACAAAAGACAGTGCATATCAAGAAGAAGGAAATATTTACGATGAAATAGACTCTTCAGAATGGTCAACTCCAGAACAATATTCTGCAAATGAAATTTGGTCTAAAGCAGAAATAGAAGAATACATCAAAAACCAAATAAATGATTCTTCAACACCGTATATATATGCTGAACCACAGCAAATAGGTTTTGCGGTTAATTCCAGCAATTATGTTCCTGTTAATCAGACTATTACTTTTAAAATTCACGTTTTACAATTTAATACTGAAGTAGATTTTATTATTGGTGACTTGTCAGATATAATTCCTGAAGGATTTAGTTATTCCTGGAACGATGAAACTCATGAACTTACATTGACAGCTTTACAAGCCAAACGATTGTTTACGCAGAATTGGATTATTCCATTAGTATTTAAAGAGTATAAAGCTCGTTGGGGATATATTGAAAGTGGAACTGATGAAATTAATAGATACGTTAATAAGCATTATGAACTTTTAACAACTAAACCTGAAAACTGGGAGAATTCATACACTGATTATTTTGTATCTGATGATGGTACTCCAGTCCAAAACGAAAATTCTCAATGGAGTACAAATACTTATTATGAACTCATTACTGATGTGTATGGAAGTATTGTTTATGATACAGAAAATACTACTAAAAATGTTCAAATTTCTATTGTTGCGGTAAAAGGTGGAAGATATAAAGGACCTGTTACATCATTACAAGATTTACAAAGCAAAATGGCAAATTGGCAAGATGAATATAATGGTCTAGTTATTGGAGACTATTTTTCTTGGACTGGAAGCACGGTTTCAAGTTCATTAAGCCAGTCAGGACAATTTGAGAACCTGTGTTGTTATTGCTATGTAAACAAAACAGAATATCAATGGAAAAAAGACAATGATCGTAGTCATAATGCTGAAATTGTAAGTGATATTACAGATGCTGCTATGGATGAATTAAGCATAGCACAGGCAAATCCTGATTTGTATAATTATTTTGATAAACTTTTTGCTAGTGTTGTTGTTGCAAAAAAAATTGTAGCAAATGAAGCTTTTATCAAAGAAGTATTTGCTAAAAACATTACATTAGAGAGCGGTGGTTCTTTAGAAGGATATGACAGTCAAGGACGTTTAGGTTTTGGTTTTTATTCTGACGGACATGCTGTTTTAAAAAATGTCACAATTGACGGATATCCAACCGAGTCTGATTTAGAAGACGTGAGTGATTCTTTGCAAACGCTTCGAGATGCTTATAATACAACTGTTGCTACTGTATCAAGTTCTTTATCAGTAATAGAAGATGAACTTAATAATTGTGTTTATGTAGATATGGGAATTGGAGAGCAAGGCAGTTCTGATCCGACTAAAGGTTGGGTTAAAATTTCAAAAAAAGGATTGCTAACTGCCGAAAATGCAGTAATAAGAGGAACGGTATATGCTAGTAGTGGTGAGTTTGCAGGAGAATTAAAAGCAGCAACAGGAACTTTTACAGGAGAATTAATTGGCACAACAGGTAGTTTTACAGGAACTTTAACAGCAACAGCATTAAGAATATTAGGTGGTTTAACATTTTCTTCAATAAGAGGTAATTTAAATAGAACTACTATATTTTCTAGATTTTATAATTTTATGAAGAATTTTGCTATATCCTTCTCAAATAATGGATCAACTACATTAACAGTTGGTTTTATTACTCTTGTAATACCGGGACAAACACCACAATATCTAAATATAAGATTATTTTCTCTTGAAGCATGGGTAGATACTGATAATGAGGAAATAGGTATAAGTGGATATTCGCAAGATGGAGATTTTTTTTATCTGTATATAACAGAAACAAGTATTAAAAGCATAGATTTTACAGATAAACCTAGTACAGGATGGATGTTTTACGAATCTCAGATAAGAGTACCTTAATTTTTTTTAATGTGCTTTATAAAAAAATGAATAAGTAACATAATTATTAATAGTCTAAATTGTGACCCAAGACGTCCAACTACTACCGTTATAGTATCGCTTAAACACTCTATTGCCACTATCTATTTCTATGAATAATTGCGAAATATAATTGCCATTATCCCAGAAGAATTGTATACAAGCACCAGAGCCAACGGATGAAGGCTTATTTAAGGTGGTACTATCACAGAGTAAAGCGACAACTTTGTTCCTTAAAGATGTGTTAATTTCGTTCAAGTTACCTCCACGACTTGTGTAATAATCAAGACGATTATTCGGGTATACAATTCTACCGTCTTAAAGTTTTATACAATCTCCCATATTTTAATCGCCCCAGCTAATTGAAAGTTGAAAGTTATATTATTACCAGATACAGAATAAGTAACATTTTGCGTTCCTGTTGTTTCTGTCATTTTATAACAGTAGCCAGTCTGTCGGTTAAAAATGCCAGAATATTGATTTGTGCTATTCTGTACTATTAGCATTGATATTCCATTAGAACAAGTAATTGTCGCACTACTTCCGTCTTGGCTGAAACGTAATCTACATCTTCTTAAATCGTCTACATGAGTTGTGTTATATGTAGTTGTCCCGTCTCGAACTTGTAAACATAATTAATTATCCAATAAAATCACAAATAAAATTATTACAATTATCAAGTCCGCCCAAACTTCCAGAATTAGTATTAACCCAAGTGATATTTAAATTTCCAGCTTGTTTTATGCAATTTTGAGCAGTAAAACCCCCAGCTCTATATTGTACTATCCCTTCCCAATATTCAGATCCAACACCAGCGTATATCTTCCAAGTTGATGTAATAGAAGTATCTATTCCTAATTTCTGACAAATATGTTGCATCGTATTTGCGTAAGAGTTAAAAAAAACTCTTTTAGTCACGATTGTAGTATCGTATATATAAGTCCCGTCTCGAACTTTAAATTATAGTTATTCGGCAATAATATCTAAAATCGCAGTTCCATTAGTGAACGGGTTAACATAAGTTGCGGTTGTATAACATCCTACTAGATAATGTTTGTTGCTAGTCATTCCAATTACCATAACAAAAAAACGGTCGTTATTGCCACCAGCCTTACTACTTGGAGTAATTGAATACACTTTACTGTATTGAGACAAATCTATCTCTACGTTTCTAAATGGGATGTATGGTTGGGTACTTCCACCGTTCCAATCACCGAATGAAACAGTAATTGTAAAATGGTATTCTTTTCTGCCATCACTCACAAAGGTTTATACAATAACTTCTATGTTAATATATTAATATGACAATAGAAATAACAGATAAACAAGCAGCTATAATTAGACAAGGTATTTGTAAACTATCTATCGAAATAGCATTAGAGACATTGATAGCATTTGATGAACAGATCTTAAAAACAAAGCAGAAAAAAATCTCAATGGCACAAGTAGAAGAGGAGACAAAATGAGCGACGAGACACTTAAAACATTTGATACTTTACCAAGTATTGTAAATCAAGATGTAGATGACGATGCAGATACAATAGTAATATCGCATGGAGTAGGAACTGTACATCAAGGGGATAAAAAAGCAAAATTAAATCAATTACAACAAATGACAGTCCTACGTTGCCAAACAGCTGGAAACACAGCTGCCAAACAAGCAGAATATGTAGGTGGTATGCAATTGAAAGGCAATGCTCAATCTTGCATAGGAAGAAATGTCTTAGTTATTTTTGACAATAAAAATACAGCTGCTAATCCAACCTTTACATATGGTAATCTAACTGGTCCAATTATATTACTTAACCAAGCAAATAATGTTCAGTTGGGCGCAGGCTGTATCAATGGAAATTCCCGTAATATTATGACATGGGATGGCGAAAATTGGTGTTTACATTCCAATATTGCAGAAGTTACTTCTTCATATACTAAATATGCGGACGGCAAAACTGAATATCATTTAAATTATGAAGAAGTAATAATTATATTGCCCGTAACTCGTAGTTATCACTTTATAGACAATCCCAACAGCAAAAAATATATTAACGGAGTATCGTTAGCCAATGATTATACATTAATCGGATTGCGTAACACTGATGGAAGTTTAGCCTTATTTTTTAAAGAAGAAATCCCAAGTGGAACGACCGTTAGGTTACGTCTGTTTTATATATAATGTACTACTGATACCCAAGACGTCTAACTACTGCCTCAAACTATTATGTATACCAAATACCGTTATTTCTAAGACCTGACGTCATAGAAGGAGTGTTATTATTCTGTGTTGCAATATAAGAAAATAAAATATCACTTCTTTTATTTACTAATATAACAGTTCGAATGTTTCCATAACCAGAAGAATCAAACCCCCTTATCTCGAGAATTGAAACTCCAATAGGAAGTCTTGAAATATATTCTAGCAACCTATCTTTAACACTAAATGGGTCTGAATGTTCCACTCTTATAATTTGGGGGAATGCATTTTCTGCACCAGTCTTAGTGTATGTAATAGTCCCGTCCTAAAAAAGGAAAGTATCTTAAAGGTACAGCTAATACTCTGTACCTTTAATTATTTATTTCACATTTTTTCGAAATTTAATAACACTTGGGATTTTGGATTTATCATAATGCAACCTTTCTTGAATAAAATTATTAGCTGTTGTCCAAGTTACATTGTATTTATTTTGAATATAGTAAATTGATTTTCCATTCTCTAAATCATGTAAAATATCTTTTGTATATGGAGTTAATTTTACATTTTTACATTTATAGCCTTTATAATGCCCAATTTTAATTCCCAATGATTTCTTATATGCCAAAGCTTCTTTTGTTCGTTGACTAATCAGTGTTCTTTCAATTTCTGCAGATATTCCAAATGCAAAAGCCATTACTTTACTTGCTATAGAATTAGTTAGAATATAATTTTCTTTTATTGATATAACACCAACTTCTTTTTCAAGTAGCTCTTCTAAAGTTGCAAGAATCATATAAGAACTACGCCCAATTCTTGATATTTCTGAAATTATTAAAGTATCACCTTTTTGTAATTTCTGAACTAGTTCTCCTAATTTTCTTTTCTCAACTTTTATTGTTCCCGATTTTGTTTCTTCAACCCATTCTTCGATTTTTTGATGGTTTGTTTTAAGACACCATTGTTCAATTTCAAATCTTTGATTTTCAACAGTTTGTAGTCCTGTAGAAACTCTAATATAACCGTATATCATTTTATATACCTCCGGTTATATTTTTCTACAAATGTTTAAACTTTTTTACTCACTTTTTATTAGAATTTTATTATCATTATTTATTATAATTTATAGTAAAACTCTGGTGTGTTGGCGGTAATTGGTTTTCGGTGATATTCAATTTCCTGCCATTTGCGTTTATATTCATCGTCTGGAAGCGTTACTGGTGTTATGAGCACTTTGCGTGCGAGTGGAAGTTTTTGAAATAAGGTTGACGAATTTTGTTTTGCGTAATTACATAAAAACTTTGTGACCATATTCAATTCATTTTTTAGAGTGTTTAATGCGCGAATGTCGTAGCTTAATTGAAGAATTTTTTTGATTTCTTTTTGATTACTTTTTGAAATGTATTTTCTCTTTTTCGGACTTGTTTCTGTTAACATATAATATTGATTTGTACTTTTGCATGTTGATACATGTATTTGCGGGAGATTGTATGATTGTATGAATTGTGTAAAACCATCGTCTTCGGTGTGTGTTGCTGGATTCTCTGTTTTTGAAATGACCTGCAGTGTTTGTAATTCTGTAATTGAATGTGAAATTGTAAGTTTTTGTTCTGCAATAAGGTCTCGGATTTGGCATTTCCATTCTTTTAGTTGTTCTAACCACGGATTTGGTGGTAATTTTTCAATTTTCTTCATTTTTGTTCCTTCTTTTGTTCATTTTTTGAGTTTTGGATTTGGGGGATGGCAAAAATACGGGTTTTTGGTGAAAAAATTGAATAAACACGTAGTTTTTTGGAGTTTATTTATTTTTCAAAATTTTCTTAAGAAAAAACTACGTGTGTTTCTATTTTTTTAGAAAGAAAACCGTAGTATTTGAGCTGAAGTAAATAATTTCCCTTCCAAACTACCGCTTTTCTTCCTTTTTTTTATAAAAGCCCGTACTTTTCTTATCCTCCAAATCCTGAAGCTTTTCTCTACATATAAATTTGCCCAACTCGCAACATTTCTGTCAAAATTTTCAGAAAAATCTGCAAAAATCTTCACTTGCGTAAAAAATCTGATGAAAAAAAACTGTGTTTGCGTTATGCTCATAAATTGAGGTATTTATATGGATTTAATGAAATTGCAGAATGGAAGCGACGTTCGTGGTGTTGCTGTTGAAGGTGTTGAAGGAGAAAATGTTAACCTTACTCCTCAAATTGCTAAGCAGATTGGTTGTGCATTTGTAAGCTGGCTTGCAAAAAAAACCGAAAAAGAAGCAACTGAACTTATTATTGGTGTTGGCCGCGATTCTCGTATTTCCGGACCTGCCTTAGCTGATGCTGTTATGGACGGAATGCTCAGCGCTGGTGCTAAAGTTTGTGACTGCGGTATGGCCACAACTCCTGCAATGTTCATGTCCCTAGTTTTTGGTGAATGCGGATTTGACGGTTCTGCAATGATTACAGCGAGCCACCTTCCTTACAATCGTAATGGAATTAAATTCTTTGATGCTGATGGTGGTCTTGAACACGAAGACATTACTGAAGTTTTGCAACTTGCAAGTTTCTTAAACCCTGCTCCTGTAAATCATAACGTTCCAACTTTTGACTTGCTTTCCCTTTATGCAGATTATCTTAAAACAAAAATTGCGCTTGCACTTGATGATGATGCGGGCGCGGGCGCGGGCGCAGGAAAGTGTTCAGGCGCAGGTGAGGGCGCGGGCGCAGGTGAGGGCGCGGGCGCAGGAAACTCTTCAAGTTCCCTCCCTCTCTCCGGCCTTCACATTGTAGTAGACAGCGGAAACGGCGCCTCTGGCTTTTTCGTTGATAAAATCCTTAAACCACTGGGAGCCGACACTACAGGTAGTCAATTCCTCGACCCGGACGGCATGTTCCCAAATCATATTCCAAATCCGGAAAATAAACAGGCAATGGAAGCAATCCGTAAGGCCGTTTTGGACAATCACGCTGATCTTGGACTTATTTTTGATACAGATGTTGACCGCATGTCAGCAGTTCTTTCAGACGGAAGCGAAATTAACCGTGACTCAATAATCGCCATGATTGCTGCAATTCTTGCACCAGAATATCCAGGTTCTACAATTATTACAGATTCTGTAACTTCAGACCGCCTTACATACTTTTTGCAGGACGTACTCGGTCTTAAGCACCTTTGTTACATGCGCGGTTACAAAAATGTAATCAATAAACAAAAGGAATTGAACGCCGCCGGTACAGTAGCTCCGTTAGCTATGGAAACTTCCGGTCATGGTGCGTTAAAAGATAATTACTTCCTCGATGACGGGGCTTTTCTTGCTGTAAAACTCGTAGTTGCCCTTGCAAAAGCAGCTCGCGAAGGAAAAAAACTCGACAGCCTTATTGAAAAATTGCCTCCATTGGTAGAGGAAGGTGAATATCGCTTTAAGATTAGTGGCGAAGATTTTAAAGATTATGGTGCCAAAGTTTTGGAAGAGTTTAAGCGTCGTGCTCAAGCTGCTGGTTACGAAATGCCACAGTCGTATGAAGGTGTTCGACTTTCTTTCAAAGGTGAAGACATTCAAGGCTGGATTTTACTCCGCATGAGTTTACACGATCCTGTAATGCCTTTGAATATTGAAGGCGGACGTAAAGGCGACCTTGCAAAACTTGTTGAAATTGCACGTAAGCTTACTGACGGATTTGACCGTTTGGATAGAAGCTGTTTAAAATAAAAAAAGGATAGAGTTATGAAAAAGCTATTTACTTCTCTTATAATTTTGTTTTGTCTGGGTGTTTCATCATTTGCATTTGATGGAATTATGTCTGGTGAAAAGGATATACGAGTTTCTTCAACTACTTGGTTTGATATTGTTTATCCTGCCAGATGTGAAGAACTTGCGAGCATTCTTTACGAAAACGCTGATTCAATTTACGAAGATATTAGTAAACAATACGGATTTCCGCCACGTTACAGAATGCCAGTAGTTATTTGCCCTGCAGTAGAAAGTTTTAATGGTTACTGGGGAAATGGTCCTTATAATCGAATTGTTCTATATGACACTTCAATGATTGAAGACTTATCGGTTTTTTCAGAAACTTTCCTTTCAACTTTTCGACACGAATGTATTCACGCATACACTTACAATATGAAGAATAATTTCTGGTATAATTTTTCACAGGTGTTTGGTGATGCAATGTCGCTTGTAGGTTGGTACGTTTCTTCCGGACTTGCCGAAGGTGCTACCGTTTCTGGCGAAAGTGTTTACGGTGAAGGCCGTTTAAACGATGAATACGCTATGCAGATTATTAAACAGTCTGCAATTGAAAATCAATTTCCGACATATTGGGATGTGCAAGGCTCATCAAACATTTATCCTACCGGTTCTTACTATTATTTTAACGGAGCATTCAATGCCTTTTTGCAAAAAAAATACGGAATGGAAAAATATGCTCAATTTTGGTACACATGTGTAAATACTGAATCCCTAATAACTGATACTGCTTTTAAAAAAGTGTACGGCATTTCCTTAGACAAAGCCTGGAAACTTTTTGAAGAATCGCTTAATATTCCGAAAGTTTTTTCAAACCCAATATACAACAACGAAGCAGCTGATTTTTTTGTTCCAGATTATGCCGATTTTTCCGACAAAAATAACGCTGGTTCTCTTTACAAAAGCTTAACGGTTTCGGAACGCGGCCTTGCTTTTTTAGATGACCGCTCCGATAAAGCTTACTTTGTTCCAAAAGCAGCTTATAACGAAGCCAACATTTTACCACGTTACCTTTTCAGACAAAACGGACTTCAAAGTGTAAGTTTTTCACAAGATGGTCGTTTTTTAGTTGCAAGTTATTTATCAGATAAAGAACCAACTCTAAAAATGCATACATTAATTTACGACATGGATTCAAATTCATCTTTCACTGTAAACGACCACGGATTTTTTCACCCGATAATTGTTCAAAATAATGGTGAATATTATCTTGTTCGCCAATCGTACGTTTCGCCTCGTTACGGCATTCAAGTTGATAAAATCCTTTTAGATTCAAAATGTGTCATTAGCGGTGTTCAAAACTATTCAAGTGTAACCTTTGACCTGAACGTATCTCCATTATCATTTGCAGACGCTGGTGACGGAACTTTTGCGTACATTTTAAAAGATAAGCTTGATTATTCAATTGTAGTTAGTAATTTGAACGGAAATGTGATTAAACATTTTGAAGCTCCAAAGCAAAGAATGGTTATACGCTATTTGTCAAACGCAGGAAATAAATTTTGTTTTTCGTGGGCAGCTCCTGGAAATATGCCTCGACTTGGTCTTTTAAATAAAGAAGACGGTAGTTTTGAACTTGAAGAAAATGATATTTCAGGTGGTGTTTACTATCCGGTTATGCTTTCAAACGCTAAAAATGATTTTGCCTACATTGGTGAGTTTTACCGCCAAAATCGTATTTTAACAAAATCTGATGAAAATTTGACGGAAAAAATCAGTTTGGTTACTCCACCCCAATCCGAAGCTCTAGCTACAGCGGATTTTGCCCCAATAAACTTTTATTCTGGCGCAGAAAAATCAACAATTCCTTCAAAAAAATATAATCCGTTACCATTTTACCTGCAAGGTTATTGGTATCCGTATTCAGCACTTACAAACCACAGTTATACTCCGGAATATACAACCTCGTATCAACTGCCGTTTGGTTTTACATGGGTTTCTTCAAATCCGTGGGGTTCAAACACCGTAGAAATAGATGCAGGTTATAGCTTACAAACTAACTCGGTCATGCTTCAACTTAATTACGACAGCGGAACTGACACAAAACTTTTATCATATTCAGCTGCGGGTTCTTCGGAATTTGACCGCCACGGATGGAAAAAAGCTACAGGCGATTTACACTTATACTCCGAACTTCCACTTGGCCCAATGTCATTTTTACTTTCGGAATTTATTACTACGGCAAACTTTGGTCGTCCAGATATGCCTTCAAGAAGTAAAAATCAGCTTTTCAACTTTGGAGTTGCTGAATCAGATAACCTGAACAAGTATTTAATGTGGCAGAGCGGAGTTTTCCTTGGCTTCCGTAATACTGCATATGCAGGCTCTGGTCGTTACGAAATTGGCGGTTTAAAAGTTTACACTGGCTGGTATTATACTTTGTGGCAAAATACTACAGCTAAGCAAAAACTGTACAACGGTATGGATATGGAAATTGTAGGCAGATTCTACATTCCAAAATTAATTCCAATAAAATGTGATTATGGGGTTACATATAATTTACCATCTAGATTAAGTTTTTACTTATTCCCAAGTTCAATGCTTGATGTTTTAGGTAATGAGTCTTACCGCGAAATTGTTCAAACTCAATTTTTTACTGATTATACACTTGCAGCTGTTAAGTTAGATACTTTGATTTTTGGAACTGATATTCAGCGCGCAACTTTTATTCCGTGGGTTTTCCTTAATGATTTCCAGGTAACTTTGAGTTATACGGGTTTTGCAGTTGAACAGAACATTGAATATACTGACTGGCGTTTTACTAAATTTCCATATTATGCAAAAAAATGCACAAATGGTAGTATTTACTATGAAGATTATCTGGGGCTTCGTGTAGCATTAAATTACGGGCCAAATATTGGAGGGCTTGCAGACAGCTCTAATATGCAAGGCATTTATGTTGAGTATGGTATTACTGGTTTACTTGGTAAGCATAAAACAACAAATTACGTAATGACTATAGGTTTTAACACTCTATTTTAATTTGGCTTAAAAACTCTCCAATAGGTTCGTGAATAACATGTGTTGCCATTGAATCCTGGGGAGTTTCTGATTTGTTAATTAAAATAAGATTTTCCCCTCGGAAATAATTAATAAGGCCGGCAGCTGGGTAAACTGTGAGAGAAGTTCCTCCAATTACTAGCGTGTCGGCTTTTTGTATTGCGCGAACAGCACCTTCAATAATTTCCTGATCTAATCCTTCTTCGTAAAGAACTACATCTGGCTTAATAAGGCCGCCGCATTTTGGACAATGTGGGAGTTTGTCTGGAGCATTTTCACTTTCCATAATGATTTTTTCGTCGTAAAAAGCGTGGCAGTCCATGCAGTAATTACGTAATGTACTTCCGTGTAATTCATAAACAATTTTGCTTCCGGCTTTCTGGTGTAATCCGTCTATGTTCTGAGTAACTACCGCTTTTAAAATACCTGCTTTTTCCATTTCGGCAAGTTTAAAATGTGCTGCGTTTGGCTGAATGTTTTGAGGAAGTAGTTTTGCTCTGTAAAAACGGTAAAATTCAACAGGGTTTTGATAAAAAAAAGTACGGCTAATAATCTGTTCTGGCGGATATTTCCACTGTTGATTGTATAGTCCGTCTACACTTCTAAAGTCCGGAATTCCTGATTCTGTAGAGACTCCGGCACCTCCAAAGAATACTATATTTTTGCTTTTATTGAAAATTTGTTGTATAATAAAAATATTGGAAGAATTGTTTTTTCTTATCATATTGAGCTTCCTTTGGTATTGATTTTCTACTCATAAAATAGAGTAAATGTGCCGATAAGTAAATAACCATAATTCTTTTTTTTTACGATATAGGGGTATCGACATGAAAAAATTTAAAAAATTAGCAGTTTTAACATTGCTGAGCTTTTTATTATCAAACAATCTCTTTGCACATGGTAAAAATGATGTTGAAGATATTCAAGTAGACAACATGAATAGCTGGCAGGAAGAGTTTGATTTAGAGCAAAAGAAACCTGGTAAATACAATATTATGATTACTGCACGAGACTTAGGTGGTAATACATATATTGAAGGTCCTCATAATCTCTATTTGGATCCTGAATCTGATTTACCAATATGTGGAATTACCAATCCGTATCCGAATATGCGCGTTGTAGGTAACTTGAATATTGTCGGAACTTGTGTTGATGATGATGGTGTTTCCCGTGTTGAACTTATTCTTGATGAAGGTGCAGAAACTGAAAAACATGTAACTGCAGAAGGAAAAGAATTCTGGTCATATTATCTTGATACAAACAAGCTTGAAGAAGGACCTCATACAATTAAGGTTATTGGTTATGATATTAACGATGAGCCTGTAGAAGGTCATCCAACAACAATGACATGGCAGTTGGACCGTAAGCAGCCTTTAACTCAGGTTTTAGACAAGGCAATGGGTATTCTTGTTTCTGGAAAAGTTAATTTTGATGGTATTGTAACTGATGGTAACGGTATTAAGTCTTTGGAATATTCTGTAGATAACGGACAGTTCTTTACTCCTGTAAAAATTCCAAAAAATAAGGATTTGGTTGACTTTACTGTTTCAATTGATACTCGCAAATTTGAAGATGGTCCTGCAGTTTTGTGGTTCCGTGCTACTGACTGGGCTGGTTCTGTAGGTCTTTACTCATTCTTATATTTTATTGATAACACTAAACCGGATGTTGCAGTTGTTTCTCCGGCCGAAGATGAAATTGTAAACGGTCGCTTTACTGTTGCCGGTTATGCAAAAGATAAAATTGGTGTTACTCAGCTTACCTGGTCATTTGGAGACCAAACTGGTGAATTTGAATTAATTCCTGGTAACCCTTATTGGTCACTTACTCTAGATACTATTGGTTCTAAAGATAAAGGTCGTAAATTCTCGCTCCATGCTGTAGACCGTGCTAACAACGTAACTGATATTTCTAGAACTATTGCATTGAATCAGGAAGATGATAAACCTGTTGTAACTACTACAGAACCTGTTGCCGGACAAATCATTACAGATAAAGATATGGTTTTTGTTCGCGGTATTGTAAACGATGATGATGCAGTTCAGTCAGTAAAAATTCAATTGGATTCTGACGAACCAATTATTCAGGAAACAAAAGGTGTTTATTATTACGATTTAATTGCCGGAAAAGACCTTTCTGTTGGTAAACATAAGATTACAATTTCTGGAATTGACGTTAATGGCGTAGAAGGAAATCCGGTTGTTACAGAAATTGTTTCTATGGGATTTGCTCCTGAGTTTGTAGACCCTGTAATTACAGTTGGAAAAGAAAGCACTCCATTTGAAAACGGTATGGAAGTTCATCCGGAAAGTGGTTCTGTTTTTGGCGTAACTGCAAACTCTGAAATTGGAATTAAACATGTTCACACAGAACTTACTTGGGGAAAAGTTGGTAAAATTGAAAACGATTTGGATTTGAAGAATGTACTTACTTATAATGCAACCCTTCCAATTGTAACTGATTCTCCAAAAGGTGTTTTAAGATATTCTGTTAAGGTTACAGATACAATTGACCGCGTATCTGAATATTCTGCATTTATATATGTAACTAATACTTCAAAAATTAAAAACGATGATCCTATTATTGTTTTTGATGACAGCACAATTGCGGAAGATGGTTCAATTATAAATAATGCGGCTTTCCCTGCTACTGGTTATGTTCTTGGTGGAAAACCAGTGAGCGTAGAAATTGTTCCGGAAACTCCATTTGCTAAGGCTAAACTTGTTGGAAATCAGATTCAACTTATTCCTGGCAAAGAAATTGGTGCTTCTGAACCGGTTGTTGTAAAAATTACTACAGACAAAGGTAAGGTTGCTGAATCTCGTCCTTTAGTATTTAAGAATGATACAGCCCTTCCAGTAATTAAATTGTCTGGTGTTAATGATATGAATGCTGTGGATGGTCGCAGCGGAAAAGTTAAAGCTTCTGGAAAAATTACTTGCAAAACTGGCGTTGGTCCGGTTAAGTACCGAGTTCTTGCGGCTCGTGCAACAGTTACAAACACTGTTGTTTCTAAAGTAATTGCTGATCCTGTTGTAGACGAATTCCAGCCACTCACTCTTGGCGAAGAAGGAAATTTTGAATTGAACTTGAACACTGCTGACTGGGGTGAAGGAATGTTCGTTGTAGAAATTATTGCAGAAAGTGCAGGTGGAAATCCTTCTGCGGCTGCATTTGCTGTTTCTACAATTCCTGACATTGAAGAAGTAAACGGTAAAATGCCTTCTGCAAAAGCTCCTGTAATTACATTCCTCGACGGATTTGATGTTTACGGTGTTGCAACTGCTCAGAGTGGCATTAACAGAAACTTCCAGATTTTCCCTCGTTCGGAAATGGTTGAAGGTTCAAACGATATTGCAATGGAAATTACTGACGATGCTGGAAAGGTAATTTCTGGTAAATATAAAGCAAACAAAGCTCCTTCATTACAGGCTAATTTTGCTCTTGTAAATGGTGAAACTTATTACAGCGGTATGCCAGTTGTTATTCCTTATGCTACAAAAGCTGCAGGAACTGTATCAATCTTTATTGATACTGGTGCAACTGTAAACTCTGTTTCTTACAATATTTCGGGTGCTGAAGTTCCTGGCGGTGATTTAACACAGTCAGGCAGCGCTAAGTTGATTAAACCTACTGAAGAAGATCCTATGCGTTGGATTGCAGAAATCCCTCTTGGAAATCTTCCTTCACGTGTTACAAAAATTGACGTAACTGTAAAGGCTGGTTCTTTGGAGCAGCAGCTTTCTGGCTCTGTTTCGGTAATTCGTGAAAATGCTTCTGACATTGTTGAAGATGTTGAAAATTTCTACGGATTGCCAGCTGTTGATACAGTATTTGATAAACTTTCTAATGCATGGATTTTAGGTAACGGTTCTGTATATTACTTCTATACAAACTATACAACTCCAATTAAGGCAGAACTTGTAGGAGTTACAGACGAACTTAAAGTTTCTGTAAATGGAAAACTTGTTACTATTGCTCCTGTAAAAGATGGAAAATATGATGATGTTTCTGTAAAAATTACCGACCGTTTTGGCGATATTTACGAATCTGAAAAATTGAACTTTATTGCTGATTCTAGTAATCCGGTTCTTAATGTTCAGACTCCAGAGTTTAAACAGTGGCTTGGTAGTGAAGTTCACATTTCTGGTACTGCCGCTGACCCTCTTGGTATTCGCTCTGTTGAATATTCTACAGATAACGGCGGCACATGGCAGAAGTTTGAACTTGGACTTCCAGCTGTTACAAATGATGCAGGTGAAACTGTTGCGGTAGAAGGTGATAAAGCCCTTGGTGTTACATATAGTCAGGATTTAAGCCTTGCAACTATGCCAGACGGTTTAATTAAGATTGATGTTCGTGCAACAGACAATTCAGGTCATGCAACTTCGTTCACAACTTCTTGCTACAAGGATACAACTCCTCCAGAGGTAAACGTTGTTGTTCCACTTGATGTTGACGTAATTAATGGTGAAACATTAATCGTATTTGATGCAAAAGATAATGCATTCCTAAATAAAGCTGAATATATTGCTCCTCCTGCTGTAACTCCAACTGCCGAAGAAGGTGCCGAAACTCCAACTGACGCTACCGCCGCAAGTGCAGAACCAGCTCACTACAACATTGATATGGAACCTTTAATTTCAACTTTTGTTGGAACAGAAAAGTGTCCAAACGAAGAATCAATGTCATTCCGATTTACTGATGATGCTGGAAACTTTACTACATTGGAAGCATGGAAATTCAGCATTGATAATGAATCTGACCTTCCAGTTTCTGAAATTCACGTTCCAGAAGATATGCAGGTTATTACTCGTGACTTTACAATTTCTGGTGTTATCTACGATGATGATGGCGATACTACAATCTTCTATAAAATTGATGATGAAGAATATCATCAGATTGCACAGATGGGAACAAGCTTTGCAATTGATGTTCCTCTTTCTTCAATGACAGATAACGAACATACTGTAACAGTTTACGCAGTTGATATTAACGGTGTAAAGGGTTACGAAACTTCTAGAACATTCCGTATTTCTCTTGAAGAGCCTAAGGGTGCGGTTGAACTTCCAACAATCGATACTTCAGTTCGTGAAATGGTAACAATTTCAGGTTGGGCAAGCGATAAGAACGGAATTTCTAAAGTTGAAATTTCTCTTGATAATGGTTGCAGCTATAACGATGCTGTAGGTGCAGAAGAATGGAGTTACACGGTAGACTCTCGTGCAATTCCTGGTGGAACTCAGGTAGTATTCTTGCGCGTAACTGATGGTTATGGTATTCAAGGTTTGTATTCAAGTTTGATAAACATTGATAACGATGCTCCAAACTTAAATCTTGAACTCCCACTTGATGATACAACTACAACTGGTCAACTCTTCTTCTCAGGATATACATACGATAACGTAGAAGTTACAGAATTGTACCTTTCTATCCGTAATCTTGAACAAACAACAGACGTAGTAACAATTCCAATTACAATTGATCGCATTATTGGTCAGACAATTGATATGCGTGACTTTGAAAATGGTTTCTATAACGTTGAACTTACAGGAAAAGATAAGGCCGGAAATATTACAAATGTAAGCCGCAATATTCACCTTGATAAAGACCGTCCACCTGCAACAGTAGATATTCTTTACCCATTGAACGGTGAACATAAACAGGGTGTATTTACAATTTACGGACAATCTAGTTCGGAAGCTAAGATTAAGACTCTCAAACTTTATGTTGATGAAAAACTTACAAGCGAAACAGAAATTACCGAATGTGGATTCTTTAAGTTTGATATGGGTCCAGAAAATATTACTGAAGGTGTACATGTTTACCGTGTAGATGCATTACTTGATAATGGAATGCAGGTTCCTTCACGTGATCAGACAATTACATACAAGGCAATTGGTCCTTGGGTAACAATCGATAACTTTACATATGGTGATTTTGCCGTTGAACGTCCATACTTGCGTGGTCAAGCTGGATACTCAATTGCTGAAGATGAATTGCTCCTTTCTAAGACTAAGGAAGCTACTCCAGAGTTTAAAGCAATGGTAGCTGCTAAGAAAGTTGCTAAGGTTGAAATCAGTTTTGATAATGGTAAAACATTTACTCTTCTTTCTAACAGTGAAAAGTGGATGTACCGTATTGAAAACCAGGATATGCCGGAAGGTTATCACTTCTTCTTAATTCGTGCGACAATGATGAATGGTGAAACTGCCATTACTCGTACAATTATTCAGATTGATAATACACATCCATCTGTTAAGTTAATTGCTCCATCAATTGGTGGAAGATATAATCAGTCACTGCTTGTTTCTGGACTTTCAAATGATGATGTTCGTCTTGAAGATGTAACTGTTACATTACGAAAAGGTGATAAAGCATCTTACGAAGTTCCATCATTCATTCAGGGATTGTATCTTGATTTCCACTTCTGGGGTGCAACATTGTTCGACCTTGGTGTTGGACTTACTGCATTTGACGATGCTGTAAAACTTCAGGCTTCATGGGGACAATTTACACAAGCTCAGCGTAATGCCGCTTCTGATATATTTGGTGTTGAACAAACTGATCTTCGTTATGGTGGAGAAAACGTATTCAGCTTTAAGTTGCTTGCAAATATTTACAGTTTACCATTCAGTTATTTGTTTGGTCATGACTGGGACTGGTTGTATGCGCAAGTTGCTTTAGGTGCTCAGTTCTCACTATTTGATCAGACAGGTTCTGGAAAACCTCAGATTCTTTCTGCAGCTTTAGCTCAGATAGAATTCCCTAAGATTAAATTGCAAAATGTTAAGGCGTTCTCAACCTTCTCTTTCTATACAGAAGGTTCTATGTGGTTTATTCCTACCGACGTTTCAAGTAAGGTAGAAATTCAAAACATAGTTTATCAGATTGCTATTGGAGCACGTATAAACATTTTCTAATAGCTGTGAAAGTTGAAAGGAGGAGTAGTTATGAAATTTGCAAAATTAAGGAAAACTGTTGTAACGGTTCTGCTTTTGTTCAGTGCTTGTTCATTATTTGCAGTTGATGAATATGTCAGTAAACTTTACAAAGATATTGATATAGTTTTTGTCAATAAATCAGATGAAGGGCTGAATGAAATCCTCCAGACGAATAAAGAAGATAAAAATTATTATCTTATTGAAAATTATGCGGAAAAAAAGATTCGTCGTCTGATTGTTGTAAATGATTATGAATTTGCAATGGACGCAATTGTTGTAGTTATTGAAAACAATTTAGACAACGAAGAAGCCGTAGAAATGTATTCAATTATTGTGGAAGCATACGAAGTTCAGCAGGCTTATGAAGAGCAGAAGGAACGCGAACGTCAGCTTGAGCTTGCACGAATTGAAGGGGAAAAGGAAAAACAGAGAGACAATGTAGACAAGGAATACCTTTCTTCAAAAACTGCGGAAGGCGGTTCTGTTTATGTAACAGGAAAGGAAACTACTCTTACAAATTACAATTGTGATTTTGCTTTTGGACTTTTGAACTTTGCACTTGTTTCCGATTCTTCACCTAAGTATTTGGCTACAAATTACGGTTTGTCTGCAAAAATTAATTACATTTATAATCTTGAAAAAGTTGGAGTTGGTCTTGATGCATACGGTGCATTAAACTTCCTTTCAATTAGTACAAATAATGATGGTTTACCACTTTTTACAGATGTAGAATTTGCGGCAAAAGCTGCATTTAAACCACTTTCTAAGAATTTATTCGCTCGAGTTGGCTTATCTGTTATGAATACAGGAAAACCTAAAGATGTTCCTGCTGTAGTAAATGTGGCAGGTTCATTAGTTTCGCCGATAATTGGTATAGAATTAAATAAAGTACAGTTAGGTGCTGCAAAATTATCAGTTGGTGCTGATTACCTGTTAGGTACTGCTTGGACAAACGGTTATAAAGCTGGATTCCAGGGCACATTTGATATTGCATTACCATACGCTCAATTAGAAAAAGTTAACTTAAACTTCCATGTAGGTATTAAGGACAGATTCTTAATCAAAGATACTGGAAATGAAAACCGCGCTGCAATCATTCTTGCAATAGGAGCAGAAAATGTTAACAAGTAAGATTCGTAAGTATGTAATTGCAATTCTATTTGCAACACTGAGTGTACATTTATTCGCAGCTTCTCCTGATTTAGGTCAGAAGTTTTTGGATAAAGCTAGTCAGGCATTCGAAGATGGTGATATTGAAACCGCATATAAAAATATCAATAGTGCTTTGAAAATTTCTGGTGATGATGGCACAATTGGTTATTTTGCAAAAGAAATTTACAAGGTAAAACTTGAACAGCTTGCAGAAAACTATGATCCATTAGAAATGGTAGATATTCAAACAAATATTGAAAAATATCCTAGTATTACTTCAACTGCTATAAAAAAACTGATTAAAAAAATTGAAATTGATCAGGAAGAAAAAGCTAAGATAGAAGCACAGGAAGCTGTTGATAATCAAATGAAAATCCAAAAGGAACAGTTTGATATGCAGCAGGAAGCTATGCAGGCGCAGACTGTGGCTATGCAACAGCAGGCTAATGCAATTAAAGCGCAGGCGGATGCTACAAAACAGAGCAACCAGGAATTAATGGATAAGCTTGAAACTGGCCTTAATGATTTGGGAACTGGTTTTAGCGAAACTGCAAAAGCTACTCAGCGTTCTACAAAAGTTATTGCACTTTCAATTATTGGTATAGCAATTCTTATTTTGTTTATTGTTTTCATTGTTATTATATTTGTTCGCAAAGGCTTTAAACAGCAGCAGATACAGCAGGAACAGTATGTTCAGGCATTTAAGTTACTTGCTGCTAACCAAAGTCAGACAAACCGAATTATGCTTGGTGGTGTAACTGATTTGTACGGAAGTAATCCTACACTTAGACTTGCAGGAACTTCAACATGGGCACCAGCGGCTGCACTTCCTCCAGTAGAATTTTCAGAAGAAGATCAGGAAGAAATTAAAGCTTTGGCTGTAAAATGCGAAGAAATTGGTTCAAACATTGACCAAGTTACAGGACGCAAAAATAACTCTAAAAATGTTAGCGAACTTGTATATAAACTTTCTATGCAGTTAGGACTTCCACAGGGAATGGCAATGTTAAATTTCTGTGCATCAATGATTTACGATGCAGGTTTCCTTGGAATTGATCCAGAGATTCTTGCTGCAAAGGAATTAACTCCAGAGCAAAAAAATGCAATGAAAGACCACGTAAAACTTGCAGAAAAACATCTTGATTTTGTACCTAAAAAGTATTGGAGCGTTTTTGAAGATGCTGCCATGAAACATCACGAAAATATTGATGGTTCTGGTTATCCAAACGGTTTAGTTGGAGATGAAATCCCTCAGGTTGCAAGACTTATTCGTGTTGCAGAAAGTTATGTTTCTCTTTCTAGTAAACGTAATTACCGTGAACCAATGGATAAGGAAACTGCAGTACAGACATTAATGGATCAACCTCAATTCTACGATATTGAAGTTGTTAAATGTCTGGACAAAATTGTCTAAAATTTTACACTAAACGATTCTTGTTTTACATCCGATATTATGAGTATGACTATTATACTCATTGCGCTAACTTTGTTTTTATTTACACAACCTTTATGTGCACAGGATGTAAAACCACTTTATCAATTGCCGGATAAATCCACAATTGGAAATTCTGCGGACAATGAAACTGGAAATAAGGTTTTTCTAGTTGGTTCTGACTCTGGTTTATTTAGAGTTACGAGCCGCAATTCTGCTATACCTTTGTGGCAAAATGGAAGGGTAGAGCAGATTTTACAGTTAAACCTTCCGGATTCTAGTGGAATTTTTAAGCCGTGCTGGTTGTTTAGAACTTCTAAAGGAATTATTTTTTCTCAGGATTTACAGTCGTTTGAAGAGCGAAACGAAGGTTTACCGTTTTTAACTGTAAAAAAGTATCAGAATAATGAAAAGACGCTTGTTCTTCAGATTCAAGAATTAAAAGACGTATGTGCAAATCCGCTAAATAATAAAGAAATTGTTACTGCCACAAAGGATGATGTTTACCGTTCGGTTGATGGTGGTAAAAATTGGAAAACGCTTGGTTCAATGAGTAAATCAACTCCAGGTGTAAAGGCAGTTGCAGTTGCAACAATTAACGGTGAATCCGTTGTATTTATGTCGCACCCAATTTTTGGACTTTCGTATATTCTGCCAGACCAACCGAATGCGGTTTGGAATGACGTAGAAGCTGGTTTTGAAAAAATGCAATCACTGAGTTCGCCGGACGAAATTGCCGACATTCTTCCAGTTGTAAGAACTCGTCCGGACGGAACTTTCTTTACCGAAATTTACTGTACACAAACCTACATACCGCGCATTTACCGTTTTGATTGGGAAAAGAAAGAAGGTGTTTTAATTCACCGTGGTACTGAACCCGTAGACACTTACGATGGCCTTACAATTATAGATGATGTTCTTTTGTACACAAAACTTGAGGGCTTTGGTTCGTTGGATTTGAATTCCCTGCAAAGTCCGGGAAATCCGATACAAATGTCAGATTGGCAGAAAGCTTTTAGTTCTGTTCCAGGAATGATAAATACTGCATGGATTCCGCAAAGTCGAAGTGGTTTTGCACATGGCCTTCAGTTAAACGAATTGTATTTGCTTTATCCGGGAACTATCAATTCTCCTTACGCCGAAAAAGCAAACGGTAAGAAAAGTATTTACGCTTCGGCATATCAATGTAGTTTTAAGGAAGGACAGGAAAAATTTAAGAAAGTAATAAAAGACCGCAATTTTAATAGTATTGTAGTTGATATGAAAGACGATTACGGATTACTTCGTTACGATTCACACGATCCTCTTGTACTTGAAAAAGGAAAAACTTCTGGGTATGCAATTGATTTGGACCGTTTTATTGATGATTTTAAGAAAGAAAATATTTACCTTATTGCAAGAATTGTTACATTTAAGGACAGAACTCTTGCAAAATACGATAACGGAAAATATGCAGTTTGGGATTATAAATTGAACAAACCGTGGGTTGGAATTAAAGGTTATGAAGATATTCTTGATGAGGAAGGAAATCCAACTGGAAATAAAGAAACTACTTATTATGATGAAAACTGGGTTGATCCTTACTCAGAAGAAGTTTGGGAATATAACGTTACAATTGCTAAAGAGTTAATTGCTCGCGGTTTTGATGAAATCCAGTTTGATTATATTCGCTTTCCAACTGACGGATATAATCTTTACAATACAAAATATCGTTGGCAGGATAAAGGAATGGATAAAGAATCTGCACTTATTTCTTTCCTTTCTTATGCACGCGAAAATATAAATGCACCAATTGGAATTGATATTTACGGTGCGAACGGTTGGTATAGAAGTGGTACGCGAACTGGGCAGGATGCGGAAATGCTTGCTCAGTATGTTGATGTTATTGGTCCAATGTTCTACCCAAGTCATTTTGAACAGACTTTCTTAAATTATGCGCCTGCTGCCGACAGAACTTATCGTATTTATTATTACGGTTCTTACAGAAATACAATTATGGCTCATAATCGTGCAATAATTCGTCCGTGGGTTCAATCCTTTTATTTGAATGTTAGTTACGACCGTCTTTATTATGATTCGGATTATATTAAAAAAGAATTTTTTGGTGTAAGAGATTCACTGGATCGTGGTTATATGTGCTGGAATAATTCAGGTGATTATTCTACAACTCCGCCGGATGTTACTCCAAATGAACTTTTTAATGGAACTACTCCGGAAGCAAATGTAGAATTCCGTAAACCTGCAATCGGAAATGCTATGAAACCGTTATTTACAAATGATACAGATTTATCTATATTAGACAGCATATTGTATCAATACGCAGATGATAAAACTGATAACGTTTTGTTTGCGCCATTTTTACAAATACCATTAATAACTGTAAATAGAGATATAAACTAATGACACACGCACAATACACACCAGAAGAACCAATTTCATCAATTGCAACAGCTTTAGCACCGGCTGCGTTAGGTATTATTCGAGTTTCTGGTAAAAATTGTATTGAACTTGTAAGCAAAGTTTTTTCGCGACCTAAAGCCCTTACTCAAGCTGCAGGTAATTCGCTGGTATATGGTTGGATTCAAAAAAATGCAGGGAAAAATCAGCTTACTTCAGATTCTGTTCCGGAACGTATAGACGAAGTTATGTGTGCAGTTTACCGTGCGCCTAAATCTTTTACAGGTGAAGACATGGTGGAGATTTTTTGTCACGGTGGACCTGCTGTTGTTACGGCCATTCAAAATCTTATGCTTAAAAACGGATTTCGTGAGGCTAATCGTGGTGAATATACTTTCCGTGCTTACATAAATGGCAAAACCGATTTAACAAAAGCTGAAGCAATAAAAGAAATTATTGATTCGCACACTGATGTTTCACGCTCGCATGCAGTCGGTCGTTTGTCGGGTTCGCTTTTTGCGGAAATTGATTCTATTAAAAAATTGATTATTGATACTCTTGCGGCAATTGAAGTTGAAATTGAATATCCGGAAGATGAAGAGACTATTGCGGATAGTTTTGATCGTTCTGATATTGAGCTTGCAATTTCGCGTTTGCAGGCGCTTGTTGATTCTTGGCGTGGTGAAAAATTATATCAGGATGGAGCACGGGTTGTTCTAGCTGGCCGAACAAATGCTGGAAAATCTTCATTGTTCAATGCAATTTTGAAGGAAGAGCGTGCGATTGTAAGTGATGTTGAAGGAACTACGCGCGATTGGCTTGAAAGTTGGGCAAGCATTAACGGAATTCCAGTGCGATTGTTTGATACGGCAGGACTTCGCGAAACTTCGGATATTGTTGAAGCGCAGGGTGTGAAACTTAGTAAAAATCTTGCAGAAGATGCGGACGTTGTGCTTTATTTAGTAGATTCAACTGTTGGAATGTCGGAAGACGATTTATCTTTTGTTGAAGCATGTAAAATTCCGTTAGTTGTAGTGGCGACTAAAAGTGATTTGCAGGGAAGCGGAAGTTTGGAGAAAATAAATCCGCAATGTCCAATTATTCCTATTTCGTCAAAAACTGGTGCAGGCCTTTCTGAACTTTTTGATTGTATTCAAAAATATTTAACGGCAGGGCTTACAACTGAACGGCAGCAGGCGGGGTTGGGATCGGCTCGTCAAAAGGAAGCTGTTTCGGAGGCTCTTGAATGTGTAAAACATGCAATTGTAAGTGCTGATGATAATTATAGTCTTGATGCTGTTGTTCAGGATTTGGAAGATGCTCTAGATTCACTTGGCGAAGTTACTGGCGATGTAACACCAGATGATGTTCTTGGTAGTATTTTCGCTAATTTTTGTGTTGGTAAGTAAAAAAAAGGAGTTGTATAAATGAAAAAAAGTATTGAAAAGGTTCTTTTAGGTGTTTTTATGTTACTGGCTTTTGGATGTGCAAGTTCAAAGGTTGAAACTTCGGAAAAAGTAAATGCAGCTGAAGAAAATATTGAAAAGGTATCGGAACCTAGTATTTTTATTTTTGAATTTGATGGTAGTTTATATGTTGGGGTAGAAGGATTACCAAAAACCTTTGCTTTTAAAACAGATACAAATCAGCTTTCAAATGCGTTTGTTAGAAATTCGGCAATAATTATCCTTAATAATACAGACACATATCAATTTAATTTTACTGCTATTTCTAGCGTTGATGGAATTACAAACAAAGACAGTAAACATGAAATGCTGGAAAAATATTATAATTGGGAAAAAGATTTTCAAGAAAATAGTGGAGTTGCAATTTTTCAAGAGGATAAAAAGTGCTCAACTGAATATAAGGAAAGTGAGTATTTAGGATGGACATATATCTTAAATAAGGAAAAAATTGAGCCAAATAATTTTGTAACAACCCGTGGCTGGACATTTCTTTATGGGGATTATTTTGTTACAATTATGGAATCTATTGCTGAAAATCAGGATAAAAATGTTAAAAACGCAGAATATGATGAATTGTACAAAAAATTCTTTGTTTTTGACAGCGAAATAATTGATGGAGAAGCAGTAAACAGAGTTGTAAACGATAGTTATGTTCCAATGGATTTTTCAGTAAATGGTGGCAAAACTCTTGATTCATATTGGGAAAAGTATTTTACAAGCCATAATACAAAATATCTTGATTTAATTATAAATTATATTGAAAGTGATGATATGCTTTTGCAAAGCTTAAGTGCAAATTATGAGGCCTTAATCAGCGATGCAGAAACAAAATCGATTATTTTCGATCTTGGTATTGAAGATAATGGTTCTGGTTTTTCATTTCCAATGGATTTGGATTGTGTAGCTTGTAACATATTGAACGGCGATGATGTGGAACTCAAGGATAGTGTAAAACATCTTTATTCTTTCTTCCCAACAGAGCTGCTTATTCGAGGTGCAATAAAATCATCTGCCATGTGGTCACTTTTTAGCAATGCTTTTCAATATTCTGAAGTTAAGGAATATCTTTTTGCTAAAAAATCCAACTTATCAGAAAAAACTCAAGCGTTATATGAGTTGTTTTTCTAAAATATGTATCTTATTAAAGAACACAAATCATTGATTTTTTGTCCTTACTTTGATATAGTATATTTCGTGTTCTTGTAGAATTCGGGCCATTAGCTCAGCGGTTAGAGCAGAGGACTCATAATCCTTTGGTCCTTGGTTCAAATCCAAGATGGCCCAAAACGACTTACCTTTGCGGTAAGTCGTTTTTTTAATTAACACTGTTTTTGGCAATTTTCCTTCTTCCTTCTACGTTAGTCTCAATAAAAAGAAGGTGATATTTTAATCGTTAAACCCAATCATCATCCCCATCATACACTAAAAAAATAATTTTAATGCGTTATATACATATTCGTAGGTATGTGTATAGCTGTGAACGTTGCCTTTTACTACGTAATACATAAAATTTCCGTTTGTAAAATCGTTTGTAGTGTATGTAAAATAGTCCGGGACTTGCTGCATTGCGGCTACTTGAGGACTCATGTTCGGATAAGCAGAGTCATTTGTTCCTGTTGCTGCAAAAATCAGATAATCTTTTTTATAATCTTCAATAAAATCGGCTTTTGTTAGAGATGTGGCGGTTTTTTCAGGAAAGTTTTTTCCTCCAAGATTACCACATACCCAACTGTCTCCACTCATTGGAATAAAATTTCGGATTAAATCTAGATTATGAAGAAAAACGTTCCAAGTTGCTACGGAGCCCATAGAAAATCCACCAAAAGCACGCGCATTTCTATCAACATTTGTATTAAATGTTGAATCAATTGCTGGAATGAGAGCGTTTCGTAGTTCAATAAAAAAAGCCCCGTTATCATTCGGACACACAATTATAAGTGGTTTGATTTCACCGTTTGCAATTGCATTATCAATAATCCAACAAAGCTGATTTGGAGATTCGGCTGGTCCCAAATAAGATGTGGAAGCCCCACCCCCACCATGCATTAAATATAAAACATTGTAACGCACCCCAGCATTTTCCTGCTCGTATCCAAACGGCAGATACACTACGGCACTTCTCTTTCGTCCACCAGAAACATATGTAAACAAAGTTGTTGTGCCCGCATTTTCGCAACGTGAATAATAAGACGCTGGAATAGGTTTACGAACCGTATCATCAATTTCCGAAAAAACGCTAAAATTGCAGACCAAAATCAAAAAAGCAGATAACAAAAAGGTTTTATTTTTCATATGTACTTCCTTAAAAAATCGAGTTGCAGTAGTAAAACGCACAACTTCGTTAAACAAATATTAGAACAATTTGTATAAAAAATCTATTTTCTTTTTTCAAAAAACACCTTAGTATAAAATTAAAGGAAATATAGTTTCTCGAAGAAACATTTGTAAGCTTATGGAAAGATTATTTGAACATTACAAGGATTATTTTAGAGTTGGAGCTGCCGTTAGTGGTATTTTTTATGATGAAGAAGGTTTTTTACAAAAACATCAAAAATTTCTGGAATTTATAAAGACTCATCCGCGTCCGGCTGGAATGCCCGATTTCAAAATTCCCGAACCGCCAAAAGGTCCTTTTCCAGATAATGATCTTTTGCGTGAACATTTTAATCTTGTTGTGGCCGAAAACGATACAAAACCTGCCAATATGAATCCTGCGGAAGGAGTTTACAATTTTGAAAGTGCCGACAAGTTTATAGCACTGGCAAAACAAAATGGACAAGATATTCGCTGGCACACTTTGGTTTGGCACAGTCAGGCAGCAGAATGGATGTTCAAAAATCCTGATGGTTCTGATGCTTCTCGTGAAATTGTTGCGCAGCGTTTAAAAGATTATATCTTTACAATTGGAAAACGTTATTCAAAAGATGTTTGCTCCGTTGATGTAGTAAACGAGTGTATTTCCGACAAAAATTATCAACTTCGGACAGAAGAGGATCATTCAAAATGGCTTAATCACTTTGGTCTGGATTATGTTGATAAAGCGTTTATTTGGGCAAAAGAAGCGTTTCCAAATGCTAGTCTTGTAATAAATGATTATAACCTTGAAATTAATCCACAAAAGCGACAGGGCATGTATAATCTTGTAAAAGGAATGCTTGAACGTAAAGTGCCAGTTGATACTGTCGGATTACAAATGCACATTAATCTTGAAAATCCGCCTGTAAGCGAAATTGAAAAAACTATTGAACTGTTTGGCAGCTTGGGATTAAACGTTATTGTTACAGAAATGGATGTTTCAGTTTATAAGGATTTTCAACCAGGAAAAGAGCAGGAACCTAAAAAGGATTATACTCCCGAGTTACTTGAGCGGCAGGCAAATCGTTATGCACAAATTTTTGATTGTTTCGTAAAAGAAGCTAAAAAAGGAATTTTAAAAGATGTAGTTCTTTGGGGGATTACAGACAGATTTAGTTGGAAAAATAATTTCCCAGTTCCGGGACGTACCGACGTTCCATTATTATTTGATGGTAACGGAAAAGAAAAACCAGCCTTTTCAAAGTTAGTAAAATTGTACTAAGCAAAAAAAAGAGGATGCCTTATAGGACATCCCCTAATCAAATAAGTTTTTAACGCATTATCTATCAAGCCTTCGATAAATCTCAGCATGTGGCCTTTGTAGGTAAGCACTAAATTGACCGCTGTCGCGCTCTGTTTTTAACGCATTATCTATCAAGACTTCGATAAATCTCAGCATGTGGCCTTTGTAGGTAAGCACTAAATTGACCGCTGTCGCGCTCAATTTTTAACGTGCTATCTATCAAGCCCTTCCATAGTTATAATTCCACCTTTGTTGTCGAACTTTAATTCGCGGAATTTTACGTTTCGTTTCTGATTGATTCCGTTTGAACGTTCGCAGTCGTGGTAGAATAAGTACCATTTTCCGTTGTATTCCAAAATAGAGTGGTGTGTAGTCCAACCTAAAACTGGAGTAAGGATTTTTCCACCGTATGTGTATGGACCGTAAACATTTTTACTCGTTGCATAGCAAAGGAAGTGTGTTGTTCCAGTTGAATATGTAAAGTAATATGTGTCGCCTTTTTTGAACAACCAAGGGTCTTCAAAGTAACGTCGGTCTTCGTCATCTCCCTGTAAAGGTTTTCCGTTTTCGTCAAGAATTACGAGGTCGCGTACAGTTTCTGCAAGTTCTTTCATATTGTCTTTTAAAAGAGCAATTTTTGGTGTACAAGCATTTTCGCCACCACGAGGTTCTTTATTATCTGCACTCCAAGTGTTATTTCTGTACTGATCAAGCTGACCACCCCAGATTCCACCGAATGTAAGATAATATTTACCGTCTGTATCAGGGAAACAGCAAGGATCAATACTGTATGTACCCTGAATATAATCGTCTTCAGGTTTAAATGGTCCTCCAGCATTATCTCCAATTGCAACTCCAACACGGAACATTCCTTTTTTGTCGCGTGCAGGGAAGTAGAAATAATATTTACCATTTTTTTCTACACAATCTGGAGCCCAAAGCTGTTTGCTTGCCCATTTAACATCAGAAAGTGTAAAAACACAACCACAATCACGTGGATATGTTTCTGTATCTTTCATTTCGTATACATGATAATCTTTCATGTTATACTGATCGCCGTTATCGTTATTTTCAACGTCTTCGTCTTCGTCGTGTGAAGGATAAATGTAAATTTTTCCATTAAATACATGTGCAGAAGGATCTGCTGTATAAAGATCATTTACTAAAGGTTTTTTCTCAATACTCATAAGAATAACTCCAATATAATAAGTATGTTAATTTTCATTTAATAGAAGTATTTTTTCAATAAGATAATTTACCTAAAATTTATTGTATAGTTCCGGGAGCTTCTTTTTCGGCATTACGACTTGCACACCAAGTTCCTTTTTTTAAAGCGGTTTGAATATCTTTTGAATTAATATATTCATATAAAAAGGCGGCATTAAAACTGTCTCCACAAGCAGTTGTATTTACAGCATTTACTTTTTGAATCGGGCATTCATAAAACTCACCTGAGTCCGCTGCAAGAGTAGAGGAGGTTCCGCGAGTTACAATGATAATGTCGTTAAGTTCTTTACTTTTTTTGATTATAAGGTTTTTAAGTTCGGTGGTACGTTTTTCTTCTTCCAGTGAATAAAAAGATTTAAGTTCATCATCAGTTAAAAAAGTACTACAAAATTCTTCATCGTTAATTTTAATGATTATATTCTTACAAACGTCCAAAGTCCTTCGTAAATCATTACCAACATAATCAGCAAGAAATATTTTCCCATAATCGGCAGCAATTCCTGCAATTGTAGAATACAAATCCGTAGCCCAAACTCCTTGCCTGCTGCCTGCAAGTAAAACTGCATCAACTTCCGGTAGCTTTTCCGTAATCAGTTTAAGAAGCTTTACTTCGGCTGCCTGACACGCTTTATCAGTCCAACCGCTTAAATCCGTTTCGCCAACAACAAGTTCAGTAGTTGTACCCGAATTTCTGTCTAAGAGTGTCCAACATTCGCGTATTTTTCCAGGTACTTCAATATATGACAAGTTAAGGTTATCTTTTTCGGCAAGCGTAACAAAATCCGTAAGATTTTCCTTCCCAAGCGGACAAATTGTTTCAACACAGTTTTTATCAAGTTGAGCTAAAATACGTGCGGAATTGACTGCTTTTCCAGACGCCCACAAACCGTAATGTTCGGAACGGTTTACTTTTGTAAGTTCAAGTTTATTAAAAGAAACTGTACGCTGGAACGTAGCACTAAAACAAATACATAAAATCTTTTTCATACATTTTGATTATATGCAAAACTTAAAAATTACTCTATAATCCTTATTAAGTGGATGTTGACATTCCTTTAAAAAATGTAAAGATGGTGGAAACAATGGCACAAGAGCTTAAAGAAAAATACGGAAGTGCATTTGCTGAAATGGCAAATCTTTCAAAGGCTGCTGCAAAGATTGATACAGAAAGTGTTTTTGAAGAAGCAAACCTTAATACTAGAAAATACATGCAGAAAATTCTTGATGATAATGTTTTGCCTGGTTCAGGACTTGGTAATATTGAAAACTTCAAGGAATTTTACGACAAGGTAACAAAAGAAGGCAAATCGGGATTAATTTTAATGGAGCATTACACAAATCTCGATTTACCAATGATTCTTTATCTGCTTGAAAAACAGGGTGAAGATTGGGCTACGGATTTAGCCGGACGAATTGTTGCAATTGCTGGTATGAAATTGAACGAAGCAGGTGCGGTTGAACGAGCTTTTACAGAAGCTTTTACTCGTGTAGTAATTTATCCTACAAGAAGTCTTGCTGCAATGCAGGAAAAGGGTATGTCTGCTGAAGAAATTGCAGCGGAAGAACAGCGGGCTCGTAAAATTAATTTTGCGGCTATGCGTGCAATGGACGGTTGTAAAAAACGTGGTCAGGTAATTTTAGTTTTCCCAAGTGGAACTCGTTATCGTCCAGGAAAACCTGAAACTAAACGCGGTTTGCGCGAAATGGACAGTTATCTCCGTTTGTTTGATTATATGATTCTTGTTTCGGTAAATGGAAATTGTCTTAGAATAAATCCGAATACTCCAGATGATATGCTTTCTGATTATGTAGCGCAGGATGTTGTTACTCTTACTGCAAGCTCTGTAATTAATTGTAAAGAATTCCGTAACAAAGTTTTGGAAAGTTTACCAGCTGATGAACCGGATCCAAAACAGAAAACTGTTGATAGTGTAATGGCCATTATGGAGAAAATGCACGAAGAAGTAGAAAAGAATAGATAGGAGACATGAAAAAAATGAAGTGTGTAGAATTAAAGGATGAACTTTCAAGAACATCTTACCCTGGACGTGGAATTATTGCCGGTCTTTCTGAAGACGGAAAATATGGTATTTCTGCTTATTGGACAATGGGCCGCAGTGCTGGTAGCCGTAATAGAATTTTTGTTACAGAAGATGAAAATGGTTCAGAAGTAATCCGTACAAAAGCTTTTGACCCTTCTTTAATTGCTGGTGATCCAAGTCTCATTATTTATGCTGCAGTTCGTAATTTGAATAATATGACTATCGTTACAAACGGCGACCAGACTGACACAATTTACGATGGAATGAAAGCTGGAAAAACTTTTGAAGAATCTTTACGTAGTCGCAAATACGAGCACGATTCGCCAAATTATACACCTCGCATTTCTTCACTTTTAATTCAAGATGCAGGAAAACTTCATTATGTTTTGTCTATTCTAAAAAGTGATGACGGAAATCCAGACTGTACACTTAGACAGACTTATTCTTATGAAAACCCTTCATGTGGCGAAGGCCGTTACATTCATACATACATGGGAGATGGAAATCCACTTCCAAGCTTTACTGGAGAACCTGTAAAAGTAACACTTAATGGTTCAATTGACGAATTAACAGATAAAATCTGGAATTCTTTGAACGAAGATAATAAAGTTTCTCTTTTCGTTCGCTTCATAGATTTAGCAACAGGAAAATACGAAGAAAGAATTATTAACAAGAATAAATAAGGAAATATTAGTTGTTAAAACAGAAAAACACTTTAAAGGTGAGTCTCCTATTATTAGTTGCGTGTACCTTCGGATGTGCAAAACAGAATCTTTCGGTTGATTCAATTGAAAATCCGGATAAAGCAGAATTAATACAGGAGATAGATTCTTCTCTTGCAAAAAAGTTTCAAGGCGCAGTGTTAGTTGCTCAGAAAGATGAAGTTATTTTTGCAAAAGGATATGGACTTTGTGATCCGCGTAATAAATCTTCTGAGCCAATAACAATTAACACTACGTTTGAAATTGGTTCTATTACTAAGCAGATGACGGCCGCCGCAATTATGCAACTCTGCGAAAAAGGAAAAATATCTGTTTCTGACAAACTTACAAAGTATTTTCCAGATTATAAGTATGGTGACGAAATAACAATTGATTTGCTTTTACGAATGCGTTCCGGCATTGTAGATATGGTAAATGCTCCGGATGATTTTTTTCCGCGTTCAGTTTGTCGTCAAATGGAAAAAGATATTTACGCAAATCGTCCGCTTGAAAAAGACATTGTTCTTAAATATTTGTACGATGTTCCTTTAATGTCTGAGCCTGATAAAACTTATTTTTACAGTAACACAAATTATTATCTGCTTGCAAAGATTATTGAGCAGGTTTCAGGCAAAAACTATTCCGAATATATGGAAAAAAATATTTTTAAGCCAGCTGATATGACTCGAACAAATACTGATTTTCGTGGAACAGAAACTTGCGGTTATGACTGGAAAAAGAGAAGTTATTCCATACCGAAGGAACTTGGAATTGGTTGTGGCGACGTAAATTCAACTGTAGTAGATTTGTTTAAATGGAGCAAAGCTTTACGCAGTGGAAAAATAATCCGAAAAAAATCATATAAAAAAATGCTCGAAACAAACTCTTACGGTTATGGATTAAACTATCAGAACGGTGAAATTTTCCATTCCGGAGTTACCGGCGTTTTTAATTCTTACTTAACTTATTATCCAGAAACTAAGACAACAATCATCGTTTTAGTGAATAAACCGGTGTCAGAAAGCAACGCTACTTCGGTTTCACGCAATATTTACAGAATTTTAGATAAATCTGGTCAAAAAAACTAATGATTTTTTTTAAAAAATTCTCCTCTTACAAGATATAATCAAATTATATTTCGTAATGGGAGTATTTTTTTGAAAACGTTAGAAAAAAAGTTTAACATTTTAAAAGTGGCAAACGTAACTTGTGGTTATGGTTTTAAACTTGCAGTCCTTTTATTGTTTTCATTCTTGTTTATAGGAGTAATAAATCCGGCAAGAATTTCAACAAAACTGAGTAATAATGTTTCATTGGTAAAAACTGCCTTTTATTTTAAAGGATCAACACAAGCTTTAGTGAATCTTGAAAAAACTGATGAATCTGAAAGTCAGGATAATCCGTTTGATAGCATTGAAGAATCTGGTTCCTATGATGATTTTTACGCGGCTTTTGCAGCAATGGTAGAAGCTTCAAGTAGTGAAGAAGAAGTTGATTATGAAGATGATTTTGATGATGATTCAGAATTGTCATTTAATAAAGCGGAAAAAATCACAGTAGTAAAATATAAAGAGGTTTGGAACAGTTTTGCGCAAAAGCATTCTGAAATTGCGGAAGCCTTGGAGTTTAATAGAACTGCGGCACTGTTAACTTTTTTTGCAGTTATTTTGTGTGTTGTTGGATTATTCCTTGCCTGCGGAACAAATATAATCCGGAAAATTGGTTATATTATTGCCTGTGCGGGTTCTGTCCTTGTAATGATAAGCCTTACAAACTTTAACGTTTCTTACGGAATGTTAAACTCGGCTATGGATATGCTGGAAGTAGAAGCAATTCCGCCAGCAGGAATTACAGTTTTTATTATTGTAAGTTTATTTATTCTGGCATTCGGAATAACTCAAATCATTCTTGAAAAATCTAACAAAGAAGAAAAATCCAAACTTTCGGTTATTCCTTTTCAGTATACATTTCGCGTTCTTGCTTTACTTTTGTTCATTTTGCTTTTTATACCAGGAGCAAATCCGGCGCGTATTTCTGAAAGCATAAACCGAAACGTTTCCTTATTTACGGCAGGTTTTTCTTATACTACATATACAGAAAATCTTCAAAGAGCATTAATTCGTGGTTGGCTTCCTGAATCAGTTACACGAATTGCATGGATTTCCAGTTTATTTGCATGTTTTGGAATTCTTGCTTGTGGTACTGGTTCATGTATGTCTATTGGAAATAACAAACTTAAACGCCTTGGGTATATTTGTTTACTGTCTGGAAGTGTAGTATCGTTTGTTTCTTTGTTTGGCATTCTCCATTCATATAATTTGATTTCTTCTAGTCCAAATATAGATAGACTTGAGCCTCTTGAGCCAAATGCAGTTGGTTTATATTTTGTTTTATTGATTTTAATCTTTGTATGTTCACTTGTTTCTTTTTTACTTACACCAGCTCCAGAAAAGGAGGACAAATATTCAATTGAAGCTCCATATCAGTTGTTCTTAATGATTCTTCCATTTTTAATTCTGGTTTTTATTTTCAGTTATTTACCATTGTGGGGCTGGCGTTACGCTTTCTTTGATTACAACGCAGGTGATGTGCTTTCTATGGATGCTTGGGTTGGATTTAAGTGGTTCAAAGCTCCGTTTGAAAATGAAGCTACGCGGGCGGATATTGTGCGAGTTTTGCGAAATACTCTTGCAATGAGCGGACTTGGCATTTTAGGTAGCTGGCTTCCAATGGTATTTGCAATATTTCTTGCTGAAATTAAAAACACTAAGGCTAGAAAAGTTATTCAAACTTTAACTACAATTCCAAACTTTATTTCATGGGTTTTGGTTTATGCAATTGCGTTCTGTATTTTTGGAACTCAAGGGTTTATTTCAAGCTTAATGGTAAACAGCGGAATTTGGGATAAAGGTAAAAATATGCTCATGGGAGATTCAGGCATCTGGTTTAAAATGTGGCTTTGGGGCACTTGGAAAGGGCTCGGATGGTCGGCAATTATGTATATTGCTGCTATTTCGGGAATTGACCAACAGCTTTATGAAGCCGCAACAGTTGATGGTGCAGGGCGTTTCCAGAAAATCTGGCATATTACAATTCCGGAGTTGCTGCCTACATATTTAGTTTTGCTTATTCTATCTGTTTCAAATATTTTGAGTAACGGAATGGACCAGTATTTGTGTTTCAAGAATCCTACAAACAAAGGTCCAATTGAAGTTCTTGATTTATATGTTTATCAGTTGACGTTTGGTTCTACATCTAACAGTAATATTCCATTTTCTACGGTCGTTTCAATGTTCAAATCTTTGGTAAGTGTTGTTTTGCTTTTTGTTACGAACAAAATTTCAAAATGGATTCGTGGAACATCAATATTCTAATAAGGGAGGCGTAATATGGTCGAAAAACATTCTGTAAATGACGTTATTTTTAATATTATAAATTATACATTTTTCATTATTTTTACTCTGCTTTGTGTATTTCCTTTTTACTATCTGTTTATAAATACAATTTCAGATCAGGGGTTAGTTTCTAGAGGGTTAATAAATTTTTATCCACGTAGAATCAACATAAAAAACTACATTGCATTGCGTAATGTTCATGATTTGGGAACTTCGTTTTTAATTACTTTGGCACGAACATTAATTGGAACGGCAACTTCCACGGCAGTGTCAGGTTTTGTTGGATATTTGGTTACAAAGCAGGAAATGTGGCATAGAAAGCTTTGTTATCGTTTTATGATTGTAACAATGTATTTTAGTGCAGGGCTTATTCCGTGGTATACAACTATGCAGATGCTTGGTCTAACTAATAATTTCCTTGGTTATATTATTCCGGGGCTTGTTAGTGTTTATAACATTATCATGGTAAAAACCTACATAGAGTCAATTCCAGCAGAACTTGAAGAAAGTGCTGCAATTGATGGCGCTTCTTATTTTACAATTTTCTTAAAAATTATTTGGCCATTAAGCAAACCTATTTTAGCTACAATTGCCATTTGGGCTGCGGTTGGTCACTGGAACTCATTTCAAGATTCATTAATTTTAATGTCTGGAGCACCTAAACTTAAGACATTACAGGAACGCCTTTATATTTATTTGAATCAATCTTCTAACCTTGCTTCTACAATGTCAACTTCAACTACAGGTCTTACGGAAGCTCAAAGACAGGAGATGTTAAATACAAAGACAATTCAGTATACTGTAGCTATGGTTACAGCTATACCAATCTTATGTGTTTATCCGTTCATGCAGAAATACTTTGTAAAAGGATTAATGCTTGGTGCGGTAAAGGGATAATCCCTAATAAGAAAAGTTTCGTAGGAGGAAAAAATGAAACGTACAAAATTGTTCTGTGCAGTGCTTGGATTAGCTTTAATTTCTTCAGCAACTCTTTGGGCCGCTGCACCAAAAACAGAAGGAAACATCAAAAAAATTAAACCTAAGAAAACTGTAACTTTGGATGTTTATTCTCAGTTGGCAAACTATTCGGGAGAGCAAACTGGTTGGTTTGCTGATTTAATGCTCGAAAAGTTTAATGTTAAACTTAATATTATTCCTGAAACTGGAGGTGCTTTGCAGACTCGTATGGAAGCGGGCAACCTTGGTGATATTGTTGTTTGGGGTGATAATACAGATAAATATGCTCAAGCTTGTAAAAAAGGTTTACTTCTTGATTTAGAAGCTGACAAACTTATTGATAACTGGGGACCATATATTAAGGCTAATATGAAAATGGCTTTACAGAAGAATAAGTTTATGGATTCTCCTGACAAAAAACTTCATGGTTATGGACACGCAGTTTCAACTTCTGCTAAAGATATGCAAGCATTTTTCTACACATGGGATATTCGTTTTGACTTGTACGAAAAAATTGGTAAGCCTCGTGTAAAAGATTTATATGATTTTATTGATGTTCTTGCAAAAATGAAGGAAATTTGTCCTACAGACGATAACGGAAACCCAACTTATGGACTTTCTTTGTTCAATGACTGGGACGGAAACATGGTAATGTATGTTAAATCTTTGGCAACTGCATATTTTGGTTATGATGAATTTGACTTTGGTCTTTATAATCCAGAAGATGGTAAGTTCTATGATTGTCTTGATCCAAACGGACCATATATTTACTGTTTGAAATTCATCAACAAACTTAGTCAGAAAGGTCTTGTTGATCCAGACTCTATGACACAGAAATATAACGGTATGTCAGAAGACTATCAGAACGGTACTGCTTTTTGGAATGTATTTAATTTTATGGGTTCTGCATCGTATAACACAGATGAACACGTAAAGAACCAGGGTAAAGCAATGTATCCGGTATGTCCTGAAAATGCACGTCCTATTGTTTACGGACAGAATGTTTATGGTGGAAATCGTTTGTGGACAATCGGTTCAAAAACAGCTTACCCAGAGCTTTGTATGGCAATTGTTAACTGGTTCTCTACTCCAGAAGGATATATGACAATTAAATACGGTCCAAAAGATGTTTGCTGGGAAATTAAAGGTGGAAAAACTTACTTTACTGAATTTGGTAAAAAAGCTTTTGCAGATCAGAATAACACAATTATGCCTTCACCATTCAAAGGAACTTTCCACGATGGTGCATTCCAGATTAATAATACTACTTGGTGTGATGATGCTTACAACCCACTTACTACAAACGAAACTTACAACTATATCAACTGGGAATCTGAACAGCTTCCAGCACAGTCAGATATAGAAAAGAACTGGCGTGAATGGGCAGGTGCTTCAACTCCAGATAAATATTTGCAGAAAACAAATTATATTGTAAGTCCAGGTTCGTTGTACACAGGTTCCGGAGTTCCAGATGATTTGTCTATGAAATGGAATCAGGTTGCTGAATGTGTTAAAAACGAAACATGGAATGCCATTTATGCTAAAGATGATGCTGAATTTGAACAGATTGTAAACAAAATGATTACTGATGCAAAATCTTACGGATATGAAGAATGTTGTGCTCATACTCGTAAAATGGCAGAAAAACGCTGGGCTGCAGAAAAATTGGCTCGCGGAGAAAAGTAATTCTTAGTCAAACGTTATTGCGAACGTAGAGAAGCAATTCAGAATGGAAGTAATCTTTATTCTGGATTGTTTCGTCGTTTCACTCCTCGCAATGACGTTTTTTTGCCCCTGACCGTTTTCTTTAATTTCTAATCCTAAATAATTCTCTCCATTGTATAAATCCACATTCCCTTATATACTTTCCCTATGGGACTTTTTAATATTAATGGTGGTTTTGCCAAATTTATGAACAAATTGCTGGATGTATTCTGGCTTAACATATTGTGGATTATCTGCAGCCTTCCAATTGTAACTATTGGTGCTTCTACGTGTGCAGCTTATTATGTTGCACTCAAAATGGTAGATGATGAAGAAGGTTACGTTGGAAAGATGTTTTTTAAAGCCTTTAAACAAGATTTTAAGCAGGGAACAATTATGTGGTGCATTACAGCTCCTTGTTGCTACCTTTTGTATTTAGCTTGGCAGGTTGCAGTAAAGGCTGATAATAGTACTCTTGCAATAATTGGTTGCATAATAGTTACAGTTATTGTTGTTACGACAAATCTATATACATATCCATTAATTGCTCGTTATGAAAATACTCTAAAAATGATGATACGAAATTCCTTTGGAATAAGTTTACAGTATTTCGGAAAAACAATTTTTATTGCCGCTATTGTTGCTGTGGAAGTTTTTCTAATTTTGTGGAATAACTGGACTTTACTGGCTGGTATTTTGATTGGCCCTATAGTGATAATTTATACAGTTGCAGGTATGGTTAAAAAAATCTTTGTACGAATAGAAAGCCAAAAAGACGAAGGCTCTGGTACAATAAACGGATAATCCTGTATTTTTAATCTAATTGCAGAAATTAAGTATTTGTTCTAATATATCTCCATGAAAGAACTCGAACTCAAATATGGATGTAATCCAAATCAGAAACCTGCAAAGGTTTACATGGAAGATGGCGATTTACCAATTACTGTGTTAAATGGTAGACCAGGATATATCAACCTGTTAGATGCATTGAACGGTTGGCAGCTTGTAAAAGAGCTTAAAGAGGCAACTGGCCTTCCAGCTGCAACTTCTTTTAAGCATGTTTCTCCTGCAGGTGCCGCTGTTGGACTTCCATTGTCAGACACCCTCAAACAGATTTATTTTACAGGTGACGTAGAACTTACACCTTTGGCTTGTGCTTATGCTCGTGCACGTGGTGCTGATCGTATGTCTTCATTTGGTGATTTTATTTCATTAAGTGATGAATGTGATGAAGCAACTGCACTATTAGTAAAGAAAGAAGTTTCTGACGGAATTATTGCTCCTGGATATTCAGCTAAAGCTTTAGAAATCTTAAAAGCTAAGAAAAATGGAAATTACTGTGTAATTCAAATTGATGCAAATTACGTTCCAGCTGATACAGAAAAGAAGCAGGTTTTTGGAGTTACTTTTGAACAAGGACATAACTTCCTTAAGATTGATGAACAGTCAGCACTTTCTAACATTGTAACTAAGAACAAGAACCTTTCGGAAGATGATAAGCGAAATCTTGTAATTTCTTTAATTACTCTTAAATATACTCAGTCAAACTCTGTTTGTTTTGTAAAAGACGGCCAGGCAATTGGTATTGGGGCAGGACAGCAGAGCCGTGTTCATTGTACACGTTTAGCTGGTCAGAAAGCTGATAATTGGTGGTTACGCCAGAGTCCACAGGTTTTGGGTCTCCAGTTTGTAGACGGAATTAAACGTGCCGACCGTGATAATGCAATTGATGTTTACATTGGTGAAGAATATATGGATGTTCTTGCAGAAGGTAAATGGCAAAATATTTTCAAAGTAAAACCAGAAGTATTTACACGCGAAGCTAAAGCAGAATGGATTGCAAAAAATACAAATGTTGCACTTGGTTCCGATGCTTTCTTCCCATTTGGTGATAATATTGACCGTGCTAAAAAATCTGGTGTAACAGTAATTGCTCAGCCTGGAGGTTCTGTTCGTGATGATTTAGTAATCCAAGCAGCTGATGGTTATGGAATGGTAATGGCATTTAATGGAATCAGACTTTTCCATCACTAATTTTTTACAAAGTTAAATAAAAAAAGCTGCGATTTAATCATCGCAGCTTTTTTTTGCTTAAAGGCTATTTATTAGTCTTTTACAACTTTGAAGATTGCTGGACCGTCAGCATCGCCAACATCGTACCAGATACAGAGGTTAACCTGTGCAACTGGATCTTCAGCGAATGTAAGTTCCATATCTACTGTGAATGGTTCACCAGCAACGATGTTTTCAACCATAACTGTTCCTTCAGAAGTTGGTTCCAATTCTTTCCACCAGTTAGCAGCTGCAGAGCGGTCAACAAGGCGAACATGCATTACAGCAATGTCTGTATCAGATACTGCTTTCCATGTAAGGTGCATTTTGTCTCCAGCTTTTGGAAGATCATCACCGTAAGCATTTGTTACTTCTGGACCAGCTTCGTAGTTAGAAATAACTGACATATCCTGAACACCATTGATCCATGGGTGGTTTGTAGCAACTTCAAGGAATGCTGCATATTTTCCAAGGTTTACTTCAACATATGGGTTGTGTGGAGCAGATGGAACTTCTTTTGTTGTATCTGTTGATTCACAAACTCTTTCAAGAGTTAAGTTTGTTGGACCACCAGCTTTAACTTCCTGATCATTGTTGTCATACTGCATACAGAGAGCAAAGTCTGAACCCATTTTACCTGTAAGTGTGAATGTAACTTCACATTCAAAAGCTTCACCTGCAACAACATTTTCTGCCATTGTGATTGTTTCTGCGAGAGGTGTCCAAGAAGGTGATGTTGAACATGGATAAGCAAGAAGAAGTGGTAAGTCAATTTCAGATACAGCTTTCATTTTGAAAGTTACTGTATCACCAGCCTGTGGTTTGTCTTTTTTTACAAGATTTGTAAAGAATGGAGTTGCCTGATAGTTTGGACCATACTGGTTAAAAGGCATACTGATTTTTTCAGATCCACCATCAATTACATCGAATGTGTAAGAACGTGGGTGTGTAGAAGCACCAGCATCAGATTTTCCACCTGAAGCACAACTTGTCAACATAAGTCCGCAAAGAGCAAGAGCCATTGCAGCTACGTTTAATAATTTTTTCATTTTATAATCCTCCTAAATGAAAACTTTTTTGTTTGACTTATTAATTCTACTACAACTATAGGATAATTCAAGAAAAAAAATATAAAAACAGAAGGAAAAATGTATAATTTTACGATACGGTTATGTATATACTTTATAAACCTTTGCAAATATTCTATAATTAATTAGTTAATTTCAGGAGAATTAAAAACTATGAAAGCAGAAACAAAATGTTTACATTCTGGTTATACCCCAAAAAATGGAGAACCAAGTCAGTTACCAATTGTACAAAGTACAACATATCGTTTTGACAGTTGTGATCACGTTGCAGCCCTTTTTGATAAACCTACAGAATACATGTATTCCCGATTTGCAAATCCGACATGCGATGCAGTTGAAAAGAAAATTGCAGATTTGGAAGGTGGAGTTGGCTGTATGCTTACTTCTTCTGGACAAGCTGCAAGTTTATGTTCAGTTTTGAACCTTTGTTCTGCTGGTGACAGTTTTATTTCAAGTACATGTATTTACGGTGGTACAATTAATCTTTTTGGATTTACTCTTAAAAAACTTGGAATTGAGTGTATTTGGGTGCCAGAAGATGCTTCAGAAGCAGAAATTCAAGCAGCTGTAAAGCCAAATACAAAATGTATTTTTGGTGAAACAATTGCAAATCCTGCTCTTCATATTTTTGATTTTGAAAAATGGGCAAAAGTTGCTCATGCAAATAATATTCCACTTATTGTTGATAATACTTTTGCAACACCAATCAATTGTCGTCCTTTTGAATGGGGTGCAGACATTGTAGTTCACTCTACAACAAAATACATGGATGGACACGCAGTTCAAGGTGGTGGTGCTATTGTTGACAGTGGAAACTTTGATTGGGAAGCTGCTTACAAAAAAACTGGAAAGTTTGCAGACATGGTAGAACCTGATGAAAGTTATCATGGTTTACGATATGTGGGCGATTTTGGAAAAGCTGCTTACATTGTAAAAGCACGAACTCAGTTAATGAGAGATTTTGGTTGTTATCCTGCAGCACAGAGTGCTTTTTATTTGAACTTAGGTTTGGAAACTTTGGCAGTTCGTATGCAGCGTTATTGTGAAAACGCATTGAAGGTTGCACAGTTCTTCCAGTCTTCGGATAAAATTGCAAGTGTAAGTTATCCGGGACTTCCAGGTGATAAATATTACGACCTTGCTAAAAAATATTTACCAAATGGAACTTGCGGTGTAATTTCTATCAGTATAAAAGGTGGACGTGCAGCTGCAGTTCGTTTTATGGATGCACTAAAACTTGCCAGCGATGAAGTTCATGTTGCAGATATTCGTACTTGTGTTTTACATCCAGCAAGTGCTACACATCGTCAGCTTACAGATGAACAGCTTGTTGCAGCCGGAATTGACGGCGGTATGGTTCGATTTAGCTGCGGTCTGGAAAATGTAGACGATATTATTGCAGATATTAAACTTGGTCTTGCTGCTATTTAATTTGTAAATACACAGGATTTTATGGCGCTAAACTTTAGTTGGACAGATTATCCGGAAGAATATGATTCCCAGGTAGGAAAAGGTTTGTGTAAGCAATTTGATATTAATTGTCATACGCTTATACAAGCCGATAACTATCAGGGGCTCGACTTTCTCCAAACTTCCGCGTCCCTCTCCGAAAAAATCAATTTAATTTATATAGACCCCCCGTACAACACAGGAAACGCCTTCATTTATAACGATACCTTTACAACTGGAAAAGGCCTGCAAACTGACACTCACAGTGTCTGGCTCAGTTTCATGTCGCGCCGTCTCAAACTTGCAAAACAACTCCTTTGTGAAGACGGCTGCATTTTTATTGCCATAGATCAAAGTGAACTTTATGTACTAAAAATCCTGTGTGACCAAATTTTTGGTGAAGAAAATTTTATAAACGATTTTATGTGGCTTCACGGAAAAGGTAAAAAAGACAAATGGTCGCGAACACTTCAGCAGCATACTCTTTGCTATGCAAAAAATAAATCAAAATTAAAAGCTTTTCGAGAAATTGAATATTCAACTTGGGCCACAACAAACGCAGATAATGATCCTCGCGGAAATTGGTTCAGCGGAAGCATTTCATTTACTGAAAAAAGGTCAAATCCGAAACACAGAAATTACTATTCAATAACTTCGCCAAGTGGAAAAGTCTGGACAAGACAGTGGCAGATTAGTAAAGAAGAAATGGATAAACTTATTGCAGATAACAGAATTTTCTGGGGAAAAGGTCCAACGTACGAAAGGGTTCCACGCAAAAAAGTTTTTAATGAAACTCCAACAGAAGTAATTCCACGTAATATTCTTCAGAATGTAGAATCTACAAGAGCGGCGCAAAATCATTTGGATAAACTTTTAAATAAAAAGGGAGTTTTTGACAATCCAAAACCAGTTGATCTTATAACACATTTGATTAAAATTTCACAAATGTCGCATAATGCAATTATTCTTGATTTTTTTGCAGGCAGCGGAACAACCTTTGAAGCAGTGTGTAAATTAAATTCAGAAGACCACGGCTCTAGAAGATGTATTTTAATTCAAAAAGATGAAAACGGAATTTTCGAGCTTTGTAAAGAGCGCTGTGAGAAAGTTGCCAGTTTGTATAAACAGGAAATAAAATTCCTCACAGCTCTGTAAATTTTACTAAGTGTATTAGTTAAACAATTTTCTGCATTCCAGGTAGAAACGCTTTTCGTCAGCTTCTCCCATAGAAAAACTTTTTCGTGGTAATGGTCCGCGTCCGTTTATTGTTTCAAAGAAACTGTCTTTAGCAATTGGTGGTAAAAGAATTCCAATTGCATTATCTTTTGTACCAAGTGCCAGAACTTCTTCACTTCCGTGAATGTAATCAATTTCGTTACCAGCAGGAGCTGTTTTTAAGAAATCGTCAATTTCTGGTTGAAGTCGTGAAACTGCAAGTTCAGTAATTTTTGTTTCGAGAAGCACGTATTTTTGGCCACTTGAAGTTTTGTACGAAAAACCGAAATTTGCCCAGGAAGCTTTTACAGCTTTGTCCAGTTCTTCTGCGGATGTAAGAGTTCGGAGGGAACCTTGAAGTTTGTCAGCAAGAGTTTGAATGAGTTTATCGTTATCAACATTAAAAATTACACGGTGAATAGGTTCAAATGTCAGTCCAGAATCATAAATATTTACAATTTCTACAAGTGCATATCTTACTGGACTGTCCTTTACGTTGTTAGCTGCTTTATATTCGTCCCATACAGCTTTTGCAGTAGCTAAAGAGTGATTTCCATCTCCAACTGCAAACAGGAATGTAGAGCCATCGGCAGCGCGTCCTCCATCGGCAATTTTTCCTACCGCTTCCGTAACACCGGTAATTTCACTTTCAGAAGTTAACGCCCAGCCAGTAATGCTTCCGCCGTTATTCATCAGCTCTCCATCGTATAAAGGCTTATTCTTTTTTGCAACAATTCCCGCGCCGCCAACAAGAACATCATCCTTATCGTTAACTAACAGCATAATATGAGGCAATTCGAGAGAAGCGCCTCGACGTATTTCCATGCGTGGAGGAATACGTTCAACAATTGTAGCTTCTGTTGCGCGAATATTTGCTTTACTAAAAGGTTTCCATTCGTAAGTTTCCAAATCAATTTGAGCAACAAGCCCTTTACGAGTTCTACCAAAAGCGGTTTTGCGTTCAATATAAATAAAGCCGTTTACAGGTTTATCAAAAATATTGCCGTTCAAATAATCGTTCATTGTTTGACGGATTTTCTTAATGCGTTCAGGTTTATCAGGGGAGTTTAAATAAACTTCAGGTAAAATCAAATTTAATGTTGATGGATTTGAACCTGCAGTAACTTCGGCTCGTTTCCAATAGTCTTTATCTTGTGTGTACTGGTCGCAGGCGATTACAGACCAGGTGTGTAAATCAACGTTTTTTGGGAGAAGAATCTCCGGTACTTTTAGGCCAAAATCTTCAATCTTTTTCATAGAGGTTAGTATACAGTTTGATTTTAATTTGTGCTACAATTGAACTATGGCAGAAGTTGGACGATTAGCCGCTCAGCAGGTTCAATCGCAAAGGCAAAAACAGATTCAAAAGCTTTCTCAAGTTCAAATTCAGGGAATTAATTTTTTGGAAATGGATTCCCTCGATTTGCGTAACGAAATTTTAAAAGCAGTAAATGAAAATCCGGCATTAAAAATTGTTTCTGATACTTATACTGCTAAAAAAAACTCTGAAGCAAGTGACGCATATCAAAAAGCAATTGAATCCACTGCAGATTATGACGAAACGTTACAGGAGCATCTGTTACATCAGTTAAATTCAATGAATCTTTCGGAGGATGAATATTTAGTTTCCGAAAAACTCATCTACAATTTGGACGAAAACGGCCTTTACGGTTCCCGCCTTGCCCCAGAATTTTTACTAGACCCGACCCGCACCTTCCAAACTCCAGCTCTTCTACAAAAATGTATAAGTCTTGTTCAACAAATGGATCCTGTAGGAACTTGCTGCAAAACTCCAGAAGAAAGTCTTTATGTGCAGGCAAAAATCCGTGGAGATGCAAGTGATTTAACACTTTTTCTGCTCGATGGACATTTGGAGTTTTTAAATCCGCCAGAACCGTCCAAAGTTATAAAAAAGTTGCAGGATTTTCAAAATGAATGGCACAGTAAAGCGTTTGCACCGCAGTTGATAATTGATGAAATTGAACTTAGTGTTGACGAAGTTAATAAGGCTGTAAAATATATTCTTTCGCTTAATCCGCGACCGGCACAAGGTTTTGTTGTTGATTCTTCGGCTGATTATAACCGCCCGGATGTTGTTGTTTCCATTACAAAAGTGCAAGGCCGTTTGGTAGAAAATGATTATTCTCGCGGACTTGTTACAGGTGATGAAAAGGTTCATTTTCAAGTTAAGTATGCGTCTGGAGTATTGCCTGAAGTAAAGGTTGATGAAAACTTTTTGAAGGAAGCGGATTCGAGTGCAGAGGTAAAAAATTATCGGCGAGAGTGTATTTTGAAGGCTAGCGAATTTGTTAGCAATTTAAAATTTCGTGAGTCGACGGTTGTGCTGCAGGCGTGCGCGATTGTTCAAGCGCAGAAAGCTTTTTTTATGACGGGGCGTGGAAGTTTGGCGGTTTTGACAAGAAGGCAGATTGCTAAGGAAATTGGAATTCATGAATCGTCAGTTTCGCGCACTTCGAATAAAAGGAACAGTAAATATTTTCAAACTGAGTATGGGCTTTTTCCTGCAAGTTATTTTTTTACTTCCGGTGTTTCTGATGTTAGTGGTTCTCAAAAAGTTTCTGCTGATTTTATTAAACAGGAAATTAAGTCATTGCTGGCAAATTCCAGTGAAAATTTATCAGATGCAAAAATTACTGATATGCTTAACAATTCTGGAATTAGCATTTCAAGGCGGACTGTGGCCAAGTACCGTTTGCAGCTTGGAATTGCAAATTCTTTTGAACGATAAAATTTGTGTTTTCATTATTCCCATGCTAAGATTGTGGTGATGAAACGAAGTAGTCGTTTTATCGGCTTGCGTATGTGAGCTTATTTTACAACAAGAAAGCTTTTCGGAGTTTTCAAGGGAGATTACTATGACACCATCAATTAACGCAGTAGGATTTACTTTAGAATCAAAACAATCAGATATGATAGATACAAAGCTTAAACGAATCAGTTATGCTGATGATTTAATTGTTGATTTGCTTTTAAAAATTAAACATGACAAGGAATTTATTTTTGATGTAACTGTTAATTTCAAATGGGGTACATCAGCTCATGTTTCTGGTCAGGATTTTGATTTCGCAGCAGCTTTGAACAAAATGATGGACGTTCTTGATAACAAAATCAAGAAAGAAAAGGATAAGGTTCAGGGAAGATAATCAATAGATAGTTGATAAAAAATCTCGCTCCTTGTATAGTATACACATATGGCAGAGAAAAAATTCACTGTTCTTGATTTATTAGACCTTGAACTTTCAGGTCACGATGCTCTCGATTTAAAATGTATAGCAGGGCGTCGTGGCTTGCCGCGTGCCATTACAATTCCTGAAATAAATCGTCCGGGGCTTGCTCTTGGCGGTTTCTATGAAAACTTTGCTAGTGACCGTGTTCAGCTTTTTGGACGTGGTGAAACGGCTTATCTTCAAAAACTTCACAAAGAAAAATCTACAGACGCACTTGAAGCTTTTTTTGCAAGCAAAATTCCATGTTGTGTTTTTACATATAATCTTGAACCTACAGAAGAATTTCGCGAAATGGCAGAAAAATATTGTTGTCCACTTCTTCAAACTGATTTAACTTCTACGGAATTTTCAAACAGAATTATTCGTGTTTTTTCAAATACTTTTGCGCCACATAAAACTTTTCACGGAGTTTTGGTAGAAGTTTACGGTATTGGTATTTTGCTTAATGGGCACTCAGGTGTTGGTAAAAGTGAAACTGCGCTTGAACTTGTTGAACGTGGTCATCGTCTTGTTGCAGATGATATTATTGAAGTTCGTTGTGTAAACGGTAATACATTGCTTGGCCGTGGTGCAAATACAATGATTAGTCACCATATGGAAATTCGCGGTTTAGGAATTATAAATATTTCGCAGTTGTACGGTGTTGGTGCAATTCGTGATCAGAAGGAAGTTCAGCTGATTGTTCAGCTTGAAGACTGGAATGCTAGCAAAGCTTACGATAGACTTGGTACTGAACAAAAGTATCAGGAGTTGCTTGGAGTAAAAGTTCCAGTTATTGAAATTCCTGTTCGACCTGGTAGAAACTTACCAATTATTATTGAAGCTGCCGCAATGAATGAAAGATTAAAGAATATGGGATATAATTCGGCAAAAGATTTTAATCAAAATGTTCTTAAGTGGATTGAAACAGGAGATGCTCAATCTGCTTATTATGGAAATGATGATTCATACTAAAATATAATACAGGCTTTTAAAGCCAAGGAAAGGATTATGATTGAAAAAACTTTGATTGTTCAGAACCGTGCAGGAATTCACGCTAGACCAGCTGCAATAATTGCGCAGACATCAAATAAGTTTGAGAGTGAAATAACAATTACTAAGGATGACGCAACTGTAAATGCAAAATCAATTATGGGTGTAATTGCTATGGGTGCGGGTTATAACACACAGTTAATTTTTAATTTCAGCGGTTCAGATGAATCTGAAGCAGCCGCAACTATAGAAGAACTCTTCAATTCTAAATTTGAGGAAGAGTAAACATCTCAATACCATCCGAAGTATGGCACTAACGCGGTGTTTTTATAGGAGATATTTATGAAAGTAATTACTGACAGACAGAAAGAAGTTCTCACGTTTATTTCAGAATTTACGGAAGACAATGCTTTTCCTCCTACAGTTCGTGAAATAAGCGAACATTTTGATATTTCTTTACGCGCTGTTCAGGATCACATAGCAGCACTTCAAAAAAAAGGATATCTTTCTCAATGTCAAAAACGGTCGCGTTCAATTCGTGTTCTTTCGGATATTCGTGAAAAAGAACAGAAACTTTTTGTTGGAAAAGTTCCGCTGTTAGGAACTGTTGCTGCAGGTAAACCATTACTTTCTGAAGAAAATCTTGATGGATATGTAAATCTTACGGAGCCTTTTGTACGCCCTGGAAAAAGTTACTTTGCTTTACGTGTTCGCGGATTAAGTATGGTTAATGCTGGAATATTGGACGGTGACTTGGCAGTTGTAGAACAAAGCAGTACCGCTGTTGACGGTCAGATTGTTGTTGCCGTTATTGACGATGCCATTACATTAAAACGATATTACAAGGAATCTACACGAATTCGTTTACAACCGGAAAATCCTGATTTTCAAGCAATTTATTGTCAGGATGTACGCATAGTTGGCATTCTTTCAAATATAGTCAGAACCTATTAGTTGGAGAAAATAATTGGCAGCTCCAGTATATCTTTACACAGGTCCGGAATTTGGCGAGAGAAACGATGCTGTTTCGGCAATAAAAAATTCCCTAAAAAAGAAACTCGGCCAAATAGATGAACATCTTTTTTATCTTCTGGAAACTCCGTTTAGTCAGGTAATGACAATTTTGCAAAGTGGTACATTATTTTCTGATGGTGTTTGTGTCGTTTGCAAAAATGCTGAACTTTTAAAAAAGAAAGAAGAAGTTCAAATGTTGCAGGATTGGCTTAATACAAATCCGACAGAAACTTCAACGCTTATACTTATTTCCGATGAACTTTCAGTTGATTCAAAAGTGGATAAACTTGTCCCAACTTCCAATAAGCGTAAATTCTGGGAAAAATACGAATCAGATAAACTTTCTTGGCTTTATGATTTTTTCCGTAAGAACGGCTACAAAATTGAGGAAGATGCAATTCAGTTAATTTTAGAATTGATTGAAAATAATACACAAGCTTTGCGCGACGAATGTTCACGTTTTTTTGTCTGTTTTCCAAAAGAACATACAATTACAGCCGAAGATGTAGATTCGGTTTTAACTCATACAAGGGAAGAAACCGCTTTTACGCTTTTTAATAAAATTGCAAATCCGGCAGAATCTGCACAAAAACGTTTTGAATCAGCGCTTACAATTTTACAGAAAATCCGTTTGTCTAAAGAAAATAAATCGCCAGTAATAATTGCAGGATTATCTTCTTGTTTTAGAAAACTGATTTTATGGAATAATGAAGGTGAAGCTGCAATTTCAGGAAAGCTAATGCAAAAGCAATATAGAAATGCTGCGAAAATTTGGACAACTGGCCAAGCCACTGCAATTCTTGCAATTTTAGCTTCAACGGATATGGAAATTCGTAGTGGTGGCGCGCTAATGGAAGATGTTTTGCTACAGAAAATGCTTTATGAAATTGTAGTAAAAAAAGGTGCTCGACTCAGTTCTTACGAAGGCTGATTATTCAATAGTAATATTGTTTAATAAGTCTTTTAATGAAGTTAATTCTTGTGATGAAAAGCCAATGCCTTTGCCCATTTTTTGATGGTCAGGTGCCCAACTGCGAATGTCATACTTTGCAGGTCGTCCGCCCCAAGAAACTAAATTTAATTCAGTGTTCCAACCGCCTTTGCCTTCGGAAATAATTCCAAGATTTTTAATAATTTCAAACGAAAAATCATCTGCCATAGACGTTTTGTCTCCTTGTTTTTCTACTTTTTTTTGTTATTTCAAATTTTTTTGTGGAAGTATTACAAAAAATCCGTTACATTTATTATAGATGGATGTTGCTATTTTTAGTAGTAAAATCTAATAAAAAAAAGGTATAATGAATGTTATGTATTATTAAAAGGAGGATAGAGTGAAAAAAGTAGTATTGACCGCAATTTCTGCAGCCTTGTTATTCAGTTTTATTTCCTGTGGCTCAAAACCTGCTCCAGAAGAAACAGAACAACCTTCAGCTCCAACTGTTACAGAACCAGAGGAATCTGCTGTTGAACAAGAAACAGTTCCAGAAACTGTTGAAGAACCAGACACAACAGCTGAAGATGAAGCCGCAAGAAAAGCCGAGGAAGAACGTTTGGCAAAACTTGCAGAAGAACGAAAAGTTGCCATGGAAGCATTGGAAAATGCTCGTTCAATTAAACAGCGAATTGATGAAGAAGAGTTGGCTGAGTTTGATCAGGAAAAGTATGACATTGGTTGTGAGAACCTTGAATTAGTAGAAAATGCTTTAGGTTCTTCTGATGAATTAGACGAATCTCTTTTTGATGCTGCAAAAAAAGCTTATGGTGCTTTCCTCGCAGTATTTAATGCCGCTTACAAAGAGTATGCAAAGGAAGCTCGTGCAGATGCATATCAAGCAAAACTTGATGCCGACAGTGTAAAAGCAGGAGTTGCCAAAAAAGTAGATTATCAGACAGCTGCAGAAACCTTTACAAAAGGTGACACTTTGTACGCTATGCAGAGCCCTGAAAAAGCATACGATTGCTATGTAGAAGCAGAAGAATTGTTTATAGATCTTTATAACGAGGTTTTTGAAAAACGTGCCGCTGCAAAAGCTGCCATAGATTCTGCAAAACGTCGTGTAGAGGAAACTGCATTGTTTGCAGAAGAAGCAGACGTTAAAGCTCCAATTATGGAAGAAGAATTGGATGGAATTGAAGATGAAGATACAGTTTTACTTGAAGAAGACGAATATGATGATCCAGGTGAAGCTATTGTAGATATTCCTGAAGAACTTGAGGGGGCTGAGTAATGAAAAAAATAATTTCAATTTTTGCTTTAGTTTTATTTACAGTCTCTGCATTTGCAATCAGTTATAAAAATAATACTTATCAGAAACTTGCAGATGAATATACAAGAAAAGCTGAAAAGGCTTTGGACGCAGGTGAATACGATGATTCTGTAGAATATGCACGTCTTGCAGAAGAAAATGCAGAACTTTCGGAAGCATACGTAAAAATGATGATGCTCAGAGGAAAGGCTGAAGAAACAATTAAACTTGCAAGAAATCAGCTTGAATGGGCAGAATCAATTGATGCGCAGAATACATTCCCAATGGCATTCACATCAGCACAGGATAATCTTGAAAATGCAGAACTTTCTTATGATGCAGAAGATTATGAAAATGCTGAAAAGTTTGCTCAATTATGTTTAGCTTCTCTCGATGGAATACGTGAAGTTACACCACTTCCTGCTTTGTACATTGTAAGACCATGGGCTGAAACAAAAGACTGTTACTGGAACATTTCTGGCCGTCCATATATTTACAACAATCCTCTTCTTTGGGAAAATCTCTATCAGGCAAATAAAAATAATATGCCAAAACCAGAAGATCCTAATTTGATTCTTCCTGGTATGAAAATGGAGATTCCAAGTTTAACAGGCGAATATCGTTCTGGAACTTACGATCCTAAGAAAGAGTATGAAGCTTACGGTGACTAAAATATAGACAAAGTGCACTAGACATAAGGGCATGTGGAAATTGTTCTGTTCCCATGCCTTCAAGCACTTCGTCTTTAGTTACTTCAATACAATTAATAAACTCATCATTGTCTAAATGTTGTTCCCCAGTTGGTATTAAATCTTCTGCCAAATAAATATGTATGTGGTTTGAAAATAATGCCGGATTTGGATTACAACTACCGAGTTTTGTTAGTTTGCCAGCCTTAAATCCGGTTTCTTCTTCAAGTTCCCGCTTAGCTGCAACTTCGGGCAATTCCCCTTTATCAATTACTCCGCCAGGAAATTCTACACTTAGTTTTTTTTCGCCATGTCGCCACTGTTTTACCATTACAAATGAATCATTTTTTTCTGGAATTACAATTACCCAATCTGGCGCATCCATAATAATGTAGTCACCTTCAACTCCAGTTGTAGAAGTGTTGTGACTTTGCGTAACATCAAATACTACAGTTTTTAAAAGCGACTTTTTTTCGCCAACTTGCCACTTTAATTTTTCATCTTCATTTGTAAAATAATCCTTCATAAGAACCCTGATACTTTATTGTAAATAAAATTTTGACAGAACAAAAATCCCGTTTTATTATAAAACCGACAGAATTTGTTATATAATTCTACCTTGTAAATTATACATTGTACATTGCAAAAGGGGGCAACAAAATGGCTATTATTACATTATCTCGACAAATTGCAGCTTACGGTGATGAAGTTGCTCAAGAACTTGCAAAAAAACTGAATTACAAATTTGTTAGTCGAAAGGATATTGAAGAACGCATTATAGAACTTGGTTTTCCAAAAGCAAAAATGTCAAAATACGATGAACGAAAGCCCGGATTTTTTGCTTCACTTACCAAGGATCGTGATGAATATTTAAACTATGTTCAGTACGCAATTCTTGAAGCTGCTGATAATAAAAATGTTATTATTATTGGACGTGGCGCTTTTGCAGTTTTACAAAATGTTCCGAACAATATTTCAGTTAGGCTTGTAGCAGACCAGAAAACACGTGTTGAACGTTTGCAAAAAGAATTTACAATTTCTGAAAAACAGGCTTTGCAACGTATGCAGGAAAGTGATAATAACCGAAAAGGTTTTCACAAAGGTTTTTACAATGTTGATGTAGAAGACCCTGCTTTTTTTCATGCCGTTTATAACACTGGACTTTTATCTATAGATGAAACTGCTGGTTTAATTGCTGAACTTGTAAAAAAACACATTTCTTCGGAACAGGAAGCTGAAGGTGAAAAGGCTATTCATCAGCTTATAACTGCTCAGCGAATGGTAAACAAACTTTACTTCAATTACAAGGTAAACATAGAATTTATGCATGCAATAATAGAAGATAAACTGATTACTTTGCACGGTGTTGCTGATTCTCCCGCAGTAGTTGAAAAGGCTTTGCAGATAATTAAACAAGAGTTGCCAGATTATGATGCAAAATCCGCAGTAAGCATTGTTCAAGATTTTAAAACTTTTCAGTAATTTCAAAACCTTTTTTGTAACTTGACTTTTCTTTGTGAAAAAAAGATACTGTCAGACATATGAAATTGTCAAATAAGTTTACTATTACACGAGTTGTTTTTGCACCTATTTTTTTCCTTCTCTATTTTATTCCTATTTGGACTGGAAAATTCGCAATATTATCTATGTGCATTATTTTTCCGTGTTTAGCTTTTGCAGAATTAACTGATTATTTTGATGGTCATTATGCGCGAAAGCATGGCGAAGTAAGCGATTTTGGAAAGCTTTTTGATCCTTTTGCGGATGTTATTTTACATTTGACAACGTTTGCTTGTTTTATGCGGTCATATAATCCGGAGTATTCATTTATGCCAATGTTTGCTTTTGTACTTATTATGATTCGCGAATATTCTCAGAATTTTTTACGTATGATTTCGGCTAAAAAGGGAATTGCAATTGCTGCACGTAAAGGTGGAAAATTCAAAACTGTAATGTACGTAGTTTCTGAATTTTATGCTTTATTCCTTGAAGCTTTGGTTCGTTTTAATTTTATTCCAGATTGTTTTGTAAAACTTCAAATTGCTGCAATCTATTTGTTTGTTGTTTGTGTAATTTGCAGTTGGGTTTCATTTGCGGATTATCTTTTCCATTTTGGAAAAATTTTAAAAGATAATTAATTTATTCTTCAGTTTTGTACTTTTTGTAAATATAAAAGCCACACGGTTTTCGGTAAGTCCCAAAAATCATGTGGCTGATTTTTTTTATGCAGTTAGTATTAGCTTGCTGCAATCATAATCTTTTTTGGTGTTGTAGGTTCTTTTTTCTGCATACTGATTGTCAATATACCGTTTTTGAAGTTTGCGGAAATTGAATCGGAATCTATGTCTGCAGGAATTGTGAATCTTCTTGTAAAGTTTGAAACGCGGCGTTCGTGTAAAAGATATTTTGGTTTATCTTTTGCTTTTTCATTCTTTTCTTCAACTTTAGAAGCAATTGTAAGGTTGTCATGATCAAGCTCAATGTTGACATCATTTTCTGAACGACCAGGCAATTCCATTTCTAAAGTGTAAGAATTATCACATTCTGTAACATCAACTCTAGGAGTTGCATCTGTACCCAAAACATCACCAAAAAGTGATTCTAAAAAACTAAGTTCATTCATATAAAACCTCCATATATTTTATCCGTTTAAGCGGATGCTAAGTTTTCCTCAGCAATAATTTACATTAAATATATAGCAAGTTTCGTGCCAACTGTAAAAAATATTTTATTTGTGAATTTTGGTAGATTTGTGTCAATAATACACAAAAATGCTGTGTCAAAATGATACAGTTATTTCTTAAAAATTTGCTTTACCAGGGATTTTATGTCACAAATTTTTATGCTTCCGTCAGTATCTTCTGGCGAAAGGACGCAATTAAATCCGGAAGACTGTGCAGCTTTAATTCTTTGTTTTGCTTTTTTAACCGGCCTGATTTCTCCTGCTAACGAAAGTTCCCCGAATAGCGCAGTATTTCCGGCAACTGGTAAATCTGTTCTAGCTGAATAGAGTGCGGCAACTAAAGCAGAGTCAATTGCACTTTCGCTTAGTCTAATACCGCCGGCAACGTTTACATAAATATCCTGATCGGAAAAACGTAGACCACATCTTTTTTCAATAACGGCAGCAATTCTTGCAATCCTGCCTGCATCAATTTTTTCACTATAAACTCTAGAAACTGATGCTTTTGCAGGAACTGTAAGAGCCTGTATTTCAACAAGAAAAACTCGACTTCCTTCAAAAACTGGTGTGCATGCAACTCCAGCTGGTTGAGCATCTTTTCGCTTTGTAAGAAAAAGCATTGCCGGGTCTGAAACAGGAACAAGGCCTTTTTCTGTCATATTAAAAATTCCAAGTTCATCAACTGAACCAAATCTATTTTTTTGTGCATGCAAAAATCGAGTATCATCATTATTACTTTCGAAGGATAAAACTGTGTCGACCATGTGTTCCAAGGATTTCGGACCTGCTATTGCACCTTCCTTTGTAACGTGCGCGGTCATAATTAAAACGGCATCGCGTTCTTTAACCCAGGAAATAAATTCGTTTGCACAATACTTCAGTTGATTAACAGTTCCAGGAATTATTCCGGCTTCAGCTGAGTAAACAGTTTGAATTGAATCGATAATTACAAAAAGCGGATTTAAATTGTCCAGAGCGTCAAGGCTATCTTCCAGCCGTGAGGTACATAATATTTGAATACCAGCGCAGTCTATGCCAAGACGGTCAGCTCGTTCTTTTATTTGTGCAGCGGATTCCTCTCCACTAATATACAAAATCTTTCCATCTTTTAGATTTTTTCCTACACTAGCTACAGTTTGCAGAAGGAGAGTAGATTTTCCAATTCCAGGTTCTCCTCCAAGTAAGATTGCGGAACGTTTTGTAGCACCTCCACCAAGTACTCTGTCAAACTCATCAATGCCTGTGGAAAATCTAACATTTTTTTGAGCCTCAACGGAAGAAAGCATTACAGGCTTTTGTTTTTCAACTTGTTCTGTTCCACGGCCTGCAGGGGTAATGGCATTTCTATCTATAATAATTTCTTCCAAGGAATTCCATTCACCGCATTCCGGACAACGTCCTAACCAGCGAGGTTGCGAGTATCCGCAGTTTGAACACTTGTACATAATAGAACCATTTTTCTTTGACATTTAATTACCTCGTAAATTTTAAAAAAAATTTGAAAAATTATTGACAACAAAATCTGCATGGGGTATATTATTAACAGCTTGTAAATAAGCTGATAAACTCTCTCCGATGTCCAGTTTGCTGGACGGCAAGGTTCCCTTTTAGTGTTACTGTCTGGGAACCTTGTTTTTTTTAAAGCGAGTTTATAATTTCTTATAAACCTTCTTAGTAAATTAAACAAGGCTTTAAGTAATACGTACCGTATCTAATTTTTTAACCTTGAGTAATTACAGATCCAGTTTTTACAGATTCTGTAACCCAGGTATTACCGCCAATAATACTTCCTTTTCCAATAACTGTTTCACCACCAAGAATTGTAGCGTTTGCATAAATTGTTACGTTATCTTCAATAGTTGGATGACGTTTTTTATCTTGAAGGTTTTTCTTTACACTTAATGCTCCAAGAGTAACACCTTGGTAAAGTTTTACATTATTTCCAATAACACAGGTTTCACCAATTACAACACCCGTTCCGTGATCAATAAAAAATGATTCACCAATTGTAGCACCTGGATGAATATCAATTCCTGTTTTACCATGAATATGTTCACTCATAATGCGTGGAATTACTGGAACTCCATTGCTGTATAAAAAGTGCGAAATGCGATTAACAAGAATTGCTTCAAGTCCTGGGTAAGAAAGGATAACTTCTTCATAACTTTTTGCTGCCGGATCACCATTAAAAGCGGCAGCGACATCAAGTTGAATTTTTCTGCGGATTTCTGGGATTTCCTCTATAAGAGCAATAGCTGTTTTTTCGGCAAGTTTAAAACAATGTGATTCAGTAATATTTGTTGTGTCATTATTAGTTGATTTGAGTGTATAAATTAAAGCTTTTTGAATTTCTTTCGTAAGTTGAGCAATTATATTATTAACTCTTTGACCTGTTACATAACGAATATTTGTTGGATCAATAACTTCGGCAACTCTAAATCCTGGAAAAATTAAACTTTGTAAATCATTTAAAATAGAAACTACAGTTTGGCGATTAGGAAAAGTTTCAATGTCATTTCGGTTTACAAGTCCATATTTGTCGTAAGAATTAAGAATTCCATCAATTAAATTGTCAATATTCATACTTTTACCTCTATATGTTTAATATTGATATTAACATAAATAAAAGATAATATCTAATAATATAAAAAAGAAAGATAAATTCTTCAAATTCTTGAAAGAATTTATTGACTAAAATTGAATCTTTATTTATAGTCATAAAACGCACGTTTTCTATAAGTAAGTGTGGATAACTGCAATTGCCCCTGTAGCTCAGTTGGTAGAGCACCACATCGGTAATGTGGAGGTCTGCAGTTCGATTCTGCACATGGGCTTTGAGAAAACATTTTTTACTGATATTTATTAGGAGATATAAAAATGGGTAGCAAGAAAAAGGGTTCCGTTGAAATTATCGCATTGCAGTGTACAGAATGTAAAAGAAAGAATTACACAACTTATAAGAACCGTAAAAACATTACTGGTAAATTGGAAAAAATGAAGTATTGTCCATGGTGCAAAAAATCAGTAATGCACAAAGAAACAAAAGCAAAATAATTTTGGTATTTAACTGTCTTAAGACGGTTTTAAATATATAGGGCAGTAGTTCAGCTGGTAGAGCAGCGGTCTCCAAAACCGCCTGTCGTGGGTTCAAATCCTGCCTGCCCTGATTTATAAGGAAAAGATGTTATGGCAAAAGTAGTTCAGTTTTTTAAAGAAAGTAAAGCAGAGTTGAAAAAGGTAGTATGGCCTTCAAAGGAAGATGTAGTTTCTTCAGTAAAGGTTGTATTAGTTTCTACAATTATCATTGCTGTTGTTCTTGGATTGCTTGACTTAGGCTTTTCTTCATTATTCCGCTTGTTAATGAAATAGGACGGCGAAATGTCAAGATGTTGGTATATTCTTCATACTTATACTGGTTATGAAGGCAAAATCGAACGCACTATCAGATCTCTTCTTGAAAAAGGTGATTTGGATTCTAATGTAATTTTAGATGTAAAAGTTCCTGTTGAAGAGTTAGTAGAAATCAAAGATGGTAAAAAGAAAACTCGTATGAATAAGTTCCTTCCAGGATATCTTATGCTTGAAATGGATTTACCAGAATTTGGTTGGAAAGATACTTGTGCAGTATTGTATCGTATTCAGGGTGTTACAGGTTTTGTTGGATGTATCAGCAGAAAAGATCGTCCGGTTCCAATTACAAAAGATGAAGCAATGAATTTGTTGCAGAAATCTGGCGTTATTAAAGGCGAAAAATCTGTTCATGTACGTCAGTCATTTAATATTGGTGACGTTGTTAAGATTACAGACGGAGCTTTCGCAACATTCTCTGGTACAATTAAAGAAATCAACTTAGAAAAAGAAAAACTTAGTGTTGAAGTTCAGATTTTTGGACGTCCAACACCAGTAGAAGTTACATTCCTTCAGGTAGAAAAAGCGTAACTTCTAAATGATCTTTGCAAATTCAGGGGTTTGTATCCCAAATACAAACCAATAAATCCTGTTTTTGGGAGAGGTGCAAGTCCGTTGGACATAGGCATCTCGTTAGTAAGATATCTATATGATACTTACACACCATAATTGGGAGAAATACAAAATGGCTACAAAAAAGGTTTCAGCTATTATCAAGTTGCAGTGTCCTGCAGGAGCAGCTACACCAGCTCCACCAATTGGACCGGCACTTGGACCTCACGGCGTTTCAGCTCCAAAATTTGTTCAGGAATTCAATGATAGAACAAAGACAATGGAAAGAGGTTTAGTAATTCCTGTAGTAATCACAGTTTACCAGGACAAATCTTACACATTTATTCTTAAGACTCCTCCAGCTGCAGTTCTTATTCGTAAAGCATGTAAAATTGAAAAGGGTTCAGGAAACCCACTTCGCGATAAGGTTGCAACACTTTCTAAAAAGGATCTTGAAGAAATCGCAAAAACAAAGATGCCAGATATCAATGCTAACGATATCGAAGCAGCTAAAAAAATTATCGCAGGTACTGCACGCAGTATGGGCGTAGAGGTGGAGCAGTAATATGAAACATGGAAAGAAATATAATGCATCTGCTGCAAAATATGATCTTACTAAAAAGTATGAACTTGCTGCTGCTGCAAAAATGGTTCAGGATATGAAGTTTGCAAAATTTGACGAAACTGTTGAAGCTCATGTTGCTCTTCGTCTTGAAAAAAATGCTACTGTTCGTGATACATTGGTATTCCCAAATCAGTTCCGTGGCGAAAAGAAAGTTCTTGTTTTCTGTAAAGATGACAAAGTAAAAGAAGCATTGGATGCAGGTGCTGCATTTGCTGGTTCTGACGAATATATCGAAAAAGTAAAGGGTGGTTGGTTAGACTTCGATGTTTGTGTTGCTACTCCTGATATGATGAAAGATGTAGGTCGTCTTGGTATGGTTCTTGGTCGCAAAGGTTTAATGCCTAACCCAAAAACTGGTACTGTAACTCCAAATGTTGGACAGGCTGTTGCAGAACTTAAGAAAGGTCGTACAGAATTCCGTGCTGATAAAGCAGGTGTTGTACATATCGCTGTTGGTAAATGTTCTATGGATACAGATAAAATCGTAGATAACGTTTCAACTCTTCTTTCTGAAGTAAGTAAGAAAAGACCAGTTGGAACAACTACAGGTTTTGTTCAGTCAGTTTCTATCAGTTCATCTATGGGCCCAGGTGTTTGGGTTGATTATAAGGAAGGCGAGTAATGGCAGTAAAAGCAAAGAAAATCCAGCCAGCTAAGGCTGCAGCTATTGAAGAAGCAAAAAAGACTTTCGCTGATTACAGTGACTTTATTTTCGCTGATTACCGTGGTCTTACAGTAGAACAGATTACTGCTCTTCGTGATAAACTTCGCGAAAAGAACGCTGTTCTTAAAGTTGTAAAAAACAACTTTGCACGTATCGCTTTTGAAGATATGAAAGTAGAAAATGTTGCTGATTATCTCAAAGGTCCTACTGTTGTTGCAATGGCAAAAGAAGATTCTAACGAAGTTGCAAAAGTTCTTTTTGACTTTGCAAAAGATGCACCAGCACTTCAGGTAAAAGGTGCTAGTATTGCTAATGAAATCTATGATCAGGCTAAAATCGAAGCTTATTCAAAGGTTCCTGGCAAGAATACTCTTATTGCTATGCTTATGTCTGCAATGAACGGCCCAGTTCAGAAGTTGGCTGCTACATTGAAGGCTTACGCAGAAAAGAAAGAAGCAGAAGGTGGAAACTAATTCCAACTTTTGCAAGTAACATTGTTACTTAAAAGCACAGTCAGGCTTCATAGCTGTCGACTGTCTGTGCTAAAAGCGGCAAGTACTCAGTTGAGGAAAAATCCGCTGCCACTCACCGAGTGGAATATATAACTAATTTATAGTGGAGAAGACAATATGGCAGCTCTCACAAATGATCAGATTCTTGATGCAATCGCATCTATGTCAGTTCTTGAAGTTTCAGAACTCGTAAAAGCAATGGAAGAAAAATTCGGTGTTACTGCAGCAGTAGCTGTAGCAGCAGGTCCAGCAGCAGCAGGTGCAGCTGGTGGTGCTGAAGAACAGACTGAATTTACAGTAACTCTTGAAAGCTTTGCAGCAGACAAGAAAATTGCTGTTATCAAAGCTGTACGTGAAATCACAGGTCTCGGACTTGGTGAAGCAAAAGCTCTTGTTGAAGGCGCACCTAAGACTCTTAAAGAAGGCGTAAGCAAGGCTGATGCTGATGAAATGATCAAGAAGGTAGAAGAAGCTGGTGGTAAAGCTTCAAAGAAATAATTAGTTTTGTAATTACAAAGCTGATTTAACTATAGGGGATGCCTAAAAAATGTACGTTTTTCGGGTGTCCCCTTTAGTCGTATTTAGTACATTTTTAAATTATCCCAAAATGGGTAAAAATATCGGTTCTTCTGTGCTGTGCAGAGTTTCTAGCATGTAGCAGAAAGTAACTGAACTTACAAAATCGCAGGGGGATGGGATGTTCGCAAAAACTCGAACAATCAACCGTCAGTACATTGGTAAAGACATTCAAAACTTTATGGATGTACCAAATCTTATTGCAATCCAAACATCATCGTATGAAAGCTTCCTTCAGGCTGAAAAGTTAAAGAATGGAGAAGAAGTTTTAAATCAGGGACTTCAGGACGTTTTTAATTCTACTTTCCCAATTGAAAGTCCAAATGGTGATATGTCGCTGGAATATGAATTCTACGAATTGGATTGGGAAAATCTTAAATTTTCAGAACTTGAGTGCAAACAGAAAGGTTTAACTTATTCTGTTCCATTGAAAGCACGTATTAACTTGAACTTCCTTCAGACTGGAGCAATTCTCCAGAAAGATATTTATATGGGAGACATTCCGTTAATGACTGACCGTGGTACATTTATTATCAACGGTGCAGAACGCGTAGTTGTTTCTCAGATTCATCGTTCGCCAGGAGTTATTTTCTGCCATGATAAAGGTGTATACTCATCACGTATTATTCCTTACCGTGGTTCTTGGCTTGAATTTGAAATTGATCAGAAAAAAGAACTTATTTATGCAAAAATCGACCGCAAAAAGAAGATTTTAGGAACAATTTTCCTCCGTGCACTTGGATATAGCACACGTGAAGAAATTATCCGCTGCTTCTACGATGTTGAAGATATTGACGTTAAAAATGATTCAGCTTCAAAAGATGCATTGGTAGACAAAGTTCTTGCAGACGCTGTTATTATTAAAGATGAAAATGGCGAAGAAAAACGCTTGTTTAACGCAGGTACAAAATTACATCCTCATGATGTAGATGACCTTATTGCAAATAATATCGAAAAAATTTGCGTAATTCGTTTTGATACACGCGATAATCCAGGAAATAAAGATGAAAAGAATTATTCTCTTGATTCTCAGATGATTATCAACTGTTTTGAACGTGAAGAGGTTAAATACGTAAAAGAAGGTTCTGTTGATAATGAACCTACAAAAGAAGATGCATTAAATGCTGTATATGCAATTCTCCAGCCAGGCGAACCAATGACAGTTGATCAGGCAGAAAAAGATTTAAATTCTTTGTTCTTCTCTGAAAGACGTTATGATTTAGGCCGTGTTGGTCGTTACAAGCTTAACAAAAAGTTTGAATATACAGATGACGTAAAAGATTTCACACTTATAAAAGATGATGTTATCAATACTATGAAATTCCTCATCAAGGTTTATATTGGTGATGAACAGATTGATGATATTGATCACTTGGGAAATCGTCGTATTCGTTCTGTTGGTGAATTGATGACAAATCAGTTGAAATCAGCTTTCTCAAGAATGGAACGAATTGCAAAAGAACGTATGAGTTTGAAAGAAACTGATACAATGAAACCACAGGATTTAATTTCTATTAAACCAATTGTTGCTGCAATTAAGGAATTCTTTGGTTCTTCTCAGCTTTCTCAGTTCATGGATCAAATCAATCCTCTTGCTGAACTTACTCACAAACGTCGTTTGAACGCTTTAGGTCCTGGTGGTCTTTCTCGTGATCGTGCAAGCTTTGAAGTTCGTGACGTACACTATTCTCATTATGGTCGTATGTGTCCAATTGAAACTCCTGAAGGTCCAAACATTGGTCTTATTGTTTCTTTGGCTATGTATACAAGAATTAACGATTATGGATTCCTCGAAGCTCCATATCGTAAAGTTGAAAACGGAAAGGTAGTTGATAAAGTTGAATATCTTTCTGCTATGGATGAAGATAAATACTACATTGGACAGGTTGTTGAAGGTATTAAAAAGGATGGTTCTTTCCCAACTGAAACAATTTCTTGTCGTAACCGTGGTAACTATACTCAGCGTTCTCCAAAGGATGTCCAGTATATCGACGTTTCTCCACGTCAGGTAATTTCCGTTTCTGCTTCAATGATTCCATTCCTTGAACACGATGATGCTAACCGTGCTTTGATGGGTTGTAACATGCAGCGTCAGGCTGTACCACTTTTGTTCCCAGAGCCACCACATGTTGGTACTGGTATGGAAAAGAAATGTGCTTACGATTCAGGTGTTCTTGTAAAAGCAAAACGTGCCGGTGAAGTAGTTTTTGTTTCAAGTGATAAAATTAAGATTCGTGTTGAAGGTACTAAAGAAGAAGATGAATATACTCTTCTTAAATATCAGCGAACAAACCAGGATACATGTTATCACCAGCGTCCAACAGTAAATGTTGGTGAAAAAGTTAGCGAAGGCTCTGTAATTGCAGATGGACCAGCAACATTTAATGGTGAACTTGCACTTGGTAGAAATATTCTTGTTGGATTCGTTCCTTGGAATGGATACAACTATGAGGATGCTGTATTGATTTCTCAGCGAGTTGTTCGCGAAGATATGTACACATCTATTCATATTAAAGAATTCTCTATTGAAATTCGTGAAACTAAACTTGGACCAGAGCGCATTACTCGTGATATTCCTAATACTGCAGAAAAGGCTGTTGCTAACCTTGACTCAGAAGGTATTATCCGTATTGGTGCTAAAGTTCGTTCAGGAGATATCCTTGTTGGTAAGGTAACTCCTAAATCTGAAACTGATACAACTCCAGAATTTAAATTGTTGAACTCAATCTTTGGTGAAAAAGCTAAAGAAGTTCGCGATTCATCTCTCCGTGTTCCACATGGTGTAGAAGGTGTTGTAATTGATATTCAGCAGATGAGCCGTATGGAAGGTGACGATTTGTCTCCAGGAGTTGATAAAGTTGTTAAAGTTCTTATTGCTAACAAACGTAAGCTCCGTGAAGGTGATAAAATGGCCGGACGCCATGGAAACAAAGGTGTTGTTTCTCGCATCCTTCCAATTGAAGATATGCCATACTTGGAAGACGGTACTCCACTCGATGTATGTTTGAACCCACTTGGTGTACCTTCTCGTATGAACATTGGTCAGATTCTTGAATCAGAACTTGGTATTGCTGGTAAATACTTGAATCAGTTCTTTGAAGCTCCAGTATTCCAGTCTCCAAGTCAGAAAATGATTGCAGATAAGCTTGAGGAAGCAGGTCTTCCACGTGATTGTAAGCAGATGGTTCATGATGGTAGAACAGGTGAAACTTTTGTTAACCCAATCTTCGTTGGTGTTATCTACTATATGAAACTTCATCACCTTGTTGATGATAAGATGCATGCTCGTTCTACAGGACCTTACTCACTTGTAACACAGCAGCCACTTGGTGGTAAAGCTCAGTTTGGTGGTCAGCGTCTTGGTGAAATGGAAGTTTGGGCTCTTGAAGCTTATGGTGCTGCAAACTGTCTTCAGGAAATGATGACAATTAAGTCTGATGATATGAATGGTCGTTCTAAGATTTACGAATCTATCGTTAAGGGTGATCCATCATCTCCAATCGGTATTCCAGAATCATTCAACGTATTGGTTCAGGAAATGCGTGGTTTGGCTCTTGATTTCACAATTTACGATGCTAAGGGTAAACAGATTGCTCTTACAGAACGTGATCAGGAATTGATTGATAAAAATGCTTCCGGTTTTGATAAGGAGGATACAAATGCGTGATGTACAGGATTTTGACAGCTTAAAAATTAAACTGGCTTCTCCAGAAACTATTCGTTCATGGTCTTATGGTGAAGTTAAAAAACCTGAAACTATAAATTACCGAACACTTCGTCCAGAGAAAGACGGTTTGTTCTGTGAAAGAATTTTCGGTACAACTAAGGAATGGGAATGCTACTGTGGTAAATTCAAATCTATCCGTTATAAGGGTGTAATTTGTGACCGTTGTGGTGTTGAAGTTACTCATTTCAAAGTACGTCGTGAAAGAACTGGACATATTGAACTTGCAGCTCCTGTAAGCCATATTTGGTATTACCGCTCAGTTCCAAGCCGCATGGGTCTTCTTTTGGATCTTCAGGTTGCAGCTTTACGTTCAGTTTTATACTACGAAAAATATATTGTAATCGATGCAGGTGATACTGACTTGAAAAAAGGTCAGCTTCTTTCTGAAGAAGAATATCAGGCAGCTTTGGAACACTATGCAGGTTCTGCATTTACAGCTGATATGGGTGCTGAAGCTATTAAAACAATGCTTGAACGCCTTGATCTTGATGCTCTTGCTGCGGAATTGCGTCAGAAGATGATTGAAAAAGGTGCAAAAACAGACAAACGTCTTCTTCGCCGTATCGAAATTGTTGAAAACTTCCGTGCATCTGGAAACAAAGTTTCTTGGATGATTTTGGACGTTATTCCAGTTATTCCTCCAGAGTTGCGCCCTATGGTTCAGCTTGACGGTGGACGTTTTGCTACATCAGACTTGAACGATTTGTACCGTCGTGTTATTAACCGCAACAATCGTCTTAAGAGACTTCAGCAGCTTTCTGCACCAGACATCATTATTCGTAACGAAAAACGTATGCTTCAGGAAGCAGTAGATGCTTTGTTTGATAATACAAAACGTAAACGCGCTGTAAAAGGTGCTTCAAACCGTCCACTTAAATCAATTTCAGACCTCCTTAAAGGTAAACAGGGTCGTTTCCGTTTGAACCTTCTTGGTAAACGTGTTGACTACTCTGGACGTTCTGTAATTGTTGTTGGACCAGAATTGAAGCTCTGGCAGTGTGGTCTTCCTACAAAAATGGCTCTTGAATTGTTCAAACCATTCTT
>JAZLFF010000026.1:0-3880 GCA_045615645.1 Treponema sp.
TTTATCAAGCGTTTCTTCAATTATTACTAACAGTCAGCTTTCAAAATATGGCGATTTGTATGTTGCAGGATTCGGCGTTACTTCTAAAGTGAGCATGATTGTTCTGCTTGTTGGCATTGGAATTGGAAGTGGTGTTCAGCCTTTGTTTGGATATTGTTTTGGTGCAAAAAACCGCGACCGTCTTGTAAAAAGCCTCCGTTTTTCAGTTTTGTTTGGAACAGTTTTCTGCCTTGTAATTTCTATCCTTTGTTTTGCATTTGCCGGCTCGATTGTAAAAGTTTTCCTTACTGCCGACGAAGCTTTTAATGCCGGCATTCATTTTACCCGTATTTTGATGTGTACAGCATGGCTTATCGGTGCATTTGTAATTTGTCAAAATTGTTTGCAGGCTATGGGCTCTGCGGTTCCAGCTTTGCTTGCTTCTATTTTCCGCCAGGGAATTATTTTTATTCCTGCGTTATTCATTTTACAAAGTATCATGGGCGCAGATGGACTTATATGGGCTCAGCCAGTTGCAGATGTGCTGTCTCTCTTTGTCATTCTTGGAATGATAATTTCTAAACTCAAACCACAACGTTTTGCCCCAAAAAAATAAAATTTTTGCATTTTCAATAATCTAAGTTATAATAAGTCCATATTGTTTGATTAGATTAAGGAGAACATCATGAGTAAAAAGAAATCTGTAAAAATTTCACTTCAAGCAAAATTGCTTTTTATGATTCTGGGAATTGTTGTCACTTCGATTATCGTTCTGAGTTCTGTAGCCTACAACAAGTTTTCAGACAGCTTAACAAGAAATGTTTATCAAAAACTTGGCGAAGTTGCAGACAATGTAAGTCATCAAGTTGAAATGGTAAATGAACGTGAATTTGAAAAAATCCGTATCCTTTCAAAAGTTGATACAATCCGTAATCCCGATATCTCTTTACAAGAAAAACAGGATATGTTAACTGATATTTTAAGTAATTTAAAAGGAAACTACGAAAATTTAGCCTTTTATGATAAAGACGGAAATGCCATTACAGCAGATGGCCGTCATATGAATTTTAAAGAAAGAGATTATTTTAAAATTCCAATGTCCGGAAAGGAATATGTTTCTGATCCAGCGTTTAGTACTGTAGTAAATAAAGTTCTCCAGTATTATGCACTTCCAGTTTATGATTTTGAAAATAATCCTATTGGTGTAATTGTTCTTATTGTAAACGGAAACGCATTTGAAGATGTATTACGACAAATTGACGTTGGAGCTGGAATGCATCCTTCAATTATTAACCGTTCAACACAGCTTACTATTGCAAATGTAAATGAAGGTGTTGATACAGGTTCGGCTGAAGAAGCTGAAGAAAACGGCCCTCTTGATACTACACAAGGTATTGGAATTATTCTTGGCCATATTTTTGAAGGTCGTACAGGACAGGAAACTTTCCACGATGATTCTATCGGTATTGGTATGATTGCTGCTTATCAACCTGTTCCAAATACAGATTGGTCAGTTTTTGCAGTAACTATTGAAGCTTTTTACTTTGCTGATTTAATCAAAATGAAAATTACTTCTATTATTCTTACAGTTGTTATCATCATTCTTGCAAGCATTATCAGTATTGTTCTTGTTGGTGTTTTAATTCGTCCATTAAAGAGTGTAAAAAAATCAATCGTAGATATTTCTTCTGGAAACGCAGATTTAACAAAACGTATTCCTGCTGCTTCTTCTGATGAAATTGGAGAAGTTGTTGACGGGTTCAATGCTTTCTCAGAAAAACTTCAAACGATCGTTTCTGATATTAAAAACTCAAAAGATAAACTTACAGAAGCCGGCACTTTGTTAAAGGCAAGTACACAAGAAACTGGAAGTTCTATTACTCAGATTATTGCTAATATTGAATCAGTTCATAATCAGATTACAGGTCAGACTCACAGTGTAGAACAGACAGCAGGTGCCGTAAATGAGATTGCAGCAAATATTGAAAGTCTTGAACAAATGATTGAAAAACAGAGCATGGGAGTTTCTCAGGCTTCTTCTGCAGTAGAAGAGATGATTGGAAACATTCAGACAGTAAACACTTCGGTAGTTAATATGGCTGAATCTTTTGAACAGTTGATTGTAAGTACTAGAAATGGTTTGGACTTACAGTTAAAAGTTAATGAAAAGATTGAAAATATTCGTGTTCAGAGTGATACTTTGCAACAGGCAAACCAGGTAATTGCTAATATTGCAGGACAAACAAACCTTCTTGCTATGAATGCGGCAATTGAAGCGGCTCATGCCGGAGATGCTGGTAAAGGATTCTCTGTTGTTGCTGACGAAATTCGTAAACTTTCAGAAACTTCTACAAATCAATCAAAAACAATTGGTACTCAGTTAAAGAATATTCAGGAATCTATTGATACTGTTGCTGAAACTTTTGAACAGGCTAGTTCTGCATTTGAAGATGTATCTCATCGTATGGAAAGTACAGATGAATTAGTTCAGCAGATTCATGGTGCAATGATTGAACAGCAGCAAGGTTCTATGCAGATTAATGCCGCTTTAGGTGAAATGAACAGCAGTACAACAGAAGTTCGTGCCGCTTCTAAAGAAATGGCTGATGGAAATAAATCTATTCTTGCCGAAGTTGCAATGTTACAGGATGCAACAATTGCAATTAAAACAAGTATGGAAGAAATGGCTGTCGGTGCAGAAAAAATCAACTCAACAGGTGCTGAACTTGTTGACATTTCTAAAAACATCGAACAGTCCATTTCTGAAATTGGAACTCAGGTAGACCAGTTTAAGGTTTAATCTTCGTATCCATTAGGATTATTGGACTGCCATCTCCAAGAATCCTCACACATTTCCTTTATGCCGTATTCAGCCTTCCAACCGAGTTCTTTTTCGGCTTTGGAAGGGTCGGCATAACAAGTTGCAATGTCTCCTGGGCGGCGGGCTTTAATTACGTATGGAATCTTAACGCCAGTTGCTTCTTCAAAATTGTGAACAATGTCCAAAACAGAATAACCATGACCTGTTCCAAGATTGTAGATGCAAAGTCCGGCTTTTTCTTCAATCTTTTTAAGGGCTTTTACGTGACCTTTTGCTAAATCAACAACGTGGATATAATCGCGGACACCTGTTCCGTCTGGAGTGTCGTAATCGTTTCCAAAAATTCCAAGTTCCTTTAATTTTCCAACAGCGACCTGAGTAACGTATGGCATAAGATTGTTTGGAATTCCGTTTGGATTTTCGCCCATTGTTCCAGATTTGTGTGCACCAATTGGATTAAAGTAGCGGAGGAGGATTACGTTCCATTCAGGATCGGCCTTCTGCATGTCGCTTAAAATCTGTTCGAGCATAGATTTTGTCCATCCGTATGGATTTGTACACTGACCTTTTGGACATTCTTCGGTGATTGGAATAAATGCCGGGTCGCCGTAAACAGTTGCAGATGAAGAGAAGATGATGTTTTTGCAATTGTGTTTGCGCATTACATCTACAAGTGTGAGTGTGCCGGCAATATTGTTTTCGTAATATTCCCAAGGTTTTGCAACCGATTCACCAACAGCTTTAAGTCCTGCAAAATGAATTACAGAATCAACTTTTTCTGTATCAAAAATTTTATTCAAAGCATCGCGGTCAAGAATGTCGGCTTTGTAAAACTTTACTTTTTTGCCGGTAATTTTTTCTACGCGTGCAAGAGATTTTTCGCTTGAGTTTGCAAGATTATCAAGAACAACAACATCGAAACCTGCGTTCTGAAGTTCAACAACTGTGTGGCTGCCAATAAATCCTGCGCCACCTGTTACTAAAATAGACATGGTATTTTCTCCTTGTTCGTCGGGGTGGTTGAGCCTGTCGAAACCACCAAATCGGTCATTTCGACAGGCTCAAAGACCATTTATCTAA
>JAZLFF010000027.1:0-4504 GCA_045615645.1 Treponema sp.
CCACAGCCAATCGAACTTTAATAGGAGTTAGGAAATGGTAAAGAATATTGCTATTGGTACAGGTAGAAGAAAGACTGCTGTTGCTCGTGTTTTTGTTCGCGAAGGCTCAGGTAAAGTTGTTGTTAATGGAAAAGATGTAAAAGATTACTTTGTTACTGCTGAACAGGTTCAGGTTGTTAATCAGCCTTTACTCGTAACAGGAATGGGTAATAAATATGACTTTGTAATCACTGTAGTAGGTGGTGGTTTGAATGGTCAGGCTGCTGCTTGTTTACATGGTATTTCACGTGCTTTGATTCAGATTGATCCAGATGCACACACAGCTCTTAAAGCTAACGGATACCTTACACGTGATTCACGTATGGTTGAACGTAAGAAGTACGGACAGAAAGGTGCTCGTCGCCGCTTCCAGTTCTCAAAACGTTAATCAGTCGTTTTTTACGAACTTTACAAACGCGTTCCATTGCGGGGCGCGTTTTTTTATTTAACCGAAATGTGATTAATGCTAGATTTGAATATATATTGATAAACAATGTAGTGTTTTTTAACTAAAATCAAAGTAGATAATTTTATTTACGAACAAATCTCCTAAAAATGATGCTTTTAGACTACATAAATATGTAGGCGACAAATTGATTTTTGTATGTTAAAAATAATTATAGTTAATAAAGTTTGAAAGGGATTTGATTTACCGTTTTTTTTTATATATAGATCGTACGGTAAATCAAGTCCCTTTTTTTATTGAATTTCAATTATCTTTTTGTTACTATTTATAATCACAAATATAGAAAAAAAAGAGGTAATTATGTCTACACCATTGGAAAATTATTTGGCAAATTGCGGCGGAAAGCCAACTGCGGCAATGTGTTCGTATGTTGCAAATCTTCAGCAGGTTGCATCTGTTGGACCTGAAATTGCAGCTTCAATCGTAAATGAAATTGAAAATCAGCGCAGTCATCTTAAGCTTGTTGCTTCTGAAAACTACTGTTCACTTGCAGTTCAGTCGGCAATGGGAAATCTTCTTACAGATAAATATGCAGAAGGATATCCGGAACATCGTTATTATGGCGGATGTGTAAATATTGATGCTGTAGAAAATTGTGCTGCACACGAAGCAGAAGCACTTTTTGGTGCAGAGTATGCTTACGTTCAGCCACATTCTGGTGCAGATACAAACTTAGTTGCTTACTGGGCAATTTTAAGTGCAAAAGTAGAAACTCCAACATTGGAAGAACTTGGTGTAAAATCTTTGAACGACCTTACAGCCGAACAATTTGATATGCTCCGTAAACGCTTTGGAAATCAGAAGCTTATGGGACTCGATTATTCTTGCGGTGGACATCTTACTCACGGATATAAAATGAACGTATCTGCACGTATGTTCGAAAGCCATCCATACGGAGTTGACCGCGAAACAGGTTTGCTCGATTATGACGCAATCGAAAAGCAGGCAATGGAAGTAAAACCTCTTATTCTTCTTACAGGTTTTTCTGCTTACCCAAGAAAAATCAACTTCCGCCGTTTCCGCGAAATTGCAGATAAGTGCGGAGCAGTATTAATGGTAGATATGGCTCACTTTGCAGGCCTTGTTGCCGGAAAAGTTCTTACAGACGATTATGATCCTGTAAAATGGGCAGACGTTGTTACAACTACAACACATAAAACTTTACGCGGTCCACGTGGTGCCATGATTCTTTGTAAAAAAGAATTTGAAGATTATGTAAACAAAGGTTGTCCAATGGTTTTGGGCGGTCCACTTGGTCACGTTATGGCAGCCAAAGCAATCGCCTTCAAAGAAGCACGTACTCCAGAATATCAGGCATACGCTCACAATGTTGTAAAAAATGCACAGGCACTTGCCGAAGCTTGCAAATCTTACGGAATGCCATTGCAGACGGGCGGAACAGATAATAACCTTATGCTCGTAGACGTTACAGGTTACGGACTTACAGGAAAACAGGCCGAAGCTGCATTGTTCGCTTGTGGTGTTACAGCAAATGCAAACGCTCTTCCATACGACAAAAACGGTGCTTGGTGGACAAGTGGTATTCGTATTGGAACTCCAGCCCTTACAACTTTGGGCATGAATGAAGAAGATATGAAGGAAGTTGCCGCAATTATCGATTTTGTTTTGCGCGGAACAAAACCTGGCCTTACAAAAGAAGGTAAACCTGCCAAAGGTAAAATCGATCTTGATGCAAAAGTTCAGGAAGAAGCTCGTGAACGTGTAAATAAATTGCTCAGCGCTCACGTGCTTTATCCAGAATTAGACCTCGACTTCTTAAAGAAAGAATTTGTAAATGCCTAAAATAGCAAATCCGTTAAAAACGATAGTCAATCGTGACTGTCGTTTAGGATTTACGATAGAATGGCTCCGAAGATCTATCTGAGGTGATATGCGACTGATTTTTGTTCGTCACGGTGATCCGGATTATAAAAACGATAATCTTACTCCAAAAGGTAAACGCGAAGTTGAACTTCTAACCAAGCGAATTGTTGGCTGGAAAAACGTGACGGCATTTTATACCTCTCCTATGGGCCGTGCAAAAGCTACCGGAGAGCCTGCCTTAAAACAGCTTGGCCGTACCGCACAAACTTTGTCCTGGCTCCAGGAGTTTCATTATCGCACAAACTATCCAAAATCCTTCAAAATAAAAGAACTTGCCGGCAAAAACACAATGTGCTGGGATTTTATTCCCGATGTTTATTACGATGATAAAAAACATTTTGATAAAGATTTGTGGTGTAATTCAAAATTGATGAAGGCCGGAAAAATCAAGCAGAAATATAAGGAAGTTTGCGACGGAATTGACGGACTTTTAGCAGAGTACGGTTACATCCGCAATAAAAAAGGCTTTTACAACGTAACAAATCCCGTAGAAAATCCAAACTTTGAACCTCGTTACAGCGCACTCGATAAAGGTGGAATTGGTGGCGACGGTAAAGAAAAATATCAGCTTGTTTCTGAAAAAAATCTTGAAGAAAATTGTACGTTTGTATTTTTCTGTCATCTTGGAATTATGTTTACAATAATTGCTCATCTTACGGGAATGTCGCCAATGCAGTTGTGGCAGAGTTTTTACGTGGCGCCAACTTCGATTACTGTTTTGAATACCGAAGAACGAGTTCGCGGTCAGGCAATGTTTCGTGTAGAACGCCTTGGAGATACAAATCATTTGACTAACGGAGGAGAGAAAATTTCTTCCAGCGGCTACTTTACTGACGTATTTCAGGAAGTAAATTGATATCTAATGACTAATGACTTACTGTTCCAGCAATTTATTTCCTCTTCTTGCGACAGACTTTTATTTATTCAGAAGTTTTTGAATGATCGCGGGCTGGATACGGCAATTATTCAGTTGGAAGGAAAAAATCATATTTACGTAAAATTTCCGATAACTCAATATAATTCAATGTTTAAGGTAAAAACGGTTGTTGCGCATTATGACAGGGCGGAGTTTTCTCCTGGAGCAAATGATAATTCTGCGGCGGTATTTGGATTGATGGAGTGGGCGTGCCGGGTGAACGAAGAGTGTTTGACTGGAAAGTGCAAGTTTCATAATGTAAGGTTGATTTTTACCGATGGAGAGGAAGAAGGAGCGTCTGGCGTAAAAGGGCAAGGGGCGTTTGCGTTGGCAGGGGTTTTTAGAAAACTTAATATAATGGATGATGATATTTTCGTGTTCGATTGTATGGGGCGTGGTAATGTTCCGATAATCTGTGAAAATAATCTTCCTGAGGGCGCGTCGTCTGTTATAAAAAAACGTATTGTTGATTTGGAAAATAAGGCTGAAAAAATTATTTCAGACACAGCTGGTGGACGTTGGTTTAAGTTGCACACAAGTTACAGTGATAATGCAAGTTTTTTAGCAAACGGAATTCCTGCAGTTGCTATAACTATGCTTCCGTCTGATGAACTTTCCTTCTATATAAAACAGAAAATTTTACCACAAACCTGGACTTTATTTCACACACCTCAAGATAATTTTGAATCTCTCACATTAGAATCTTTCGATATTTTTCAAAAAATCCTTAATAATCTTAAAAATTTAAAAACCTTAAATAATTAAAAAGAGGAATCTTTTTTCGTTTTAAGGAGTGGGGCTGGATTTCTATTCAAAATAGAGGTCCGTCCCCAATTTCATCTTTTTGTGAAAAAGAGGTCCGTCCCCAATTTCATAAAAATGTGAAAAAGGGGACGGACCTCCATTTCATAAAAATGTGAAAAAGGGGACGGACCTCCATTTCATAAAAACATGAAAAGAGGGACGGACCTCCATTTCACAAAAACCTGAAAAAGAGAACAGCCCTCCATTTTCCCCCTACATAAATATGTAGTTGCACAAGGAAAAAAATAATATATATGAACGGTTAACATAAAAGTACAGTCGAAAAATACCCGAAAATAAAATGAGGGTACAACAATGAAGTACAGTAAAGAATTTAAAGAACAGGCAATAAAATTGTCAGATGAAATTGGAGTAAAACAGGCATGTGCACAACT